>JBMOHM010000066.1:0-17242 GCA_049317845.1 Nodosilinea sp. | reverse complement strand
TCGGACCTCAGCCCATAGTCCTGGGGATCAAAGGCAGAAGGAAAGTGGGTGGAGTCAGGGTCGTAATCGGCGGTGGTGAGCTGGGTATCCTGAAGGATGGCCGTTTTCAAATTAGTACCAATCAGCATGGCCCCCCGCAGATCAGCCTGGCTCAGGTCAGCCTCCGTCCGATTGCCATAGCTGAGGTCGGCCCCCCGCAGGTTAGCCTGGTTTAAATTGACCCCACTCAAGTCGGCATAGCTGAAGTCAGCCCCCTTCAGATCAACCCCTGGCAAGACCAGATATTCAAAATTTCGCTGACCGGCCTCATAGGCCTGGATTAAATCAGCAGCGGTGAGAATGTCGGCGATGGGTAGGGAATTTAGCATGGCAATGCCTAGTATCGCTGTGGCCAGAAGGCTGAGAGTAGTGGGTAGGGAAAACTGAGTAGGCGTTCTGGCTTGCCTCCGCCCCATACCCCAGGGCCAGGGTTGTAAACTATCGCCCCGTCAGACAAATTCATCAGCGTTCTGACTCGCCGCAAAGGGTGCTTGAGACCTTCGGCAAAACCTTTCACTGGACTAAGCCTTTTCAAACATTCTTGCCGCCTCGTTAAAGGCGACTACGGCTATACCAGAGACTTGATCCAGAAATATAGAATATAAGGGTCTGATGAAGAGACCTGGAAAGCAGTTGACGATAACCCAGCAAATAGCTTTAATATACTTACGGAGAAAATAAGGGTAAACACTTACGTAAAGATCGCTTTTTATACACTTTTGTGATCTGTGGTGATCTGATTGTTGGCCTTGCCTGGTGTTAGCTATGAATCTATTAAGTAAGAATTGTACTGGCCAGCCTAAGTTCCTATCCGTTCATTTCATCACTTTCTGAGTGGTTAATGTAAAGGGTATGGGGCTGTTAAGTTGGTCAGTTATAGTTTCTAGGTTGGCTGATTAGTCTATCTAGGTCTTTTCTTTTTTCCAAGTCTCACTTACTAGTTCATCCTAACTGGTTCGAAGTCCTGGTTTTACGACATTGCTTTTACTGTTGACTAATCGGAGTTTGTTATGACAACTACCTTACTAAAGGCTGGACTTGTATCTGCTGGTATTGCCGCCACCATGGTTTTGGTAGACCTGCAGCCTGCCAGCGCAACGGGTTTCTATGGGGACTACGCCCTGTCTAATTGGCAGTTGATCAATTTGGACGCACCTATACACGGTGGCCCCCAGGTTACCGACGGCTTTGTAACCCCTAGTTCGGGCACCGCCAGTTCCATCACCCTATACGGAGGCAACTATTATGGCGGTTCTCCGCCGAGCACTGGTGGATACTCTGGTGTCACCTATATCCAAACCACTCTGAAGGCTGCGGGTACGGTTTCCTTCAACTATTCCTATGGAACCTACGATGCTGATGGATTTGATCCGTTTATCCTGGTGATTAATAATAACCCGGTTGCAGGTTTCTTAGTCGATACCAACGGAAGCACTGGAACCTATACCTCACCTTTCCTCGCTGCTGGTTCCACCTTCGCCTTCGGCATTATCACCCTTCCTGATAATACTGGTTATGGCGGCAATGCTTTTGGTGCTGGTTATGCCACCATTTCCAACTTTAGTGCTCCCTCTAGTGCGGCGGCGGTGCCCACCCCAGCCCTGTTACCTGGTCTGATTGGCATGGGTGTGGCGGCTCTGCGTAAAAAGCAGCAAGACAGCCAGGAGCTGAGCGCCTAGGGTCGCTTTGGCTAGAACGCCAAGGGCCGAGTGGATTGAATAGCACTCGAACCTATTCATCACCCCTATCTGCCTCTATACTTCAAGACCCTATCCCGATTGGGAAAAGGAACGGAGGATAGGGGTGGATTTTCATGGTTTGAGCCAGTCAGGTAGCTGGTCAACTGGACGTCGCCTAACTGACCAAAGAGTCTCGGATAGCGCGACATCCAAAAGGGAGGGCTAGCTACGGCTATAGATCGCAAAAACCTGGAACTTTTTTAGAGTTTTAGTGAAGCAACCAATAAAATCTAGAGATGGCAGACAACTCTGCCTAAAATAGAAGAACGTAGATCCAGGTTATCTTGATTGCCATAGTGATAATCGGCGTAGAGCATTGAAATAATATTGGAATGAATATTAAAAAGTACCTTACTAAGTTTAGACGCTGGAGCCTAGCCTGCCTGGAAACAGCCTTGGCTAGCTGGCATGGTTACACTGTACTACTGGGACTAACCGCTGGGCTGATATATCTGGTGGCCTGGGCTCCCCGAGTGGTTACCCGAGCCGCCCAGGGTTCAGCGGGCTTTCCCTTAGTGGCGGGTTGTCTGGCCATCGGTTTCCACCAGCTCTGGAAAAATCGTCACGATATTGCCCAATTAGAGGCCTCCGAGGCTGATCGGGCCATGGGATACCTGATGATTTTGGGTGGAGTGATTCTATTTCCCTTCTGTCGTTTCGCCATCTGGCCCCAGGCAATGCTCTGGGTGGTGATTCTGGCTGGCATTGCCGTGAGCTCTTGGGGACCCAGTTTTTTCCTTAAGTATCGCTTACCCGTAATGATGGCTCTGCTCACCGCCTATCCCCAGCCAGCGGTTTTCGGTCGAACGGTGTGGGCGGTGTTTACTCCCAGTGGGTGGTTAGAGCGGGTGATGGCTCAGGCGGGTGCCTTTGGTTTAAGGCTGATTGGTCAACCAGCCGTAGCCGAGGCCCATTTTGTCCTACTGCCCCCCCACGGCAGTGTAGCGGTAGGGGAACCCTGTAACGGATTCAGCATGGCTCTAACGATGGCGGCCACGGGCCTGGTAATGGGCATCCTGTATCAACAGAAATGGCACCGGGTAGCTTTGATTATGCTAATAGGTATCGGGCTGGCGTTCTTGTTTAACGTTCCCCGCATTATGCTGCTGGCCCTTGCCTCTGTTTACTGGGGAGAGGCTGTCTTTAATTTCTGGCATAATACCTGGGGGGCTCAAATTTTTTCTGCGGTCTTATTCACCGTCTATTACTATGCTGTCATGGCGATCCTTAAGAAACGGCCCAGGGTTACTGGATCTAGTCATCCTTTACCCGTTACTTTACCCGTTGCCCCAGGAGCCGAAATTCATCGGTAAGGTTCTTAGGGGATCTAACTACCCTTAGATTTATGTATTAAACAGACTTTAGTTAAACAAGGTTATTCCCTATGGCTAATTCTATCAGTCAAGCTCCTATTGGGGCTCCGGTCGGTCAGGCGATCGCCCGCATTGTCGGTTTAATTTGTATCGTTGGTTTTTTAGCCGATGTTCTTGGGATAGTTTTACCCATGGGGGGTGGAGCCCTATGGCGCTTTGGGGTATTACAGCAGGTGGGCGATCGCAGTATCGTCCTGGTCTTCGGTGTGGCCCTACTCATTTATGGCTGCTGGGATACCACCATGCGGCGTAAGTCCTTATCCTACCTGGGCCTGGGTTTAGGTGTGGCCTATCTACTCACCTGTGTTCTGGTTATTTCCGATGGACTCAAGGTTCAAGCCCAAACCATCAACCAAATTAGTCAGCGGGCTCAACAGTTGCAAACCCAGGTAGAGCAAAGTCGGAGTAATCCTGAGATACAAGCCAAAGCCACCCCCAAAGACTTTGAGAATGCCCTCAAATCTATTGAGTCTCAAGCCTTTACCATGACCGAAAATGCTAAAAACGGTGCGGTCAAAAAAAGTATTACCATCGCCAGTAACTTCTTAATTATGGGAGTTGGGTTCCTGAGCCTGGGCCGACTCGGCATCAGCAGAGCTGTCTCTAGAATAGATGGTAGTCGGTTTAAAGCCAGGGTTCCCCACGGTTAAGGGTATCTCGGGGAAATCAAGGGGAACGGAGATTTCCTGTCGTGAAGTTGTTAACTTTGATCAGGGTAAGCGGGTGATGTAACTTTATTGCATCACCCATCCTTTTGATTGCTACACTCACAGACGATACCTGAAGTTTCCTAAAGCCCTGCCCATGGTAGAGCATCGTCGCTACCGTTCCCTCCCCCTGAAGCGCAAACGGGGTCAGCAGAGATTGAGGCGTATCTCAGTCCTGGTGATCCTATGCTTCAGCTTGAGCAGCCTGTTGCTGGTGGCCTTTCGCAGTGTTAGTGAGCACTGGCGTGACCCCGTAGCTATGGTTCAACGTCCGGTTAGCCAGATTATCAATCGGGCGGAGGTGGCTACGGGTATTCGCCAGATCCAGGCGGCCAATGGTCGGCCGAACCTGGCTCCCCTACCCATCGCCGAGGAAGTCTGGAACTGCGAGGTGGTTGTCATTGGCGGTAGCCTGGGGGGAGTGGCGGCGGCATCTCAGGCCATGCAAGCGGGAGCCACCACCTGCCTGATCGAGCTGTCTCCCTGGTTAGGAGGGCAGATTAGTGCCCAGGGGGTAGGGGCGATCGACGAATCGCGGGCGATGCGCTGGCGAAAAAATTTTTCTAAAAACTGGCAAGCCTTTAAAGATTTGATTGGCCGCCAACCTCTCACCCTGCCCCCCTGGACAGGGCTAGGTAGGCCGAAATCGGTCAATCAGGTAAATAGCTGTTGGGTGGGAACCCTTTGTTTTCCCCCCAAGGCCGGGGCAACTGCGGCTGAACTATGGTTGCGGCAGGCCTCCCGCTCCGCACCCCAAAGCCGTTGGGCCACCTCTACCGCCTTTAAGGGAGCGGCTTTTGACCTGACAGGACGCAACATTACGGCGGTCTACGGGGTAAAACGGATTCCCTGGGATGCCAACTATGTTCCCACAGGGCGCTTATCTGAGGAGTTGGGGGAATGGTATAGCTGGTCCGACAGCGATCGCTACAACAAGATTCCGATCCGGCTGCAACCTCCGCCAAATCGCCCCATGATTGTGATTGATGCAACCGATACCGGCGAACTGGTGGGCTGGGCCAATTTTCCCCACCGCGTAGGGTCAGACTCCCAGACCTTTACCGGTGAGGTGAACGCTCCTGCCCAGGATAACCCTGACTGTACCCAGTCCTACACCTATCCCTTTGTGCTGGCTACCCTGAATGACAAGGGAGAAAGTTTGCAGCAACTGAAAACCATTAAACCGGTTTTTACTAAAGCCGAGCACCGGGGGGAGTTTAATCTGGAGGGCTTTAAATTCTTCAATACTGGCAGTGTATTCAACTATCGTCGGATCGTCAGCCAGGTACCTGGAGAGTCCAATGTGAATAGGACCCATCCAGGGGAAATGACCTTAATTAACTGGAATAAGGGAAATGACTGGCACTTTATGGATCCACCTTTGATCCTAAGTGAAGAAGATATTCAACTATCCGGGCAAAGGCAAAACTGGTTAGGCGGGATCTCTACAGAGTCCCTCAAGCAAGGTGAAGTCCATGCGCTGATGTTTGCCGAATGGCTCGTAGAAACCCAGGCCACCCGCCAGTTACCCCTCACCTTTTTAAAGGGGCGCGACACCCCCCTGGGTACCCAGTCGGGGCTCAGCATGGTGCCCTACATTCGAGAAGGACGGCGCATTTTAGGTCATCCAGCCTACGGTCAGGATAATTTTATGGCGGTAGAGGCGGACCTGCGGGAAGATATGACCGGCGGACGGGACTTTAGCCCCACCGCGATCGCCCTGGCCCACTACGATATTGATATTCACGGTTGTCGCTACCGCGACGACCGCCCTTCCTACGAAGCCGCCGCCGCCAGCATTAAGGAATTTGTAGTGCGGCCCCTGCAAATTCCCCTGGAGGCGATCATTCCCCAGGGGGTTGACAATGTGTTGATCGGCGGTAAGAGTATTGCCGTTAGTCACATTGTCAATGGCGTCACCCGGGTGCACTATGGCGAATGGAGTATTGGGGGTGCCGCTGGGGCTACGGCCGGTTGGCTACTACATCACAGTAAGGCCCCCAACCTCACCCCAGCCCAGATTGTGGTAACTGGTCAAATGCCCTCCCTGCAAGCTTTCTTGATAAAGCAAGGATTACGGTTTATGTGGTGAAGGGAGATAACCAGGGATCGCCCAACTACCCTGATCAGATCCGTAAATTAACCCACATAACCGTTTCTTAAACTGAAGGCTTTCCCTTCTTAATCTTTTTCCCTTTATTTTTAGGATAGAATGGAATACAGTTTTGCGTTATAGCAAACTCTAGTTCGGTTAGGACAGGACCGCCATACCTTTTTCTATGGGTTAAGGTCTGACTCGATGTTCTGAGCCTGTGGACCTAATCCCCTTGACGGGACAGAGGTGAGTCAGATTCCCTATACTCCTTAGCTTGGAGTCATTCAACGCTGCCCTCAGCGTTTTGGCCAAGGCCATAAATGGCACCAGCTATAGTTTCTGTTACCCCCTCTTCCTTGAACGATGGCCAAAGCCATTCCCTTACGTTCCATGAAGACACGTTCAGTGCAGTAGAGCGGCTGTCCCTAGACGATGTTATCCCCTGGCAGGAGTTTGAGCATAGGTTATGAGCACCGTTTTTGACCTGGTAAGAGAAGGGGGTCCCGTTATGGTACCCATCCTGGGCTGTTCAGTGGTCACCATCGCTACTGGCCTGGAGCGGGCACTGTTTTGGTCCCGGCTATTGCGTCAAGAGGGGCGAGTGGTTCACGATGTTCTAGATGCATCCCGGCGAGATCTAACAGAGGCCGCCAGTCTAGCCGCCCAGTTTCAGGATCTCGCGATCGGTCGTTTCCTACTAGCTCCCCTGCGGCTCAATCATCCTTCTCCAGAAACCTTTAGCCTGGCCTTGGAAGCTGCCGCTGATAAGGAGTTTGTGCAAATGCGCAAGGGTGACAAAGCCCTAGAAACCATTGTGGCCGTTGCTCCCCTACTGGGTTTATTAGGCACCGTCACAGGCTTGATTGCCACCTTCGGTAATTTGAATATTGGGGCCGGGGGTGGGGGCGAGCAGGCCACGGCCGCGGCTGCGGGGATTGGTGAAGCCCTGATCTGTACTGCCACAGGTATGATTGTGGCGATTATCGCCCTGCTGGTGTTTAGAGTGCTGGTTAGCCTGCAAGCCAAACAGATGGATTACTTCTCTGAAGTGGGCAATGAGCTAGAGCTGATTTACCGTCAATACTGGTACGAGCCTGGTACCGTCCTTACCGAAAGACCTGCCTTGAGAATCTAGTACCTCAGTTGTGGCCACTCTGAACCTACCCACCGCTATTGAGAAAGAGATAGGGTAAATTGACAGCAGGTGACCATGGTCACCAGGGTTCATTTTAGGCCGAGGTGAGGGTAACGCAAATGGCATACTACTGGTTCAAGACATTTCATATTGTTGGTGTGGTGGTCTGGTTCGCCGGGCTGTTTTATCTGGTACGCCTGTTTATCTACCATGTGGAGGCGACAGCCGAACCCGAACCCGCCCAAACCATTCTCAAACGCCAGTATGAGGTTATGGAGCGTCGTCTCTACGGTATTATTACTACCCCTGGGCTGATCGTCACGGTGGCTATGGCGATCGCCCTGCTGGTGACCGCACCCGACTACCTGAAGAATGGCTGGATGCACATTAAACTATCCCTGGTTGGAGTGCTGCTGGCCTATCACTTTTATTGCTGGCGTTTAATGGGCCAGCTACAACGGGGGGAATGCCACTGGTCTAGTCAACAATTGCGGGCTTTGAATGAGGCTCCTACCTTACTACTGGTATTAATTGTGATGCTGGTAGTGTTTAAGAATAACTTTCCTACGGGTGCTGCCACCTGGCTGATAGTCGGGCTAGTGGTGGCCATGGCCGCCACCATCCAACTCTATGCCCGCAAACGCCGGTTAGACAAAGAAAAACTTGACCTCACCCCCGACAGCCCCAACCAGGCTTAAATCCACAGGCTTTTGCAAGATCTCGGCGTTTAAGCCTGGTGAGGCCAGTCAGGTTAGACCATAACCGGAATCTTAACGCCGGAAAGAATTCCTTCCCGTTGAGCCATGTACAACATCAGGTCAAGGACCCGCATGGAATACCCCCACTCGTTGTCGTACCAGGCCACCACCTTGAAGAAATGACTGTTCAGAGCAACACCAGGGTGACGGCCTTTGCCGCTCCCGTGGAGGAGGGAATGATATTTTGACCAGCCCCTCGACCACCCCGGAAGTCTTTCTTAGAGGGACCATCGACCGTGGGTTGGGTGGCAGTAGCCGATCCTATGTAAATGGCAAACTCCGGAATACCCCCAGATTTGTTGTTTTCCTTTAAGGTTGGGGACCTCCTACTCCTGGGCGTGGAAATCGCTATGGTAGTTGGTATAGTCGGTACGGTCCTTTAAGGCTATTCTCAAGACCATGGCCCTAAGGGACCGCCCTACCATCGCCAGACAGATAGCCCCACCTAACCATGATCGAGATGCTAAGAGACCTTCAACACCAAGCCGGGGGACTATTTGGGTCCCTACCCGTCCCCCTCGCCTTTGGCAACGATGATCGGGCTATGGCGGCGGTCAGGCAGGGATGCGCCCTCTTCGACCGTAGCCATTGGGGGCTTGTGCAAATCGGCGGATCGGATCGGCTGCGGTTCTTACATAACCAGACCACCAATAGCTTTTATCAGCGCCAGCCCGGGGAGGGGTGCGACACCGTCTTTCTCACCGCGATCGCTAGAACCCTCGATCTGGTAACGGTCTACGTCACCGAGGAAAAGCTACTGCTGCTCACCTCCCCGGGCCAGGACCAACCCCTGATGACCTGGATGGACCGGTACATTTTTCCAGCCGATCGGGTCTCCCTAGAAAACCTGACGGGGACGTTGCTGGCCTTTACCCTGGTCGGCCCCACTAGTAATGCCGTACTAGCAAAGCTGGGGGTGGATAGCCCTCCTACGGAAAGGGTTGGCGATCATGGTCTGGTGGCGATCGCTGGGGAGACTATCCGCCTAGCGGTCGGTACAGGCCTGGGTTTGGGCGGCTATACCCTGCTGGTGCCCGCCTCCATCGCAGCCCCAGTCTGGGCCCAACTGCAGCAGGCGGGAGCCATCCCCGCCGGAGAGCAAGGCTGGCACCAGCTTCGGGTAGAGCAGGGCCGACCCTTACCGGGAGCAGAACTGGGAGAGGAGTACAATCCCCTGGAAGCAGGATTGTGGCAAACTATTGCCTTTGATAAGGGCTGCTACATTGGCCAGGAAACCATTGCTCGTCTGAATACCTATCGGGGTGTTAAGCAGCAACTATGGGGTCTGGAACTCAGTCAACCGGTGCCCGTGGGTACTCCCATTACCCTGGCGGGAGAAAAGGTGGGGATTCTCACTAGCGTGGTTGATCGCCCCCAGGGATCTCGCGGCTTGGGGTATCTGCGGACCAAGGCGGGAGGGGCTGGCCTGGTGGTATGCCTGGGGTCAGCCACCGCTCAAGTGGTGGACTGTCCCTTTCTGGCCCGGGGCTATCTGGAGAGTCCGCCTGAACCAGCTACGGCTACACCCCCAGACAGGCAGCCAGGGTTGCCAGCACCGACTGACTGAGGGCTGAGTAATCGTACCCCCCCTCCAAGCCAAAGACAATGCACCGAGTCAAACCCAGACAATACTGGCTAAGGTGATTAAAATCTTGAGGCTGCAAGACCATGCTGGCGAGGGGATCAGCGCCATTTGCATCGTAGCCAGCACTGACAATCAGCAGATCGGGGGCAAAATCTCCCATAAAGGGCAGCACCGCTTTTTCAAAGGCCTGGTTATATTCCCTGGCCCCACTGCCAGGGGGTAAGGGCAGGTTAAGGACATTATGGCAGACACCGGTTTCCTCCCGCCGACCGGTGCCAGGGTAGGCTGGAAACTGATGCAGCGAACAGTAGGCGATCGCCGGGTTACTCTCCACCAGGGCCTGGGTGCCATTGCCATGGTGCACATCCCAATCCAGAATGGCGACCCGCTGCACCCCGGGGTGGGCAAGGGCATGGTGGGCCGCGATCGCAGCATTGCCCAACAGACAAAAGCCCATGCCCCGGTCCCGCAGAGCATGGTGCCCTGGCGGTCGGGCCAGGACAAAGGCAGGCTCCCCTGTCCCCAAAACCGAATCCACACCATCTAGCCAGGCCCTCACCGCCAGGCGAGCCACCTGGTAACTAGCGGCGGAGACCACCGTATCCCCATCCAGTTGGCCGCCGCCCCTGGCCGCCAACTGCTCCAACCTGCGAATATAGTCCGGGCTATGGAGCTGGGCAATGGCCTGATCTACCCGATCATCGACAAGGCTAGGCGGCCGCCAGTCCAGGCGGTCACCCCAGCTCACTGCCTGGAGCGCCGTTGCGATCGCCCGTAACCGTCCAGCGTTTTCTGGATGGAAAGAACCGGTATCATGGTCCAGAAAAAGAGGCGAGTAGATCAAAGGCAGTTTGGCCCGTGACAAAGGATCGGCCATAGGTGGAGAGGTTATCCCGCTAACTAAAAAGCCTGACTATGGACCCAGGATATACCCTTTCTGGTCAAGGCCCTCTATCCCCAAATGACCGACCGATCCGCAAAGGAAGCTTGGCTGATCCGTGCTGGGGTTGGGCAGCCCAAGATGGGCCGTAGCAGTAGATTTGTGCTATTATAATTAAGCACGAGTTCCTACAAAATCTATTCTTTAAAGCGCTAATCAGACCTTCGTACCGAGGGCTGCTGAGTAGCGCTTTATCATTCTAAAATCTGGAGCTTTTCCTGGCTATGGCAACCCCCGAAGAGCGGATCGTCCCTACGGATCTGCGCAACGAAATGTCCCGTTCCTACCTGGAATACGCCATGAGCGTAATTGTGGGGCGGGCCCTTCCAGATGCCAGGGATGGACTTAAGCCGGTGCATCGGCGTATCCTCTATGCCATGCATGAGTTGGGTCTCAGCGCCGATCGCCCCTTTCGTAAGTGCGCCCGGGTGGTCGGGGAAGTACTGGGTAAGTACCATCCCCATGGTGATACGGCGGTCTACGACGCCTTGGTGCGTATGGCCCAAGACTTTTCGATGCGATCGCCCCTAATCAATGGCCACGGCAACTTTGGTTCCATTGACAACGACCCACCGGCGGCCATGCGGTACACCGAGTGTCGGTTGCAATCCCTGGCCAGTGACTCCCTACTGCAAGATATTGAGTCAGAGACCGTTGACTTTGTTGACAACTTTGATGGCTCCCAACAGGAACCGGTGGTATTGCCCTCCCGCCTACCCCAACTGCTGTTGAACGGATCCTCCGGGATCGCTGTGGGTATGGCCACCAATATCCCTCCCCATAACCCCGGTGAGTTAATCGATGGGGTTATTGCCCTGATCGAAAATCCTCAGATTTCCACCGCCGCTCTGATGGACATTATCCCTGGTCCCGACTTTCCCACGGGCGGGCAAATCCTAGGCCGCAACGGTATCCGCGACGCCTATATTACCGGGCGAGGATCGGTGACCATGCGGGGGGTAGCCAATATTGAAACCATTGAGCATCGAGGGCGTCCCGATCGGGATGCCATTATCATTACCGAGCTACCCTACCAGACCAACAAGGCAGGCATGATTGAGCGCATTGCCGAGATGGTCAACGAGCGGAGACTGGAGGGTATTTCCGACATTCGAGACGAGAGCGATCGGGACGGCATGCGCATCGTGATTGAGCTCAAGCGCGATGCCTATCCCCGGGTAGTACTTAACAACCTCTACAAGCAAACGCCCCTGCAAAATAACTTTGGCGTCAATATGCTGGCCCTGGTTAACGGCGAGCCCCAATTGTTGGGTCTAAAACGCATGCTGGAGGTTTTCCTTGACTTTCGCATCGAAACCATTACCCGCCGCACCCAATACGAACTTCGCAAAGCAGAAGAGCGAGATCATATCCTGCAGGGTTATCTGATTGCCCTGGCTAACCTGGATGCCATCATCGCCCTGATTCGAGGAGCCGCCGATACCCCTACCGCCAAGCAGGAACTAATCGAAAGTTACGGTCTCTCCGAACTCCAGGCCGATGCCATTCTGCAAATGCAACTGCGTCGCCTCACCGCCCTGGAAGCTAATAAGATTGAGGCGGAACATGACGAACTGGTGGCCAGGATTACTGACCTCCAGGATATTCTGGCCCGGCGGGAACGGATTCTCGAAATCATCATCAGGGAGTTGGGAGAACTCAAGGCCAAGCATAACAATCTCCGGCGTACGGTGATTGAAGCCGATGATGCAGAGCTTACCGATATTTCCCTGATTGCCAACGAGCAGGTAGTGATTCTGGTTACCGACCAGGGCTACATTAAGCGGATGCCGGTCACCACCTTCGAGGCCCAAAGTCGGGCCACCCGGGGTAAGGCCGGCACCAAAATGAAGGAGGATGACGGGGTACAGCATTTCATTACCTGCTATACCCACGATCACGTGCTGTTCTTTAGCGATCGCGGCGTTACTTACTGCCTGCGGGCCTACCAGGTACCCGAGGGCTCCCGTGCCGCCCGGGGTGTCCCCATCGTCCAGATGCTGCCGATTCCAGTAGAAGAGTCAATCACCTCAGTGCTGGCAGTGCGCGAGTTCACCGATGAAGATTATCTGGTCATGCTCACCCGGGGCGGCTATGTCAAGAAAACTGCCCTATCGGCCTTTAGCAACATTCGCACCAATGGTTTAATTGCCATTTCCCTGGAGGAGGGGGACCAACTACGCTGGGTACGACTAGCCCGTACCACCGATAGTCTTTTAATTGGGTCGCGGCGGGGTATGACTATCCACTTCAAAGCCGATGACGATCAACTACGCCCCCTGGGCCGACCTACCCGGGGGGTCAAGGCTATGGCTCTCCGCCATGGGGACGAGCTGATCAGTATGGATATGCTTCCCAGTCAGGTGGTGGAGGCCCTGGTACAGGCGGCGGCTACAGAGGAGGACGACGACACCCTTAGCCCCGGTAGCGAAATGGGTCCCTGGGTGCTGGTCATTACCGCGTCAGGTCTGGGTAAGCGGGTGCCGGTGACTAAGTTTCGCCTGCAAAATCGGGCTGGTCTGGGGCTGATGGCCACCAAATTCCGCAAGCAAGATGATACCCTGGTAGCCCTACGGGTGGTCAGTGAGGGGGATGAACTCATGCTGATCACTAACCGGGGCATTATTATTCGCCAGCGGGTCAAGGATATTTCCATTCAGTCACGGCCGGCCACCGGAGTCCGGTTGCAGCGCCTGGATGAGGACGATGCGATCGCGGCGGTGGCAGTCATTCCTCCCGCTTTACAGGAAGAGGCCGACAGTCCAGGTACTGCCGACCTGGGGGAAAACCTCAACGCCAACGAAGAAGAATAGGGCACCCTGCCATGGCTCGATCCGCTGCCCTACGCTATTACATCCTCACCCGGCTATTACTGGCTCCCCTAATGGTCTGGACCATTACCACAGTGGTTTTTTTACTGCTGCGGGCTACCCCAGGGGATCCGGTAGATGCCCTGTTGGGAGCCCGAGCTCCCGCTGCCGCCAAGGACCAATTACGTAGCCAGTTGGGGTTAGATCAACCCCTGTGGATTCAGTACCTGGACTACCTGGGTAACTTACTCAGGCTAGACCTGGGTACCTCCCTGGCAACCCAGGGGCAAACGGTCTGGGACATTATTCAAGCCCACTTTCCAGCCACAGTAGAGTTGGCCTTCTGCGGCATGGTGGTAGCCGTTGTGGTAGGAGTAACGGTGGGATCGCTGGCGGCTTCTCGCCCCAACACCGCCATCGATGCGGCGGGGAGACTATTTGGCATTGTTACCTACGCCATTCCCATGTACTGGTTTGGCATGATTTTACAGATGATCTTTGCCGTCCAACTGGGCTGGTTTCCCATTGCTACTCGCTACCCGCTCCAGGGTACTCCGCCCCAGGGACCAACTGGCTTGTATTTACTAGATAGTCTACTGGCCTTAGATCTGAGCAGCTTTGCCACCACCCTCTACTACCTGGCGCTCCCCAGTCTCACCCTAGGCCTGTTAATCAGTGGGGTGTTCGAACGCATGGTGCGGGTAAATCTGAAGCAAACCCTGGCCTCAGACTACGTGGAAGCAGCTCGAGCCAGGGGCATTCCAGAGGGACGAATTGTACTGGTCCATGCCTTGAAGAATGCCCTGATTCCGGTAATCACCATCCTGGGTCTGACCTTCGCCTCCATGTTGGGGGGAGCCGTCCTAACGGAGGTAACCTTTTCCTGGCCAGGGCTGGCCAATCGCCTCTACGAGGCCATCTCCCAGCGCGACTACCCGGTGGTACAAGGGTTAATGGTATTTTTTGGATTAATCGTAGCCCTGATCAGCATTGCCATCGACATTCTCAATGCCTACATTGACCCCCGTATTCGCTATTGAGGATCGGGAAAACCATAGGAGAGTAAAAAAAATCCGGCATCTTGTTGCCGGACTCTTTTATAAGGAGTAAGTCAATCTAAGGGTGGTTGATGACTGGAGCAATTTAGGCCGGATAGACACTTACCTTTTTACCAGCCTTACCCCGACGCTCAAAGGTTACAACCCCGTCCACCAGAGCAAACAGAGTATCATCCCCACCCCGGCCAACGTTATCACCAGGATGGATCTTGGTGCCCCGCTGGCGAATCAGGATATTGCCGGCGCGCACGCTCTGACCGCCATAGCGCTTTACACCGAGACGTTTAGAATTAGAATCGCGACCGTTACGGGTACTGCCCGTACCTTTCTTGTGAGCCATGGTGGTGTTTCCCTTTTAATTTTGTTTATCTTGACCGTCACTATCAGTATCATCGCCAGTAGCTGGGGATGATTGCTGCTGGGTAATTACCGGGGTGGGAGCAGCTGCAACCTGGCCCACGGTACCGGCGATCGCTGCACCGTTTAGCTCAATGCCATCGATCATTAGACGGGTGAGTTCTTGCCGGTGTCCCCGTTTTTTGCGGGTCTTCTTCTTCGGCTTCATTTTGTACACAATCACCTTACGACCCCGCAGATGACTGACCACCGTGCCCGTGACTCTGGCTCCCTGCACCAGGGGTTGGCCCACCAACGCTTCGCCATCGTTGTTAACAAACAACACTTGATCAAGAACAACCTGACCCTCAGGCTCTACCGCCAGCCGATCAATATCGTAGAAGCGACCGGGCTCTACCCGCAGCTGCTTACCACTGGTTGCCACAATTGCGTATGTCATAGCTATCCTCATTGTCGCCGTACAGGTGCCAGCCTCACATCCTCCTCAGAGCGATAGGCGACCTTGGGGACCTGATCCGAGCGTTGAACAAACAATTTTTCATCTTAGAGAATCCGACCTCCCTCTGTCAAGGTCGGTAAGACAATCACAGCAATTCTCATTCTAGAACTCTTGTACCAAAAACGACGTTTCTACCTTAGGCCGCCTATGGGAGTGTTCAGAAAATCGTGCTAAACCAGTCTGAAACCATTGATTTCTGGTTGCCAGAACCAGGATTTACACAAGATTCTGATCACTCTCCTGAGGTGGCCTAATCCTTGGTCCGACTCCTACGTAGCATTGCTGCCCCCATCCCGATCAAACCCGGCAATAGGGCAGGGGTAGGCACGGCAGTGGTAGAGGCGCTGGTGTACTGGGCATTGCTCAAAGACAATACGGAGGAATTGGCCACATCATCCTGATCAAAGACCCCGATGCTAATGGTGTAATTGCCCGCCGTGGTGAAGGTATAGGAAAAAGGCGAAGGGGAGGCGGGGGTCAGGTAGGTGACCACAGGGAAAACCCCATTATTAATAGCTACAAACCCTCGATCAGGAAGAATCGAACCACTTCCAGGATCATAGTTTGTGAAAAACCAGTTGAAACTAAAGTTATCTCCCACCTGGGCTAGTTGACTGATTTGAATGGCTGAACCTTCAATGGGGTTACTTTGCAAAACGGAGATCAATCCCAGGTTTGACTCCAGGGTGAAAATATCTAGAGGGGCGTTACCAGAGACATTGCGGATAGTACCGCCATCGTCAGTGCCATTCGGCACGGCATTAGTAATAGTAGCTGCATTGCCACTTGAGGTTACATCACCATAGGGTGTCCAGGTATTAAAGCTAAAGGCCTGGGCTGGGGTCTTTAAGGCAAGGCTACCTAGGCTGGCTAAACCGAGGGCAATAACGGATTGGGAAAGAATGGTTAAACGCGACATAGGAATTTTCCTTAAATAGTTAGTTAGAAGATAGATAGGGACCCTTGGGGCTATTACGGTAGGTTAGACCTGATTGGCAGTGCCCCCACTGCCAATCAGTGGATAAACGCTTACAAAATAAAATTGGTGCTGTTGTTGAGACTAGCAACAGCAAGGTTCTCTACGGTCAGGAAGTTAACCGTGCGGCCAGGGCCAAAACCATCGGCGTCGATTTGCAGGATCGTATTGGCACCGGAAGATTGAAACTTGAGGTAGCCACCGGTGGTGGCGGCGGTGTAGTTCAGACTACCCAAGGATAGGCCATTAAATAGACTGGAAAAGTCAAACCGATCAAGACCAGGGGAAAAGTCGGTGACTCTATCTCCGGCATCCCGGATCGAGGTGTAAATCAGCACGTCTCGACCAGCCCCGGTGGTAATCGTGTCAGCTCCCGGACCACCGACCAGAATATCGTCGCTAGCAGTGCCTAACAGGGTGTCCCGACCGCTGTTACTAGGGATGCCATTCACCAGGGGTGCGTCATCGTTCAGAATCGTGGTGCTGGCACCGGGGGTGGTCAGACTGGCTCCGAAGGGGCTAAACAGTCCCACAAAGAAGACCTCATCGTTTTCCACCGCCGTATCACCAGCCACATTGACGGTGATAGTTTTAGTCAGCTCATTGGGGCCAAAGGAGAGGCTGCCGGTGGGTAAGCTGCCACCGGCAAAGTCGCTGGCATCAGCAGAATAGGCTCCTCCTGGCACGGTCACCGCCCAGTTTACCGTGCTCACCCCAGTGGTATTGCCGCTGCGGGTGACGGTAAAGGCAAAGGGTTTAGGACCAGAGTCGCCCTCACTCTGTCGGTCATTCACAGTCGAGATCGCTAGACCTGTAGAACCTATATCATCATTGGTAATGGTGCCAGTCACCGCTCCAGTAGTACCGACGCTGTAATCACTACTGCTCACCAAGGTGAGGGTAACGGTTTCATCGGCTTCAACGGTGGTATCGACAATGGGGTCGATAACGACGGTGGCGGTGTCAGAACCCGCCAAGAAGGTGATGGTTTTACCCGTGCCAGGGGTAGCGCCGGTGTAGTCACTGGCGTTGGCAGTACCCCCAATGGTGTAATTGACGGTGAGGGGGCTGGTGGTGGGGCCAGTGCGGGTGAAGGTGTAGACCAGGTTAGGGGTGCCATCCTCAAGTACACTGGCCGGATTGACCCCCAGGGTAATAACGGGCAGGTCAT
>JBMOHM010000065.1:0-17260 GCA_049317845.1 Nodosilinea sp. | reverse complement strand
CCGAGGTTTTCTGTGGGGAGCTAAAATTCTCTGAAACCGCTCAATTTTGCCGTTAGGGTGTGGCAGTTTGCCCAAAGCGGCTTGCGGAGGATCTAGAAACAGCAGAGGATATCTCGCCCCTGGAAGCCTTCAAAACCTATGATCTGCCGACCCCCTACAGCAGCCTTGGGGCGGGCTCTAGGTTAATAACCTGTGTGCCAACATGAATGAGACAGCGGATCAGGTTTAAGGTCATGCGCTTGCGCTACTCCACTACCGATCCCTCCCCAAACGAGTTCGATAGTCTTCCGCAAGTGCCGCTCATTCTTCGTCGCGAGGGGCGTACAGTTGAAGCCCTGGCTCACCTGTCGATTAAACGCCTTCTGAGCCTGGCTCAGTTCTCCCCGTCGGGGTTTCTTGACCGGAGTCGTAGTGTTTGGCACACCCTACATTTAGCGCTGCTGGTCCTAGCCCTATTCAGCGCTTCCCTGGCTGGGGCTGATTACCTAATAGGTGCAGCAGACGATTGAAGAACTCCTGTCCCATCACACGCCTCAAGGTCAGGCTATTTCCTATTAGCACCCCCTCGCCCTATTTATGAAGAGGTCTACTGAGGTTAATCAATCTCTAGCACCATCAGGGACATATCATCGATCGCCTGTGGGGTAACCTGCCGATCTAAAACGGACTGAAGAATGTGGTCGACTCCTTGCTCTGGTGCGGTAGTTGTCAGCAGGTCAATAAAGTTATCCAGGCCGATGTATTGCTGGTTGGATTGCTGAACTTCGTATAACCCGTCGCTAAACAGGTAAAGTCGACTATTGGGGGGGATATGGCAGCGCTGCCAGCTGTACTTGGTGTCGGGCAGCATGCCTACCGGCATACCAGAGGCTCCCAGCCGCCGACTGCTAACCCTTTGTTGATCATCAACGGAGACCAGTACCGCCGGGGGATGGCCAGCGCTGGCGTAGAGGAGCTGGCGATTGGCGCAGTTTAGCACCCCGTACCAGATGGTGAAGTACTTTTGGTTCTGGTCTTCCATGGGAAAGGTTTCGTTGAGGGCTCGCAGCACCTTTTCCGGTCGGTAGAAACTAACATCGGGGAGGGACTGGGAACGCAGGACGTTTAAGACCGATGTGGAGAGGAGGGCCGATCCCAGGCCATGGCCCGATACGTCTAGCAGATAGATCACCAGATAGTCAGGGTCAAGCCAGTAGTAGTCGTAGCAATCGCCCCCCAATTGTTGGGAAGGCACAAATTTCGACTGAATGGGAATTTTCTCCACCTGGTTAGTGGGGAGCAGCGATCGCACATAGCTTTCCGCCTCCGCCAGCTCTGCCTCAACCTGCCGTTTCTGCTGGCGCAGTTCCTGGGTTAACTGGTGGAGGCGGAAACCGACTCGAACCCTGGCCTTAAGTTCGTTGATATCGATAGGTTTACAGAGTAAATCGTCAGCCTCTCCTGCCAGCCCCTGGCACTCCTCCATGGCCTTAGATCGGCAGGTCAATGCCAGCAGCCAGACTGCCTCCAGGTAGGGCAGCTGTTTCAACCTGCGGCAAAGGTCTAAGCTATCCCGATCGCTGATCAGGTCAAGATCAAAAATAATCATCCCTGGCAAGGTCTTTTCCGCCAGGGCCAGAGCCTCCTCACCTCCGTGGGCGACAGTCACCGCGTATCCCTGGCCGACCAATGCCTCGACTAAACGCTGCTCAGTCTCCCTATCGGGCTCAATGATTAAAATATTGGTCATAGACCAGGACCGCACCCCATGCTTGTAAAAGAAATCTTAGAACCTTAGGTAATCTTGCGATATGCCTGTAGGGTAAACCTACATCAGAACCTTAACCAGGGTCTACCCACCATGGATCGTTCTCTCTGTTCCCTGCCTACCCGTTGTGTTTTACCGGTCTATAAATCACCCCAGGATTACCAGGTTTACCGCATCAGTCCAGAGGATAGTAACCGTCTAGCGATTGTATTTGATCCGACGATCGCCCATACCTCTCTGACCTACTGCGTTGAGATCTTCGATGTGGGCGGCAAGACCCCCCCCAATCGCCACCAGATTGCCGTGGAGATTTTCTTTGTATTGAAGGGCCAGGGCCTGGCTAGCTGTGATGGCAAGACCGTTACCATTCAAGCGGGCGATAGTATTCTGGTTCCCCCTAGTGGTATCCATGTAATTCAAAATACTGGTGTAACTCGACTCTATACCCTCTGCATTATGGTACCTAATGAAGACTTTGCCGAGTTAATTCGCAGTGGTACTCCCGTCGAGTTGGACGCAGAGGATCTGGCTGTGCTGGGGCGCAAAGACAGTAATCTTAGGGTTTAAAATTTTGGTTGCGGTCAGAAGGGCGACTATGGGGCCTTATCCAGTTGAACCTAAGCAGTTGATCCACCTTTCCCTACCCCAGGGAATTACTCTGGACGCTGATGTTTACTACCCCCAGGGCCAGGGGCCCTTTCCCGTCCTGCTGATGCGCCAACCCTACGGACGTGCGATCGCCTCCACCGTGGTGTATGCCCATCCCCGCTGGTATGCCAGCCATGGGTATATTGTGGTGATTCAAGATGTGCGGGGACGGGGCACCTCGGGCGGTGACTTTAAGCTGTTTCAGCACGAAGCTGAGGATGGTTACGCGACGGTGCTATGGGCCGCTAACCTACCCCAGAGCACTGGGGATGTGGGCATGTATGGGTTTTCTTACCAGGGAATGACCCAACTCTACGCCGCCAGTCAACGGCCTGCACCCCTGCGGACCATTGTCCCAGCCATGATCGGCTACGATCTCTACCGGGACTGGGCCTACGAAAACGGCGCTTTATTGCTGCAACAGGGACTGGGTTGGGCCCTCCAACTGGCGGCGGAAACCGCTCGACGGCAGGCTGACCCAGACGCCTACCAACGCCTCTACCAGGCCGCCCACCAGTTGCCCCTCGATGATCCGACTCCAGATTCTCCTCAGGTTCTGCGGGATTTAGCCCCCGACTCCTTTTTCCATGATTGGCTCAACCATCCCCAGGATGACCCCTACTGGCAAAACCTCAAGCCCGCCATGGACCCGGTTGATCTGCCCATACTACACATTGGCGGTTGGTTTGATCCTTACCTGCGGGGTGATTTACGCCTCTATCGACAAATGGTAAACCAGAGTCGCCAACCCCAGCACCTCTGGGTGGGTCCCTGGGGCCACCTGCCCTGGAGTCGCCAGGGTGGGGTCAGGGACTTTGGTGCAGAGGCAGATAGCCCCATCGATCGACTACAACTGCGCTGGTTTGACCATTTTCTTAAGGGTCAGGATTGGGACTTGGGCCAGCCGACGGCGGTACACCTGTTTGAAATGGGTAGTAATCGCTGGCAGTCCCTTGACCACTGGCCCCAGGCAGAACCTCACCGCCTCTACCTGAGCAGCACGGGCCTGGCGGCCATAGACCAGCAGGATGGTCAGTTGGGTCCCACCCTGGCAACGCACCACCCCCTGGGCGAAGATAGCATTGTCCACGATCCCTGGCGGCCTGTGCCCTCTCTAGGGGGCCATGGTGGGGTGCCTGCAGGAACCTTTAACCGGGCTGCCATCGATGCCCGTACGGACGTGCTCACCTACACGACCCCGGTCCTGACCAGCCCTCTGCGGGTGGTTGGGGGGGTGACCCTGGAGCTTTACTGCCATAGCGATCGCCCGACCTTTGATGTCAGTGCTGTGGTATCTGAGGTCGATGCCGACGGTCGCGTCCTGAATCTGACCCAGGGCTATGGCCGGATGCATTGGGCCGATCGGGAAGCGCCCTGGCAACCGGGGCTGATTCAGCTGGAGCTACAGCCCACCTGTTTTGTCATTGCCGCTGGCCACGCTCTGCGGCTAAGTTTGGCTGCCGCTTGCTTTCCTGCCTATGCCGTCAATAGTGGCTCTAGCCAACCGCTCCAACCTGGGGTGCAGATGGATTATCAGATCATTACCCTGACGGTGGCCCACGGTCAAGCCCATCCTTCGTGTTTAAAGCTGGGGTAAGGAAAGCTAAGACTGGGACAGGGTTCTGGTTCGCCTCCGCCCCCTTGCCGATGGGTACGGCGATAACGGTATCCTCTGGCTCCCGACTCAGGAACGGGAGGATTTTCCCCTGGTAGAAATCCAGGCGTCTACAATAGATCCTATTGACTAGATTTAATAGGCTTTTTGCTGATCAGGTCTAGCTGCTACGGAAAAACCAACCATGGGGATTTCAACCCAAGTCGAAAAAGTCTATCAACGCGCCCTGGATTTACGGCAACGGGCGATCGAGTCGCCGGTGCAGCCCGATCTACTAGACCAGGCCCTTAGGCAACTTTACTTTGTATTAGAAGAGTTACAGGTCACCGAAGAGGAACTCCGGCAGCAGAACCAGGCCTTAACCGCCACCCGCCACACTATTGAAATTGAACGTCAGCGCTACAAAACCCTATTTGATCTGGCCCCCGATGGCTATCTGGTGACGGACCGCCAGGGGTTGATTCACCAGGCTAACCGGGCGGCGGCGGTGCTCTGTGGAGTGCCCCAGGCCTATCTAGAACAAAAGCCCCTACTGGTATTTATTGATCAGGCTGATCTGGCGGCCTTTCAGGTCTGGCTGGCAACTCCTACCTGGGTGCAAGACTGGCCGGTGAATCTGCGTCGTCGGGGGGCCGATCCCCTGCCGGTGGCGGTGAGTGTGGGGGTGCTAAAAAATAGTCAAGGGCAGGATGACGCCTTCCTTTGGTTACTGCGGGATATGACCCAGCGTCAGCAGATGGAGCAGGCGTTGCAGGCGGCCCACGACGATCTAGAACAGCAGGTGCGGGCTCGCACCGCTGAGCTTTCCCAAAGCAACCAGCAGTTGCAGCAAGAAATTGATCACCATCGTCGGGCCAACCAGAAAATTCGAGAACAGGCCGCCTTGATTGACCTGGTTCCCGATGCCATTTATGTGGAAAATCGCCAGGGGGTGATTGAATTTTGGAATCAGGGGGCGGTGCAACTCTATGGTTATGCCGAGGCTGAAGCCCTGGGCCAAAACGCTACCACCCTGCTTATGGGGGCAGGCAATCCCTTGCCCCAGCAGGTATCTTCGGGGTTTTGGCAGGGAGAGATCGAGCACCAGACCCATGGCGGCGATCGCCTGATTCTGCGTAGTCGCCAAATTCAGATCGACGATGGCGCTGGAGAGCGCAGACTGGTGGTGAATACCGATATTACCGGGGCAAAGCAATTAGAAGCCCAGGTGGACCGGGCCCAACGCATCGATAGCCTGGGGACCATGGCCAGCAGTATTGCCCATGACCTCAACAATGTGCTAACTCCGGTGGCGGCAGCGGCAGACATGCTGCTCCATACCTCCCAGCCAGTGCATCCCTCCGATCAGGAATTGTTGGGTTTGATTAAAACGGGCACCCAACACTGTGTCGATTTACTGCGACGGCTGTTGCTGTTTGATCGTAGTAGCGATCGCAGTAGCAGCGATAACCGCATCCTCCTATCTCTGCGGGAGTCCATACTAGAGGTGCTAACCCTGCTGCAGCAAACCACAACCCCAGCCATTCAACTGTGCTCCTCCCTACCCGCCGCCTGCCTGGGTTGGGTGCTGGCTAACCCCACCCAACTGCACCAGATTCTGATCAACCTTTGCCTGAATGGCTGCGATGCCATGCCCCAGGGCGGCACCCTAACCCTGACCCTGGGCGATCGCTATGTGGCTGCCCAAGAGGCCCAGCGCTATGTCAGCGCCCGCCCCGGTAACTATGTCGTGGTTACGGTGGTGGATACGGGCGCCGGCATTGATCCTGCCATTCTGGATCGGATTTTTGATCCATTTTTTACCACCAAGTCCCCAGGGCAGGGGACTGGACTGGGGCTATCTACGGTATTTAGCCTGGTTAGCAGCCACGGCGGCTTTCTGCAGGTCAACAGCCAGCTGGGTCAGGGTACGGAGATGAAGGTTTATCTACCAGCAGCTGACCCACCTGACCCTTAAGGGTTGGGGACGGGTAATCTACCGCTGGCCCGGAGTTGGGCAAAGACCCGGGCAATTAGTTCTGGCCCTGCGATGGGTGGGCTGATAACCTCATTCACCCCAGCGGCAAAGGCTTGGTGTACTAAATCTATGGACGGTTGGGGCAACACCCCAATTACCGGTAGCCCCCGCCATTGGGGTCGGTCACGCAATGCCTGGCAAAGTTGCAGGCCGCTGCCATCGCTAGGATCGTCGTAGAGCAGCAGGAGATCGGGTTGGTAGGTCTCTAAGACTAGCCAAAACTGGCTCAAGGGGCTGACCTCAACTACCTGGAGCCTGGTTGTTGGCAGTAGGGGCTTGATCCCAGCCATGGCCTCGGGGTCGGTGCTGACCAGCAAAATCCGGGGGAGGGTTGGTTCTGGGCGCTGGGCTGGGCTGGGGAGAATCAGGTTACGCAGCAGCGGATTGAGGCGATAACCCACCCGATGCACCGTTTCCACAAAATTAACGGGGGCCCCTAGGGCAGAGAGCTTCTGGCGCAGGCGTTTGATGTGGGTTCTAACCGCCTCTTCTGCCGGTGCTTCCTGGGCTGTCCATAGCTGATCTAGAAGGGCTTGGGCGCTAAACACCTGCTCACCATGGCGTAATAGCAATTCGAGTAAACCGTATTCTTTGGGAGCCAGGGTGACTTCATGGCGATCGTAAAATACGCGATGTTGACCAGGGTCCAGTTGCAAGGGTCCCCAGGAGAGTAAGGGGGCATGCATGTGTCCACCCCGACGCAGTAGGGCTAGGACCCGAGCAATGAGTTCGTCGTTACTAAAGGGTTTGATCATGTAGTCGTCGGCGCCTACATTTAGGGCGACTGTTTTTTGCTCGACGCTATTGTGGCCACTAACCACTAAAATAGGCAGATCTTGGCCCATTTCCCGAATGCGCTGACAGAGTTTGACGCCATGGATATCGGGCAGTAAAAGGTCCAGGACCAGCAGATGGTAGTTAAAAGCCTCTAGCATCTCCAGGCCTTGACGACCCTGGTGGGCAATATCGACGGCATAGCCCTGCCGGGTCAGTAATTGCCTTAAGGTTTCAGCCACAAGCGGGTGGTCTTCTATGACTAAGATGCGCATAGGCTGCCTCCGAGAATGGTTGCGAGGTTAGTGTAAGACCCCTTATAACTCAAAAGGCTTGGGAAAATTATAGCTTTGACCGACCCGTTGAGGAGAGAGTAGATCGATCAAATGGCCGTCACCAGGGCCAGGTTGAAGCGAGTGGCCCGCTGGCTGGCGGTCCCTAGGGGAGTAATCACCGCCTCGGGTATGGCACCCTTAGGGAGGGCCCGCAGGCTCTGGTAGACCAGGTCCACCACCAGTTTGTGCGATCGCCCTGGCCACCAGGGCTTCCTCAGGTTCTGAATAAATAGACTGTTGAAATATAGTTAGTCGGCCCGGTTAAGGAGGGTTTTCATCAGCCCCTGGCCCTGGTTAAAGGCCTGCAGGCGAATCATGCCCAACCGCTGCTGTCAGCGCTGTCGTTGGTAGATGGGGCAAAAATAGGGACTGAGGTTAAACATTCGGATCTCCGGGCTATTGTCCCGGGAGGTGAGCAAGTGCTAAAAAAAGAAGGAAATGCACAAAAAGTGCTTTCTTGACCCCTAGTTAATCAATTTTTACCATTGATTAACTAGGGGATTTATTATCAGGGTAAGGTGGTTAAAGTAAAGTAATTTAAAGTACTGCTTAGACAGCGGTCGTATGGTGTCAAGTCTAGAAAAGCCCACTCCCCCGCGGGAAGGAACTGGCTGGTGGGCCAGGTTTCAAGCCATTGACCAACTGGCTGAGACCCTTCCCTATGACCAAATTCAAATTCTTCAACTGAATACCAGTCCACTCCAGGTTGACTTGGCGGTCTATGGCTGTGAAGGGCTCAACATCCTATGCGGTCACTCTCTGTCTCCGCTGTGGTTACAGGGGCACCGGTCTCCCGATTATATTAATTTCAACTTCAGCCTTTCTTCCCATACAGCTTGCCGGATTGCCCAGGGACACAGGATTTCCCATCTGACCGTGGGAGGATTACTTCACGACCAGGAGATTAATTCGATTTTGCCAGCAGATATGGTCTATGCCAGTCTGCAAATTTCTCGACAGTTATTCAGAGATTACCTGCAGGCAATGCAGCGGTTTGACGTTGACCAGGTTATCCAGGATAACCACTTTCTCCACTTGCCCCAAACCCTACCATCGCTGATTGCCTATCTACAGCAGTTCTGGCAGGGGTTGCGGCAGCAGCCGGAGTCTTTGCGATCGCCCCACCAAGCTCAACTGATTTTAGACGACCTGATTCCCCTGTTGGTCAATGCTATCCTCCCTGATGGCCAGGCTCCGTCCCCCAATCTGCCTGCCTTTACCCGTTATCAGCTGGTGCGGGAGGCGGAGGACTATATCATGGCCCACCTGCAGGAGCCCCTGACCCTAAAGGATCTGTGCCAGGCCTTGCACTGTAGTCGTCGCCCCCTGTTCTATGCCTTTGAGGAGGTGTTTGGGGTGAGCCCTATGGTTTACCTGAAGGCTCGACGACTCCAAGCGGTGCGATCGGTTTTACAGATCGCCAACCCCGATCAGGTTACGGTCATGGAGGTAGCCAGGCGGTTCGGCTTTTGGAGCGGCGGTCACTTTGCCCGCGACTATCAGCATTGCTTTGGTGAACGTCCCCTGGCCACCCTGAAACGGATACCGCCCCCCTAGTACTTGGCGGCATCCCCACCCAACCCAGGTCTACAGGCTGAGGGCAAAGGGAAGCGCGATCAATCGCCTACCCTCCACCCCTTCTACCGGGCCCTAGTAAACCCGAGGCACGAAAAATTGCTCATTGTGGGGAGGACGCACGTAATCATAGGGGGCTGCTTTGCGAGGGGGCAACTCCAGGGGTTCTGGGGTCATATCCACATAGGGAACCTTAGAGAGAATGTGGCTGATACAATTCAACCGCGCCCGTTTTTTGTCATCAGCTTCGACGGTAAACCAGGGGGCTTCGGGAATGTTGGTATGGGCAAACATGGTATCCTTAGCCCGGGAATACTCAACCCAACGGTTGCGGGATTCTAAATCCATCGGGCTGAGTTTCCAGCGACGGGCTGGATCGGTGGTACGAGCCTGAAAGCGCCGTTCCTGCTCCTCATCGCTAACCGAAAACCAGTACTTCAGTAAGAAAATCCCCGATCGCACCAGCATCCGTTCAAACTCTGGGCAGGTTTGCATAAATTCCTGGTACTGGGCCTCGGTGCAGAATCCCATCACCTGTTCTACACCGGCCCGATTATACCAACTGCGATCGAAGCAAACGATCTCCCCCGCCGCCGGTAGGTGGGCCACATAGCGCTGAAAGTACCACTCGGTTTTTTCCCGATCGCTGGGAGTAGACAGCGCCACCACCCGACAACCCCGGGGATTGAGGGGATCGGTAATCCGCTTAATGGTTCCCCCCTTACCCGCCGCATCCCGGCCTTCAAAGAGGATCACCAGGCGGGCTCCTGTGTACTTGACCCAGTACTGCATTTTCACCAGTTCTACCTGCAATCGGGCCAGTTCACCTTCGTAGAACTGACGCGATAACTTCGAGCTACCCTCCCCTTCCGAGATGTAGAAAAAGACCGGACGTTCTGAGGAGTTAGCCTCTGGCTTAGAGCCAGCTTTAGCTTTAGACTTCTGCTTAGACCGTTTTTTGGCGGTGGAGGCCACCTTAGCCGTTGGCTGTTTTTCCGGGCCAGCCATGGATTCTACGGCAGAAGCGGTGGACCTATCTTTGGATTTGGCTTTCATTGTGTAGGAGCCCCTAGGGTAAAGCTCATCCTCTACCTTAGCCGGTGTTGCTTCGACTAACTGTAGCAAGCTTACCCACAGCGGCAAAAGCCGTCGGTATAGCCCTAGCCCCCTGGAATGGGCCAAAGGCGTTCTAGCCTAGGGCTGGGCAGTCGCCGACCCCGCTAGGGAGGCCTGGCCAGCCCCCTGCCAGTTAAAGTTACTCAGCCGAAATTCTAAAAACCCTGCTTCTTGAACCGGGCTATAGCGGATGACAATGCCATAGGTGCGGCGCCTATACTCCGCAATCAGGGCGGTGTCGATTTGCTGCCCAGTATTGATATTAAAGGAGGTTTGAAAGCCCAATAAAAGGGGGCCATAGATTTGCTGAATCAGACCAGCAGAAAGGACGTTTTGGTCAACGGCGCGATCGAATAAAAAAGGAGAACTGTCGCCCCGCACCAGACTACTGGAGAAGCCTATATTAAATTGGGTGTAATCCAGGTAGTCTGCTACTAAATGCCCCAGTTGGCCGTTCAGGGAGATCCGACCCTCCAGGGATTCCTGCAGGTCGTTACTGGTGTAGTAGGTAGCTACTCCCCTGAGCCCGGCGGTAATCGTTAGGTTGGGAATTACCGGACGGGGAGAATAACGCAGACTGGCGGTGGAGTCCTGGGTGGGGGCTGGCTCCTGCCACAGGGTAAAGCCCCGACTCAAATCCACCATGCCCTGAAACCGTGACAAACTGGTCAGGGTAGACTGGCTGCCCGGTTGCCATAGTTGGGGCCGGTCGGTGTTGGCGGTAACGTATTGCCCGGAGGCCTGATAACTGAGGTTAAGGCCAGTATTCCCCAGACTGATCAGGGGGGATTCCAGTAATAGTCCCGTGCTGGTTTGCACGTCCTGGAAACCCAGGGAGCCATTAAACAGGCGATCGCGGTAGGTATACTCCAGACTGAGCCGATGGTCGCCGATTAACTGCTGAGCCCGCAGATTCACCCGCAACCGATCGCTGAAGTGATCCAGGTCCAAGCCCGGTAGGCTGACCAGCCCATTCAGGGAGGTACGGAGTCCTAAGGGGCCATTCAACCGGGCCACCAGACCAAAGTTGGCGGGCTCTACCAGGTTCAAGTCGGAGCTACCCAACCAGCGGGAGAGATAGATTTGGGGGGCCAGGCTGAGCTGCCAGGGACTACCCTTGAAAAGTTCAAACTCCCGTTCAATAAACAGCCCTCCCCGATCGCGACCATCGTAGCCAAAACCCACCGGTAGAGGGTTGAGGGCGTTAGCCGGGAGACGGCCCCGCTCTAGCCGGTAGCAGTTCCTGAGGATGGGAATGGTGAGGCCCTGGTCAAAGACTATGCGGGGATTATCCACACAAAGTTCGTCTTCTTCGGGGTTTAGAGGCGTCAACCGCAGATGGTCACCCCGCAATTCTAATTCGGGCGGCGGTAGGGGGTCGTTGGTCAGGTGTAGATCGTCACCGTACCAGCCATCGGCATTAAAGGTCAGATAACTACTTTGAAAACGCACCCGTCCCAGGGCCGCCTGGCCCCCTGACCAGGATTGTCCTGCCAGGGTATTTAAGGACAGATCCCCAGGACTGGTGATCTGGGAAATAGAGGCCTGATCCCGGCGGGGTGGGGTGGGGGAGTCCGCGGCCCTGGGCGGAATGGAAAAATCCTCTGTGGCGGTGGAGGGGCTCAACTCTCCCCGGGCGTTGGTCATAGCCCCGGCCCCCTGCAGCAGGTTATAGGTGATGCTATCGCCCCTAATCACCTGCTGATTACGGGTAAACACCACGTTGCCTACGGCTTTGACCTGGCGCTGGTTGAGATTAACCCACAGGCGATCGGCGGTAATGTCCCCATTCCCCAGTTGCACCAGAACATTACCACGGGCCCTGACCACCTGTGCTTGGGGTTCGTATTCCTGTTGGTCGGCCCTTAACACCAGTGGGGGCAAGGTCAGGGGAGGGGGGGGAGTGACCAAGGGCAAGGAGTCCTGGGCCAGCACCTGGGCCGGTATGGGCGGGGTGGTTGGCGGGCCAGACCAGGGTAGGGACGCCAGGGTGGGGATCGCCGCCGGTTGACTGGCAATTAGAGCAGGGATATCTGGCAAACTGGGGAGCAAAGGCATGCGTGAGGGAAAACCAGCACAAAAGTCAGCAACGCCAAAAACAAAGCCCGACGGGCGGGCTTTGACGATGTTTTGAGGAGATATCAGGATGAATAAGCTTTTCCGCCTCTGCCACGGGTAAGGGAGCGGAGGCTATACAAGTCTTTCCTAATCTGTGCCTATTCCATGTCCTGCCGACCAGGATTACGGGAGGGGTCACCATTCAAAAAGCCAAATATAAAGAGGCCCACGAAGAAAGCTACAACCAGATAAACCACTATTTTGAGTGTCAGCATTGTTAAGTCTCCAATCACGAGGGGGCTGAATCCATGGATAGGGGCCATAACCACCTGGGAGGAATTGCTAGAAACAGCCTGCCCCTGGGGTGAGCCAAAAACCAGAATCAATCAACCTGGGTCTATCATATCGCCAAACGTTAGGCCTATCTCAAATGTATCCGAAGCCAGGTAAAAAGGCGTTTAAGCCAACCTTCCAGCCCCACCAAGAGGGTGTCTAGAGACCGTAGCAGGGCGATCAGGGGATGGTCAATGTAGTGCAGTAGGGTGGTCTGGGCCTCGATCGCAGCGGGCCCAGATAGGATGAGGGACTGAGGCGGCTGGAGGGAAACCGCTGGGGGTAGGGAAGCCTCGGCGGGGGTCACCGCTGCCAGGGGGCTAGCTGCCCTCAGCCCGTTACCACTGGCCAGGGGCCGCAGCAGCAGATCGGCTTCCCCAAATAAATTAGCGGCGATCGCCAGGGGGCTGGTTTGCATCCATCCCAGCCCCCGGTAAAGCCAGCGCAGAGGCCAGTAGTGGGTGGCTACCACCGGGGGTAGGGGCAGGGGACCGGCCTGGAGCTGGTGGTTGAGTCCATACTGCCGCTGGTAGCGACCATACTCCGCCAACAACAGCACAATAGCTCGCTGGAGCTGGGCCTGCTGCTGGGGAGTCAGGTGGGAAAAAATACTGTTATTAGCGGTCACTAGAACTAGCTGGCGGGTGGTGCGATCGCAGGCAATTGCCTCTACCGGCGTTGGGGTGGAGAGGGTCATCCAACCGGTCAGGGCCAGATCCTGCCCTACCCCCGATCGCTGCAGCAGACGGGTTAGGGATCGGGGCGGGGCGGGTAGGGGCGGTAGCTCCGCTGAGATGGCTAGCAGCAGGGCCACAATCGGGGTGTCGGCTGGCGTCGGTTGGGGATCGGGGGCGGTTCCACTCGGTTTAAGGAGCCGCGATCGCCAGGCAGGGGCGGCCGTCAGGCGACGAGAGGCGCTCCTTAAACCTTGCAGCGCAACGTAGGCGGGATACAGGGCCACCTGTAGGGCCCAAGTCAAGGCGGCACTGCCCTGCCGTAGCCAGCGCTGGGTTCGATAGCTCAGGTGTCGGTAGCCCCTGAGGAGTTGGGAGAGGGTTTGGCTACGGAGCGGTCGCAAGGAAGAAGCCATAACGCTAGGCGCCCTGTCTGCGTACACTGGGAGAATACATTGATCATACCGGAGTCATGTCTCTCTCCCCCACTTCCCTTCAGGCTACCCTGACCCGTCTGCGCCAGCTCAGCCAAATGGATGTCCAGAGCGACTGGCATCGTGCCCCAGAGTCATGGAATGGCCCCAGCCCCTGGGGAGAGCAGGCCGCTAACTGGCCCCGATCGCCCCTAAACCAGCGTCGCCATATTACCTGGGAGGGGGGTGGCAAAAGCCTCTGGTTGTACCAATGCTTTACCTGGCCAGAGCGCTTACAGGGCTATCCCCTGGAGGGGCTATCGGCCCGCCTATCTCTGCGCTGGTGGGCCGACCAGGCCGATCTCTACCGTAATGGGGTGCAGGTGCATCGGGGGGATTTATTTGACTGTTGGACCCGCCTCCTGATCTGCGACCAGGTGAGACCCGGGGAAACGGTGGAAATGGCCCTCCATCTGATCAGCCCTGGCCATGATCAGGGGGCCCTGGTCAAGTCCCAGATTTGCTTTGAGGCGACTAGGGCCGATGAGTTGGAACCCGGCTTTGTGGCCGATGAGTTGGCGGTGTTGGCCACCTATTTGCAGGCCTTCCAACCAGACCAGATGCCCCGCTTGGAGCAGGCCCTGACCACGATCGCCTGGCCGCACCTGGGGGATCGTCCCAGCTTTGACCAATCCCTAGGTCAGGTGCGTCGGTCTTTGCAGGATTTCAGCCCCTGGTTGAAGCAGCGCACTATCCACTGTTTGGGCCATGCCCATCTGGATCTGGCCTGGCTGTGGCCGGTGGCAGAGACCTGGGCAGCGGCGATTAGAACCTTTGAGTCGGTCCTGGCCCTGCAGCAAGACTTCCCCGAGCTCACCTTTAGCCACTCCTCCCCTGCCCTGCTGGCCTGGCTGGAGGAGCACCAGCCAGAATTATTTGAGGCTGTGCAGCAGCAGGTGCAGGCGGGCCGCTGGGCCATTGACGCCGGCCTGTGGGTAGAGCCAGACCTGAACCTGCCTGGCGGCGAAGCCCTGGCCCGCCAGGTGCTCTACGGCCAGCGCTACTGTCTAGAAAAGTTTGGGGCCGTCAGTGCGATCGCCTGGCTACCGGATAGTTTTGGGTTTTCCTGGCAACTACCCCAAATCCTTCGCCAGGGCGGCATTCGCTTCTTTGCTACCCAAAAGCTCCGCTGGAACGATACCAATCCCTTTCCCCACCACCTGTTTACCTGGCAGGGACGGGATGGGACTAGCCTCACCAGCCTGACCCTCCCCCCCATTGGCACCGACATCGAGCCCCTGGAGATGGCCCACCATGCCTGTGAGTGGGAGGCCAACACGGGCCAGCCCGACTGCCTCTGGCTGCCCGGCGTGGGGGATCACGGGGGGGGGCCTAGCCGGGATATGCTGGTGCAGGCGCGGCGGTGGGCCGCCTCTCCCTTCTTCCCCCGGCTTATCTTTGGCCAGGCCCAGCCCCTGTTTGACCAACTGGTGGAGGTCCAACCCCTGGCTAACCGACCGGTGTGGTCCGACGAGCTTTACCTGGAGCTGCACCGGGGCTGCTACACCACCCACGGCGACCAGAAACAATTCAATCGTCAGTGCGAAGACCGACTGTTTGAGGCGGAACTATTCGCCTCCCTGGCTACCCTCATGACCGCAGCGGATTACCCCCGCCGCGCCCTGGAGACGGCCTGGAAACAGGTGCTATTCAACCAATTTCACGATATTTTACCGGGCACCTCGATTGGGGCGGTGTTTGAGCAGGCCAATGGGGATTGGCAGGCCGCCCTGAACAGCGCCGACCAGGTGTTGCAGAATGCCCTGGCCCGACTGGCCAGTCATTGCCCCCTGCCGCCGCCGCCGTTGCCGGGGGCGATCGCCCTGATGGTCTTCAACTCCCTGAACTGGAGTCGGCAGGAGGTGGTCGCCCTGCCCTGCCCCACGGTCGGACCCTGGCGGGTGGTGGATGAGGCAGGCCGGTCCCTACCCAGCCAGGCGGCGGTAGATCGGCAGGGGACAACCCTGCTGGTTGCCGCCCCCCCCATTCCACCCCTGGGCTACAGGGTGCTCTGGTTAGTTGCGGATGAACCTGGCGGCGATCCGCCCCTGCCCCCTGGGGACTGGGTTCTGGACAACGGCTATCTACGGGTTAGGCTGGATCAAACCACTGGCGATATAGCTAGTTTGGTGGATCTCCGCAGTCACACCGAAGTCCTGAGCGGCCCTGGCAATCAACTGCAGGCCTTTGCAGATCGGGGGCAATACTGGGATGCCTGGAATCTGGATCCGAACTATAGCCACCATCCGCTGCCGGAGTTTCAGCTAGAGCAACTCACCTGGCTGGAGTACGGCCCCTGCCGTCAGACTATTCGGGTGGTGCGGCGGTTTTGTCAATCGACCTTTGTGCAGGACTACAGCCTGGATGCTCAGGCGGTCCTGGTGGTGATTCGCAGTCAGGTTGATTGGCAGGAAAATCAGGTCCTGGTGAAGGCCGCCTTTCCCTGCACCGTTAACGTAGCCCAGGCCACCTACGAAATTCCCTTTGGGGCGATCGACCGCCCAACTGTCCCCCAAACTCCCCGAGATCAAGCCCGTTGGGAGGTCCCTGCCCTACGCTGGGCTGACCTGAGTCAGGGAGATCGGGGCCTCAGTATCATCACCGACTACAAACACGGCTTCGACGCCCGGCCCGACCAACTCCGCCTGACCCTGCTGAAATCACCCCTCTGGCCCGATCCCCAGGCCGATCGTGGGGCTCACCAGTTTACCTATGCCCTCTATCCCCATCCCCAATCCTGGCAAGAAGCCAACACGGTACAACTAGCCCGCAATCTGAGTCTACCCCTGCGAGCCTGGCCAGTGGACTGCGAACACCAGTCCCCCAACCCCAGGGCTAGCAACCCATCGGCCAGTTTCTTAGACCTGGGTGACAATGGCTTTGTGGTAACCGCCCTTAAACCCTCGGAAGATCATCCCCAGCGGTTAATTTTACGGGGCTACGAAAGTAGGGGAGAAAGCTGTAGCCTCCTGCTCCAAAGTGCCAGCCCCCTGACTTACCAGGGTGAGGTGAACCTCCTGGAGGAGTTACTATCCTCCTCCCCAGTTCCAGTCCTGCCCGGTGGCCAACCGCTGGAGGTGAGGGTGAAGCCCTGGCAAATTGTTAGCCTGGCTCTAGCACCTGTGACCTAAACCACCTCAGGAACGCGGTACTCCCCCATCTCGATGGGGCTGAGGCCCTCAGATACCAGGCTGGGGAGGCAAGGTGTTACTTTGCCTCCTCTTCTTTAATTAACAATTAATCCAGTAATCTTCACTGTAGGTTTAAATATTAAATCTCAGGCAAGGAAGATTATGAATATATAGCTATAGCGGATTTCACTCGGGTGAAGTGCGATATGATCACCCCCCCTGCCCCCCCTTATCAAGGGGGGGTACAGCGTGAAACCCTAACGGCCAGCCGCCGGGGGGTAGGACTGAGCAATTGGGTGTCTCACTCCATCGAAAACCGCTATAAAGATGATTATTTATTAATTTTAAAGATCTCTGCCCGACCGCCCATGGTCGGGGCTGGCTAGACCGATGAGCCCATCTCCACCGTAGAGGGTAAACCCTGTCCTGGAAGTTCTGGCCATAGCCAGATATTTCGCCATTTTATAGTTTTTAAAGTATATGAGTTCCATTGCAGACAAGAAGGCTTCCTTAAGTACTCCGACTCCTGCCAGTATTAATCTGTATGAGTTAGACGTTTTCAGGGGAATAGCCGCCATTTTTATGGTCGTTAACCATGCTACTATTCGCCTTTTGCCGGCCGATCTGGTAAAGGAAGGTCTATGGAGCTCGATTTTCTTTGTCTCCAGCTTTGCGCCGGTTTTTTTCTTCTTTATCACCGGTTTCGGCTACGGATTGCAAGGTCGAGAAGCCACTAGAAGTAATCGTTATTGGCATAATATCTT
>JBMOHM010000064.1:0-17365 GCA_049317845.1 Nodosilinea sp. | reverse complement strand
CTCAAAGCCATAGGTGAGGGCCTTATTGGCATAGCCCAGGCTGGCTTTGCCTTCGACCGTGAGGCTGTCTAAGTCCCCACTGCTGAGCTTGAGGCCTAACCCCGCACTGGCATCAAAGGCATAGTGATCATTCTTACCCTTTACCTTGCCCGTGATGTCCTTCAGGCTCAGAATACCTCCCAGGTCAATGGCATCTGTCGTAACCGTCAGATCCTTCCAATCCAAACCTTCCCGACTGATGGCTATGTCTTGTGCCTTAGCGGTGGTGTTGTTCAGTTTTGGTACCTCAACACTGGCATTCGGCACCTTGAGACACCGGTCTTTAAGGTTGTATTCTAAGTTTTCTGCATTAAATACAAAGAGTTGATCAAGTTGCGCGGTAATGGAGGACTCTAGCAGCTCAACTGTCCAGCCTTTTTGCTTACTTTCAAAGGCGATCTTCCAGGTTCCCTTTGATTGCAGATTATCTAAATCAGACCCTAGATCGAGGGCTGCCGTACCGCCGATGGCAATACTAAAGTCATTAGCCTTTTCCGTGACCGTAAAGTTAGGATTAAGGATACTTAAACCAGAGCCTAAGTCTAGATTGGGCAGACCGGCGCTAAGTAGGGCTCTGGCAGCTTCGGCGGTAGTCGGTGTTTGTTGCAACAGGTCACCGGTGAGAGAGCCCGGTTGGGCTGGCGAACCTGTTTTATTTTGAGCAGGGGTATTACCAACTTTACGTTGGACTAGCCGCCCTTGACCGCTTTGCTGAATGACGTGGGTGAGCTCGTGGGCCAGGAGTTCTTGCCCCCTATGACTTTTGGGCTGGTAGGCCCCCTGCTTGAAGAAAATATCTCTGCCCTTGGTAAAGGCGATCGCCCCCAGCGATCGACTGAGGCGATCGGCGCGGGGGTTGGCATGGATCCTGACCCTACTAAAGTCAGCGTTAAAGGCCTGTTCAAGGGGCCTACGCTGCCCCTCGGCGATTGGCTGACCATGCCCCTCTTCCTGGGCAATGGCGGTTTCTAACTGGGGCGAAAGGGGCAGGTTAGCGGCGCTTGCCTCGGGGGCAGGCATGGCCCTGTGCACCAGGCCCTGGGTTTGACTACCCCGCACTGGCTGGGTCGATGATGGATAGGGCCGACGGATTTGTTTTACCGCCTGGGAGGCCAGTCGATCCGCTTCCTGCTCGTGTTGACTGGTTGATGCCCCCAGGGTTAGCTTAGCCTGCACCCAGCTGCTGGCCCCAGGCGCCCTTAAGTCATGGGAAAGCCCCCGAAACCCTAACCAATCTTGAGAACGCTGAGTCGGGCTGGGAAAAGCCGGTTGGGTCAACCTGCCATGGTCGATCGGGCGCTGTAGATGGCCCGTGGCGATTAACTGGCCCAGGGCCTGGTTGCCCAAATCCACCTCGAACCCATCCGCCATCGGCCGATGGACCGATGGTTCTGTTAGCATTGGCCTGGCCTCGTCAGGCTGCCGGATCGGAGATGGGAGGAGGTGCCGTCGATCGCCCATGGTGTGGGGTCCTTCTGGAGATGGGAACGGGAGTTGGGAGATAATCGATTTCGGTTAAGTGCCCTTAACCCGAAAATTGGTGGTGATAAAACTACCGGTGCCAGAATATTGGGGCGTCGGGTCGGGAACTGGCCCCGCCGGGGTCGGTTGCTGGGCGGGGGCAACGACCTGGAACTTGGCCTTGAAGGTACTGCCCTTAAGCAACACCGGTTTGCCGTTAGACTTTGTTCTCATCGCCTTTTGATCGGCGGCCAGGGAGTCAATGGACAGAATGCCAACCCCAGGAATGGGATGGGAGGGGGTCATGTAGGGACAACCCGGTACGATCACGGTTTTTTCATCACCGTCCACACAAACCATCTTTTTAGTAATGGTGTCCTTACTAGACCCAATGATGTTGCCAGGAAGAGGGGTAACCACCGCCTGCCCAAAGGGAGGGTTAAACATGGCAATGTCCCCTGTCATTAAAATAAAATCCGCCATCGATAGACCTTTAGTAAGTGGATAACCAAATATAGATAGACCGCTCCACCGAAGCCAGACCTCAAGGAATTAGTCAATCCAGGCCTCCTCCGGAGGGGTAAAGTGGGGTAGGTTGTAGGGCGTTAATCGACCAAGGATGGTATTGCCCTCAATGTCGCCGTATTGATTGGGATAACAGATTTGCAGTCCATTATCCCGGGGACTGAGGTGGAAATCCTCCTCAAACAGCACCAGCTCCAGGGGACGTTGATTGAGTATAAAACTTAACTTCACTGTAACTTTGCCCGTTACCGGTAGATCGTCAACATTGGTCAGCACTACCGCAAAGCCCTGGGGGTTAGCTAAAAATTGATCGTAGGTGAGGCGATGGACGGCGCGGATGGCCGTGGGCAGATAGTCCAAATCGGGGAGGAAGGGCGGATAGGCGGCGGTGCGGGATTGCATTCTGACCGTTAGCAGCCCAAAGATGCGCTGGAGATCCTCTGGAGTTCTGGCCTGGGGTTCAATCAGGGCCGTAATCGCCATATTGCGTTTGGCTGGTTGCTCAAACAACTGGAACCGATAGGGCTGCTCCAACCATTGAGAATTGGGCACCAGGCGCAGGGTATGACCGATTTCACTCCCCAGGCGGGTATTGCCGACCCGATACTCCTGTTGGAATTGATAAATTCTCAGGGTGGGGGCCTGGCGATCGCGGGGTAGTTGCAGGCCCTGGCCCGGCTCTGCCCCCAACCGGGTATTCCCCACCATGCGGTCATAGCGAGGTCTGGGCCAGTAAATTCTCAGGCGGGCATCCTGCACCAGGCGCAGGGTGCGGCCCACCCGGTCCCCCAGGCGAGTATTGCCATCGATGGGCATGACCGAGTCTTGATAAATCCTTAGGGGTGGGTCCTCCTGCAGGCGCAGGGTCCGCTGCGGATCTGCCGCCAGTCGGGTATTACCCTCCATAGATTGAAGCTGCCGCCAGGGGCGATAGATGCGCAGGTTAGGGTCCAGACTGAAGGGAGCTTCGAACACCACCGGGGAATAGGACTGGTGGTTCAGATTGAAGTTGAGTTGAACCGTCAGGGTGCCGCTCAGGGGGCGATCGCTCAGGTTAGCCAGGGCGATGAAAAATCCCTGGGGGTTGGTCAGCAGTTGCTCATAGAATACGGTTTGCTTAACCACGGGCCCCAGCTGACTACCCGGCGGCTCCAGCACCGCGGTTTTGCCCTGAATCCGGATCAAAATTTGCTGGTCCAGGGGCACCCCAGGGGGCCATGCCGACTGGGAGGGAGCATCCAGTTGAACCCTGGCCTCGATTTCCACCAACTGTTGAGGGGGATGATCAAATAAGGTAAACGGATAGCAGCACCCCCAGGCTCGGGTGAGCTGCATGGTGAGGGTGAGGATCCTCAGGGCATAAAAGGTGTGGGCGGGTTTTTCCTGGTCAATAATCGCCTGGGTGGCCCGACATTCTCGCCAGTATCGTTCGGGCTGGATCACCTGGTGACTGGGCAGGGTCAGTTGGACCTGGAAGTAGTGGGGGCGATCCTCAAATTCAAACACCGAGATGGTGCGCTCTGGGTAGCTCAAGCCCGAGTTTTCCAGATAGATTTGCAGCATTTTCTTAAGACCGGCAACGGTCCCCCGCATTTGATAGAGCGGGACGATCTGACTGATGAAATTGCGTTTTACCTTTTCATCCCAGTCGTTGCGTAAACCCAGGGCAACCCATCCGGCCAGCCAGGGCAAAAATTCCCCAGGGGTTTGCTGCGGGTCAAGGTAGGTGTGGACCTGACTGATCAGGGTTTCTAACCCCCAGGTGGGCTCTGGCTCGGCGGTGATCACCTGGGGATAGAAGGGGGTCGTGGCTTCGCTGGGAAGTCCAGTTAAGACCCGCTCAAAGGCGAGCAGCAACCGACCCACCAGCGCATCGGTTTGCAGGTAGGCTGGTAGGTGATAACGGTACTGACTTAGACTCAACTGATCTAATGGTTCGGTTTCCATTGCTCTCCAAATCGCTGCATGGTTAACAGTTGCCCGATCGCGATCTCGACCAGTTCGTGGGGATAGACCGTCAGCCCGACTAACTCATGGCGATCGTTATACAGTTGGCGACTGGTGTCAGGGGTAGTCAGGGTGAGGGTTTCCACGTAGTCCACCCCCGGCAGGTTATCCAACAATTGATACATTTCTGAGAGGTAAACATTGGCCCCAAAGGGGTAACCAGCCCCCTGCCAGTACACCCCCGAATCAAGGGGGGAGAAAAAGGTGTGGACCCGTTCGGCCACCAGGGCCTGCACCGTTCTAAAGTTAGCCGTATCCTGCAGGTACAGGGTGGCCCCCAGGGTTACCTGAATGTAACTGGGTTCCACCACATGGAGGTGGGTCGTGAGTAACCGGCGTTGGTTAAGAAAGCGTTTCAGGGTCTGCCGCAGCGGTTCAGAATTGGAGCTGGGTAGCCGGGGCAGCACCACCAGACTGATGTGGGCCTCCACCACCTGGTGAATATCGGCATGCTCCAGGTCCCGTTCCGGGAGGCAGTTGACCCGAGCAATCACCCCGGCTTCCCCAAAAACAGTCTGGGCGGTTCTGGTCTGGGGCCAGTCGGATAAAATCAACTGCTCAAAGTCCCTGAGGGTGACGGCCCGGTAGGGCCGGCGCAACTGCACCAGGGTACGCTGAATCTCCGCCTGGAGGATCAGCCGCCCCTCGCTGCTGGAGATCCCCTCTGGTAAACGCCAGGGCTGCCCCTTCAGCAGGGTCAAAAAGGCGGCCTGGTGCTGTTCAGAAACCTGGTTGACCCGGTAGAGCACCATCTCGGTCAGCCAGGCCAGTAATTCAATCAGGACAATACCGGTATCGGCGGGGTTATGGTCGGTCCATTCCGGCGCCTCCACCGGAATGCGAGCGATCGCCTCCTCGACTAAATCGGCATAGCTGCGATCATCCAGATTAGGTAGGGGTAAGGGCATGGTTAATCACCGTCCTCTAAAAACTCCAGGGTCACCCGATGGCGTCCTGAATAAATCAGGGTTTGCCCATCTATGGCAGCATCGCCGGGCTCAATTTCCAAGCTGCGTACGTAGCGCACCCCCGGCACCGCCTCCAAAATGGCATAGAGGTCAGAGTGATGGGGTCTACGGCCAAATCGCCACCCCTGGGCGCGATCGCCCCCGGTAAGGGGGTGTAAGAAGGCGCGCAGGCGCTCCTCTACGGCGACGCGAATGGCATCGGCGGTGGTCACCGTCTGGGGCACAATTTCCACATTGACGCTGATCTCCTGCCACTGGGGGCCGGTAACCCACAGGTCCATGGTGGGCACAAACCGTTCTCTCAAAAAGCTTTCCACCCGGTTCATCAGGGCCAGGGAGGGGGTGGGTTGGTCCGCCTGACCATGGGGCACGATAATCACCTGCACCCATCCCCCCCGCACCTGATGGTGCATCACCTGCACCTCATGGTCAACATTGGTGGGCTGGGCTGGTGTTGTCCCTGGGTTAGGGTCTACCCATAGCTCCTCCAGTAGGGGGCTAAACTCAGGCACCACCATTTCCGGGGTAATCACCTTGACCCTGGCCACCTCCACCGAGGCCTGGTAAGTGAGATCCTCAAAGTCCTGGGCGGTGACCGCCCGGTCCCGGTGTCTTAACCACTGGGGCGCCCTTTCCTTCAGCCGATCTAGAGATTCCTGGGGGTTACCGCCCCGGGCGGCCTCCCAGTTAATCACACCATCAATGTAGGGAATGGTGGTTTTCAGCTCAACGATGCTCTGGGCCGATCGGTTGCCCTGGCTACCACCACCGGTTTGATACTGCACCAAGCGGATATTATGCCGCCCTCGGGGGGGGATTAGCCCCGCCTGTCCATCGCCAAACTGCACCACGCCATTCTGGCGATCCACCAGGTAGTGGCGGTCCTTGGCGGTGGAGGTGAGGAAGTCAGGTACCTCCTGCCAGCGCACCCACACCCGTTCTAGCTGGTTGTTTTCATCGAACTCTGGCCGGATCGCCTCCGCCCCGCCCTGCTGACGAAGCTGGGTTTGTTCCTCGGCGGAGGGTAGCTGGCCCTCCTCAACTTCTAGCACCTGGTTTAATAGAATCGGTTTATGGGTGGTGGGAAATCTCTGGTGAGGCGCCCCGTTGCTAGAGCCCAACTCTTCTTGTCGTAGGGTTAGGGTTTGGCTAGCCCAGGTGGTGTTGGTGCGCACCGATCGCAGGCGAGGCGGCACCGCAAAATCGGTAGAACCACTAATCTGTTCCAGAAGATACCGCATAAATCCATACAATTCAGCCCGTCTGAAGCGAATCGTCCATCGGAAGAAATAAATCAAAGCGAAGGGAATTGTCTCCCAGTCATCGGGATTTTTACGAATGCGCAGCCAATAGAGCAGGCGGCCACAATAGGGAGAGGGCATCAGATCCGTGGGACCAATAAACTGCACCAAACCCGATTCTTCCAGGGCTCGGGTTTGATCCTCCACCACCAGGGGTTGCCAGCCGGTGGGGCTGGCATACTCCCAAAGCAACCGGTGGGGGTTCATTCTCCAGGTCTGCCCCGAGTTGCGGGGAGCTACCTCCTCGGGGTGCGGGGGAGCAATATCTAGAAACAGACTATTGGGCCGGTTAGAAAAGGCTTTATCAAAGCCCAGGTATAAAGCGGAGTCTCGATTCACCGAAGGGGTGAGGGGATGAAAGCAGCGACTTAATCTGGCGGCTCGGGGATGGGCGTAAGCCAGCGGTTCGGTGAAGACAATCTGGCGGTTGCCCGGATCAATGAGCTCAATTTGGCGTTTTTCAGGGTGATTATCCTCAAACTTAACAAACTCCCCCAGGGTAAACTCCCCCACCCGATCCAGGTAGATCACCCGATCGCCCGCCGTCGCCGCCCGCTGCAGGCGCACCGCCAGAGGCACCGCCGGACAGTAGTTAAAGTCGTTGTAGGCCAGGTAAGTGGCCGATCGCTGCAAAATCGCCCGATAGGTTAAGCTCAAGGACTGCACCAGGGGGGAATCCGGGGTATCGCTGATGGTATCGCTGATGGTGATTTTGCTTAACACTCGGGTGCCAGCCGGGTAGGCATGGCGACTACCGTGGTCAAGGACTAACTGCTTGGTGGCGCTAATTTTCTCAACAATTTCCATCTCTTCTTGCTGCAACACCGCCCCAGTGGACTGCAGTCGGATCCTATCCTCCACCTCTAACTCATCAATACTGTCGACGGTAATGGTGGTTTGACCCGCCGTAATGGGATCGGCCGTCAGGGTCACATCGTTGTAGAGAACGTATTTACGTTGCTTAGCCCGGCGACCGTAGAACCCCGACCGTATCCGACAACGGAGCCAGTAGGCGGGCCTTTCCTCTGGGTCTGGAGCCCCGTTGTCAAGGGTTTTAGGACAATGTAGGGTGGCCCTGGCAACGGATTCTACGAACTGGAGCCTTGGTAGATCACGGCTCCAAAAGCAGATTTCATCGACTTCCCGCTCCTGGATCGGTTGCCATTGTTGGCCGTCGCCAACCTCCCAAACTAAGGCCAGATCCTCCGTATGGTCGGGGGGATGGGCCAGGGTGACCTGCAGGTCGATCGCTACCCCCGGTTTGATTAACTTACCGTCCAGCTCAAGGGCAAAGCTGTCATTGGGTTGGGGAGCCAGGCCAAAGGGATAGAAATCCTTGCTGAGATTAAGCTCCGCCGTGTTAAACAGAGAGGATTTGGGGGGGTGGGTTTGATTCAGGCTGACGGCCATCTGCACCTGATTAACCTCAGGCAAATCATGCCGATAATGTGGACAGCCCGCCAGCCCTAGCGGATCAAGGCGCCAGCGTGGCTGGCGCCGCCGGGGGTTGATCTGAACCCGCAACCATTTTGCCTTGATGTCCTTAACTAGGACCGGCAGCAGTTTAGGCAAGGGGTCAATGGTGATCACCACCTGGGCCGCTAAGGTGTCTACCCTCACCGTTGGTAAGGGCTCCCAGGCTACCTGATGCCAGTATTGCCAGCCCTGGGTCTCAAACCAGGTTTTTAGCTTTAGGGCACTGACGGCGCTATCGGTGTCGAGGGTGATGGTCAGGCTGGTGATTTCCGGTAGATTGAGGATTTCCTCACAGCTTAAGTAGAGATAATGCTCAAGTGCCTGGGTCCCCTTCAGGGCTAAAAAGGCGTCCTGTTCCGTGGCGATCTGGGGGTCGAGATGATCGCTGCGATCGCTGTAGTAATGGCGGTCCTCCAGGACAAAGAGGGACTTGAGGGTAGCGGTGGTGGCGAGGAGATCCTGTTCTGTTTCAAACACCACCTCCTGGCCGTCGCCCTCCGCCATCAGGGCGGCCACCTGGGTGTAGGCGGGGACCAACACATCCTGAACACCGCCGGTAGCCAGGTGGAAGGTGAGGGGCACCCGGGCGGGTTGGGCCGGAATGGGTTGGGTGCCAATCAGGTTAATGTAGGCCAACAGGTTGCGATCGAGGGAGCGATTCAGGCGATCGCTGACCAGAGCGGCCATGCGGCTGAAAATGCGGATCAGGGCCAGGCCCGCATCCGACGACTGACGCGGTGGCACCCGCCAATCGGTATAGGTCTCCGCCAGGTTCTGGGTCTGTTGCACCAGATCCTCGTAGCGGCGGCGATCCAGAGGGGGAGGAGGAATAGCCATAACAAACTACTGTAAATAGAAGGGATAGACGAGGTTAAACACGTTATTGGTAGTGCGTACCTGGTATTTAACGGAGATGGGTAACAGATTGGGCTGATCTAGATCGGGCAACACATCCACCTCTAAAACATCGATGCGGGGTTCCCATTCCACCAGGGCCGATCGCACATCGGTAATAATTTGACCCACCGTCCCGGGCAGGTTAGGTGCAAAAACGTGATCCCGAATTCGGCAGCCAAAGGTAGGGCGCATCACCCGCTCCCCTGGGTCAGTGCTGAGGATTGCCCAGATCGATTGGCGCACGCTGACCTCGTACTTAGACATCTGCACCTGGTGCTGTGGGTCTAATTGTAGGGGCAAGCTCCAACCCACCCCTAAAAAATCAATGTCCATTACATCACCTCCAGGGCCCCATTGTTGACCTTGACACCGGCATTACAGGTGATTTCTAAACCCGCCTTAGCGGTAAACTCTGCCTTTGCCTTTGCCTCCACCTGGCAGTCCGACCCAGCTTGAATCTTGCAAGCCTGTTGGGTTTTGATCTGCAGGTTTTTACATTCCAAGGTCATGTCATCATCCTTACTTTTGATGTTGACCTTACCCTTTGCCTCTATCTTTAAATCTTTCTCCACCTCAATGGTCATAGCATTATTTTCACAATCAATGACGATTTTGTTCTTTCCAGTCTTATCTTCAATAATGATTTTTTCCTTGTCTTCCGTATCATCCAGAATGATTTTATGGCCACTACGGGACTTAATCAGACGCTTGTTATTTTCCCCGTCATCGTTTTTTTCTGGAGGTTTATCCTTACCATTCCACAGACCTCCCAAAATATAGGGAAAGGCCATATCACCGTGTTCAAAGGCCACTAATACCTCGTCGTCAACCTCCGGCAAAAAGTAGAAGCCCCGATCATCTCCCGCCATGGGGGTAAGTACCCGAGCCCAGGGGCTTTCATCGTCAGTCGATAGCCAGGGAAATTTAACCTTGACCCGCCCCACCCCATCGGGGTCTTTAATATTGGTGACCACGGCGATGGTCACTCCGTAGAAACGGGCTTCTGGGTCCTGTGGAATGAGCCTTTCTATCCCTATCATGAGGCTGTTCTCCTGGCTGTAAATGACGTTCGATACCCCCCCTTGGGAGAGTAGGTATGCTCCGTAGCGGTGACGTAATAGGAGCCGCTAAACCGCTTACCCACCTCCTTAACCTCCACCACTTTGCCGATTTTCAAGGTCGGGCTGCCGGGGCAGGAACCGGTGGCGATAATGTAGGTGATAGCGGTATTTTTAAGTTGCCCCAGGGCAATTTGATCGGCCTCTGCCTTGGTGGAAACCGGTTGACTGACAATGGTGCTGACCGATTTACCAAAGGTCTCCACCACCTTAGGGCCGGTAGTCTTTCCGCCCATTTTACTGCCCTCTTTGCCGGCATTGGCCTTGCCGATTACCTCCTCCTTATCCTTAGGAATCCAACCCCGTACCTGCACGCCACCGGTTTGTTCCATGGTGGTTAACCGAGGGAAAAACTCATTGAGATTTTCCCTAAATTTCAAGGTCAGGATGGTTTGGGAGTCATTTTGACGTGGTTGAAAGTAAAAGGTCTTTTTATCAATTAGCATTTCGTAGCCAATCCGATTGGCTCGACTTTGCAGGAATTCCCAGTCGGTTTGATTATGTTGAATGACGTAGTCTAGTTTGACCTCGCTATTTTTAACGTTAGGATTCAGACCCTTTGCCCGGGCAATCTGACTGGCAATATCACTATCGGTCATTTTGACAAAGGACTTGGTTTGGGTGCCCCTTAACAGGCGATGGCGCAGGTCATGGCCCCGCACCAGCAGAGTGGGGGAAGAGCCCTGGGTAAACTCTGGCTCCAGGCCGGTAATTTCCCCGGTAATCACTGTTTTTAGATTATTGGCATAGCCCATTTGAATTTCCACCTCATTGCCGACGGCAAACAGGTCATCGTCAACCCAGGTGAATTTCCCCTTGGCCAAATCCCAACTGGTAAACTCAAGGGTAAACATGCTGGGGGCGTCGATATCTTCAAACACCTGGGCCCTGATTAAATCAGCGTTGGCTCGGGGAGAGAGCTTTTGACCCTCCACTAGAACCTTGATATTGGGTAACAGGGCTTCTACCCCGCTGGAGCCTGCCATCGCCTATCCCCTCTCCGTTTGGCTGGGCACCCTCAGGGGGGGAACGGTCAACACCAGTCCTGGGGCAAGCTGTCGGGGATTCTGCAAACGGTTTTCATCGGCAATCACCCGCCACAACGCTGGGTCACCGTATTCCTCATAGGCAATACTGCTGAGGGTTTCTCCCCGGCGCACAATCCGCACCGGGTCATCAATCAGGTTTTCTTCCTTTTTCCGTTTGTCGGGTTCCGCCCATTCCTTAAAGGTGCAATCCAGGGTAGCCCGTACGGGGGTGCCATCCTCTAGAAACTGGGTCAGGGTTTTATTGACCTTTTCCAGAAAACCATCCGGTAGCAGCACACTGTCTTTGCCCCCAATGGTGCCCCAAACTAACTTGCATCGAGGGGGGCGTTTTGGATCGGGGCCAATTCGGGGCTGGGTCAGATTAAAGATTTTCTTAGTATATTTTTGGACGTTCTCTGGGGGAGATCCTTTTAAGGTGGTGTCAAAGAAAAGTTCGATACTCAAGGTGGCTAATTCATTAGAGGCAACCAGGTTGTTGCTCTGATCCTTCATCCAGCCCGTCTTCTCGATTCTGAGGCGGTTAGGGTTGAAGAGTACTTCAATTTCATCGGTAAAGTCTCCCGGCTGACTTTTCTCAGCTTTGATTTTGAGCTTTTCTAGGGCCATTTTGATTTTCCTCGCCGTTCACTTTCTACAATTAATCGTTTAATTAGCCTGCGTTCAACGGTTTCCAGCAAAGCCTCCATATTCAGCTGGGCGGCAATAGGCTGGGAACTCGCCTGGGTTCCCCAATCGGTCTGTGCCTCCAGAGCCCCAGATCCGCTGGCGGTGGCCGCGGCAGCCAAAGCAGGGGTGGCCGTCCTGACGGTGGCAGGGAAGGTGGGTTCCTCCACCTGGCGGGTAGAAGGGTCTGGTTGCCCTTGCCCTGGGCGGCCCTGCACCAGGGATACCAGGGGTAAGGGCAGGGTTGGCAACGGCGGTATCGACCAGGGCACCTCCACCTCTGTCCGGGGCGGTTGGGCTGGGGAACTCTCTCCAGTCACTGAAGAATCGGTGATGGACCTGGCGGTAGATAAGTTGATCAAGTCTGGCGGCCCTGTCAGGGGTTGGGGGACGCGTTGCCGAGGCGATGGGGGCAGGGCAAAGGCTTTTAGGGGCGTAGCCGCCCCTGATACCCCGGGGGACCTGTCATGCCGCTCTGGTCCTGGGGCGGGTGTCAGTGGGGGTAAACTAGCGAATACCGCTGTAGCGAGTTGATCGACCATTACGGTGGGCTGGCCATTGGCCCTGGCTTCGGGACCTGGGGAGATGAGGGTGGGTACTAAGCCGAGGGGTAGATCCCCACTCTGGTGGCTTGCCCCCCCTGCTTGAAGGGGCGGGGTCGATCGGGTTCCTTTAAAGATGATTTTAGGGGGTTGGTTGGGTAAGAGCCGCTGTTTCGGTTTTGCAAGTGGTTTGGGCCCTGGCCCAAAGCCTAGGGGTAGCGATCGCCGTTGCTCTGTCCTGGCCCCCTGCAGGGGAGGCGCGGTTGGTCTCTCTGACCCTTCAGGGATCTGGTGTCTGGGTAGATTGTCAACGTCAAAATCCGCAACCGGCAAGGCCAGGGGCGGCACCCCCCAGGGTAGGGATGCAGGGATCCCTGGTCTAGCCTCGGTCGGGGGTGAACTGCCAACCACCAGGGCGGAGGAGAACGAGATCGGATCCGACATCCCCGGGGCTGTCGGGGTATCTAAGCGCCGTTGAATCACCCCTGGGGCCGGGAGGTTGCCTAGCGGTAGGGGGGGTAGGGGATCTCCCTTCAGCGCAGTAACCCCAGGGGCCCCATTTCCCCCGTCAGCGGTTCTGGGGGGAGTTACCGGGGCAGGCGAGATCGCCTCGGCGGGCCAGGGGATGGGGGATATCAGGGGTAAGGACAGGTTTGCCAGACTAGGGATGCCTGCCTGGGAGGAGCCCAGGGCCTCCGGGGCAACGGTGGGCAGGGCAGCGATCGCACTGGAGGCCCAGCCATTGGCCCCTGGGGATTCCTCAGAGCGGCGCTGAATGACCCCTAGGGTAGGGAGGGTAGTCAGGGGCAGGGGAACTCCCCCCAGCGGCCTAATCCCAGGGGCTTCGTTGGCTCCCTTAGGGAGGTCGGGAGTAGCTAACGGCGACGACGAGATCGCCGCGACGGGCCAGGGGACGGGGGAGACCAGGGGTAAGGACAGGGTTGCCAGACTAGGGATACCTGCCTGGGAGGAGGCCAGGGCCTCTGGGGCAACGGTGCCCAGGGCAGCGATCTCGCTGGAGGCCCAACCATTGGCCCCTGGGGATTCCTCGGAGCGGCGCTGAATCACCCCTGGGGCCGGGAGGTTACCCAGCGGTAGGGGCATTCCCCCCAGCGCAGTAAGTCCAGGGGCTTCATTATTTCCCTGAGGGAGGCTGGGGGGAGCTAACGGCGACGACAAGATCGCCTCGACGGGCCAGGGGACGGGGGAGACCAGGGATAAGGACAGGTTTGCCAGACTAGGGATGCTGGCCGGGACGGAGGAGCCCGGTTGATCGGAGATCAAGCTAGGGGCCTCTGGGGGCGGCGGGACGGCGGTGGGCAGGGCAGCGATCGCACTGGAGGCCCAACCATGGGCCCCTGGGTATTCCTCGGAGCGACGCTGAATCATCCCTGGGGCTGGGAGGGTAGCCAGGGGCAGGAGAGCAACCCCTAGCGGCGTAATCCCAGGGGCTTCGTTGGCTCCCTTAGGGAGGTCGGGAGTAGCTAACGGCGACGACGAGATCGCCGCGACGGGCCAGGGGACGGGGGAGACCAGGGATAAGGACGGGTTTGCCAGACTAGGGATGCTGGCCGGGACGGAGGAGCCCGGTTGATTGGAGATCAGCCCGGACGGAGACGGGGCCACGGTGGGCAGGGTGGGGATCGCGCTGGACGGCCAGCCATTGGCCCCTGGGTATTCCTCGGAGCGGCGCTGAATCATCCCTGGGGTAGGGAGGTTACCCAGGGGCAGGGGAGATAGGGCGGCAGCCGCTACCCCGAGCGGATTAAACCCAGGCATCGGATTACCGTCCCCAGGGGCCGGGGGAGCCCCATGGCTTTGGACCCTGGTCAGCCCCGATGGCGGCGTTGGGGTTACCAAGTCTGGGGCAGGCGGTGGCCCCATGGCGAAGGTTGCTGCCGACTGGGAAGGGTCGCTCGGCCAGGTTTGATCCCCAGGGGAAGCCCCCAGGGGCCTCGGGGGCAGGGGTGGGGGGGCCATCGACCCAGGCCCAACGTTGGCGGGGCCAATGGGCGAGGGGGGCGATCGCAGCTCGAGATCCTCAACCGACGAGGCCTCCTGGCGGTCCCCAGCGGGCTTTGGAGGGTGGAGCAAGCTGGGCTGCGGGGACACCGCTGACGCAGGAGCCATGGCGGGCCCAGAGAGCTCAGCCGGCGATCGCGGTTGGACATAGACAATGGGCAGGGGAGGGGCCTCCAGGTCCACCACCTTAGACCATCGCTGCATCTGATGATCGAGCAGGGGTAACCGTTGGTTGAGACGGGTGGCTCGCCGCAGAATGGTCTGGCCCATCTGGCTATTGATCAGGCCCGATCGCCCCAAAGGCCGGGTCAACCGCCTGATCAGGGCGGGCTGGAGGGATGCTTGCCAGGGGGGCGGGGAGGGAAAGGGCATGGGACTCGGGGGCTTCAAAATATTGCTTTGGCCAGAATGCTGAGGATTTATACCAGGGCCGACTAGGGATGCTGACCCAAGCTATAAAACTAAGCCTTATACACACCTCGATGCACTAATTCCATTTTTTCAAAGGCAATAACCTCACCGCTACTGGCATGGAGGTGGGGACCTTCCCAGGACACGGGATAGGCTTTCTTAAAGTTCCAGGCCAGCAGTTTGGATTGTTTTGTATCGTTAAGAATAATGGTGCCGTTTAGGAGGCGAATCTTGCCCCGGGTAGCGTCTTCATACCACTTCCAGAGGTCATCCCGTTCGGTTAGGCCCCTGATCAGGGCCAGCTTTGGGTAGCTCATTTGGGTGGGAAAGTGGTGAACACAATGGGATACCCCCCCCTCCACATAGGACTCTAATTCCAGATTGCCACTGAGGCCGGTAACCTCGGTAAATCCGCCTACGGTTAAGCCTTCAATTTCCACTTTGAAGTTAAAGGCAACGTAGGGATCCTCTGACTTTTTGTCAGCCTGATTACCGCCTTTTTTCTGAGATTTTGCCACTACCAGGCACTCCTTTCAATTAGGGTTTTTAGTCGGCTAAGGAGGAGGGTTCCCAATCGCACCGCGGCGGGGAAACCAGAGCCGATCCGGCGGCTGCACCCCATGCCCCCTAGCTGGGGCGGTCAGCCTGACCAGACTGTTGGTTGATTCGCTGGTTGATTTGGGCGACCTGGGTCACCCACTGCTGCCGCTCCCAATGTTCCATCTGCATCACCTCAGGGTAGGACCAGTGAAAGTGATAGGCCAGGTATGCTACCTCCTCCAGCAGACGCTCGGTGGGGTAGCAGGCTACTCCCCCACCGGTGCAGTTTCCACCTCAAAGTCTCCCTGGCAGTGGGGACAGGTAACCTGGAGGCGGGTATGGCCACTGTGGTTAATGCGTTGATAGAAGTCTTGCAGATAGACCAGATCACCGGAGTAAAGCTCTTCGATGACCTTAGTATTGAGCTGATCCAGCTTGCCCAGGCTGGTAATCACCCGGGCAAGCAGAATAATCACCAGATAACCCGGGTTTCTCTGCACCCTGGGATCCCGCAGGGGCGTAATTTCGTCCGCAGCAGTGGATAGACGCATGGTCCCCTCGCGGTGGAGGGTTCCTTCGGCGTCAAGGTAGCCGTGGGGCAGGGTAAAGGGAAACTCAGTACGGTTCATTAGTTACGCCTTAGCCAGTGGTTACGCCTTCGTGCACAAGCTCCAGGGTTTCAATGGCCACTTCCCCAGAGGTGGCGTTAAACTCTGGAGCTACCCAGTGAACTGGCCAGCATTTTTCCAGGTTCCAGCGCAGGGTTTCTTCCCCCTTATCATTGGCCAGGATAATGGAAACATTTTGTCGTTTGGTTTCCCCATCCAAGACTTCCTTCTGCCACTTCCACAATTCATCGTTGTCGGTGATACCCCGTTTCAGGGTGATATTACCGTAGGTATTCAACCCGGCAATCTGCCTGGAGGACAACTGCTTATCCGTGCCCTCCCGATAGGCGATGGCGGCCCGGGCTCCGTCCAGGCCGGTGCACTCCCTGAAGCCCGCATGGACAATACCGTCCCACTCAACCCAGAAGTTATAACCATTAAAGGGGTCATGGGTGTCTTTGATATTTGGCATCGTTACATCTCCGTCGTGAATTAAATAAAGTGGACAAACTAGCAGGCAACCCTAGGATTGAATCAGGGTTACCCCGTTACTGCCATGGATGAGGGAAAGCACCAGAAACTCGCTGGGGGAGGTGACGGCCAGACCAATCTGCACCACCACCTGGCCCCTATCCTGAACGGCGGGGGGGTTAATTTCCTCGTCGCATTGAATGTAGAAAGCCTCCTCAGGAAAATTACCCTGTAGTGCCCCCCGCTCCCATAGGCCTTCGCAGTAGACCGTGAGTTCCCGTTTGAGGCGGTCCCACAGGGTCGGCTCATTTGGCTCAAAGACCACCCCCGCCAGGTGACCTTCGATCCACCGCCGCATGGTGATCGTGAGGCGGCGAATATTCACATAGCGCCAGTCTGGATTTTGACTGAGGGTGCGCGCCCCCCACACCCGTATACCGCGACTGGGAAAGCTGCGGATGAAATTGACCGCCGCTCCCCGGTCTGGATTCAGCGCCAGCCAATCCTGGTCAGAAAATTCGGCGCTGATGTCTAGAACCGCCTCCAACTGGTAGTTGGCTGGCGCATGGTGAGGCCCCACCCTGGCGTCATTGCGGGCATAGACGCCGGCCACATGGCCGCAGGGCGGTACGTAATCTGACAACAGCCCTTCAACCCGGAGCCAGGGGGTGTAAAGAGCACCACTATCCCCCACCAGGCGCTGCTTTTGATAGGCCAGGGTTTGGCGATCGCTCCCCCCTAGCCCATCCAGGATGGCGAACCGATCGCCCATCCGATCACAGTGTTCCAGCACCAGGGCCTGGAGTGCGATCGCCAGGTCAGGGGGGTGGCGCACCAGATCGGGGGCACACACCAGGTCAACCCGGCTGAGGGTTTCCGCCACCTCTAGGCCCCGTTGCAACTCCGCCAGGGTATTCTCCCCCAGGGGAATCACAAAGCAACAGTCTCCCCCATTTTCAAAGAACCCCCGCACGGCATGACCAAGGTGGCTATGGGGTAGGGGGTCGCCAAAGTAGTCCACAAACTGGGTCCACAGGGTCAACTCCAGGGCCTGCTGGCGATCGTAGGGATGGCCCATCTGGGCCACCCCCAAAAATAGGGGAATACCGGTGATCAGCCCCAACCCAGGGTCGGGGGCCATCGATTGTAGGTAGACCCCAGGGGAGGTCAGGGGGAGGTGGCTGGCGATTTGCATAGAACCCTACTGTTTCTCTTCCTTAACCCACTGGTGAATCCGGAAGATGACAAATTCAGCCGGATTAATAAT
>JBMOHM010000063.1:0-17916 GCA_049317845.1 Nodosilinea sp. | reverse complement strand
TTGAATACCCTAAAGGCCCTGGAGTCAATCTTCAGGGCCTTTCTCTATCCTTACCTTTGATCTAGCTTTAGTAACAACGCTGAGGCCGCGTTAATCGACGAAAACCCTGGATGGGTGGTGTTCTAGCTCCTAGCCTTTTCGTCAAACGGGGCTACGGCTATGGGGTTAGGGAATATCTAAATATTCATTGAATAATTCGGGCAATAACATTGAACTGGAACTATAGTCGTATAGATCTTTAAACCCTGACCCTAGGCGCCAGAGTCCTGAATAGGGGAAAGGGATGTTAAATCTATAGGAAATAGACCCATGCCCCAGGTACTTATCAAAGGTGGTCGCATCATCACTGCCGTCGATGATTATGAAGGCGATATTCTCATTCAGGATGGTCAAATAGAGGCCATTGGTCGGAGTCTAGCCGTAGACAACGCAGAGGTCCATGACGCCAGTGGGCTGATAGTTTTTCCTGGCGGTATCGATGCCCATGTACACATGGAAACTCCCATGGGTAACGACGTTTATACCTGTGATACTTTTGAAACGGGTACCCGTTCTGCCGCCTTTGGCGGTACTACTACCATTATTGATTTTGCCCAACAATTTCATGACGACAGTCCTAAGGCTGCTCTAGATCGCCGGTTAGCGGCCGCAGAACCCCAGTGCTGCGTTGACTACGCCTTTCACGTCATTCTCACCGACATTAACCCCGCATCCCTGGGAGAACTCCCGGACCTGATTAACCTGGATGGGGTTTCCAGTTTTAAGCTTTACATGGCCTACCCCGGCGTACTGATGGTGGACGATGCGGCCATTTTTAAAACCATGCGCCGGGTAGGGGGCCATGGCGGTATGGTCAACCTCCATGCTGAAAATGGCGTGGTGATTCAGGCTCTGATCGAAGAGGCTCTGGAACAGGGTAACACCTCCCCGAAGTATCACCAGCTCACCCGGCCTCGATTGATGGAGGGGGAGGCCACCCACCGAGTAATTCGTATTGCCGAGCTAGCGGAGGTGCCGGTGTACATCGTTCACCTGTCGGCTAAGGAGGCACTGGAGGCGGTGGTGGAGGCCCGCGATCGCGGTATCCCCGCCTTTGCCGAAACCTGCCCCCACTATCTGTTTCTCGATCATTCCGAGTACGATGCCCCCGGCTTTGAAGCTGCTAAATACGTTATGACCCCCCCCTTGCGAGACCACGAATGTCAGCACGCCCTCTGGCGGGGGCTGCGCTTCGATGACCTACAACTGGTGGCTACCGATCACTGTCCCTTTTGTTTTAACGAAAATCCCCTGGGGATTTTGAAATCCAAGCAAGTTGGCCGCGATAACTTTAATCGTATTCCCAACGGTGCGCCCGGGGTGGAACTGCGCCTGACCCTGCTCTACGATGGTGGTGTACGAGCTGGTCGCATTACGCTCAACCGCTTTGTCCAACTCACCGCTACTGCTCCAGCTAAGATGTTTGGGCTGTTTCCCCGGAAAGGCACCATTGCAGTGGGGAGTGACGGGGATTTAGTATTGTTTGATCCCGATCAAACCCATACCCTGAGTGCCCGTACCCACCACTCCCTGGTGGATTACTCTTTGTTTGAAGGCCGGGAAGTCACTGGTAAGGTCAAAAAGGTGTTCCTGCGTGGCCAATGCATTGTCGATGGCGATCAGTGGCTGGGGCATCCTGGCATGGGCCAGTATCAGGCTCGCAGTGCCTCCGGTCAGGTTCTCTAATCCTCCAGTTCCGATCGGTCAGTCCGATGTCGGTAGAGTTTGCAGCCATTGTTGGAGAACGGGCAACACGGGACAGGGTTGGGCAGCTTGTAGTACCTCGGGCTTACTCCAGGTAAAGGGGGCCTGCTGGGCAGCAGCCATCCACAGCAGGCGCTTAGCTCGGGTCATGGCAACGTAGAGCAGGCGATACTCTTCTGCCACCTTGAGTTGCTTGGCCCGTTCCCAGGCGGCTGTTAGACCGAGCATAGGTCCTTGGGGCTGGTGGACATGGGTGCGAATCTGAGCTCGGGCTACCTCCGCCAGGGTGAAGTCTCCTAAAAAATTGGCTTGGGGGGGAACCCAGAGGCTACCGGGAAGGGTTTTCTCGTGAAGGAAGGGAAGGAATACGCCGTCCCAGTCTAGGCCCTTGGCCCGGTGCATGGTCATAATCGTGATCTGACCAGGACGGGTATAGAGGGCATCGCTATCTTCGGTTTCAACGCTACTAAAGTGTTCCGACTCAAGGATTTCTTCTAGAACCCGCAGGGTGGCTCCCAGGCTATGATCCTGGCGAACTTGCTGGCTCACCCGAGCGGCTAGTTTGTCGGCGGTGGCTAGCTCACTCTGGTTATAACCCAGGGTTAGCCCCAGAAAGGAAAACAGGCTATAGGAGGGTAGTTCGAATCGCGATCGCAACAGGGCCGTGCAGTAGTGTCGAGCCCTCTGCACCGCCTCTATATCAGGGGAGCGATGTAAAGGACCGGGATAGAGGAATTGCTCGGGGGCTAAAGCTAGAAGATTGAGGTCTTGACGGGGAATTCTCTGGCGATCCACCAGAACCCCCAGGGCCGCCTTGAGTAGATCGGGAGAATGGGGGCGGTCGATAAATCTGAGTAGGGTGAGCATATCCTCCGGTACTTGGGTCTGGCGGTCCTGCTCACCGACATCATAAATGCGTAAACCCAGCTCAGCCAGATCCACCCCCACCAGATCGGGATGACGTAAATGTTGGGCCAGGTAGCGGCCCTGGCGACCTTCCCGTACCAGCACGGCTAGAGTTAGTGTGGCGTCACTACGATAGAGATCGGCTAGCCGCTGGGCCAGAAGCCCAATAGAGTTAACGATAGTAGCTGGAGTAACAATTTCCAGCCCCGATCCCAGAGGGAGAGGATTCGCATTGGTTTGGGGGTCGTGGCTAGGCACGGGGTGAATCGCCTGCTGTCGGAAGGGTACCTCTGTGCCTGCCACTCCGGCCTGATTCACCCAAGTCAGCAGGTAGTTGGCAGCCGCCATAATGATTGCGGTGCTGCGTCCTGCCTGGTCCAGGGTAATCAGGCGATCGCGGTGGCGGCAGGCATCACAAAACTGATTAAAAAAGACTGGATCCGCAGGCGTAAAGGTAGAATTAATCGCCTGATTCGGATCTCCGACGCGCACCAGGTTGGGCAGGCTTTCCCGATTCTCTGGATCCTGGGCCAGAATGGTTAGCAACTGGGTTTGTAGGGGAGAGGAATCCTGGGCTTCATCCTCAAAAACCGCAAACACTCGACTTTGCCAAAATCGTCGTGTTTGATCATCCTGGAGGGTACGGAGAGCCGCCAGGATCATATCGTCGTAGTCAATTAGACCCTGTTGTTTCAGTAAACTCTGATACTCAGTATAAAGACCCGCAGCGATAGACAGAACCCCATAGTTTGGTGCCTTCTCCTCCGAGTCGGCCATCAGTTGCCTGCCTAAGATCGCCAGATCTTGAGGTTGCAGACCTGAACTTTTAGCCTCGCGAATCGCCGTATAGGCCAAACCTGGTAGCACCTCCGTTCGTAAAACCGACTGCCGTCGTAGACCTTCGGTTTCCTCCCCATCAAATTGCTGACCACCTAAAAGCGCCTGGTATAGATCTCCATGGTTTAGGATCCATCGTTCTCCGCAGCTCCGCAGCAGTCGATTACTTTGGGCTGGAGAAACCAGGGTTAGGGTTTCCAGGCTCAGGTTAGATAGCTCAGGGTTACGGGTGGCAATAGTCAGGGCTAGCCCGTGCAGGGTAGAGACCGTGAAGCTGGTTGGGGAGAGCCCCAGGTTACGGAGATGGCCTTTGACCTTGGCCTTTAGATTGGCTGCCGCGGATCGGGTAAAGGTGACCAGCACCAACTGGCGGTTTAGATGTAGCTGATGGCGGGCAATGGTGAGAACGGCGGCGGCCGCCATACCCGTAGATTTGCCCGCCCCTGGTACCGCTGATACCGCCAGACTTCCTCCCCACCAGTTAGCCAGGCTCTGCTGACCTGGCCGTAGGCTAGCGTAGATCTCCTGGGTAATCCTTTGTTGTTCTTGGGATAAAGTAGCTGCCATGGCAAGTTTGCCAGTATAGAATTTTAGTAGTTCCCATTTCAAGGCTCCCTGGTTACACTGTAACTTGAGGAACTTGTCTTCTAGTTTTGTATAGTAAGGTCATTCTGCTAAAGCAGATGATACTGGCCTTCCGGGATCTTCTGAGTGTTATCCATGAGTGATCAAAATTCTTACGAACTGCTGGGGTTAACAGAGGCCTCTAGTTTTGAAGACATTCAAGCCGCCCGCGATCGCTTGGTGCAGGAGCGTAGCGAAGATCCCCAGAAAAAAGCGGCTATTGAAGCGGCCTATGATGCCATCTTGATGGAGCGCCTGCGGCTACGCCAGGAAGGTAAGATCAAGGTGCCCGATCGCATTCGCTTTGCTGAAAATGCTCCCGAACCGCCCTCGGTCACCAACTTCACCCCCAAGTTGTCCCGTCCCAGTTGGTTAACGGGTCTGGTAGATACCCCCAGCCGCAATGATGTTCTTTGGCCCCTAATCATTTTTACCGGATTAGCTCTCCTCAGTCTTTCTGCGCCCTCCCTGGCCCTAGCCCTAGCCATTGCTGCGGCCATCTACTTTTTGAATCGCAAAGAATATAAGTTCTGGCGATCAGTGCTGTTAACGATTATTGGTGTGGTTGGTGGCATGGTTATGGGAGTGGTGCTGGTGCAATTAGTCATGGGCCAGGCCATGCCCCTTAACTGGCTTACTCCCGATGCTGTGGCGGCTTCTATCACCTGCCTCCTACTCGGGGGCATGAGTAGCTTCCTGCGCTAGGTAGCTTAGCTTAAGCAGGGCTTCCCCCAGGATGGGCCAGGAGAGCCCTAATTGATAGCTGTAGCCATGGTTGATGGTACCGACAGGTTCTTCCATCAAGGCTGTTGTCAAAGATTTCCAACCCCCTTGGGAGCAAGACAGCTTGCCTACCCAGCCTTTTGTCTGCGAGATCAACTCTGTCTTCAACCTTAAACAGGGGCGGTCCAGGAGTGTTCTGCCAGGGCTGCCTCGACGGCCTGGCGTTGGTCGCGCAGGGTAATCCAGCGATGGTAAGTGTGCGTATGGATGGCGACAGAGTGGCCCATCATGCGAGCGGCCACCGTATCGGGAAGACCAAAGTGAATGGTGCGTACGGCCCAGGCATGGCGCAGGTCGTAGGGCGAAAAGGGAATACCATAGCGTTTGAATTGGACGGAAACCTGCTGGCCAATCCGCTGCAGGGTAGTTGTGCGCAGATCGGTGTTAATGGGCGGTAGCTGTATCTGACGCAGGCAAAAGCGGTCTACCCATTCGGGGTAGAAGGGCCAGACGTCATGGAGTCCGGTTTTGGTTGTCTCCAACACGGTGATCCGGTCTTCCCCCAATCGTTGCCCCAGGTTAGTGCGATCGCAGAAAAAAACCTCATGATTACGCAGGCCATAGGCGGCCATCAAGCCGTACACAGACCGCCAGGCCGAGTTAGGAATACGATCGTACCAGGTTAGAATATCGTCATCGGTGGGTAAGTCCCGCCGTTGGGTATGGCTTTGACCATAGCTGCTGCCCAGACTATCGATTGCCTGGGGTAGATCAATCTGGTGAAAGGCGGCAAAGGCCTTCAGCGCCGTAGAGCCCACCTGACGACTACGGCTCTGGGCAGGTAGGGTGCTGAGGGTGGCAATGATAGCCTGCCCCAAAGATTGGTGGGGATGGGCGATGGTATGGGCCTGTAGCTTGTTAAGGTAGGGGGCGTAGGCCTTGTCCCAGGTGGTTTTCAGGGAAGCTCGGGCAGCCCAGTCTGTACCGGATTGACTGCACAGGTGATGGTGAAATTGGGTGATGCGGTCCCCCAGGGGTATGGCCGCCCCAGGGATAAGCTCGGGTTCCCCCAGATAGTTGTCCCAGTTGAAATTACCCTGAATCAGTTGGCCCGCAATTACCTTGGCCTCTTGCTCAATTTGCTTGAGTCCAGCCTGGGTAGCGGGCAGGCCCAGGGGTAGACGCTGTTGATGGGGGCGACTGCGATCGCTACCAGGACGGGGGGGGAGGGTGCCCCGTAACCCCAGGCGATCGCCCCGTCGTTCTACGGCTAACCCCAGACGAGCCGCCTTCAAGCGCTGGTTAAGCTGAAGAATGGCACTGTCAATTTTTTCCAGACCCGTCATGACCAATCCTTAACGAACTCCATCTGGACCTATGGGAAACCATCCAGCAAACCTGTAGAATATATAAAAATTCGAAGTTAAGCCCGATTCCAAGCTATGCAGGGCGAATTGTTACAATAGATAAATTAGAGACTATCAACGGGCAACACTGCACCATTACAGACGTTTAGAAAACACTATAGTGCCATGGGTCGGGTTGGGGTTTTACTACTAAATTTGGGTGGGCCAGAAAGTCTGGAGGATGTCCAGCCGTTTTTGTTTAACCTGTTTGCCGATCCCGAGATTATTCGCCTGCCCCTGCCCTGGCTCCAGCGTCCCCTCGCCTGGCTGATTTCCACCTCTCGAGCTAAACGGTCCCAGGCCAACTACGCCCAAATTGGCGGCGGATCTCCCCTGCGACAAATTACCGAACAACAGGCAGAAGCCCTTAAGAAAACCCTGGCTAAACGGGGAGAGGATGCTCATGTTTATATCGGTATGCGCTACTGGTATCCCTTTACCGAAGAGGCCATAGCCCAGATTAAGCGCGATGCCATTGATCAGCTGGTGGTTTTACCCCTCTATCCCCACTTTTCCATCAGTACCAGTGGTTCCAGCTTTCGCCTGTTAGAACAAATTTGGGCCGAAGACCCTTCCCTTAATCGCATTAGCTATACGGTGATTCCCTCCTGGTATAGCCGTCCCGGCTATACTGGGGCCATGGCCGACCTGATTGCCCAAGAACTTGACAAGCTGGAGCAGCCCGATCAGGCCCATATTTTCTTTACCGCCCACGGGGTACCGGTTAGCTACGTGGAGGAGGCTGGCGATCCTTACCAGCGGGAAATCGAGCACTGCACCGAGTTGATTATGGCTTCTCTGAATCGGTCCAATCCCCATACCCTGGCTTACCAGAGTCGGGTTGGGCCGGTGGAGTGGTTACAGCCCTACACCGAAGATGCGATCGCTAGCCTGGCGGAGCAAGGGGTGACCGATCTGGTGGTAGTCCCCATCAGCTTTGTCTCTGAGCATATCGAAACCCTTCAGGAAATTGATATTGAGTATCGAGAATTGGCCCATGAGGCCGGTATCGAAGGGTTTCATCGGGTTCCAGCCCTCAATACCCATGGCCAATTCATCAACGATATGGCGGATATGGTGGTAGAAGCCCTGGAAGCCCCTCGTCAGTTATTCTCCGATGTGGTGCAACCAGAAAAACAGGTGAAGATCTACCCTCCCGAGCGATCGGCCTGGGGACTCACCCCCGTTGCCGAGGTTTGGAATGGCCGCTTAGCCATGGTGGGCTTTCTAGCCTTGCTGCTCGAACTGGTCAGTGGTCATGGTCCCTTACATTTCGTGGGTATTCTTTAGATTGGGGGGGTATAGCCCTAACCAGTTGGACCGGGGCGAAAGGCAGCTAGAATCCTTACCCAGTCAAAACCCTAGAAAGCCTACAAACTCAACAGACCAGGCTAGCTGGAACCCATTCCTTCACTGCGTAGGCGCTGGTACACCGTGACCAGGGCCTGATCGTCGCCAACATTACCCGGAAAGAGCACTACCGGTAAATCAGGAAATTGGGGATGGTGGGCGGGGGTCCGAACCACCGAAACCCCTGGTAAAATCTGCCCCAACAGCCGGGCGCTGGTGAGAGCTAATCCGGTGCTAAGGGTGTCATTGGAGGTAATCCCCCCCTTACTAATCAGAAAGCCCATATCTCTGGGCAGTCCCTGAATAACCGCCATCAATAGGGCAGAAACCTGACTACCAAAATCCAATCTCGCCTCTACCGTAGGAAAGCTAAGCTCCTGCCGACTGGTATATAGGACGGGTGTTTGGCCCTGGTCATAGACAACCCGTACCTGCTGTAGGATCTGTCCTAACAGATCGTCCCGGCTGAGGGTCCCATGCTCCTGCAGTTGGGCAACATCCACCGGAATGCCGGTTACCCCTGGTTCCAATAACAGCTGCTGGAGTTGCTGGGTGGTTTTCTGGACATGGGAACCCACCACTACCACCCCCGGAGCCTTGCCCCGCACGTAGCGGCCCATGTGGTCAGCCTGAATCGGCTGGGGTGGTAAGTCGGCTAGGGCAGTCAGCAAGCTGGCCGCACTGCGAAATAAAAATCGTTTACCCCGACTGGCCGCCGTCAGAACATCCTGAGCAAAACCATCCAGATCGGCCTGGGTTTCTCCATCAACCACGCAGCAAGTGTTTCCCTGTAACCCCAACAGCCGATCCAGGCAGCCCTGCCGGAGCTCTGGCAGGGTAAATCGTTGCACTTGATCGGCGGTAATCCGATCGCGGGTTTTTTCCGCTACGTAGTCAGGTAAATAGCCGGTGCTATAGCCGAAGACCGAATCCCTGGCAAACTCTGTTTGCTCCACGGGGGTAGGGACCCCGTTCACCAGCAGGTAGTGGCGACTATCGCGGGTAATCCGTCCCCCTTCAAAAAAAGCCGGGACCAGAAAATGGGCGTCGAAGGGTCCTAGCCCCGCTGCGATCGCATCGGTTTCAATCGGGTAATGGCCCCGCAGGGTAGAGTCGGACCGACTGACGATGAGAAAATCCTGAATGCCCTCCAGGGCGATCGCCCGTTTCAAGTTTTGACACACCTGGCGGGTCACCTGCTCGGCAGCGGTGGGACTGAGGGCACGGGTATTGGTCAGCACAAAGCAGATCGGTGAGTTGTCCTGCAGCCCCTGACGCAGGGTAGCCTCATCCCAACGCATGAGCAAGAGGCAGCTATGGACGGTTTGGGAACCCGTGGGGTCGTCATCGAGAACAATAATCTTGGGCTGAGCCATAAGCGCTGGCCTGAGGGGAACGAATAATTCTACTATCCCCCAGAATGGGACCAGTGGGGAGACGACTTACCCGGCCAGGTAGCGGTAGCCCCACGGCGGCCTAGATTGCCCCCTGAGCCTTAAGCCGATGGGCTATGCAGGGGAACCAGTTTAGGTCATCCTAGAAAGGGAGATCCAATCATTTATCTGGAGGACTTGGGATAATGGCCGCAGAAATCGATCCAGTTAAGCTGATGAAACAGGAAGTGGGACGTCAAGCCGCTGCCCGAGTGCAATCGAATACCGTTATCGGGTTAGGGACCGGCTCCACCACGGCCTATGCCATTCAGTTTATTGGAGAGCGGCTGGCGGCTGGCGAGGTAACCAATGTTAAGGGCGTACCTACCTCCTTTCAGGCATCGGTACTGGCCAAGCGCTACGGCATTCCCCTCACTACCCTGGACGAAGTGGACACCATTGACCTGGCTATCGACGGGGCCGATGAAGTGGATCCCCAGATGAATTTGACCAAGGGAGGGGGGGCTGCCCATACCCGCGAGAAAATCGTTGATGGTCTGGCCAGGGAGTTTATTGTGGTGGTGGATAGCTCCAAGCTGGTGGATCAACTGGGTACCACCTTTGCCCTGCCAGTGGAGGTGATGCCCCTGGCGGTAGCCCCCGTTACCAAAGCCCTGGAAGCCCTGGGAGGCAAGCCTGATCTGCGCATGGGGGTGAAAAAGGACGGGCCAGTCATTACGGACCAGGGCAATATGGTGTTGGATGTCACCTTCGGCGCCATCGATAACCCCGCCGATCTGGAAAAAACCATTAACAACATTCCTGGTGTCCTAGAAAATGGCCTATTTATTGGGTTGGCCACGGAAGTACTGGTGGGCGAGGTCAAGGATGGCCAGGTTAAGGTGCGTAGTCTTTAGCAAAGTATCGGTAGCCTGAGGCTGAGGAGGTAAGCTATGCAGTACCGTCGTTTTGGCCGTACCGAGCTACAAATGCCGGTGTTTTCCTGTGGTGGCATGCGCTATCAGCATAGCTGGAACCATGTGCCCCTAGAGGATGTTCCCCGGGCCAGTCAGGAAAACCTGGAGGCCACGATTCATCGGGCCCTAGAGGTGGGTATTACCCATATCGAAACCGCCTGGGGATACGGCAGCTCTGAAATCCAACTGGGGCAGATTTTGCCTGACCTACCCCGCGATCGCCTGATCGTCCAAACCAAGGTATCACCCCAGGAAAATCCAGCGGACTTTCGCCAACATCTGACCCAATCCCTCACCAGGCTAGGTTTGGAAACCATTGATTTGCTGGGTATCCACGGGGTCAACACCGCTGAACTCCTCGACTATACCCTGCGGCCAGGGGGCTGTTGGGAGGTAGCCCAGGAATTCCAACGGCAGGGCCGGGTACGGTTCATCGGCTTCTCTACCCATGCTCCCCTGCCAGTGATTCAGCAGGCCATCGCTTCCAATCGGTTTGACTACATCAATCTGCACTGGTACTACATCAACCAGGACAACTGGGCCGCGATTGCGGCCGCTCAGCAGCAGGACATGGGGGTGTTCATTATTAGTCCTGCCGATAAGGGAGGGCATCTTTACAATCCCTCCGCCACCCTGGAAAAGCTATGCGCGCCCCTTAGCCCCATGGTGTTTAACGATCTGTTTTGCCTGAGCCACCCCCAGGTTCATACCCTTAGTATTGGGGCCGCCCGGCCCTCTGACTTTGATGAGCATCTCAAGACCTTACCGCTGCTGAGTAACGCTGCTACCTATTTACAGCCAATCCTAGAGCGATTAGAACAACAAGCTGAGGCCACCCTGGGCCGCAACTGGCTGCGCACTTGGCGAGTGGGCCTGCCTACCCCCGAAGAAACCCCTGGTCAGATCAATATTCCGACCATTCTCTGGTTACGTAACCTATTGCTAGCCTTTGATATGGAAGAGTATGCCAGAGCTCGCTATAACCTGTTAGGTAATGGAGGCCACTGGTTCCCGGGACAACGGGCCGACCATCTGGCAGAGTTAGATCTTGCCGATTGTCTGCGCCGCAGCCCCCACGCCGCCCACATTCCCCAATTATTGGCGGAAACCCATGCCCGCCTATCGGGTCAGGCGGTTAATCGATTGTCTAATGCTTAAGCAGGTCAGGCCTGAAGATTCAGGCTCAGTCTACCGCAGCTTATAGTCTGGCATTTTTTTTAGAATATTCCTGAGATTTCTCAAAAAATATCCGGATCGGGGCAATCATTTCCCGTATTAAGGAGAAGTAGATGCACCCTGATTGTTAAGCCCTGGGAGACCTAGAGGAATCCCGGGCTTTTTTTTGTCCATGCTTTCTGAGCAGCGCTCTATGATACCCTATCGGCAATGGATTCAAGGGGATGGGGTAATGGCAAGGATAGGGGTAGGGCTGGTGTTTGGGGGGCGTTCTGGCGAGCATGAAGTGTCGATCTGTTCGGCCCAGGCCATTGCCTCGGCTCTGGTCAGCGGGGCCAACGGCGATCGCTACCAGGTGATACCGGTGTACATCGACAAACAGGGCATCTGGCATGGACCTGATCGCGCCAGCCAAATTTTGGTAACAGGTCTGGCTCTGGCGCCACTCTCCTCTGCCCCAGTCCAACCCCTAGCTCGTCTGCCCCAATTCGATCAGGTGGCTGACATTGATATCTGGTTTCCCATCCTCCATGGTCCCAATGGAGAGGACGGTACGGTGCAGGGACTCTTTACCTTGATGGATCAACCCTTTGTGGGTTCCGGCGTGCTGGGCTCAGCCCTGGGGATGGATAAAATCGCGATGAAGACGGCCTTTGTCCAGGCCGGGTTACCCCAGGTTAAATACCTGGAGGTGAGTCGTAGTCAGGTCTGGTCTGACCCCTGCGTGTTTCCAAAACTCTGCGATCGCATCGAGATGGAGTTGGGCTATCCCTGTTTTGTTAAACCGGCCAACTTGGGATCTTCCGTTGGTATTGCCAGGGTGCAAGACCGGGCCGGACTGGAGGCTGCCCTTGACAGTGCTGCCAGTTACGATCGACGGCTGATTGTGGAGGCTGGGGTTACCGCCCGGGAGGTGGAGTGCGCGGTGCTAGGCAATGACCAACCACGAGCCTCGGTGGTGGGGGAAATCACTTTTCAAAGTGACTTTTACGACTATGAAACCAAATACACCAGTGGTAGCGCTGATTTGATTATTCCAGCCGATTTACCCACCTCCATCCTCGAGCAAATTCAGTCCATGGCAGTGACCGCCTTTAAGGCGATCGACGCCGCTGGTATTGCTCGGGTAGATTTTTTCTACCTGGAGGCCACGGAAACCATTTTAATTAATGAAATTAACACCATGCCAGGTTTCACCGCTACCAGCATGTATCCCCTGCTATGGAAAGCTAGCGGAGTAGATTTTGAAAACCTGGTACACGGACTGATTCAGTACGGGTTTGAACGCACTGCCAGAGCCACTTAGGAGGTAGAGCCTTAGCTACCTATAAGGAGGCGGAGGCGAGCTAGAACCCCTAACCGGTATGCCCTTTTACGGATTAACGCTGGCCTAGGCTATCTACTAATCTCCATTAGACTTCACCCAATCCCTCTGCAAACCCTGCTGCATAGGGGACTTGGGTTGCCGACCAGGGTTCTAGCACCATTTTCGCTTTCAGGATCACCCGACCCTGTCGGTCTTCGTTTTGCCCTATTCCCAGGAGTTCTCCTGACTCTGCTGCCAATACCCGATGGGGTTGGCCCAGGAGTAAGGGCAGAGGGGAATTAATTTTTTGGCCTTGCCGCCAGGCTTGGGCCAATGGGGGTTCCAGGGTGATGGCAGGTAAATCATCCAGGGCGGTAGCAATGGGCGTCAGGATGAGAGTTTGGGTTTCTAGTCTGGATTCAACCGCCTCCAGGGTAAGACTGTTCTGCAAACTAAATCCCCCACTACGGGTCCGTCGTAAACTGACCAGGGTAGCGCCGGTGCCAACCTTCTGGCCCAGATCCCGAGCCAGAGAGCGGATGTAGGTGCCGGGTCCACAATCGACGGTCAGGGTGAGTTCGGGGTAATCCCCCGATTGCCAGTCCCTCACCTGGAGGTGGTGAATGGTCACCGATCGCGGGGGTGGAATCACCACCTGGCCCCGCCGGGCCAGGTCGTAAAGCCGTTGCCCCTGTACTTGAATGGCACTAAAGCGGGGCGGCACCTGATCAATCACCCCCAGGAATTCAGGCAAAATCGCTTCCAGGGTTGTCAAGGTGAGATGACCCGCAGCCACCTGGGTGATGGGTACTCCCTCCAGATCATCGGTGGTGGTGGTCAGGCCAAATCGCACCACCGCCTCGTAGGTTTTGTCGATGGGTAGGTAGGGTAGCAGGCGAGTAGCCCGGCCAATGGCCAGGGGCAATACACCCTCCGCCATCGGATCAAGGGTACCCCCATGACCTATTTTCTTGATCCCCAGCCAGCGCCTCAGGGTGGCTACACAGTCGTGGGATGTCATGCCGCCGATCTTGTTCAGGTTTAAAAAACCCTGACAGCAAGATTCCTGCATAGTTCTTTACCCTCTGAATGTCTCTCTATAACACCTGTTGATCGGTGGGTTCTAGCCCCTGTTCAAAGGCCTGACAGTAGCCCTCAGGGCTTACCTCTCTACCATAGAGGGGAGAGCTATGGCTGCGGCAGCGTCTCTGCCGAAAATAACGACAATGGTGACAGTTTTCCGTTGATTCCCCCCTGGGGCTCAGGGCCATAGATCGCAAAAGATCCCGCTGACTAATTCCCTTCAGTACCAGCTCATCTCCCTGCCAGCGCACCTGTACCAGGCCTGACCCGGCCAGTAGGCGAGATCGGCGATCGCGAATCATCGCCTCGGGTAGTTGTAGCAGCAGGCAATCGTCTACTTCGGTAATCTCTACCTCAAACACGGGGTCAGGGGCCGCCGGTTGGATAAACCGATCTCCCAGGGGAAACTCCAGTAATTTACCAGCCGCCGGTAGGTGCAGCTGGTATCGAATTTGTAATTCTTCCAGAGCAGCGAGGTCGGCCAGGTGGTTGGGATGACCATGAATTAATACCACATGCTGGGGGCGCAGGTTATGGATTAATTGGGTGGTGCCAATGCGATCGCTATGGGTAGCCAGACTATAGGTTTCTAGCTGGACCTGGCCCAGCTCCAATTCTGGTCCCAGGGATTGCAACCAATCCAGGGGTAGATCCGAGTCAACCGCCGGGTTACTCAAAACCGACAGGGCCAGGTCAGCGGCAAAGGCTTCAGGCAATAGGATGGACCAGGGGTGCTTCAGGGTACGGCAGTAGGCACTGGGATCTACTCCTTGATCGGCAATGACAATACAGGGATTACTGCTATCCAACTGATTGGAGCTGGTTAGCCTGCGTACCCGGGGTAGGATGCGTTCATCCCAAAATAGGGGTTGGTGACGGGCAAAATTTTGAACGCTACTGGGTAAATGGGGGAGTAAGCCTAAATAGGCATCACAACCAGCCGCCACGTTGTTGTCTACCCAAACCGTTATATCCTTGCCGGTAAATTGGTGATGGCTGCGCAGGAGCATTACTAATTCCTGGCCCAGGCCCAGGGTGGGTACGGGCAATAGCAGCGATCGCCCCTGCTGCCATAGATCGTAGATAGTCGTCGCCAACTGGTTTTCCTGCTGCCGCCGGTGGGGATGGGAAGCTGTACCCGTACTGCCCTCCAGAATTAGCACGTCGGGTTTGAGCCCGCGCAACACCTCCAGCGGCAGGCCATCCACCAACCGGGAGTTGGACATAAAAAAATCGCCCGCATAGAAGACCGTGTAAATCCGCTCAGGTGCCCTATAGGTAAATAGGGCACAGGCCGCCCCAGGCAAGTGCCCAGCCGGCCAAATCTGAATGGTAAGGTCGTCCGCTACCTGAATGGGAGTATGCCAGGGCAACGCCTGGCATAGATCGGCCCCATCCTGCTGATCAGGCCAGTTTAGGGATAGGAGCTGGGCGGTCGCTTCACTACCATAGATAGGTACCCCCGGAAAAACCCGGGAAAAGTCCAGGATACCTGCGGCATGATCCCGATGGGCGTGGCTACAAAAGAGTAGATCAATGGGGGCTTTAGCATGCCTGGCTGCCTTGAGCCCATGGATATGGGTTAGACCACAGTCAAGGATGATATGCCGCGGCCCCATGCCTATTTCCAGGCAAACACCCTCCTGGTCATGGCCAACGGCAAAGGGCATGCAGACCAACTGGCTCATAGGCATTCACTCTCGATTACCCCCATAGCTCCGGGGTCATGGTTAGATAGCTGCCTATACGCTAATGGGCAGAACCATTGCCATGGTAGCTATCACTATCATAAAAGCCATTCTTGGTGCCAAAGAATAGGGTGGCTACCACAAAGAGACCAGTTAGTCCAATCAAAATCAATTTAATATCCATAGGGATGGGTCAGGTACTTGTAGAGGTGAATTGCATGCGTCCGATCTAGACCGATGAATCAGTTACCAGAACTAGTCAGAACTGTTAATTTTGAGTTATCTTAGCAAGTCATCCCCAGAGCCTGAGGTAATGTAAAGTTTTTCGACAATTTTAGGCTTTATGCAGCGCACCCGCATCAGTCTCCTTCTGGATGACATCGCCGATCAGCTAGGTCTCTGGTTAGTCAACCCCTGGCGGCGCATCTCCTTGATTGTAATTGGCTTACTCTCGGGTTACTTCGCAGGGGTTTCGATTTCGGTTATTTCGGGACAGGCGGGATGGCAGGATAATATCATTGCCCTACTGTTGGTAATTGGCTCGGAGTTCATAAACTGGCTGGTTTATAGTCGTCGATGGCGCTCATCAGAGCTGGTGCATAAGCTACCTAAACCATTGTGGTTGGACTGCCTAAATAGTTTTAAGTTGGGGGCAGTCTACGCACTGGCCGTAGAAGCCTTTAAGTTGGGTAGCTAGCTAGCCCTTTTCTGGTGTCGTCATCACGGAGAATAGCTAGAGGCGAGTTCCTGGCTTGCTTTCAGACCTTGTCGTTCAACCGACCTTCTAACAGCCTAAATTAGGTAAAAATATATCCTCAGGTGGTTCATTTTGCTTAATGTGGTTTACCCTTGTTCAGACCATCCTGATATTCAGGCGTTGTTTACGAATTATGATCTCATCTTCTTCAGAACCCCTAGCTGACCGCACCTCTGTCCTTCCCTCACGTCAAACTCCCTCCGTCCCAATTTCGGTATATCGGGAATTAGCTACCGAGCTAAAGGCAAACCAGGCTCTGGTTGATTCTCTGACGCAGCAAAATCAACAACTTGAGCAGCAAAATCAACGACTACGGCAGGAAATTCTCAAATTTACTGAATCAGCTTTCCAGCTTAAACAGGCGATAGAGCCTGCTACGGTTAAAGGCGTAGATCCCGACCAGGGAGCTATCCCATCTGCTCCTTCATCGCGTCCATGGCTGGCCCAATCATCCCTGGAGCAAGTGCCATCCTCTAGACCATCGGTGAAGATAGAGGAGCCCAATGGCATTCAGATGGATACCCTGATACAACAGGGATCCGACACTGTTTCGAATCTGGCTAATCAATTTAGCAAAATACTCCAACCCAAACCCAAAGTTCCCCTCAGGAAGGTAGCTAAACCCAGGGCCAAACATACTTCTAGCCTGCCTTCCCAACCCACTCCCCCGATTTCAACCCTCTATACGGAAGAGCGCTTAGACTTGCCTCGCGTCGGTCAACGTAGCGAAAAAAACTCTGATTTAAGTGGGTTATGGCTAACGACTACTATTTTACTTGTGGTCGTTAGTGCCTTCGGGGCAGGATTTTTAGTTATGAAGCCTTTATTACATCGTTAGAACTGCTTAAAATTGGCCATAGTTTACTTAGAGGGGAGCGTGAAAAGGGTGGCTGAAGATACTTAGGCTGGGATGAAGTTGGTGACAATTCTCGAATATTGGAGATGGCTACATAGCTGACGGTATAAATTAAAACTTTTGTCCCAGCTTTCAGATGCCCTCTTAACCGCAGGTGAGAAAATAGAAATTTTCAACAGATGCAAAATGTAAATTGGATTAGATGGAGTTTTTCTAGCTCCAGTCTTCCTACTCCGACAGAGCCTGAGATCAATTAAATTAGTCTTTTTTCTTTTCTCGATGATTCACTGTAGTGGACAATACAGTATTTTAGGGGTGAAGCTCGCTAAACATAGGTCTGCTGAGATCGTCAGCAATCCACGCTAAACCTAATTAGGTTGAGGTTATGAAAAAAATAGAAGCTATTATCCGTCCCTTTAAGCTGGACGAAGTCAAAATTGCCCTGGTTAACGCCGGTATTGTTGGTATGACCGTTTCAGAAGTAAGAGGATTTGGTCAACAGAAAGGTCATCCTGAACGTTATCGGGGGTCCGAGTATACCGTTCAGTTTCTTCAGAAGCTCAAGGTAGAGATTGTAGTGGACGATAGTCAAGTCGATACCGTCGTGGATCGCCTGATTTCGGCCTCCCGCACTGGGGAAATTGGGGATGGAAAAATCTTTGTCAGCCCCGTGGACGAAATCATTCGTATCCGGACTGGAGAAAAGAATACTGAGGCCGTATAGTTTGGGTTCATGTTCTTTGAACATTAACATCAGCGTTGAGAGACCTAAACCATATCAACGCTGATGTTTTTTTTTGATGTATAACGGTAACCAAACTCGATAGGGCTTTGAAAAGGCAGTTCAATCTAAAAGGCTTTTACCGAAGGGTTTCAACCTCCTTTGAGGCGAGTTAGAACTCCTACCCAGCTTTCGTCGTTTGATCTCTTGTAAACCGGGGCAATTTGGTCGGTTATGAGACTCAAAGTGACCGGTCAATTTGAGCTTAGGTTTTTTGGCCAAAGCTGTACTTCCAACCCAAAATTCTATGGATTTTAATGATTTGGCCAAAAAATGGTAGTTTGACTACCCACGGATACTCCTTTCAAATACGCCCTAAGGCAACATCAT
>JBMOHM010000062.1:0-18015 GCA_049317845.1 Nodosilinea sp. | reverse complement strand
TCAGTCGTCGGCAAGATCATTACCAGTCCATTCCAGTAAATTCCCTGGGTTTTGCTGGATCCCTACTGGTAAAGGATCAGGAGCAGCTTGCCCTGGTCAAAACCCTAGGCCCCATGACAATTTTGCACCAGGTGGCCTGTCCGACCCGGACCTGAGTTATAGCCTGAGCTCCATTTGATTGGTTCAACCTGGTGAGGACTATAGTTCTCGAAAAGCCAGAAAACTAGTCCAATGCCGCCGACCATTGCCCATCAAAGACCCTTTCTGCCGGACCGGTCATATAAACCCGATTATCTTCGTCTGACCATTTGACTTGCAGACAACCACCAGGCAGTTCTACCGTAACCGAGCGATCGCAGCGTCCAGTCAGCACCCCTGCTACCAATGCGGCACAGGCTCCGGTACCACAGGCCAGGGTAATCCCCGCTCCCCGTTCCCATACCCGCATCTTCAGATAATCGGAACGCACCACCTGAATAAACTCAGCATTAATCCGTTGGGGAAAGGCGACATGATGTTCAAATTTAGGGCCTAAGCTAGCCAGGGGAAAACTGTCTACATCCGTCAGAAAGGTAACACAGTGGGGATTGCCCATACTCACGCAGGTTACCGACCAGGGTTGATCGGCCACCGTCAACGCCACGTCAATGGCTAGATCCTGACTGCTGACCAGGGTGGTCGGAATTTCTCCCGCCAGTAAATAGGGAGAGCCCATGTCAACTGTCACCAGACCATTAGGTTGCAGGGTTGGAGAAATAATCCCCGCCAGTGTCTGGATACGATAGGTATGGGGAAGGGCCAGTGGGTGATCGGCGCTGGTCTCCAGTTTCTTCAAATAGCGGGCCAGGCAGCGAATACCGTTACCGCACATCTCTGGCTCCGATCCATCGGAGTTGTAAATGCGCATGGTGTAATCACTCTCTGGGTCGCCGGGTAGGACAAAAATTACCCCATCAGCGCCAATGCCAAAGTGGCGATCGCACCAGGCCATCGCCTGATCGGGAGTGAGGAGGGGTTCATTCTGGTGGCGATTATCTACCAAAATGAAATCATTACCCAAACCCTGATACTTACTGAATTCCATAACCTATGGGTGGAACAATACCTCATCATTATCAAACAGAACGGTCCCTCCCCATCCCTCAATACCTGATCGGAGACAGGTATTGCCCCCCTTGCCCCATCGCCCCCAAGCGGTTACCGTAAAAACCATTGCATATCCATCCGCTGAACTACCATGGCTGAAGAGTTTGTCACCGGCTTACCGAGTGTGCGTCAGATTCAAAATTTGATTCGCAACCGTCAAGAAATCGAGATTAAATTACTGACGGGGGATATAATTACAGGCTGGCTAGTCTGGCAGGATCCTACCTGTCTTTGCCTGGAAACTAATCAGGATGGTAAACGTCAAATTTGGAAGCAGGCGATCGCCTTTTTAAAGTATTGACAAAGGCAATTGCTGGTTAGGTGAGTTTTCATTGTTCTCTGTCACCTGCTCTGGGCATTGGGGCATACTAGATGGCGATGGAGAGTCAACCCGATAACCAGCCGTCTAAGCTGTTTACCTATAGATGTTACGGAAGGTTTAACCCAAATGACTATTGAGAAAATTGTTGAGCAAGCTTTACAAGATGGTTATCTGACGCCAGCAATGGAAGCGGAGGTCGGTCGTATTTGCGACACGGCGTCAGAGCTTTCTATTGAAGAATATATGGCCCTTGATCGACTGATGGGAGCCCTACTGACGGGGAAGGTAGTGGCCGTTCCTCGCAAGCAGTTTATCAATGTTATGGAAGAACTAGTGCTGACGGAGGCCATTGCCCGAGTAGCTGAAATTGAGTCTAACGGGGACAACGCCCTCGATCTGGGGGATATTGCGGCCTATGCCCTGAATCGTCTTCCTCCCCTCTATGCCACCACAGAAGAGGGGGCCAACTTTCAACGGGAGACCGCGAAGGGTGAATTGTCAGCCCTCATTAGCGACCAGGTTCAGGAAGCAATTTCCCGGAGCCTGCACCAACCCGACTTTTATCCTGAGCGCCAGACAATTCAGAAAAAGACTGAAGATAGCGTGCTTACCCAGGTTAAGGTTCTCCTGAAGGTCCATGCCGATAAGTTTGAACCGGCGGAAAAAACTTCCTAATCCCTAACCACCAGCAGATTAAAAAGGCGACGGTGACATGGATTCAGTTCAGATATGGGAGATTAATACCGCCACAGTTAGTCAGCCCTGTTCCTATCGTCTCCGTCGCTGCCTTAGTCTTGAGGAACAGCATCGTCTCGATCGATTCAAGTCCCTTTCCAGCCAGCGCAATTTTTTGGTAGGTAGAGGATGTCTGCGCCATCTGCTGAGCCACCGTTTAGGGCGATCGCCAGCTTCCCTGGAGTTCACCTACGGTCCCCAGGGCAAACCCCTCCTGAAGCCACAGACAGGCGTGGCAGCACCCCACTTTAATCTGTCCCACTCAGGGGATAGACTGTTAATTGTGATCAGCCCCTATCCAGTCGGTATTGATGTAGAGCAAATACGCCCCTTAGCAAATCTACAGGGACTCTGTCAACGCTGCCTAACTCCGAGGGAACAGAGAACCCTTCTATCCCTTCCCCAGTCCCAGGCCAACCAGGTTTTCTTCTATTTTTGGACCGGTAAAGAGGCCTACCTGAAAGCCACTGGTCAGGGGCTGACGCTGGCCATGACGGAGGTGGAGCTAGCCCCTGAGACTGAACTGGGAGCAGCCTATCCAATCCCCCTCTCTGTCCTGGGGGACCTGGGTAGAGACTGGCTCCTTTACCAGTGGCGCCTGCGATCGGATCACGTAGCCGCCCTGGCTCTACAGCCAGAGATAATGGCTATGCGCCCTGAACTGGTACTACGCTTCAGTCCGATCTCAGCGGTGCTGGCAATGCCAGACTAGACTGGGATAGCGTCAAGTCATCAGCGGAAATCTCAAGTCCCATCTAAATCGGGAATCCCCAGGGTAGGGGGTAGATCATCCTGATTCCAGGAAATGTCTGGAATCCCGGATGAGGCTTCCTTAAGGGAAACTTCCCAGTGCTTACGCATGGTAACCAAATAGGGATCACCGGCCTGAAACTGGGCCCGATGACGAATTTCAAAGCTATTGGTGTGGTACATGATCATATGCACCGGCGGCCCTACCGATAGATTCGATCGCATGGTGGAATCGAGGGATAAAAGGGCCGACTTGGCGACAGCATCGAGGGGAGAATCAAAGGATAGGGTGCGATCTAAAATGGGCTTACCATACTTGGTTTCACCGATTTGCAAAAACGGTGTCTCGGGAGTAGCCTGGATACAATTGCCCTGGCTATAGACCAGAAACAGCTCAGGGGCCTCGCCGCCAATTTGACCACCAATCAGAAAGCTGCACTGAAAATCAATGCGGTCCTTTTCTAGCCAGGGGCGATCAGCCTCCTGCATATTGCGAATTTGTAACCCTACGTAGCGAGCAATGTCGTATAGGGTGGGTAAGGTGTAGAGGTTCGGCTCTCGATTGCGCTTAATATCCTGGCTGAGGTTATGAACTACAGCCTGGGTAACCGATAAATTACCAGAGGTGCACAGTAAGATGACTCGTTCGCCGGTGCGAGAAAAATCAAATAACTTACGATAGGAAGAAATATAATCCACACCAGCATTAGTTCTGGAGTCAGCCGCCAAAACTAACCCTGCCCTTACCAAAACGCCTAGACAATAGGTCATAGGTTTTTCCTACCCATGGTTCAGGAGAATTTTTCGACAAAGCAGGCAGCATAAGTGCGCTAAGCTGATCAGGTAAGAATATATCCTAATGACCAATAGCGTTAACCATGGAATAAAAGCTAAACCTGTAACAGGTTCATCCAATTTAAGTAGAAACTAGCTACAGCAACAACAGTAAACCTGCTATTTCCCTAAAACAACTCTGCCCTGCTACTAAGTGATGGCAGCAGGGGTCACCTAACCGACCCAAACCTGAGTAATTTAGCCGGCTAATAACTAAGCCCCAGTCTGTTTGCTGGAGGTCTGAATATAGAGAATCAGCAGAAAAACCGTAGGAACTAGAACAAAAAGAATACTGGCGACAAACCCGAGCTTATTAACGTCCATGAGCACTTGCCTCTACTCTCAACCAAAGGATACGGATTCCCCTGGGCAATCCATACTGACCATAAGGATATCATCCTTTGTATAACACTTACCCTACTAAAGTGTAGCTTTGGCTAGAACCCTTAGAACACGGTTGATGGGTCAATTTCAGGGCTCATAACTGACAGGCTTATTCCATGTTACGAGCCCTGAAAACGCTAATAATGGGAGGGTATTCTGGCCCACCTTCGCCTCCTTGCAGGTGGCTACGGCTATAACTTGTCAGCCTTTTATCGGCTAGCGGAGGCGGCAGACTGAATCTGACCAGACCGCTTGGGCTTGGTGACCACAGACACCGAACCATGAACAGTAGCCTGGCAGGCTAATCGACAACTACTGGGCCACTTTTTTAATTTACGGTCCTCAACCGCAGTACGGGGAGAAAGATTCTCCCCTCCCACCACCACATCCACAACGCAGGTGCCACATTGACCATAGCCACCACAGTTAGTTAACTTGCCACCGAAGGTGTATAAATCAATTCGATTTTCCAAGGCTTTGAAGCGCAGGTTAGCGCCATCAGCCATAATAATTTCCCTATCTTCGTTAATAAACTTAACAGTAGCCATTGGATCACCCTCCTTGGTATTGGGTATCAGTAATCATGGGAAAACCAATTGTTTCCAGCTGATCGGCAGTGATCAGCCCCGCCACAACCCCCCAAACGGCAATGAACTGCGGCCTAATAAGGTTGCGGCAAAGATTTGAAGTAGTTACACTTCTTTATGTGATTCATTTTTACATCTCAAGCGATTTTCTATCCACTGAGAATTTTGACCAAAGTCATAAATTCCCCTGAAGTTGGATAGGTTGGCGGGATTCTGGGAGCCGAATCTGATAGGCTTATCAGTATCTAACATGGTTAAGACAAATTCAAAACAACACCGTTTTACCTAGAGGAGGAGAGTAGTCGATGGGACTACCCTGGTATCGGGTACATACAGTCGTCATTAATGATCCCGGGCGATTGATTTCTGTACACCTAATGCATACAGCCCTAGTAGCTGGCTGGGCCGGCTCAATGGCTCTTTTTGAGCTGTCCACCTTCGATCCAAGTGACCCTGTCCTGAATCCGATGTGGCGGCAGGGTATGTTTGTTCTGCCCTTTATGGCCCGACTCGGGGTTACCCAGTCCTGGGGCGGCTGGAGCCTCACCGGTGAAAGTGCTGTCAACCCTGGCTTCTGGTCCTTTGAGGGTGTGGCTGCGGCCCATATTGTTCTGTCCGGACTTCTGTTTTTGGCAGCCTGTTGGCACTGGGTTTTCTGGGACCTGGATCTTTTCCGCGATCCTCGTACCGGCGAACCGGCTTTAGACCTGCCCAAGATGTTTGGCATCCATTTATTTTTGTCCGGTCTACTGTGCTTTGGTTTTGGTGCCTTCCATCTAACCGGCCTGTGGGGTCCGGGGATGTGGGTTTCAGACCCCTATGGTCTTACCGGCCATGTCCAGGGTGTTGCTCCAGAATGGGGTGCGGCTGGATTTAACCCCTTTAACGCTGGCGGCATTGTCGCCCACCATATTGCGGCTGGTACGGTAGGGATTATTGCTGGACTATTTCACCTGACTGTGCGACCTCCCCAACGGCTGTACAAGGCCTTGCGGATGGGGAATATTGAAACGGTACTGTCCAGTAGTATTGCCGCGGTGTTCTTCGCAGCCTTTGTGGTAGCGGGCACCATGTGGTACGGTAGCGCCGCTACTCCCATTGAGTTGTTTGGTCCTACCCGTTATCAGTGGGATGCTGGTTATTTTCAACAGGAAATTCAGCGCCGTATTAAAGCTGATGTAGATGGTGGCTCCAGCCTGGCTGTAGCCTATTCTAAAATCCCTGAGAAGCTTGCCTTCTATGACTACGTCGGTAACAGTCCTGCCAAGGGCGGTCTTTTCCGTGTAGGTCCGATGAATCAGGGTGATGGTCTAGCCCAGGGCTGGTTGGGACATCCTGTATTCAAAGATAAGGAAGGTCGTGAGCTGACTGTTCGTCGCCTGCCAAATTTCTTTGAGACCTTCCCGGTAGTCCTAGTCGACAAGGATGGTATCGTCCGAGCAGATATCCCCTTCCGGCGCGCAGAATCCAAGTACAGCTTTGAGCAAACGGGAGTAACGGCTACCTTCTATGGAGGGGAGCTAGGTGGTCAAACTATTACCGATCCCGCCTTGCTGAAGCGCTATGCCCGTAAGGCTCAACTGGGTGAACCCTTCGAGTTCGACCTGGAAACTCTGGGTTCCGATGGGGTATTTCGCACCAGTACTCGTGGCTGGTTTACCTACGGTCACGCTGTTTTCGCCCTGCTTTTCTTCTTTGGCCACATCTGGCACGGGTCCCGTACTTTGTTCCGAGATGTGTTTGCCGGTGTAGACCCCGATCTTTCTCCCGAACAGGTGGAATGGGGCTTCTTCCAGAAGGTGGGCGACTTCAGCACCCGCAACGAAGAAAGGGTTTAGTTCAGGTTTGATGTTGAGCTCGGCTGTTTGATAGTCAAACAGTCGAGTGATCCATCCTATGCAAACCCTCTCGAAGTTACAATTAATTTGTAGAGTAGGAGCTCTTTCACCATGGAAGCTGTCGCGTATATTCTGATTTTTGCCTGTATTATTGGGACGTTGTTTTTTGCGATCGCCTTTCGGGAACCGCCTCGCATTTCTAAAGATTAATTTCTTTCTGACCCCAGGAGAATAATCTTCTGATCCCTTAGCGTTTGGGTAGGCTCTAGCCACTCAAACGCTTTTTCCTTAGTATCCCCTGGGGGTGAAAATCCAGGGGCCAGTTTGCTGGGTACACTGATTGCCAATTAGCACGATGGTCATCATATCAATCGTGGCTGTGGGTAAGTTCTCCAGGGTAGTGGTATGTACGGTTTCCCCTGATCGATAGGCAGACCGAACGATAGCCACAGGGGTTTGGGGCGATCGATGACCCATAAAAATCCGGTGGGCAACTTCGATCTGATGGGTCCGGTTCTGGGATTTAGGGTTGTAAAGGGCTGTGACAAAATCTGCCTGGGCAGCTGCCTCCAGACGCTTAACAATAACCGGCCAGGGGGTTAACAAGTCGCTCAAGCTAATCGCACAGAAGTCGTGCATGAGGGGAGCTCCCACCCGAGCGGCGGCCGCTTGCAAAGCTGAGATACCGGGCAGCACCTCAACTGCCGGAATCAGGCCATCCCAGTTAGTGGCTTGAAGACGCTCCAAGACTAGCCCCGCCATGCCATAGATGCCGCAGTCCCCTGAAGAGACCACCGCTACTCTTAATCCCCAACGAGCCAGATCAATAGCCCGTTCAGCCCGCTGCCGTTCCTGGGTGAGCGGCCAGGGTTCCAGGATCTGACCGGGGCGACAAAGGGGCCGAATTTGATCGATATAAAGACCGTACCCAATCACCGCATCGGCCTCTACGATCGCCTGCTTAGCGGCTGGTGTAATTTGATCTAAGCTACCTGGGCCCAGGCCTACCAGAAATAGGTGACCAGGATGGCCAATATATTCCTGGCTAGCCTGGGCGATCGCCAGGGTAACTGCCCCTGGTTGGTCCACCAGTCTGATTACCTGTTTTGTCAGTCGTAACTCGCCCCCGGCCGCCAGCATCGCTGCCGCCTCAGCCACGCTGGGGGTTTGGACTGCAGCCTCCACCCGATCGGAAGGATTAGGTACCGCTACCCCGCGCAACTCGGCGGCACTAAAGCATCGCAGAGGCCAACCCCGTTCCTGGCACAGCTCCACCAAGCCCACCTCATCGGCCTTGAGATCGAGGCTGGCAACTCCGGCGATCGCCGCTGGGGCTAGGCCATGGGTCTGACAGATACGGTCAATGCCCGCCGCGATTACCGAACGGGGGGTACCCCGCTCACAGCCAACCCCCACCCACAGCACCCGTGGATGCCACTGCACCACCGGCCAGGTAGAAGGGGTCAGGAACTGGTGAGGGCTGGCGCTAATCCATAGTTGGGCGGAGGGTGGTGCGGCAGTGGTCTCAAACACAAAGGGATGATCAGGAGGTAAATGCTGCTGCCATAGGGTTGAACCACAGTCCTGGAAAACGGTTACTGACTTACCCCCAGAGATCGCCCCACTAACGGCGGTCCAGTCCCCTTCCCCCCGTTGCCAGCCAAAGGGCTCACCCAACAGGTCAAGGGCTGGCAAATTGTTAGCCTGGGCGGATCCGGTAAGGATGGGATCAGCGCCCATTAGCTGGGCAACCTGGCAGGTGAGGCGATCGGCACCGCCCTGGTGACCACCACACAGACTGATCACCTGACGGCCCCTTTCTTCGATCACCACCACCGCTGGGTCCACGCTTTTATGCTGGAGTAGGGGAGCGATCAAACGAACCACCGCTCCTGTGGCAAGGGCAAACATCAACCCGTCATGATCAGCCCACAACCGACCTATCAGGTCTGCCAAGGAATCTTCGTAGACCTGAACCCTACCGACTCCAGCCAGGGGATGGCTAGCCAGGGTTTTCGGGACCCAAAGGGTAGCTGGCAAACTGGCGCACAGGGGAATGAGGGTCCTTAAACCGGTTGGTGTAGTGGTAATCGCCGCAAACGTAGAACGGGCTATTTTAGCCACAGTTAAGCCTCCTAATTGGGGCAATGGGATCTAAAGAGGTTGATCAACTCCTCTGAGTCCAGGATGGGTTGGCTGGATCGGTTTACTTCAAAAAGTAGGAGCCGTACATGGTGTACTGATTTTCCTGGAGTTGGGTAGCATTTTCGTAAAAGGCTACATCCACCCCCGTCATGGTCCCGCTCTCAGACTTAGGAATCAGCTTGATATAGGGGTAGGGCGTATCGTAAAACTTGGGACTCGTCTCCAGTCGCAGCACAAAGCCTCCCTCCTGACTAATCAGGGTATAGGGGCTACGCTGGCCCCCTCCCCACTGAATTGCCTCAGGGGTTAGGGTCAGAGGGCCAAAGGCCAACAGTACATTGCTCATCGGTTCCCACTGCTTGATCAGAGCTTCGGGCAATCGGGCCCTTGGAGTGGCTGGAGCACTGGGGGGCGGTGCGACTGGCTGGGGAGCGGCCTTAGGCTCGGTTGGGGCCGGAGCGGCGGCAGCCGTAGGGGGAGAGGGCGTTACCGGAGCAACAACGGGAGGGGTGGCCGTTGGGGCTGCAGGGATCGGGGGACTGGGGGCCGGAGGAGCGGAGGAGGTGGGAGGTCGTCCACACCCAACCAGGACCAGGCTGACAAGGACTAACCAAGTGGCTATCCTGGGCCTATAGGCGGAGTCCAAGCCGATCGCGCCTACAGGCCCAAGGGAAACAAAATTCAACTTCAGGGCCATGGCTGACCTCAATGGTTAATGCAGAGAGTATAAACCCCCTGTTAGTATAGCTGGAGCCTCGGGTAACGGGACGGAAGTGAATCAGAACCCTACCCAGCCCTGGCTTTGACCGCTCAATTCGGTTTTCAGTGGTCTGACCAAAGCTATACTCCCCAATCCCGAGTATTTTATGAGGGCCATAGCCCGCTGGCTAAACCAGCCTTTACCGGCCTAGATTGTGTAGTCCATGGATGACTTCAGCACACTGGGCGGTAACTGCTTCTAGCTGTTGACGATCGTTGCTGGCAGGGGGGGGAATGGGCTCACCAATGCGAATGGTGAGAGGGATGGGGCGGGGCCACCCTAACCCTGGCGTGAGAATTCGGTGGGTACCCCACAAACTCACGGGTAAGAGGGGGGCCTGAGCCTTAGCGGCAATCAGGGCGGCACCAATTTTAGGACTCGGGATGCGGCCATCGACAGTACGGGTGCCCTGCAGAAAAATGCCCACCGCCCACCCCTGATCTAACTGCTTAAGGGCCTCACGAATGGCACTGCGATCGGCACTACCGCGCTTAACCGGGTAGGCACCATAGAGCTGAATGGCCTGGCGCAATAGGGGGACCCGAAAGAGTTCTTCCTTAGCCATATAGGACACTGGCCGCCCTAGGGCTGAGGATAGTAGGGGTGGATCAAAGTCACTGGCGTGGTTTGCCACCACGATAAGTTTGCCGGTCATCGGTACCCGGTCGGCGCCATGCACACGGCCTCGAAAGTAAAGGCGCAACATTGGTGCTACCACCGAAAACTTAAACAGGCGGTAAAGTAGCAGGTTAATCGGGGGTTCGCGATCGCGGGCCATGGTTTAAATGCCTAAGATGGTAGGGCTTGTAACTGAGCCAGGTTACCCACATTCACCAGGTTCAAGTCTTTACAGGTACGCTTGACCAGGCCCGTCAGCACATTGCCAGGCCCTACTTCTATGACTGTATCAATATCAAGACCGGGAAAGGCCAGGGTGATTTCTCGCCAACGCACCGATCCAGTCATCTGTTGCACTAGTCGTTGCTTCAGTACTTCTGCCTGGGTCGAGGGAGTGGGATCAACGTTAGAAAGCACGGACACTTTGGCATCAGCAAAGGGAATTGGGGCCAAAATGGCGGCAAAGGTCTCGGCCGCGGTCGCCATCAGGGGGGAATGGAAAGCCCCACTGACATTCAGTTTGGCCGCCCGCTTAGCTTTCACCCTGGCCATCACCGCCTCTACCCCAGCCGGTGTACCTGAGATGACCACCTGGCCAGGATTATTATCGTTGGCGAGAACCACATCGGGGGTCGTAGCCAACTCGGCCTGGAGTTGGTCGGCGTCAAAACCTAGCAGGGCCGCCATCATGCCATCGGAGGCGGCGCTCATGAGTTCAGCCCGCTGCTTGACCAGATTTAAACCGGTGGCAAAGTCAAACACCCCAGCGCTGTAGAGAGCAACATACTCACCCAGACTGTGACCCGCTACTGCGGCTGGAACCTGGCCCTGGCCCTTAAGCAGGTCGGCTAAAATACTTTCGACGACGTAAAGACAGGGCTGGGTATAACGGGTTTGGGAAACCTTATCCTCCCCGTCCTGAATCACCCCCATTATCGGCCAGCCCAAAATCTGATCGGCTTGGGCGAACCGCTCTTGAGCCAGGGGTAAATCCGCCAGGTCCTGCCCCATGCCAATGGCCTGTGATCCCTGGCCAGGAAATACCCACGCTGCCTTCACCATAGTCGCCACTTATTCAAACAATTTCAATAGTATCCGGAATTGGGCCTGTCCCTGATGAAGTACTCTCTGGCCCCCCCAAATTCATAGGGAGAGGTTACCGCATTCCTAGTTGCATAAGCCTGCAACCTTATCAGCGGGGAACTAATAGCTATTTCCTACAGTCACATCTCCTCAAGCCCCCATACCTAATCCAGTTAAGTTATCCAGTCAAACTCTGGAATTTCAACCACACAGCCCCTATTCTGGTAAAGCCCCCCATGGAAGCCATCCCCCTCTTCGTGCTTGCCTTTGTCTTTCTCCGATGGACTCGAACTACCCTGGGTCCGCAAAAGTCGCTGCCAGCCCCGGAGTCTCCACCGGAGAAAGATTTGCTCGTTGCCCTCGGCAAGCTGCTAGAAACTAAGCCCTAGATGATTATTCCCCTATCTACCCCAACCAGGCCCCGCCTGGTGCTGGTTACCGGACCAGCCCGTTCCGGTAAAAGTGAATGGGCAGAGCACCTGGCCGCTGAGTCAAGCCCAACGGTAATCTATGTGGCCACCGCTGCCCTTAACCCCAAGGATGGGGAGTGGCAGGCTCGTATCGCCCAGCACCGCCAGCGGCGTCCCCCCCACTGGCGGCTCTGGGAGGTACCAGCCAATCTTCCAGAGGCGATCGCGGCGGCTCCCCCCGACCACTGTCTGCTGGTGGACTCCCTGGGAACCTGGCTCGCCAATCTCCTCGACCAGGATGATCAGGTCTGGCAAGAAACCCTGGATCGGTTGGTGGAAAGTTTGAGCCAAACCCCCAGCCAGGTGATTCTAGTGGCGGAGGAAACCGGGTGGGGGGTGGTACCCGCCTACCCCCTGGGCCGTTTGTTTCGCGATCGCCTGGGTCAGATGAGTCGCCGGATCGGGACTATGGCCGATGCCGTTTACCTGGTGGTGGCCGGTTACGCCCTGGACCTGCGCCAGTTAGGGGTCAGCCTGGATGGCGCAGGTTAAATCCGATCGGGTTTAGACCGGTGCGGTCTGGGGAGGGTTGGACCATAGCCCTTGAATTTTCCCGATTCTATATCCAGCTCAGCCGCTATCCTGGATAATGGCAAAGTTTGGACCCTATTCCTCCCCCTATGCGTACCCACTACTGCGGCATCCTCCGGGCCAGTGATATTAGCAGCACCGTTACTCTGTTTGGCTGGGTAGACCGGCGTCGAGACCATGGCGGGGTGATTTTTATTGACCTGCGCGATCGCAGCGGTGTGGTGCAAATTGTCAGCGATCCAGAACGCACCCCCGCCTCCTATGCCCAGGCCGAGCTACTCCGTAACGAATACGTTGTTAAGGTGGTAGGCCGGGTTAGCCAACGTCCCAGCGATTCCCTCAACTCCCGCCTACCTACCGGTGAGGTCGAGATCTACGCCGATACCATCGAACTTTTGAATGGGGTAAGAAAACAACTCCCCTTTCAGGTCTCCACCGCCGATACGGAGCCAGTCCGGGAGGATCTGCGGCTGCGCTACCGCTACCTTGACCTGCGTCGTCAGCCCATGGCTCAAAACCTGCAAATTCGCCATGGGGTGGTTAAGGCCATACGCCGCTTCCTGGAAGACCAGGAGGGCTTTATCGAGGTGGAAACCCCCGTACTGACCCGTTCTACCCCCGAGGGTGCGCGGGACTACCTGGTGCCCTCGCGGGTCAACCCTGGTGAGTGGTACGCCCTGCCCCAGTCTCCCCAATTATTTAAGCAATTACTGATGGTGGGGGGAATAGACCGCTATTACCAGATCGCCCGCTGCTTCCGCGACGAAGATCTGCGGGCCGATCGCCAGCCCGAGTTTACCCAACTCGATATGGAAATGAGCTTCATGACCCAAGACGAGGTGCTGACTCTAAACGAAGCTCTGGTGGCCCATATCTTTAAGACTGTTCAGCAGATTGAGATTCCCCGTCCCTTTGCCCGGCTCACCTACGCCGCCGCCCTGGACCGCTACGGTACGGACAAACCGGATACGCGCTACGGTCTGGAACTGGTGGAGGTCTCTGACCTGGTCAAGGATTGTGGTTTTAAGGTGTTTTCCGGAGCCATTGCCGAGGGGGGCATCGTTAAGGTACTGCCCATTCCCGCTGGTAATGATCAAATTTCCAACGTGCGGATTAAGCCCGGTGGTGATCTGTTTAAAATCGCCACCGATGCCGGGGCTCGGGGATTGGCCTATATTCGGGTGCGGAGCGACGGAGCGGTAGATACCATCGGCGCCATTAAAGACAACCTCCATCCCGATCAACTGCAGGAACTCCTCCATCGCTGTGGTGCTCAGCAAGGCCATTTGCTGTTGTTTGGAGCTGGTCCCACCGCTACCGTCAATGCCACTCTAGACCGTCTGCGCCAGGCTGTGGCTGGGGAAATGGGCCTGATTCCCAAGGATTGTCTGAATCTGCTGTGGGTCACCGACTTTCCCATGTTCGAATGGAATGCTGAAGAACAACGCCTGGAAGCTCTGCACCATCCCTTCACCGCTCCCCGTCCAGAAGATTTAGGGGACCTGACAACGGCTCGGGCGATCGCCTACGACCTGGTGTTGAACGGCTACGAAATTGGCGGCGGTAGCCTGCGGATTTACCAACCAGAGATCCAACAGCGGGTATTTGAGACCATCGGCCTATCCCCAGCCGCCGCCCAGGATAAGTTTGGCTTTTTGTTAGAAGCCTTTGAGTACGGCACCCCGCCCCATGGCGGTATTGCCTACGGCTTAGATCGCCTGGTGATGCTGATGACGGGGGAAAGTTCCATCCGCGACGCCATTGCCTTCCCCAAAACCCAGCAGGCCCGCTGCCTGCTGACCCAGGCTCCCGCTGATGTCGATCCCCACCAGTTAAAAGAGCTTTACGTGGCCTCTACCTACGAACCGCCCGATGGGGACAGCTAAGCGGCTATGTTTCAAGCTACTCGCCAGCGCCTAGCCCTCTGGTACACCGCCGTAACGGCGGTGTTGCTGCTTCTATTCGCCAGTGGTTTTTATTTGTACGTGCGTACGACCCTGGTGGAGCGGGTGGATGACACCCTTAACCATGTGGTGGAGGTAATGCAGCGATCGCTGGTGATCGAGGTGGGTAGAGAGGGCGATCGGGTGTTTACTTCAACTTTAGATCAGCCCAGTCAACAGGCTCCTAGGGTAACCCTCCGGGTTAATGTTGAAGCTAGCTTCGGCAATAGCGCCCGAGCCGTCGAAGACGATCATATCGATCTGGAGTGGTTTAGCCCCCAAGGGCAATTGCTATGGTCAACCATGGCGGAAATCCTGCCCCTACCTTTGCACGTCAATCCGGCGGGAGAAACGGTGCGGGTTAGGCCGGAATTGGTATTTCGCCAGATTACTGAGCGGGTTCAGATCCAGGGACAGGTGTTGGGCTACCTGCGGGTTAGCCATCCCTGGTTTGAGGTAACCAGGCCCAGCCGGCGACTAATGGTGGATCTAGCTCTGGGTACCAGCCTCATGGTGGGAACGGTGGCCGCGATCGGATGGTTACTGTCAGGTATTGCTATGGCCCCAGTGCGCGACTCCTACCAGCAACTCAAGCAGTTCACCGCCGATGCCTCCCACGAGTTACGTAATCCCATCGCCATCATTCAAACCAACGCCCAGGTAGCCCTGCTAGATCCCCGGCCAGACGTGGCGGTACAACAGCAACAATTTCAGGTGATTGAGCGCCTCACCCGGCGTCTGGGAAGGTTAGTGGATGATTTACTGTTTCTCGCCCGGCAGGACAGTGGCTTACTCACCCTCACCCCGACCACCATTGATCTCCAAACTTTGGTGGAGGAGGTGGTAGAGGAGCAGCAGGTGATCGCCAGGGAAGCCAGGATTAGCCTGGCCCTAGAAGTCAATGACCAGGTTCTGGATCGGGAGAGGGGAACTGGGTCGGGAGAGAGGGAGGAGCGGTGGTCCTATCGGGTTTGGGGAGATAGCAGCCAGTTAACCCGTTTATTGACCAACCTCATCAGTAATGGGCTGCAGTATACCGCCGCTGGTGGGCTGGTCAGGGTACAACTGGGATCGATCCGACAGCATGGCCAGACCTGGCTGCAGGTGGTGGTCCAGGATACCGGGGTGGGCATTGCCACCGAGGCCCTAACCCACGTGTTTGATCGCTTCTACCGAGCCGATCCCTCTCGCCTCCGTCGAAATGATCAGGGTACGGGACTGGGATTAGCCATTACCAAAGCGATTGTTGATCACCATCGGGGCACCATCCAGATTCACAGCTATCCAAACCAGGGCACTCAGGTTACGGTCTTACTCCCCCAGGCCGATCGGGTTAGTTAGCCATACCCTGCAGGACATGCTGGGCAGTTAACAAGGCATCCAGACCCACAAAGCCATGGCATCGTCCCCGTTGAGCGGTCATGCCCAGGGCAATAGCCGCCGCTAAGGGAGGATTGCGAACAAATCGGGGAGAGGCATTGATGTAGAGTACGGCGCTGTTAACCAACTGGGTAAACTGGCAAACCTCATGGTAAGTATCTGAAACCAGGCTACTGGCATGGCCGCTACTAGATTGATTAATCCAGCGAGCAGCGGTTTCTAGACTGTCAACTCGACGCAGGGCAACGGTTTTAGTGAGGAAGGGCTGGCTCCAGTCGCCAGCCTTGAGTAAATCCAGGGCAGGTACTTCCCCCACCAAGCTTTCGTCCCCCAGCAAGCGGAAACCCTTATCCCATAAAGAATGACACAGTTCAATAACGGCCGAGCTACTACAGGCAACGTCAATCAGCACTTTTTCCATGGCATTCACAGCATCCGGTTCCCCCCGATGGCTATCCACAATCATATGGGTTGCTGTGGCCAGATCCCCGGAGGCAGACCAATAAAGAAAGCCATTGCCGATCGTGGTGGGTAGGACCGGTACTCCGGCCTGCCGGACCACCTGCTGGACTAGCCCGGGGCGCCCATAGGGAATGATTAAATTAATCCTGGGCTCCTGGAGCAACCAGGAGCGGGCAGCATCTCCGTGCTCTTCCGTGAGGGACAGCAGGCAGGCTGGAGAAAGCCCAATCTGATCAAAGGACTGATGTAGAGCTCGCAGAATGACCTGGTGAGTTTGACTAGCTTCATTCCCCCCCTTTAGAATCAGGCCGTTGCCGGTGCGTACACAAAGCCCCGTCATGATGATGGCTAATTCAGGCAGAGCTTCATAGACCAGGGCTATAATCCCCAGAGGTACGACCTGACTATAGCTGGAGACTGTACGGGTCAAATGGCTGATGGGCTGGGCTTTAAGGAGGCGGGGATCACCCAAAGCCGCCAGCCTACGTAGAATTTTGCGAGCCGTTTGTAATCGTTCTGGGGTGAGTTTAAGCCAATCTAAAACAATTTCTGGAACGGCCATGTCCAGGCTAGCCTCCAGATCAAGGGTGTTGGCTTCCAGGATATCGTCCTGGGTAGCCTGGAGGTTGCTTGCCATTGCCTCTAACACCTTACCTTGAAAGTCAGCGCCAGCCATCCTGAGGGCATAGCTGGCCTGGGTCACCTCCGTCATAGCCTGACTGAAATCAGCTTGAGAAGTTAGGATTGGCATAACAGTACTATTAACGCCGAGAAATCACCCCAATGATTGTTATTACCACTAAACCAATCATGATTAACCTGACTGGCCCCAGTATATTGCCAGGCGATCGCAGAATTGTCACGGACAGAAACATCGCAATGGAGGCGAATCATAGAGGTGGCAGAGAAATCATCTGAAAAGAATACTCCCGATCCCATAGGTGTCCAGTCCAGCGCCAGATTTATTTGTAACGATTATTAAAGATAGTTGCCAGAGATCTCACCAATTTCATGGCCATTCTGCTGAAAAATGTATAGATTGAACCTTGAAATTTTTAGCCTAAACATGATATTTAGAGAAGCATTAAGGAAGTTAAAGATTATAAACTCACTTCAATCATCAAGGGTTTGTTGATTTTGAAGCCTGGCTTCCCTTCCTAAGTTAACTCCCCTAGTAGTTTTCCATTTCGAGAGTATAGGATTGATCCATGGTTACTGAGCGTCTAGATACGGCAGTGAGAAATTTTCAACATACGAATCAAATGGTAGAGCGGTATACCCGCCTTAGTCGAGCTTACGTCAAGCTGGCTGAGCGCTTTAACCAGCTCGACGTCGAGCATATGACGCTGAAAAGCCAGGTCATCCCCCTACTACAGGCCCTTAAGACCCAGAAGGTCCGTATAGAAAAGCTACTGGCCGATCAGGAAAAACTTCAACAGGCGTTAGAACAAAAAACCGTTGATCATCGTCACGAACTAGAGACCCTGAGCCAAACTTACGAAGATCGTCTGAGTTCTCTGAATCACGATATTCAAGAGCTCAAGCCTCTGGAGAACCTCTTTACCTCCCAAGTCTATGAGGATCTAATCACAGCAGAAGAACAAATGGATCTGGTGGAAACAACCTTACAGGAAATGGCTGAAGATAGTTCACCCGATCTGAATGATGAGGAAAAAGCTCTGTTAGCTGCTTACCAGGCCGATCCACAGATCTTTCTGGGAGCATCGGTGAGCAACAACTCTGATAGCGAACATTCCCATTGGACTGTAATGGATACCCCGGTGGAGGATAGGGTTAGGGTGGTCGGGTATTAGAACCATTCCCCAGCCCTTAGACACGGCCTAAGGGCTGAACCAGCTTCAATCAGGATCTCCAGAGCCAGCTCTAAAGCGAGCCCAGCCAAGGTTTACGTCAAAACTTCCAGCATCGATAGAAAAATAATCCTTCATATAGCGGTTTTCGATAGAGTGAAACACCCAATTGCTCAGTCCTACCCCCCAGCGGCTGGCCGTTAGGGTTTCACGCTG
>JBMOHM010000061.1:0-18022 GCA_049317845.1 Nodosilinea sp. | reverse complement strand
CCCGCTACCTCAGTTAACCTTTCCAGAAAGCCAACCAGAAGGCGGGGCGATCGCCTGCAGGCGGGTGGTAACACCGGCGGGGGTGAGGTGGTCAACGGTGACATCGATGATCAGGACGCCGCCGTTTTGCATCAGCCCTAGTTTGACGCTGGCGGTGGCGTCGGTGCCCTGGCGTTCGCGGGTGCTGGCAAAGTCCCAGCTGCGCAGGGTGCGGGTCAGGTTAGGTAGGGGGGTGGGGGGCAGCAGCTTAAACCAATCGGTGCGAAACACTTTGCCCGCCATGGGTTTAATCGCCCAGTTGCCCTCCAGCAGCCGTTCCCGTTCGATCAGGGGCAGCGATCGCTCCCCTGGGGCAGGGGGTGACAGTGAGCTCATTAAAGCGTTTGCCGCAGTCATTGCAGCGATATCCCTGGAGCAGCACCCCGTCTGAAATCGATTCCTGGCCATTTTTCAAGATTTAATTGAGGTCCCTAGCAAGTAGGGACTGAAATGGCTCAGGGAGGCAGCGGCAGGCAAAGTCAGCCTAGCTTCCATTCAATTGGGGTCCCCAACGAGCCAGCAATTCTCATTATGAGAACCTTGAGTGCATTCTGGCTCTAGTTATTGAGAATATTCTCAATAACTCTAATTGAAAAGCCTATGTTTCCGTTAGGCGATCTAAGATAGAGACACCATTTTTGGTACAAGAGTTCTAAAATGAGAATTGCTGTACTTTAAATGACATTCATAGTTGGTTTACAAAAGACTGCTACAGTGGTTATCTGAGTAAAAACCACCATATTTAAATTAATTAATCCCTATGATTAAAAATTGTATTCTTTTATGACTTAAACTAATAATCGATTACAAGCATGGGTATAGATTAAAACAAAAAAGTCCATATAGCCCCCAACGACCCAGGAGCGAGCTAGAAGAACTACCCAAGCTTACCTTTCGCAAATTAAGTTTTTCCTAAGCCTTCTATCTTCGAAGACTCCCTCTAGACCTTTCCATGGTGATATTCAAATTATCCATTGATTAAGATAATGAAAACTTTGTTGAAGGGGTCACTACCCAGACTTAAGCCTCCCCGCTCGGGAGTTGTCCAGCTTAAACCCCTGGCCTTGAGTAACTTACGACTCCATAACTTGTCCTTATCTGACGGGAAATTGTCCCAACAGATGCTCCTTAAATTGACAGGGGGGCTAATTTTTTCCGGGGCAGTCCTGACCTACCTGTCGGCTTTCTCCTTACCGGGTCTGCCCCGGCTCGGTAGTCCTGTCTTTCTAGATTCCTTTCTCTGGAAAACCACGGGTCCCGTCCGCCAATCCCTGATTAACCTTGACCAGTCCCAACGGTTTCTCCTCCAACCTGGCGATCATTCCTCTGCTATTCTCGGCCAAACCTCAGGAGCCTCTCCTGGCGGCCACACTCCCCAGGCTACCGATGGAGATAGTCTAGAACAAGCCTCTCAGGCACCAGAACAGTCCCCTTTACCCCAGGCCCAATCGAAACGCCCTAGCATCGCCTTGACCCAACCCCAGGCTTCCCCTCGGGTTAGTCAAGGTAAAGCCATTGATACTATGCTGGAAATGCGAGTAGCCCTGAGTACTGGGATTCCCAGTCTAGAGGTAGCCAGTTCGACTAATACCTCCATAACCGATTTAAGTGGACAGAATTACTGTAGCTTAAAGGCCCAAACCAGTTTTGTGGTGTATCCCCGCAATAACGGTATGGCCATTGATAATTGCCAGCTCAGTGACAGCGCCTGGATCGAGCCAGGTCAGGGGGGTTACGTATACGTTAATGATCGGTGGTACAAGGGTCGGGTACTGATAATGGCATCTGACCGGGGTCTCACTGCGGTTAATTTCGTGCTTTTAAGGGACTACCTGAGCAGTGTGGTGGGTAGTGAAATGTATGGCCACTGGCCCCTGGAAGCCCTGAAAGCCCAGGCCGTAGCTGCCCGTTCCTATGCCCTGGTCCACCATGTTCGTAATGCCAGTCGTCCCTACGATCTTGACAATACTCAGCGCTATCAAGCCTATTTAGGCATTGCTAAAGAGACCAATACCACCCAGGCCGCTGTTGTAGCCACGAGGGGAGAATTTATTAGTTACAAGGGTGGCATTGTCGAGTCCCTATACGCAGCCTCTGACACCATTGTTGACACTGTCCACAATGGTAATGGAATGAGTCAGTCAGGCGCCATGGATCTAGCGGCTCAGGGTTATAGCTATACAGATATTTTAGGTAATTATTACCCCGGAACTAGTTTGTCCCGCCTGGTTGTCCACTAGCTTTATTGAGCTAATGGAGGCCTTAGCCTAGCTGAATCATAGAAATCTAAACCGGCCCCTGAGCTAGAACTCTGGGTTACCCAGGCGCGATAATCACCCACCAGTTGTCGCTCAATGCGGTTTTTAATCGTAGCTAGGATTCCTGCTAGCAACTTACGCCCTGCCATGTCTACTATGGAGGCAGGCATAACCTTCAAAGGAGATGGCAGATCAATCTGTACAGCGAGATCGGCTTGGCCGAGTAGTTCGGTATAGGGAAAGTAGCGCTGTGGTCGGAGGCTACCGGTCAATACCATGGCAAAAGATTGATTGACGTAGTTCAAGTAGGCCGGACCCCGCACTTCACAGTTAACGGACTGCAAACATAGGGTGCCATCCGTTAAAACCCATAATTTCAGATCGGCGGTAGGTTCAACGCTAATCCCTAGGAACTGTAGTGGCCGCAAGCTAAGGCGGCAGATACCGTCCTCCAGAATTTCCATATAGTTGGGATCGGTGATCGCCTGCACTAACCGTTGAGGTTGGCGTAGGTAGTGCTCAATGGGTAAGGCCTCATTGGGTACCCGTAGATTGAGCTTTTGACTGGCGCGAAACTCTTGCATAGGGAAGGGCTACGGGAGAACGATACAGGTCTTAGGATGGCCACAGGTATAGCCATAGCCCTGTTAAACGGGGATATGGCAAGTCAGAACGTCTAGCCAGCCTTAGCTTTGACCGATTTACACGGTCCTCAGCCTTTTCGCAACTGCTATATAGCAGGGCTGTCTACCACTCTAATGGTTACCAGTATATTCAGCAAAGACCCGTAGAGCTTGGGTGTGGTATGCAGGGGCTACCGCATACTAAAGGTAATTGATAGGACGGCGGTAATATCCTTGTCAATAGAGGTGGTGTCGTAGACGCCGTAGTCGCTGACATCGGTGGAATTGCGTGGGGTAATCTGAAAAACCCCAGCCTGGGCGCTGCGCACGGGACCCACCTGATCGCCAGTACTCTTGGCGATCGCGGTGGCCCTGGCCTTAGCATCTTCTGTAGCCGCTGCCATCATTTCTACCCGCACCTGACTAAGTTGGGTGTAGAGGTATTGGGGTGGCTGGGCCACGAAGTTAATGCCTTCGTTAATTAATTCAGAGGCTTGTTGGGACAGTTGGGTATAGCGATCGACCTCTTCAGATCGAATTTCAAACGGCTGGCTCAGACGATAGGCCAGGATTTGTCCAGTGTCTCGACCATTGGCATCTACCGCTGGGATTGATTCGGTGGTAATGGCGCCAAGGCTAATAGCTTTATCGGGTACCTTTTGGTTTTTCAGGTAGGCCTGTACACGCTGACTCTGACGTTGCAGATCCTGATAGGCCGCCTGGGCAGTGGGGCGCTGGCTTGATACGGAGAATTGCCATACCATGTAATCGGAGCGAATGGGGCGCTTAGCCGATCCGGTGACCACCAACACATCGTTAGCATGCTTAAAGTTACGAATAGCGGTAGCTCCTACCAGGGAACTGATCACCAGGGCCGCGGAAAGGGCTAGTAACCCGGCAAAAAGTTGGGGAAAGGGCTTATCGGAAGAAGAGGCCATGACAGTTCAGGGTTTCAGGATAGGGACTTGCTGCTGCCATCATAGCGAAATTGACCAGGAAGCTGTTGCCCAAAGCTATGGGCCCTACAGGTTGCTATCAGGGTAGCCCTCAGCTCTGCTCCCGGCCTCCTAACCCGCCCCTAATCTAATAGTCTCAACATTGATAGACGGAATCACGCCACCCTACAATGGTAGAAATATCTTTTGGTACCCTGGCCCTATTCTATGACCCGAGTTGACTCCCATCGCTCCATCATCAATTATTATTCTCCCCAGTCTTTACAGCGGGCAGAACGGGCATTTCGCTGCTCTCCCCTGCGGTTAGATGTGCTGGTGGCCATGCGATCGGGGAGTGTGTTTTTACGGCAACTCTGTGATCAGGAGGGCATCCGGCGAGGCTATACCCGTCTCTCCCTCTCAGAATTGCGCGCCGAAGGAGAACTCATGTGGCTAATTGCCGTTGGCCTATTGAGACGGGAAGTCGATGGTCAGGGCTTAACCGATGGCTTTAGGTTAACCCCCCTGGGGCATCAGGTTTCCTACAACTTAGAGAGGCTATCTCCAGGGCAATTTCATCCGCCTCTGAGGGATCGACTATATAATGCATGGTGCCGGTGGTTCCGATTACCGGGATGGTTACAGGGGTAGCTGTTATAACTGGCATTTTGAATCAGCATCTACCTGAGGAAGCGATTAGGACTATTCGTGGTTATATCTAGCCTTAACGATCGCCGTTCCTGTTCATTTCTAGAGAGGTTCCATGAGAGCAATCATGGTAGTGGGAACGGCCTCCCACGTCGGTAAATCCCTGATTACAACTGCCCTGTGTCGATTATTAAGTCGCCGAGATTGGCGGGTGGCCCCCTTTAAGGGCCAGAATATGGCCCTGAACTCCTACGTCACCGCCACCGGTGGCGAAATCGGTTACGCCCAGGCCGTACAAGCTTGGGCCGCAGGGGTTTCTCCGCAGATAGACATGAACCCGATTTTACTGAAACCCCAGGGAGATATGACCTCCCAGGTAATTCTGAAGGGTAAGGCGATCGGGACCCTGAGTTCAACCGAATACTACGAAACCTTTTTTGAGCAAGGCTGGCAAGCTATTCAAGAAAGCCTGAGTCGCCTAAGTCAGGAGTATGACGTCCTGGTCTGTGAGGGGGCTGGCAGTCCGGTCGAGATCAACCTGAAACATCGCGACCTGACCAATATGCGGGTGGCTCAACACCTGCAGGCCTCTACCGTGCTGGTGGCGGACATTGAGCGGGGCGGCGTGTTTGCCCACATTGTCGGCACCCTGGACCTCATGAGCCCAGAGGAACGAGCCCTGATGAAAGGAATCATTATTAATAAGTTTCGGGGTCAGCCCCAGGTACTGGAGCCAGGGCTGGCCTGGTTAACGGAGCGCACCGGCTTACCGGTGCTGGGGGTAGTGCCCTGGTTATCCCAAGCACTACCGGCGGAAGACTCCCTCAGTCTTACCGATCGCCAGAGCAGTACTAAACAACACACCGACATTACCATCGCCGTCATTCGTCTACCCCGAATCTCTAACTTTACGGATTTTGACCCCCTAGAGGCGGAGCCCAATGTCCGGGTGGTTTACCTCAATCCTAAGGACGACCTGGGGTATCCCGATGCGGTGGTGATTCCGGGCACCAAAACCACCATCACCGATTTACTGACTTTGCAACGCAGTGGCATGGCGGAGGCGATTCGTAATTATGTGGCCGCTGGTGGCACAGTCATGGGAATCTGCGGAGGCTTTCAAATGATGGGAGAGTTTCTAGCTGACCCGGAAGGCATTGAAGGTCAGGAAGGACGCTTCCCCGCCATGAATTTGTTCCCCATGCGAACCGTAATTACCCGGCAAAAAATTGCCCGCCAGCGCACCGTCAGTTCCCACTATCCCCAGGATGGGCTACCGGTATCGGGCTATGAACTACACCAGGGGCGGACCCAGTTAATTCTCTCTGAGGCAGAAGCCAAAACTGGGGGTAAATTCCAGTTTCTCTTTGAAGACCGGAGCTTAGGCGTGGTGGATAGTACCCAATCCCTCTGGGGTACCTATTTGCACGGTATTTTCGACAATGGCCCCTGGCGGCGTGCCTGGATCAATCGCCTGCGCCAGCAACGGGGCTTGGGATCCTTGCCTACCGGCATTCCTAACTACCGTGAACAGCGGGAAGCCCTGCTCAATTCCCTGGCCGATGGGGTGGGATCCCACCTGAATCTAGCGCCCCTGCTGGGGGTACCCTAAGCAACGCGACTTCAAACCCTGAGGCCTGGGGATAGGATCTCCCTAGCGCAGGCCGGAGGGGGAGCGTCGGTAGATCTGCTCCATAAAAAAATCCTCCAGGCTGGGGCGGGCTTGCTCCAGGCTAACTAATCGGGCTCCCAAATCAGCCAGGTGCTGAACAAAGCTATAGGGATCACCCCTCAAGGTGCCATGCCAGCGATCCCCTTCCAAAATCAGGGGATGCATCCATCGGCCCAGATCCGCAGGGTCTCCCCCCTCTCCCCTGGCGATATAGTGATCGGCGCTGCCCAACAGATCCTCAAGACGACCCAGGCAAACCAACTCTCCTCGATCAAGGATGGCAATGCGATCGCAAATCACCTCCACATCGGACAAAACATGACTATTAAAAAAAATAGTTTTGCCCTGTTGCTTCAAAGCCAGAATAATTTCCCGTACCTGAAATCGTCCAATCGGATCTAGCCCTCCCATGGGCTCGTCTAGAAAGACCAGGTCGGGGTCATTAATCAGGGCCTGGGCAATACCGATGCGCTGCAGCATCCCCTTAGAGTACTGACGCAGTTGCTTTTTCTGGGCCTGGACCGGGGATAGGCCCACCAAATCCAAAAGGTCCCGAAGGCGCTGGGGGGCGGGCGCAAAGCCAAATAACCCAGCCGTATACCGCAAAAATTCCCACCCGGTTAAAAACTCGTAGAAATAGGGATACTCGGGTAAGTAACCCAACCGTTGCTTAATGGCGCGATCGCCGATGACATGACCCAGTACGGTACCCGTACCAAAGCTGGGACGAATTATTCCTAGAAGAATTTTCAGCAGGGTGGTTTTACCAGCTCCATTCGGCCCTAGCAGTCCAAAGGTTTCGCCCCTATAAACACTCAAACTACAGGGTTGTAGAGCAGTAACCCGCTGATTGAGCCAGAAACCGGTTCGATACACCTTGCCCAAGTCCTTGGTTTGAACTGCCCAGGTAGAACTTTGCGAGCTTGGGCCTGACCCCTGGGGTAAGTATGCATGACCCATAGTGAAAGGTGAGTTACGAAGGAATATTCTGGTCATCCTAGCGCAGACACAGCCCCAGGGTTAGGTCCAAGGATATTTGCAAAGGCTATTCCCCCTAAAGGGGTTTACCCCAGTTTTTCTCCGCCCTTTGGGGCGAATCAGAAGGCCTGACCAACCTTGGCTGCCAGAGCCCAATAGTTTACCTGCCTGGGAATACCCTTTTCAAACAACCTCTAAGGGTAGAAACTGAAAGAAGGGTTACCTGCCTTTTTATTTCTCTGGTCAGTTTTTTACCCCTATCTCACCCCTGGATAACCTATGGATCGTTCTAAACTAGTTGCCCTGATCACCGGCGCTATTTCCCTGGCCTTGGCCCTGGGATACCTGCTACTGGTGCAGATTTTAGACTTTCGGGGTGACATGATACCTGCTCCCCTTTCGACCCAGCCGATCTGGTGGTTATCGACAACTTTATGTGAGAATTTTTTGAATAGTGTCTAACTGCCTCGTAGTGTTTGTTTCTGTAGCCATAGCCAGGGGTAACGGGGCGGAGGCAAGTCAAAACGCCGACCAGGGCTTCGCCTTTTCAGGTCGCCTAACCCGAAGCCTGTTAGTTACGAGACCTGAAACTGACCGATCCCTTCGGTCCTCGGCATTCTGGCCAAAGTTATACTTAACCTGGCAAGACGGAACTGGATCAGATAGATCGAAAAAATGGGTTTTAGAAAACTCTGTAGGGGTCTTAGTTGCTACCCTGAGCTCCCTATAGGACTTGAATCTTCTAGGATTTTTGCCGAGCTGATGGTGCCTAGCCAATAGCATGGGCCCCTGTCAGATATTCCCCTCAAGGGTCATTTCAAAGAGCTGAAGCGAGGTGATAATCCATTCCCTGAAATGTCTCAATATCTGAGGAATCTGACTGACCCATGTACGTTCCACGACCCATCGATAGTCCTCTGCAACCACCTCTCAGGCTCCTTAACAGTCCCCATGGCTTCCCACTACTGGTACCTTAGATAAATGCTCCTGGTTTACTTCTTATTATATAGATGGTCCCTGGGGCCGATGTCGGCTTTCCCCAGTGGCTGTAGGCCAATTCTCGTCAGGCTATAGGTATGGTAAATCAGGAGATGCCCGAACCCTCAAATCCGCCTCAAACCCTGGTAGATCTGCTGAATTGGAGGACTGATCAAAGTCCCCATCGTCTGATCTACCGATTTCTCCCCGAGGGTACGCCCTCCTGCGAGCAAACCCTTACCTATTTGGACCTGCATCAGCAGGCTCAGGCGATCGCTGTGCTGCTTCAGGATCTGGGCTGCCAGCAAGAACCGGTCCTGCTGCTCTATTCTCCTGGACTTAGCTATATCACGGCATTTTTCGGCTGTCTCTATGCTGGAGCCATTGCCGTGCCAGCCTATCCACCCCGACCCAATCGTTCCCTACATCGAATTGAGGCAATCGTCGCCGATACCGGAGCCAGGGTAGCCCTTACTGATGGTAGTAGCTTCCCTAAGTTACAAAACCAACTGGCCCAGTCTCCCCTCCTAAAACCCCTCTACTGCCTGAATACCGATGGCGTGCAGGCCAAGCTGGCGGAAAATTGGCACGCTCCTCCCCTTCAGGCTGAAACCCTGGCTCTCCTGCAATACACCTCTGGCTCAACCGCCTCCCCCAAGGGAGTCATGATTAGCCATGGCAATTTACTCCATAATTCAGACTTAATCAGCCGTTGTTTTGGTAACACCACTGCCAGCCGGGGGGTTTCCTGGCTACCTCCGTACCATGACATGGGGCTGGTGGGTGGTATTCTCCAACCCCTCTACGTGGGGGCTGAAATGACCCTGATGTCACCGGTGAGCTTTTTACAGCGACCGGCCCGCTGGCTGGAGGCGATCGCCCACTATCGAGCCACCACCAGTGGTGCACCCAACTTTGCCTACGACCTCTGTATCCGTAAAACCACCCCTGAACAACGCCAGGCTATAGATCTGAGTAGCTGGGAACTGGCCTTTACCGGAGCCGAGCCAATTCACCAGGACACCCTCATCGCCTTTGCCTCCGCCTTTGCCCCCAGCGGCTTTCGCCTGCAATGCTTTTATCCCTGCTACGGCATGGCGGAAACCACCTTGATCGTAACTGGGGATAGCCAGGGGCAGGAGCCCACCCACCTGGTGCTGGAGGCGGCAGGGCTGGAACAAAACCAGGTGATCGTCCTTAATCCCGATGAAGTAGCGGACGCTCAGCAATTGGCTGACCCAAACCTGACCCCAGCATCCCCCGCTCGCCACGTCAAAGTGGTCAGTTGTGGTCAACCGGCCATTGCCGATCAGGTGTGCATCGTGGATCCGGAAACTCACCAAGTCTGTTCCCCCAGTCGGGTGGGAGAGATCTGGGTACGGCCATCCCCCAGCATCGCTCAGGGCTATTGGCGCCGTCAGTCTGCCACCCAGGAAAGTTTCCAGGCGGTGCTGGCGGAGAGCCAGGTTGGTCCTTTTCTGCGCACCGGTGACCTGGGCTTTCTGCACCAGGGCAACCTCTATGTCACTGGTCGGCTCAAGGACCTGATTATTATCCGGGGACGCAATCACTATCCCCAGGACATCGAGGCTACGGTGGCCCAGGCCCACCCCGCCCTCAATCAAGGAGCCTGTGCTGCCTTTGCCCTGACCCTGGACAACAGTGAACAACTGGTGATTATGCAAGAGCTGGAGCGTACCGCCCTCCGCAGCCTTGATGCCGAGGCCGTATTGACGGCTATTCGGCGGCAGGTGGCGGAGCAGCACGATGTGCAGATTGGGGCGATCGCCCTGCTCCGGCCCAACGCCATCGCTAAAACCTCCAGCGGTAAAATTCAACGCCACCAGTGTCGGGCTGATTTTTTGGCGGGCAAACTGGATGTGGTGCACCGTTGGCAGGCCAGTGATGCCGGCTCTACGGTGGCAACCCTTGAGTTTGGGACTGCCCCAGTTGGGTTAACCTCTGCCCAAGCGCTCCCTAAACCCGATCGGGTCAGCCCAACTCCGGGTGGGGCTACCGGCAGCACCCTGCCCCAGGTCGGGCTAGCAGACCACCAGACCCGGTCCTCTCGTCAAGCCTTGATGGGGTGGATGGTAGACTGGCTAGCCCAAACCCTTAAGCTACCGACCACTGCCATCGATGTGCAGCGACCTTTAGCGGAATATGGGTTAGATTCCATCACCGCCGTAGAATTGGCGGAGTCCTTGCAATCCTCCCTGGGGGTGCCCCTATCGCCAACCCTGGCCTACGAATATCCCACTATTGAGGCCCTATCGACCTACCTGGTGGCGGCCCAAGCCCAACCCGTCGGATCGCCCCTGGGATCCTTTACTGAGCCCCTCAGGGATGAACAGGTAGAGGAACTGGTAGATCAGCTTGCCCAGCTTTCAGGGGCAGAGATTCAAGCCCTGTTGGGCACACCAAGCATTCAGTGGAATTAGGGAGTAGGCCTGTGAACGATCTGGCCCGGCGAATTTCGGAGCTTTCGCCTCAGCAAAGGCGCCTGTTAGAGGTACGGCTAGGGGAACGAAAAGGCGTACCTGAACCCATTGCCATTGTGGGGATGGGCTGTCGTTTTCCTGGAGCTCCCAGTCTGTCGGCCTACTGGCAATTGCTCCGGCAAGGCCAGGATGGAGTTGGGGATATTCCGGGCGATCGCTGGTCCCTTGAGGAGTTTTTCGATGCTGACCCCAGCCAGGCCGGTAAACACTATTGCCGTCAGGGAGGCTTTCTCGACAACATTGACCAGTTTGATCCGGAATTTTTTGGCATTGCTCCCCGGGAAGCCCCCTATATTGACCCCCAGCAGCGACTGTTGCTGGAGGTAATGTGGGCAGCCCTGGAGGATAGTGCCCTTGTGCCCCAAGCCTTGAGTGGCAGCCAAACCGGGGTCTTTGTAGGGGCCTCTACCCTCGACTATGGTCAGATTTTGCTCCAGCGGGACGATCAGATTGGGCCCTACACCACCACCGGGCTAGCCTCCACCATGCTGGCCAACCGGATTTCTTACTTGCTAAACTTCCATGGGCCGAGCCTGACGGTGGATACGGCCTGCTCCTCTAGCCTGGTGGCAGTGCACTTAGCCTGCCAGAGTCTCTGGCAGGGGGAATCCAGTCTGGCCCTAGCCGCCGGAGTAAACCTTATCCTCACTCCCTCCCTCACCATTGGCTTTAGCAAGCTCACCGCCCTCTCTCCAGAGGGGCGCTGCAAGGCCTTTGATGCCGATGCCAATGGGTTTGTGCGGTCTGAGGGAGCGGGGGCAGTGGTGTTGAAACCCTTGACCCAGGCCCTGGCCCAGGGCGATCGCATCTATGCCCTGATTCGGGGCGGGGCGGTCAATCAGGATGGCCGCACCAATGGCCTGACCGCCCCTAGTCGTGAGGCCCAGGCCGCCGTACTGCGACAAGCCTACCGTCAGGCTCGGGTGCCCCTGGCCCAGGTTAGCTACATCGAGGCCCATGGCACCGGTACCTTGCTGGGGGATCCGATCGAGGCCATGGCCTTAGGCCAGGTATTTAGCTCCAGCCACGAGTCCTCTAGACCCCTACGGATTGGATCGGTCAAAAGTAACATTGGCCATACCGAAGCCGCCGCTGGTATGGCGGGCCTAATTAAGGTGGCCCTCTGTCTAGAACACCAGACCTGGGTACCCAGCCTTCATTTTCACCGACCCAACCCCTACATCCCCTTTGATCAACTCGCTCTCCAGGTGCAGACCGGGGTGGAACCCTGGCCAGACTTTTCCGCTGAGGCGATCGCTGGGGTCAGCTCCTTTGGCTTTGGCGGTACCAATGCCCACCTGGTACTACAGGCCCCGCCCCAGCTTTCGGTTGATGCGGCCCATTCCCCAGCGGATCGGCCCGGCCACCTGCTCACCCTATCGGCCCGGAGTGAAAGAGCCCTACGGCAGATGGCAGGTCAATATAGCGAGGTGCTCAGGGGCCTACCCCCTTCAGCACTGGGAGATCTGTGCTACACCGCTAACAGTGGTCGCACCGCCTTTACCTATCGGCTTGCTGCCTGGGGAACCACCCCCCAGGAGTTAGGCCCAGCCCTGGCGACGCTGGCGGCGGGTGAACCAACCTCCCTCCTGAAGGTTGCGCTGCCTGCTAGGGGGGAAGCCCCTCCCCTGGTGTGGCTATTTACCGGACAGGGCAGTCAGTATACTGGCATGGGCCGCCAACTTTACGAAACCCAACCAGTTTTCCGAGCCACCCTGGATCGCTGTGATGAAATTCTCCGGCCCTACCTGGAGGACTCCCTGCTATCCGTAATTTACCCAGATGCACCAGAGGATCCGCGCCTGCACCAAACCGCCTATACCCAGCCTGCCCTATTTGCGCTGGAATACGCCCTGGCGGAGCTATGGCGGTCCTGGGGAGTGGAACCAGCAGCAGTACTGGGCCATAGCGTGGGGGAATACGTAGCGGCCTGCGTAGCTGGGGTGTTTAGCCTGGAGGCGGGACTTAAGCTGATTGCCCAGCGGGGACAGTTAATGCAGTCGCTGCCAGCTAATGGCATGATGGCGGCGGTGATGGCGGATGCGGAGACGGTGGCAGCCCTGATTGCCCCCTACGCTGAGACGGTGGCGATCGCCACCCTAAATAGCCCTTACAATACCGTGATTGCGGGAGAACAGACCGCCATCAAGGACCTGCTGGAGATCTGCCAGAGTCGTCAGATAGGGGTTACCCCCCTGACCGTCTCCCACGGTTTTCATTCGGCTCAAATGGATCCAATTCTCAATCTATTTGAGCATCTGGCCCGTCAGATCGACTTTCAGCCCGCCCAAATTCCCCTGGTAGCCAATCTCACCGGCCAATTTCTTGCTGCCGGAGCTATTCCCGATGCCGCCTACTGGCGCCACCATGCCCGTCAGCCGGTACGCTTCGCTGAAGGCCTCGCCAGCCTATATCAGCAGGGCTATCGCCATTTTTTGGAAATTGGGCCCCATCCCGTACTCTCCGGTCTGGGGCCCCAATGCCTACCCCAGCAGGACTGTTACTGGCTGTTCTCCCTGGCTCGACAGCGCCAGGACTGGAGCGTCCTGAGTCAAAGCTTGAGTCAGTTATACCTGGAGGGAGTAGCCGTTGATTGGCCGGGCTTTGACCGACCCTATGGCCGCCATAAACTGACCCTGCCCACCTATCCCTTTCAGCGCCAGCGTTATTGGATTGATCGGGTGGCCCAGCCCCCAGCCAGCCCTGGGACTATCCCGAGCCAGGCCTACCGAATGGAGTGGCAACCTTGCCCCCTACCGCCGCTAGCTTCCCCTGCCCCAGTCCAGTGGTTGATCGTGGGGGGAGAGGAGGATCTGGGACAATCCCTGGAACAAGCTTTAACAGCATCGGGGGCTAAACCGGTACGGGTTACCTGGGCAGAGGAGGGGCTGCAGAGGCCATCCCATTACCCCCTAGCACTTCAGGCAGACCAGCCCTGGGCCGCCTTGTTATCGAGCCTCGAGGCCACCGATCTGAGTTTGCAGGTCCTATACCTGGCCTCTGGGGACCCTGCTCAAGGCGCTGAAGCACTCCTACTACCGATCCTCAGTCTGATTCAAGCCCTGGCCAATTGGCCTCAGTCAGCCAAAATCTGGTTGGTAACCACTGGCGCTCAGTCCATTGGTTCCGAAGATCCAGTACAGGCCCCCTGGCATACAGTGCTGTGGGGATTAGGCCGCACCCTGCGCCTAGAGCATCCTGAACTCTGGGGCGGCCTGGTGGATTTAGGGGCCGATCTACCTCGACCTGCTTCCGCCCCAGCCCTGATCAACCATATCCAGAGCCAGACCGGTGAAGACGAAGTCGCCCTACGGGCTGGCCAGTGCTGGGTGCCGCGTCTGCATAAAATACCTGAGCTAAAACCCCGGCGCTCTCAGCCCCAGACCATCGCTGCCAACGCCACCTACCTGATTACCGGTGGCAGCGGTGCCCTGGGCCAACAACTAGCCCGCTGGTTAGTAGAGCAGGGAGCTCGTCACCTGGTACTCCTCAGTCGTCGCAGTCATCCGTCAGACCTGGAGTCCCTGCTGACCAGCCTGGAGAACCAGGGTGCCAGGGTTGCCGTAGAGACGGTGGATGTGGCGGACAGGGCGGCCCTGGCCACTGTGCTAGCTCATCTCCAGGTCCACTGGCCTCCCCTCAAGGGCGTTTTTCACGCTGCCGGAGTATTGGCGGATGGGTTCCTGATTCATCAGACCCCAGAGTCTTTTCACTCAGTCTTGTCCGCTAAACTCCTGGGGGCCTGGCATCTTCACCATCTTACCCAGTCCCTCGATCTGGACTGGTTCGTGTTGTTTTCCTCCATGGCTTCCCTCTTGGGGTCTCCGGGCCAGGGTAATTACAGCGCCACCAACGCAGGTCTAGATGGTCTGGCCCAGTGGCGCTGGCAGCAGCACTTACCGGCCCTCAGTATCAGTTGGGGGCCCTGGCAAGGAGCGGGGATGGCGGTCGATCAGCAGCAACCTAAAGAGGTTTGGCGGCAGCGGGGTCTCGCCCTGATGCCAGCCGCCGAGGGCCTGGCCTGGTTAGGGGCGCTATTGTCTGCTCCCCCGACTGACCCCCAGGTCGGCATCGCCAGCCTGGATTGGCCCCGACTACAGCGCTATCTACCAATCCTGCCACCCGTTTTCACCCTGTTAGCGGAGTCTAGCGCACCCTCTGGGGTGGAGCCGGTTGCGATCGCCCCAGCAACCTTGCCAACCCCAATCCGCCAGCGTCTCGTCGCCCTGCCAGAGGCAGAACGAATTAAGGCCCTGGAGCAGTATTTGCAAACCCAGATAGGGGAGGTAATGGGTAGCCAAACCGCCTTACCGATGGATCGGCCCCTGCTGGAACTGGGTCTGGATTCCCTAATGACCATGGATTTACTGGCGCTGTGCAAGCAGGACCTGCAACTGCTGCTCTATCCCCGGGAGGTGTTGGCCCATCCTACCCTGGCGGATCTGGCCCGATATGTGGCTAAAGAGCTGGATCGGGTTGAACCAAGTCAGTCGGATCAGGCTGGGTCCGTTGAGTTTGCCCCTGCGGAGGTACCCGACGACCTGCCTAACCATCCCTGGCAAGCCCTGACTCCCCTGGATCCTCCCCCTGGTCGGCGCAACGACAGTATGATTTTTCTGCTGTCCGCTCCCCGGTCAGGATCCACCCTACTACGGGTCATGCTGGCTGGCCATCCCGATCTGTTTTGCCCACCAGAACTCCACCTACTACCCTTCAACACCCTGGAGGCCCAGCACCTGGCCCTGGGTAGCACCTACCTGCAGGAGGGGCTGCAACGGGCCGTGATGGAGCTGTTACAACTCGATGCAGACCAGGCTGAGGCCTTACTATCAGAATGGAGTCAGCACCATCTCACCATTCCAGAGGTCTACGACAAGCTCCAGCAGATTGCAGCCCCCCGTCGCCTGGTGGATAAATCGCCCACCTACAGCCTGAGTCTGGAGACCTTGAGGCGGGCAGAGCAAATTTTTGCTGGAGCCAGGTACATCCACCTGGTACGCCATCCCTACGCCGTGATTGAGTCCTTTGTGCGTAATCGCATGCACAAAATCTTTGACCTGACTAGCTCCGATCCCTACGGGTTGGGGGAGCAGGTGTGGCAAACCAGCAATCGCAACATTACCACCTTCCTGCAGGACGTGGATCCCAGTCGTTACCAGGTCATGCGTTACGAAGATCTCGTTGCCGATCCAAAACCGGTGATGGAGCGCCTGTGCGCCTTCCTGGACCTTCCCTTTGATCCGGCCGTGCTGAGCCCCTACGAAGGCCGTCGCATGACCGATGGGGTGCGGGCTAGATCCCTGGCGGTGGATGACCCCAACTTCCGCCAGCGCGATCGCATCGAGGCCAATCTGGCTCAGGTGTGGCAGACCCTTCAGTTACCACGGCCCTTAACCCCCGCCAGTCAGGCGATCGCCCGCCAGTTTGCCTATCCCCTACCCCAGGAAACCCCCGATCACACCGATGCGACCCCCACCCACCAGCCCCTGGCCAACCTGCGGGAAGAGACCCTGCAACTGCGGGGTCGCGATACCTGCCTCTGCCACTGGGGACCGGCGGAGGGTGAGGCCATTCTCTGCCTCCATGGCATCCTGGAGCAGGGCGCCAGTTGGGATGGCACCGCCGATTCCCTGGCGGCCCAGGGCTTCCATGTGATCGCTCCCGATCTCCGGGGCCATGGTCGTTCCGCCCATGCCGGAGCGGACGGCGGCTATCAACTGCTGGATTTTCTCGCCGACATCGACCAGCTCAGTCAAGTTCTGGCCAGCGATCGCCCCTTAGTCCTGGTGGGCCATTCCATGGGTGCCGTACTCAGTGCTGTCCTAGCCAGTCTCCGGCCCCAGCGGTTTAGGGGTCTGGTGCTGGTGGAGCCGGTGGTGCCTGCCCCCGACTCCTCCCCCGCCACCGCCAGCCAGTTGGTTACCCACCTGGATTACCTGGCCACTCCCGTCAACCCCGTTGTTATGGAGAGTTTGGCCATCGCCGTCCAGCGCCTGCAGGCCCTCAAACCCCATCTCCCTGCCCTGGCAACTCAAAAGCTCGCGGAACGGCTCACCTGTCCCGCCCCCCAGGGTAAGGGCCTGATCTGGGGCTGGGACCCTCGCCTGCAGGCTCGCACCGCCTTGAGTCTAGGGGGCGGCTGGCTAGATCGCCAGAGCTACGGCCAGATCCTCCGCCAGATTACCCTACCCACCACCCTGGTGTTAGGCCAGCGGAGCCAGTTCAACCGACCAGAGGATCTGGACTTTCTAGCTACCCACCTGCCCCAGGCCCAGTCTCTGACCCTGGCCGGGGGGCATGACCTACCCACCGAAACCCCCCTGGCCCTGGCCCGGATTATCCAAACTATGATTCTGGAGACCTGTTCCAATGGCCCTACCTGCTAACCTGGCCCTGCTTTGGGAGGCACCCCTAGGGCTACTGTCCTTCGGCTTTTCCAGGCTGGTGAGGTCTACCCTCACCCTGGTAAGTCGCTACTACAATCCCAACGATCGCCAGGCCCAGCCGCAATGGCAGGTCACCAATGCCGACTTTCTGCGATCGCCCCTGAAGCTCCTCTGGGTGATGAGCCGGGCCCGCTGGAATCTCCACGCCCTGATTGCCATCGCTGGCCCCTTTACCGTTACTAACCAGCTCAGCCTTGATCTGGAGTCCCTGTGGCAATCGGCCCCCAGTTGGACAGCGGTGGTCTACACCCTGCAAGGCTACCGCACGGTGACCAGCGTTGGTTCCCTCACCACCCCCCGCCATCAAACCAGGGTAACTATTCCCCTGCCCGCCGGGCGTTACCTGGTGGGGGTGCGCCACTACAATTGGCAAAATCCGGTACAGTTACCGGCCATTCTGGTGGATGACGCCCCGGCCCTGGCCAGCCAAACCCTTAACGCCCCGCCGGACTTTAACCAGTTCTACCGCCAGCTCCCGGCCCGGCGAGGGTGGCTCTATAGTGCCCTCAACTTCTACGTCTACCCCCTGCTGCGCTGGGGGCAGGGATTGCCCCAGGCTTGGGTAAAGTCGGTGTTTCTGCCCGTCCCTAATCCCGAAACCCACTTTCTCTACGGCGCCTTAGACCGGGGAGAACGGCTCACCCTGGATTTACCCGCCGATCTGCTCAAAACCCATCGCCTTTACTTCAGCCTTTACAGCCGGGACTGCTTCCCTCTAGATTGGTATCCCATCCCTGGTCCCAGCCACACCACCGATCCAATGCCAGAACAGGCGGTGTATATTTTACGGGTTCATCCCCAGGTACCAGAGTGGCTAGGAGCCGATCTGCCGCCCCTAACCTTGACTACAGAGCGACGTAACGCCCCAGAGTAGGTAGGACCTAGTCTTTACCAACACCCCTTTCGCCCCAGTATGAGCTGCATCAAATTGTGCTCTGCGTAGA
>JBMOHM010000060.1:0-18096 GCA_049317845.1 Nodosilinea sp. | reverse complement strand
GGGCGAACCTGGGTATGGAAGTGATGCACGAGCGCAATGCCCACAACTTCCCTCTTGACCTAGCTGCGGCTCAGGCTCCTGAAATCATCGGTTAGTTTTATCTGACTTAGATTTCTGTAGGGTGCTCCTTGGGGAGCGCCCTATTTTTCTGGGGTAGTTTTTATTGCTTTGGCCAAAAGGCTGAGGCAAAAGTTATTTCGGCACTACCCCGGCAATCAGCCGATTTATTGTATCGGTGAGAGATTCCATGCTGACTAAATGGAAGATCGGGGTAAAGGAAAATGAAGTTAGATAGAAAGGCAACCAGTCATAGACAAAGTTACAGTTTTGAACGGTTAATTCCACGCCGCCTTCCAGCCCAGTACCCAGTAGTCCGACAGGAGCGGAAACAAAAGGTAATTTCAAACTCCTTTCACTTTAAATAACGTTGCTTAGATTGCTTTACAGAGATAGGAATACTGGAGTAGTTCCAGAGACAGGGTATCAGTGAACCCTAAGAGAAGAGGTTTAAAGAAATATGTCAGATAAAGTCTTGGCCATCGCAACTTATGTTCCACAGTAATGTTAAGATTTTATGATATTAGTTTATTTGAATTTCACTGTTTAGTCTGATTAGTTTAGTCTAATCAGGCTGAAGGTTTTGCATGCACTTCAGTAGTTCTGGAAAGTCCCCATCTTACCCAAGCCCTGGTCTTGCATGAAAAATTTATCGAGACGCACCTGGTTGCTATCCTCTGATGGCTTAAATCGGTCTTCGCTGCCACGGGAACGACTGGAGCAGTGGCAGTGGGTTATCCGTCGATTGGCGGGAAACTCCCAGTACCAACCTCAGTTTTCCTACCATCAGGTGCTACTTTCCTGGCTCGGTAGCTTTCTAGGCATTGCTCTGCTGGCTTACCTTTCTGTCCAGACAAAATACCCCCTAATTGCAGCTCCGTTTGGGGCGACAGCAGTACTTGTCTTTGCGGTACCTGATAGCCCGTTGGCCCAACCTCGTAATGTGATCGGCGGAAATTGTATCGGGGCAATCGTTGCCATTGTCTTGGTGCATTACTTTGGTTCCTTGCCCTGGGTGATGGCGGTGGCGGTGGCAACAGCAATTAAACTAATGCAACTCACTAGAACCCTACACCCACCTGGCGGGGCTGTGGCGCTGGTGGGCACCAGTGGGTGCAGCATCCTGGCACTTTCTAGTGGCACCGGTTTTAATCGGTTCAGTCCTGATCGTGCTCTGCACGGTGGTATTCAATAACCTGGCTCCAGGAAGAACCTATCCCCGACACTGGTTCTAATCCAGGCCACATTGGTTTGAGAACTTGAGTTTTCCCTTAGGACAACCTCCATGTCTGGACGTGGTTAAGGTTTAAGGCGGTGTCAAGGTCCTCATTCGTAAGCGGGGGCTATAGGCAGAACAAATCTAGGAGATGATAAACGGCCAGCTAGAGCCTGACGCCCTTCTAGGTGTCTGATAAATCCCGTCTGCCAGATTAAGGTTTGATCTATATACAACAAGGGCATACAGAGATTCTGGTGGGTTGGCAAAGCTATGCTGCAGTCTGATTGCAGCGGTTAGCTTCCTGGTTGGTGGGGTATCTGGTACGATAGGCAACCCCCCGGGGTGCCTACTCTGTTTCTGGCCAGCGGGTATCGGGATAAGACCTGGGAGTTTAATGTCTCCTAACTGACTAGTGGATCTCGGGTTACGAGACATCAAATTAATTGGTAATTGGGCAACGGTAGCGTCGGCTAGAAGGCTGAGGGTAGCATGAACCTGGGGCTTACACCACCCACCTTCGACTTTTCCTGCTCCCACAGGGTATGCTCCCATTCCCTGGCCCGCTATGCTGAAGACAGTCCGTTTTCCCCATCAGCCCTATGGTCAGCCCTCATGGTCGGCGGTCTTCCACCCTGCTAGCGATTATTCGCCTATTGCGTTGGGATAAGCCCAGCGGTCGTCTGATTTTAATGATTCCAGCTCTCTGGTCAGTGTTTTTAGCCGCCGCCGGCCAGCCCCCCTTAACCCTGGTAGGGATCATGGTGGTAGGTAGCTTGGTCACCAGTGCGGCAGGCTGCGTAATTAATGACCTTTGGGATCGCAACATCGATCCCCAGGTCCAGCGTACCCGCCAGCGGCCTCTGGCAGCGAAGGAACTATCGGTGACGGTGGGCCTGGTGGTGCTGATCATCGCTTTATTATGTGCCTATGGCCTTGCCCTCTATCTCACTCCCCTGAGCTTCTGGCTCTGTGTTCTGGCTGTACCGGTGATTTTGCTGTATCCCCTAGCTAAACGGGTATTTCCCGTACCCCAGTTGGTCCTTTCCCTGGCTTGGGGCTTTGCCGTGCTGATTCCCTGGACCGCCGTCACCGGTACCCTGGTGCTGCCCGCCTGGGTGCTGTGGCTGGCGGTACTTCTCTGGACCCTAGGCTTTGATACTGTTTACGCCATGCCCGATCGCGAAGATGACCGGCGCCTGGGGATTAACTCTGCCGCCCTTTTCTTTGGGGACTACACCCCTCAGATGGTGGGGCTCTGTTTTTTGGGTACCTGGCTAATGTTGGTTTGGCTAGGCATTCTCCAGATGCTAGCTTGGCCCTACTGGCTGGCGCTAGCGCTGGCATTGATGATTTGGGCCCGCCAGTCTTACCAACTCAGCCAGTACCAGCTTGGATCAAAAGGCTATAGCCAGATCTTTCGCCAAAACGTTCAGCTAGGATTTATGGTGTTGGGGGGAATCATTTTAGGAACCTTACTGTAAAATCTATGGCCTTTGCTTCTAACGCTCTTCCCTATACCGACCTATCCGTAGAGCAACTGGGTCAGTATCTGACGGCCCCCAACGGTGACTGGCAATTGATTGATGTGCGCGAACCAGAGGAACTGGCCCTGGCCAGTCTGGAGGGGTTTACCAACTTACCCCTGAGCCAATTTGCCCTGTGGTCAGAGACCATCCCTAGTCAATTCGATGCCCATCAGCCAACGGTGGTTATGTGTCACCATGGCCGCCGATCGGCCCAGATGTGTTTGTGGCTGGCTCAGCAGGGGTTTACCCAATTGCATAACTTAACCGGCGGCATCGACGCCTATGCCCTGGTGGTGGATCCCTCCGTTCCCCGCTACTAGGGAGTAGGGGAGCAATCCTGGGGTTAATAATGGACGAGTTACAGCACGATCAGAGCACCAGGGGGTAGCCACGCTGGGTAAACTGGACTGCCTCTATGCCCCAGTCGGGTTGATCCATGAGGGTTTGGCGCAGACTACCCAAGAGAGCCTTTTGCTCACAAATAGAAAGGGATTGCAAGCGTCTGGGGGAATCGCGGCTTACTCTCAGGTCAATGGTGGCGGTGTGACCGTCTACCTTGACCCGGTAACCTGATAATTTCAGGTCGGTGATGGTTTGCTCTGCCAGGATCAGGCCTACGGTAGCCGCCATACCATTCGTCCGGGGCACCTGTACCGTTTCTGGCTGAAAGCGATCGCACTGGCCATCCAAATGGTAGATAGTCACCGCCAGGGGGTCAGCAGGTACGACTAGACGGCGGGCTCTGGCTTGCAGGAGGCGCTGGGCCGCCTGGAGTTGATCGTCTCGCCTCACCAGGGGTTGGAGGGGCGGGGGAGCGGGGGGAGCAACGGGCATACAACCAACCCCTAAAAGCCCGCTCACCAAAAGCAGTGGAAAGTATAGCCAACAATGGATTGGGGAAAATCTTCCCCTTTGCCTATCCCCCACCGACCGGATACCGCTATGGTAGTGACGGTGATAACGGGGCCCGAATTGAAGGCGGTAGATCATGAGCAATGCATCCTGGAATCGACGGCATGTGCTGTCTCTGGCAGACTTTACGGCAACGGAGTTAGAAACTGTGGTGCAAACGGCGGTTAGTTTTCGGGAAGTGCTCTCCCGGCGTACCCGCAAGGTGCCAGCCTTGCAGGGGATAGTCGTAACCACCATGTTTTTTGAGTCATCTACCCGCACTCGCAGTAGCTTTGAACTGGCAGCTAAGCGCCTATCGGCCGAGGTGCTGAACTTTGCCCCAGGCACATCCTCCCTGAGTAAGGGAGAAACCATTCTGGACACCGCTAAAACCTACCTGGCCATGGGTTCCAACCTGATGGTAATTCGCCATCAAGATTCTGGAGTACCCCAGGTGATCGCCAGGGAAATGGATCAACTCAATAGTGGTGTCGGCGTATTAAATGCCGGAGATGGGTTACATGCCCATCCCTCCCAGGCCCTGCTGGATCTATTTACGCTGGCCCTGACGCTGAATCCGGATAATCCCAACACCAGTTTATTGCAGGGCAAAAAAATTGCCATTATTGGCGATATTTTGCATTCCAGGGTAGCCCGATCCAACCTCTGGTGTTTATCTACCTGTGGAGCTGAGGTGCATCTGGCGGCACCCCCCACCCTACTGCCGCTTGGATTTGCCGAAGCTTTTATAGACCAGTCTCCCCTGCCTGGGCATCGGTCTATTGTGCAGCACAGTAGTCTGGCGCCAGCCCTGGACCAGGCCGACTTTGTCATGGCCCTGCGCCTACAACGGGAACGCATGACCCAGCACCTGCTGCCCAGCCTGCGGGAATACCAACAGCACTTTGGCCTCACCCGCAATCGCCTGAAACATTGCCAACCTGGGGTTAAAGTTCTCCATCCTGGGCCAGTCAATCGGGGAGTGGAGATCAGTTCAGACCTGATGGATGACCCTAGCCTCAGTTTAATTAGCGATCAGGTCACCAATGGAGTTGCCGTACGCATGGCCCTGCTTTACCTGATGGGGGTAGGTAAGGCGGCATAGCCATGGTAACCTGGCTATTCACGGGCGGAAAGACTAAAATTCCGGAACTGCTTAGCCTGCTCTTCAATGCGACAGGCGATGCGATCGCAGACCAAACTACACAGATCAAAAATCAACTGATCACAAATACTGTAGTAGGCAGAGGTGCCTTCGGTGCGGCGGCTCAGAATACCTACCTGCATCATCACCTTAAGGTGCTTAGAGACATTAGCCTGGCTAGTCTGAGTGGCTTCTACCAATTCCTGAACGCATCTTTCTCCGCCCCGCAGCACGTTCAAAATTCGCAGGCGCATGGGTTCGCTTAGTACGTCAAAATACTCAGCCACCTGTTGGACAACCTCAGGGGGAACAGTGTCAACCACAGCCATGGCTTTCCCGAACGAATAACCTCAAAATATTTTAACAAATTTTTTATTTTTACCACTAGCCTGAGGAATGAATTATTAGCCCCAGTTATAGCTGTAGCCAGATTTAAAGGCACAGATGCGGGCCAGAATGCCTAGCCGGTCTGGGTTTTGATGAATCAACTCGATCCTCAGGGTTGTGGCCAAAGCCCGATCAGCCCTATCCACCCCTGATCGATGCCGTCTCAGCCCAAGTCGAGGGCCCCTGAACTGAGAAGTGCTGCCCCCCTGTAAAGTAGACAATAGGGAATACATCTGGTGCCACTTAGCTGACTCCACCCAGTCAGGCTCTGGGCCCTAGCCTATAACAATGGCGTCGCCGTCTCGTCCTTACCGGACTGGAGACGGCTATAGGTTTTAGGTTTCCCATACCATGGCCGGAGTTGCCTGTGTCCCATTTCCAGACTGTTCAACCGCCCCTGAGATTTATTCCCCACCACTATCGGGACTGGGTGAGGCGAGGCGGTTACGCCCTATTACCCTTGCTACTACGGGTACGGTTGCGACCATGGCTACCCGCCGGAATCTGGCCCGTCACCTGTGAAAACCCCGAAGTGCTGGCAAAGGCCTTCCAGCAGTTTCAGACGGGGCAGATTCGCCTCCTCCTGGCCTTTCGCCACAGCCAGGTGGATGATCCGCTGTGTCTGGCCTATCTCTTTTCTCGCCTAGTGCCCCAGACCGCTCGACGTCAGGGTCAGCCCCTACAGGGACCGGTCCACAGTTTCTTTCTGTACGATCGGGGCATGCCCCTTTGGGCTGGTGCCTGGCTAGAGTGGCTGTTTGCCAGTATGGGGGGCGTTCCGGTCCATCGAGGCCGCCGCCTGGATCTAAAGGCTTTAAAGACGGTACGGCAATACCTGCTGTCAGGCGAGTTTCCCATCACCATTGCCCCGGAGGGGGCCACCAATGGCCATGGGGAAGTGATCAGTCCCCTAGAATCCGGTACAGCCCAGTTAGCCTTTTGGGGTGTGGAGGATTTGCACAAAGCCCAACGGCCTGAGCGGGTCATTCTCTTGCCCGTAGGCTTACAGTACTTCTATCCCCGCCCTGACTGGACAGCCCTGGACCGGCTGTTGAGCGGGTTAGAGGCTGACTGTGGTTTGCCGATTAACGCCTATCCTCACCCCGACCAGCGATCGCCCCAGGACTATTATCAGCGTCTGGCTAATCTGGGGTACCACTTACTCACCCATATGGAAGGATTCTACGGCCAATTCTATGGGGATCTCTGGCCCGAAGCCCAATCAGCCCCGCCCTTGAATTTAAGCGATCGCCTGAAACCCCTGCTAGACCGGGCCCTAACCGTGGCAGAAGCCTTCTTCCATTTACCCGGTAAGGATAGCCTGGAAAGCCGCTGCCGCCAGTTAGAAGAAGCAGGCTGGGCCCACATCTACAGGGAAGATATTCGCAATCTTGCCAATCTGTCAGCCTTTGACCGGGGTTTAGCCGACTGGATGGCCCAGGTCGCCAACCTGCATATGCGCCATATGCGTTTGGTGGAGAGTTTCGTGGCCGTCAGTGGAGACTATGTTAAAACCCGGCCCAGCTTCGAACGATTGGCAGAGACTAGCCTGATTCTGTTTGACCTGGTGGAACGGGTGAAGGGAACTCGTGTACCCAAGCGACCGCAGATGGGGCGTCGCCACGCCGTCATTACCCTGGCTGATCCCATCGATGTGAGCCAGCGCTGGCCTGCCTATCAGGCTTCCCGAGCCGCTGCCAAGGCCTCGGTAGCCCAACTCACCCAGGATCTACAAACCGCCCTGGAGGGCTTGATTCAGCATACCTGAGGGATCGCTCTCCTATCCATTGCCGTTAGGATAGACTAGGCCTACAGCCGATGCTAGCGGCCGATGGCGATTTTCCAATCTATGCTGAGCATCTATTGCCATTGCCTATGACCCATGCCCATTCCCTGAATGCCACTATGACAACAACCTTACCCCACGCGGCGACACCCCCTTCAGCCGATGAGTCCCTGCAATTGGCCTACGATATTGCCGCCGCCGCCGATGAACGAAAAGGAGCCAATATTGTGATTCTGCCGGTGGCGGATGTATCGTACCTGGCGGATTATTTTGTAATCGTTACGGGTTTTTCCACCGTTCAGGTGCGGGCCATCACCCGATCCATTGAAGCCAGTCTAGAAGACAAGTGGCAACGTCAGCCCCTGCATCTGGAGGGCCAGTTAGAGGGCCACTGGGTCGTTATGGATTATGGTGATGTCATTGTCCATATATTTCTGCCCGAAACCAGGGAATTCTACGATCTCGAAGCCTTTTGGGGCCATGCTCCAGCAATTTTTTATCAGCCCGTTCTCAGCCCACCTACCCAGGCGCCTAGCTTCTACCCCAGCTACAGCCATCACCAGTCCAGTTAGAACAAGATGGTGACGCCATTGGGTTCGGGACAAAGGTGATCGAGCAAGATTAGGGCTGGAAAGGTCTTTAGATGGAACCACCTTTTCAAACCCCCTGTTTACCCCGTTACCGGGGGCTACGGCCATAGGGCGATCGCCGCTAGAGATTCCTAATCGGATGGAATTCGTTTAGGCTAGAGCTAAGGTTTTCACTAACGGTAGCTATGGCGCAGGTATGTCCAGTTCCGGCTGAACAACAACCCATCAACGAATATCAGGAGGTCCGACAGTCATGGTTCTATGGCTGGGGCGGGCGCGATCTGGCGGCCTACCTGCAGCCCGTTGTGGGGTTATGGTGCCTCAGTTGGGTCGTGGTCGGTCCTATGGTGGGGGCTAGTTTTTTTCCCAGTCGTCAGCCCCTGTTGTTTACCCTTACCGCCGCTCTGGGGGCACTGATTTTACCCACCTTAGCCCTGGTGCAGCTCTATGTGGGTTGGGCCCATGTGGCCGGGCGACTGCGCCAGGCCACCGTACCCTACGAAGAGTCGGGCTGGTATGACGGCCAGTTGTGGGTTAAGCCAGAAGAGATTTACAACCGCGATCGCCTGATTGTTGACTACGAAGTGAAACCGGTACTGCAACGAATTCGTTACACACTGGGGGTAATTGTCATACTTTTTAGTCTGGGGCTACTGGTCTGGTTCCAGCTGTAATCCTTGATTTAAGATTACGGGGGTCACCTCCAGGGTGGCCCTCAACACACCGTTACTCCCCAAGGCACATCTATGACCAGCAGTCGGGTTAACCGTCATCAGAGTAAGGAATTAGGCATTCAGCTTCTGCGCGAAGGCATTGTGGAATCAACCCACATTGCCCATGTGGTGGTGTGTGATCACCGTGGCCGTAATCTTTCCGTAGCTGGCAACCCCGAACTGGCTAGTTTTGTCAGGTCAGCCCTAAAACCCTTTCAGGCCCTGGCGGTGACCACCTCTGGTGCCCTGGAACGCTACGGCCTCAGTGATCGAGCCCTGGCAATTATGTGTGGGTCCCACCAGGGTAGTATGGAACAGGTGCGCCAGGTATTTGAAATTTTGTGGAGATCGCAGCTTGACTCTGGGGATCTGCGCTGCCCGGTGCCGCAAGGGCGGAAAAGCCCCCTGGAGCACAATTGCTCTGGCAAACATGCCGGTATGCTAGCCCTTTGCCAGCAGCAAAGCTGGCCCCTAGGAAGCTACCTGGACCGTAGCCATCCCGTCCAAAAGCTAATCCTGTCTCGCCTTGCCGATCTGCTGGGTATGCCCGCCGACGAGTTTATCGTAGCCCACGATGACTGTGGCGCTCCTACCTACTTTATGCAAATCCGGCAGATGGCCACCCTATTTGCCATGTTGGCCTCTGGCAATAGCTTGGATATGGAGCGGATTATTCGGGCGATGACCCATCACCCTGAAATGGTGGGTGGGGCAGATAGCTTTGACACCCAGTTAATGCAGTTGACCAACGGAGCCCTGGTGAGTAAATCTGGGGCCGAGGGAATTCAGTGCATTGGCCGGGTGGGGGATAGTCTGGGACTGGCCATTAAGGTGCTGGATGGTAGCCGGCGAGCCAAGTATGCTACGGCTATTTTTACCCTCAAGCAACTGGGCTGGATCGTACCGGCGGTAGCCGATACCCTGGCGGAAACCTACCTCCAGATCGGGCGCTTTAGCCGCCTGGATGTGGTAGGAGAACTTCCCTTGATGTATTAAAGGGACTATCCCTGGCCCTAGCTGGCAAGGTTAACTGAATTGAGCTTATCTGATTATAACCACTCCCTATGACTACCGATATTCGTCTGTTGGTTCTCGATATTGACGGTACCCTGGCGGGGGAGTCTAACCAAGTCAGCCAGCGGGTACTGGATCGAATTCAGGCGGTCCGCCAGCGGGGAGTTGAGGTGGCGATCGCCACGGGACGCATGTACCAGTCAGCCCTGCGCTTTCACCAGATGATTGGCTCTACTCTGCCCCTGATCGCCTACCAGGGAGCCATGATTAAAAATCCCCAGAGTCAGACTTTGCACCGCCATACTCCCCTACCCCGATCCCTGGCGCTGGAAATGCTCGCCTACCTGACTCCCCTGGAGGACCGGGAAGACCTGTCCATCCATCTCTACATTGACGACCAGCTCCATGTCCGGCGAATCATTGAAGACACCCAGGCCTACGCTCAGCGATCGGGGATTGAGCCTGTGGCGGCGGGCGATCTATCCACCCTAATGGCTACTAACCCCGCCTGGGAAACCACCAAACTGCTAGCTCTGAGCACCCATACCGATCGCCTGGCCGCCGTTTTGCACCATCTCAACCAGCACTACTCCAGCACGGACCTCTACCTGACCCAATCCATCGAATCCTTTGTGGAAGCCACCCATCCCCAGGCCAACAAAGGGGAGGCGGTGCGTTTTCTAGCCGAAGAATTACTCGATCTAGCACGGGACCAGGTAATGACCATTGGTGACAACTTTAACGACCTGGAGATGCTGCGCTATGCGGGTCTGGGTATTGCCATGGGGGATGCTCCCAGTGCGGTCAAGGCGGAGGCAGACTGGGTCGCCCCAGGGGTGGAGGCAGAAGGGGTGGCGGTGGCGCTGGAACAGTTTTTACTGTGAATCTCTCCTGAAGTCCTACCTGGCCCTGGCCCCAGGCCGGGGGAAGACTATGGACCGAGTCTTTCAGGTTGGTCTTGATAGTGCATTTGCACTGAACTATCATGGGGAGGCACGCCCGTGGCAGGTCCTATGGCTATTGTCTCCTCCCATAATTCCGATTCCTCGGCCAGGTCCCCCCGATCGCCCCAGTCCCCTCCTCCCTCTGGGGATAATTTGGCGGTTCCCTTAGCTAACCAGGCCGACCCGTCGGTCGCCGCTTCCCTGGTGCAGGGCGGTGCAGCCCAGCCCGTAGAGACGGCCCTGGCGGAGGACCGGCTGCGGCCCCAACGGTTACAGGATTACATTGGCCAATCTGCCCTCAAGCAGGTGTTAGACATTGCCATTCAGGCCGCTAAATCCCGCCAGGAACCCCTTGATCACCTGCTGCTTTACGGTCCTCCCGGTTTGGGTAAAACCACCATGGCCTTAATTTTGGCTCAGGAAATGGGGGTGGCCTGTAAAATCACCACGGCCCCGGCCCTGGAACGTCCCCGCGACATTGTGGGCCTGCTGGTTAACCTAAAACCAGGAGATGTGCTCTTTATCGATGAAATTCATCGCCTACCCCGGGTGACGGAGGAAATTCTCTATCCAGCCATGGAGGATAGTCGGCTGGATATCACCATTGGTAAGGGCCAGGCGGCCCGCACCCGGAGTTTGCCCCTAGCTGCCTTTACCTTGGTGGGGGCCACCACCAGGGTGGGAGCCCTGACCTCCCCCCTGCGCGATCGCTTTGGGCTGGTGCAACGTCTGCGCTTTTACGACATCGACGAACTCACCCAGATTGTACTGCGCACCGCCGATGTGCTGAAAACTCCCCTAGAGCTAGCGGGGGCCGAAGAAATTGCCCGACGGGCCCGGGGCACCCCCCGGATTGCCAACCGACTACTGCGCCGGGTGCGAGACTATATGGAGGTCAAAGCCCCCGGCCTGATTACCGCTGAAATTGCCGCCCAAGCCCTGGAACTTTTTAATGTCGATCCCCGGGGACTGGATTGGACCGATCGCCGTCTGCTCTCGGTAATTATCGAAAACTTTGACGGTGGCCCGATTGGCCTAGAAACTATGGCGGCCGCTACAGGGGAAGATAGCCAAACCATTGAGGAGGTTTACGAACCCTATTTGATGCAGATTGGCTACCTACAGCGCACCCCCCGGGGACGGGTAGTGACCCCCGCTGCCCGTCGTCACCTGGGCTATGGCGATAGTTAGTCTACCCTCGCCCCCAGGGCGCTGAGCAGGGTCTGGGTGGCTGCCGATAGGCCCCTAACCCCAGCCATATTGACACCAGCATAGGGTAGGTCGGGACGCAGAACCCACTCACACGGCCCGGCCGGTAGGCTCCAGAGGCGGATTTCCGAGTCCTGACTGGCGGTTACCACCCGGGTGCGATCGCCACTGACCAGAGCGGCCCAAATATCCTGATGATGTCCCCTCAACCGGTAGGGACTGGAGGCAGGTTCCACTGGCCATAGGGTCAGATCGCCCGCCCTACTGGTAATCGCTAGGGTCTGGCCGGCGGCATCTATGGTAACGGTGTGTAGCCACTGCCCCAGGGGAGCCTGCCAGTCCCCCAGCTGATCACCGCTGCCCAGATCCCACCAGCACACCCGCCCATCGTAGCTGGCACTGACCAGCCGATCCCCCGCCAGACTAATAGCTAGGCTATGCACCTGGCGAAGGTGGCCCCTGAGCACCCTGGTACAGGTGGACCGACTCAAATCCCAAAGGCAAACCGTACCGTCTCGACCCCCACTGGCCAGGTGGGGAGCCTGGTGGGGACTTAGATCAACAGCGGTGGGATTAAAGATCAGGGCAGAGGCAGGACCTCCATGGCCTTGCAAGGTTCCCAGAGACCGGCCGGTAGCCACCTGCCACAGGCCAATGGCCGGAGCCTGACCGGCGGTGGCTAACCATGCTCCCTGGGCGCTCAGAGCCATCAGGGTAGCGGGTTCAGGTAACACCAGAAAGGGGCAGGCTCTGGCCGCCGCTCCCCACCCCTGACCAGACCAGAGGGCAATGGTGTGATCCGCTCCACTACTGGCCCACCACTGGCCATTGTCGCTGACTGCCAGGGCATGGAGCCGGCCCTGCTGGGGGTTGAGGATGGCGGGTAGGGGTGGGGTATGGTCGCTTTGCCAGATCCGGATTTGGTGGTCGCTGTGGGCTGTAATCAGTTGATTGCTAGCCGCCCCAAGGGCCATAGCGCCGACAGGATAGGCTTGCCCTAAAAAACTACGGAGGCGCTCTCGCCGCTGGGTATTCCAGACCTGCAGCCCGGTTTCATTGCCAGTTACCAGGTAGGTCCCGCTGGGACTAAATTGCAAGGTCCAGATTGGTGCAGCCAGGGTGGGTAGCATCTGGTGGCGGCGATGGCGCCCAATATCCCAAAGGCTAAGGCTACAATCTTGACGGCTACAGGCCAGATAACGGCCATCGGGACTCACCGCCAGGGCTAAGAGTCCCTCCGTATCGGTGGGTACTACCCATTCAGGGGTGCCGGTTTCCAGGGCCCAAATGGCCAGACCATAGTCGTCGTAGCCAGCGGCAAAGGCCAGGGAAGACTGGGGACGATCGCCCCCATGGGGAAAAAAGCCCGTGGTGCGAATCGAAGCCCCAGGTCTGGCCTGAAAACTCGCCCTTAACTGACCCTGGGGTAGGGTCCAGAGGTGGACGGTCTGGTCCTCTCCCAGGCTAATTAGGCGATCGCCAGCCCCATTAAAGTTCAGTTCCTGGATGGATCCCCGGTGGGCGGCCCAGTGTCGTTGACAAACCCCGGAAGCCACTTCCCACAGGTAAATCTGGCCCTGTTGGTCGGCGGATGCCAGGCCGCCTCCGCTGGCCGTAAAGGCCAGGGCCGTAACCCGACTGGGATGATGGCTGAGGCTATCGGCAGGCGTATGGTTGACCGTAGAGTAGAGCCAGATTTGGCCGGTACTGGCGCCCACCGCCAGGGTCTCACCGTCAGGGCTAAAGGCCAGAGCCCCGATCGGGGTGGGTTGGTCGACCAGGTCGATCACCCGCAGTAACTGCCCCTGGTGCAGGCTCCACCACCACAGGCGCCCCTGGCGGTCTGCCGCCACCAGTCCATCGCCGTCGGGACTGATCGCCACAATGGGATTGGTATCCAGGGGAGTGGCAAAGGCCGTGTGATGAAAGTGAGATGAGCTGAAATCAGCTCCCTGGCAGTTAATCTGGCGCAGGTCCGCTTCCCAGATATCCAGGTGGGAAAAATCAGCGCCCCCCAGCCCCACCCCTAAACCCTGGTGAAGCCGAATCAGGTTGGCAGGGCCGTAGCCCGGTTTTACTAGAGCCAGTGGCCGTAGAGCCTGGTGCAGGCGTTGGCATTTTTGCTGGCGATCGCTGGCCGATGCCAGGCTCTGTTCCAGGCCCTTGATCAGGGGTTGGAAGAGCATCTCCTGCTGGTAGGCTTGGAGGGCTTCAGGGGCCGCCATGGTGACCAGGGGCAAACGATGGAACCAATCCAGTTGTTCCGTCTCGAGTTCCTGCTTCAGCAAGGTTTGCAGTTGGCCCATAGCTCGCCATGCCACAGGGCCTGGCAGATTAATAACGGTATCCTCCAGAGTTGGATCCACCCTTACCTGGCAGAGTGATCGAGCCATTAGGGACTGCACCACCGCTGTTCCTGGATAGGCTGGCATCTCCTGCTTTAAGCGGGCCAGGGTCAAGGGTAGCTGGGCTTGGGCCAGCCAGTAGAGAAGTTCCTCCTCCTCTGAAGTCAGGCGATCCATAAGGGTCTGGAGCGCGCGATCGGCGCGATCGCAAAGGGAGGTCTCGGTTTGCTTTAAAAATAAATGCAACTGGCCCTGGTAGAGATCTTGCAGGGAACTGGCGATACCCTTTAAAGCTAGAGGGGTGCCCCCATAGCGGTGGTTGAAAGTCACCCAGTCCTGGCGGTTACCGCTCACCTCCCCCCGCTGATCTAAGAAGCCTTTGACCGCCTCATCGGTCCAGCCCTGCAGGTGGTAGTCGCGCACTCGGGGACCCAACCAGTGGGCAAGGTCCTCTGGTTTTTCCTGGCTAACGCAGAGGATACAACTCTGATGCTGACTGGTGGCCAGTTGCTGTAGCAGGGCTGACATCCGTTCCTGCCCAGCCCGGTAGGTACCTGCTAGCTGCTGGGGAGCAAAAAGCCTTTCCATCTGATCGATGACGATGAGGCAAGGGCGCTGACCACATTGATCGACGATCCACTGGGGAGTATCGATGGCAGGATCGGGCTGAGGGGAAGGGTCCTGCCCAGATCTAAACCAATTGGTTAGGGCCTGAAGTACCAGGGTATCGGTGGCCTGATCGGATAGTAAAAGATAGCCCACCCGATCAAAGTCGGCCTTGAGGGTCTGGGCCAGGTAGATGGCCAGGGCGGTTTTACCCACACCGGGAAGTCCCCATAGTAGAATCAACCGACAGCGATCGCCTCGCACCCACTGGATCAACCGCTGACAATCCGCCTGCCGACCCCATAGTTCGGTTTCATCCAGGGGAGGTAACCCTTGCACGGCGACAGCAAACCCGGCCCTCCCAGTCCCTGGAACCTCTGGTGGAATGGCGGATTCCTGCTGGGCCGCCCAGGTTTGTAAGACGTTTTGCAAGTTGCGTTTATTGAGTTTAATCCCCTGTTGTCGGGTATCGACCAGGTCAGACAGAAAGCGCCACAGCTTTGGCCCTACGTCTTTCTTCAGGTAGTCTTCGGAATAGCCCACCGTCAGGCTAGCCATGGTGGTGTAGGTTTGGTTTTCCCAGGCGCCCTTAAGCACCAGCCGCTCCACATCCTTAAGGGGCCGCCCCTTCTGCACCAGAGCTACCTGGTTGATGAGTTTAGTAATCTCCTCAAAGTCCATGGCAGGCAGATGGGGACTGGGCGCCGATGCTGGTCACCCAGGATCTTATAGCAATCCTCCCTTCCCTAGGGGCAGAGGGGACGGTTCAAATCCCACTGACGTAGTATTCACGGGTTCCCCTGGCATCCAGAGCATCGCCCAACCGTTTCAGGGCATGTACATAGGCGGCGGTGCGGACCGGAATTTTAAGGGTTTCAGCCTGCTGCCAAATCTGCTCAGCCTCTCCGACTATCATGGCCTTGAGGCGGGTATTAACATCCTCAACCGACCAATAAAGGCCGCTGCGATTCTGGACCCACTCAAAGTAACTAACGGTTACCCCCCCGGCATTCACTAAAATATCGGGAAAGACCTGAATCCCTCGGGCTTCCAGCAGGGTATCGGCATCGGCGGTAATCGGGCCGTTAGCCACCTCGAAGATATAGCGGGCCTTGACCTGACTGGCGTTTTTCGCCGTAATCTGATTCTCCAGGGCGGCTGGGATGAGAATATCCACATCCAGGGTTAGCAGTTCATCGTTGCTGATCAGGGCGTGGTCCTCGATCAGATGGCAGACACTGCCCTCACAGTAGACCGCCTTGAGACTACGACTGGAGGCCTTAAAGGCCTGAATACTGGGGATATCTAACCCCTGGGGCAAGAATATTCCCCCCTGGGAGTCACTCACCGCTACCACCCGGTAACCGGCGTCAAACAGTAACCGGGCCAGAATACTACCAGCATTACCAAATCCCTGAACGGCAACGGTGGTGTCCTGGGGCAGGCGACCAGACCGGGCCATGATCGCCTCCAGCAGGTAGAAAGCCCCCATCGCCGTAGCCGTGTCGCGACCCTGGCTGCCACCCATACTTAGGGGTTTACCGGTAATTACCGCCGGGCTGAGGCGGCGGGCAATGATGCTGTACTGGTCCATCATCCAACCCATAATCATGGCGTTGGTATAGACATCGGGGGCGGGAATATCCACATCGGGACCAATAAAGTTAGCGATCGCGTCAATATATCCCCGACTCAACCGCTCCAACTCTAGCCGGGAAAGCTCCTTGGGATTGACCGTAACTCCCCCCTTTGCCCCCCCTAGGGGTAGATTCAACACAGCGCACTTAAAGGTCATCCAAAAAGCCAGGGATTGTACCTCATCCAGATTAACCTCAGGGTGAAAGCGAATTCCCCCCTTAGTCGGCCCACGGGTATCATCGTAGCGTACCCGATAACCCTGAAATACCCGCAGGGATCCGTCGTCCATCCGCACAGGAATAGACACTATCAAGCTGGCTTTCGGATACTTCAACCGTTCCGCCGCATCCGCGGAAATCGTCACGTACTGGAGGGCGGCGGCGAGGCGGCGGTTAGCATCGGATAGGGTAGAGGTCAGCATAGGATAATAATCTACAGATTCAAGCCTAATCTCCCCCCACACTGATGGGGGTGCCCACAATGTCAGTTTGGGTGAGGTTAGCTCCCACCAGGGAAGTGCCCTTAACATGGGCAAAATAAATCTGGGCCCTGGTTAAGTTAGCCTGATCGAGGACGGCACCATCGAGGATGGCGTTGGTTAAAAAAGCCTGGGTGAGATTGGCTTGGGTGAGGTTAGCTCCGGTCAAATCGGCACCCTCCAGGTTAGCCTCGATTAAGGTGGCACCCCGTAGATCAGCCCCCCGCAGATCGGCCCCAATCAGATGGGCCTGGCTGAGTTGGGCGCCCGACAGGTCACAACCTTGACAGAGGTTAGTATCAAGCAACTGTTTTACCTGGAGGAGGTTCTCGGCCCTTACGGGTAATACCCACAACAGGGGGATGGTAACTAGGGCACCTGCCAGAGGCATCAGTTTCATGGCAATTCTCCTTACTATCACCCCAACTCTCTACCTGGGGAATCGGAGTGGCCTGAGTCAGCGGTTGTTAATGACCGTGTTCCACCCTGGTGTGGATGGAGGATCGGCCTTGGGGCCATGTCGCGCTACCACCTGATCTGGTTTGATTAAACAGCGGCCCTGGATCAACCCGCTATGTTTTAATCCTGCCATACTGAGCGATACCAGATAGGCTGGAAAGCCGTACCGTAACGAAACTATTTGATTGACCTCCATCCCCAACTAGCCCCTTCTACAGCTCTCTTTGCAACCCTTGCTGACAGGGTCTAGGAACCCAGGAAAGCGACAAATCTCACTCCCCCTCTCTCGTCCCGGACCACCCCGACTTCACCACATCAGCAAGCCTATAATACGGGGACTATCTCACGAGAATTCTATGCTTAGCCTATGGGCTAAAACCAGTGGCACCTGGATAAACGTCTTGACTATTATTGTGGGTACCTCTCTAGGGCTAGTTCTGCGCCGCAGTTTGCCCCCGGCGATGCAGCACATTATTACCCAGGCCCTGGGCCTGACTACCATCATGCTTGGTATAAGTATGGGGCAGACCCTTGCCAGGGTCAGAGTAGGTCCTATCGATGGGGTAATCTTCGGTTTGGTGGTGTTGGTGATTGGTGGCTTATTGGGAGAGTGGTGGCAGCTTCAGAGCCATCTTGCCCAGCTGGGCGACTGGCTAAGGTCGCAAGTGAAGGGAGGCGGTCAGTTTACCGAAGGCTTTGTGGCCGCCAGTCTGCTCTTCTGCATTGGTCCTATGGCAATTTTGGGTAGCCTCAACAACGGCCTGGTGGGAGATGCCACTCTGCTTAGCCTAAAAGCCACCATGGATGGCCTGGCCTCCATTGCCCTAACCGGCAACTATGGCATCGGAGTGGGGTTCTCAGCTTTTCCGGTATTGCTAGTGCAGGGTTGTCTATCTCTGGTGGCTGGTCTGTCGGGGCTAGCCATCACCAACCCTGCCACCAATCCTTATATTTTGAATATTACAGGGATTGGCGGATTGATGATTATGGCTCTGGGATTAGATTTACTGGAAGTTGTGCAGATCCGCCTAGCTTCATTCCTACCGGCTCTCGCTCTGGGCCCCCTGGCGATCGCCCTGATCACCGGATT
>JBMOHM010000059.1:0-18614 GCA_049317845.1 Nodosilinea sp. | reverse complement strand
ACTCCACCCACTTTCCTTCTGCCTTTGATCCCCAGGACTATGGGCTGAGGTCCGATCGCTAAGGTGATCAGGGCGGCTCCTAAACTACCGCTGTACCATGTCATAATGAAGCCCCTAGGTCAGCGGTAAACCAGTAGTGTCCTATTCCTCTGAAACCATCGAAGCGGCCATGCAGACGGGAGAACTGTCCTTCCAACTGCCCGATCCTGACGATGATCAACTTTCCGACTATGATTTTCAGCGCCAGGTGGAGGCTGCCTGGCAGGTGTGCGATCGCTTCGACCTGCAAACCGATATCTGGCGGGGGCGAATTTTAAAGGCTGTGCGCGATCGGGAAAAGCGCGGCGGCGATGGTCGGGGTACGGGTTTTCTCAACTGGCTAAAGGACCGGGAAATTACCAAAAGCCATGCCTATAACCTGATCGAGCTGGCCGATAGTGCTGACCAACTCCTCCATGCGGGTCTACTGGCCCCGGCGGATGTTAATCAGTTTAGTAAGCGGGCCTTTGTAGAAACCGCTAAGGCGGCCCCAGAAGTGCAGCAACTGGTCACCGACTCCGCCCGTAAGGGTGACCACATCACCCGTCGAGAAGTGCGTCAGGTGGCCGATGAATGGGCCGCCATGACCTCGGAGTTGATTCCCGAAACCCTGCGGGAAAAGGCGGCTAACCAGACCATTCCCACCCGCTATCTGGCTCCCCTGGTGAAGGAGATGGAAAAGCTGCCGGTCGCTCACCAGGCTACCTTGAAAACCGAGGTGGAACTCAACCCCGATCTGGATACCCTCAAGCAGGTGACCGCCGAGGCCCGCTATCTGTCGAAGTACCTGGCCTCCGCTAATCAGGTGCAACTGCTCGAGGCCAGTGACCTGGATCTGGAACTGGCCCTGGAGGAGGCTCTGCGGGTGGGTTGCCTGAATGCTGCCGCCGATATGGTGGCCCAGGCCGCCCAGATTGAGCAGACCGCTGCCCGGCTTTACACCACCTGGAAGCGCCTTAACCAGCTGGCGGAGCGGGTTTATCTGGATAGCGGCGAGAGTACCCCCCACCTGCGATCGCTGCTGGCGGCCCTGGCCCCCATTACCCACGAAACCATTCAGGTACGGCTGGGGGAAGCCAACAGTGTGACCGCCCAGACCATCCATTGGCAGTTGATGGTCGAACAGAGTTAGGGCGGTTTGACCATGGTGAGTCCTCCCATTTATCTGGACTGTCAGGCGACTACTCCGGTGGATCCACGGGTCCTAGAGGCTATGTTGCCCTGGTTGGGTCAACATTTTGGTAACCCTGCCAGTACCACCCATACCTACGGTTGGACCGCGGCAGCGGCGGTAAAAAAGGCTCGAGCCAATTTGGCCGCCGCCATCAACGCCAGCCCTGAGGAAATCATTTTCACCAGTGGCGCCACCGAGGCTAATAATTTGGCTATTAAGGGGGTGGCGGAGGCCAGTTTTAACCGAGGCCGCCATTTGATTACGGTGCAGACCGAACACAATGCGGTCCTCGATCCCTGTCGCTATCTGGAAGGGCTGGGTTTTGCCGTTACCTATCTGTCGGTCGGAGCGGACGGGTTGATTAACCTGGAGGACTTAGAGGCGGCCTTTCGGCAGGATACCCTGCTGGTTTCCGTGATGGCGGCCAACAACGAAATAGGTGTCCTCCAACCCCTGGCGGAAATTGGTCAGCGCTGCCGCGATCGCGGCGTGCTGTTCCACAGTGATGCGGCCCAGGCGATCGGTAAAATACCTCTGGATGTGCAAACCCTCCAGATTGATCTGCTCTCCCTGACGGCCCACAAAATCTACGGCCCTAAGGGCATTGGCGCCCTCTATGTGCGGCGACGCCAGCCCCGGGTCTCCCTGGCCTCCCAGATCCACGGCGGCGGCCATGAGCGGGGGCTGCGATCGGGAACCCTGGCCCCCCATCAGATTGTGGGACTGGCTACGGCGGTAGAGTTGGGCCTGGCGGAGATGGTTGGAGAGGGGGACCGGTTGGGGCGGTTGCGCGATCGCCTCTGGGCTATTCTGCAGGCCGACATACCCGTGCGTCGCAATGGCCATGCCCAGTGTTGTCTGCCGGGAAGCCTGAATATCAGTATCCCTGGCATCGATGGTGCCGCCCTAGGGCTGGGGTTAAGGCCCCTGGTAGCCCTTTCCTCCGGAGCCGCCTGTAGTAGTGCCAGTACCGCCCCCTCCCATGTGCTTAAGGCTTTAGGCCACAGTGATGCCCTAGCCCGGTCCTCCCTACGTTTTGGCCTGGGTCGCTTTACCACTGCTGAGGAGATTGAGCAGGTGGGTTCGGGAGTCGTGGCCACGGTGCAGACTTTGCTGGGGTTGCTTTGAGGGAAAGGCAAGGCATCGTAGGGGACTCTCCAGCGGGGTCTGGGGGATATCCTTTGCTGCCTTACCCAGGTCCCAGGGCTACAACTATGGCACCAAGGGTTAGTCCAGAGATGGGCAACTCTGGTTAAATCTCGATTCGGAAGACCCAGTTTGCATAGGCCTGGTCCCGACCTTCGGTAATGGCGCTGAGTTGATGGCGCAGGCGATCGGTAAGGGGTCGCTGGGTAGGTAGGGTGTAGGATTCAACCTGGCGCACCGGCGTAATTTTAGCTGCCGTACCACTCAGAAATACCTCCTCCGCAATGAATAGCTCCGATTTATCCACTGGCCGTTCTATCACCTCGATGCCCAAATTTCTGGCCAGGGTAAGAATGCTATCGCGAGTAATTCCTTCCAAAATATCCTGGTCATAGCCAGGGGTAATCAGCTTGCCGTTGCGAATAATAAAGACGTTCATACCGGAAGCTTCGCTGACTTTGCCCTGGGAATTCATTAAAATCGCCTCATCAAACCCCGACTCTACCGCTTCAGTTTTGGCTAGGGAGGAGGTAATGTAGGCCCCGCTAATTTTGCCCCGCAGGGGTAGGCTACGGTCCTCCTGACGATACCAGGAGCTAATCCGGCAGGTGACACCCTCCGGTGAGAGGTAATCCCCTAACTCCAGTCCGTAGATAAAAAAGTTTTTCTCAACGTTGTGCAATCGGGGAGAAATGCCCAGGTCAGAGGTGTAAACAAGGGGCCGAATGTAGAAGGAGGTGGTGGGTCGGTTCTTTTTTACAAAGTCGGTAATTATCTGCTGAATGGTTTCAGCCGGCAGGTCGTAGTTTAGGAGTCGAGCACTGGTGCTGAGACGCTGGCAGTGGCGATCGAGGCGAAACAGCAAAATCTGACCGTCGTGATCGGGATCGGGAATCCCTCGCAATCCGCCAAAAGCTCCTGTACCGTAGTGAAGTGCGTGGGTGGCAATGGAAATTTTAGCGTCGTTAAAATCCCGAAACTGGCCCTCAAAATAGGCAACGGGCAGAAAGTTATGCATGGCAGGGTCTGACCTTGAAGAAAGGCTGAACAAAAGTTGTTTACCAGAATAGTGCGAATTGCAGAAATCGCTACCACCAACTTCAGCCTTCTTATCGCGATTCCATGTCTGGGTATCGGGGACCCATCAGGGGGCGGAGAGAAACTTTAGATAATCCTGGGTGAGGTCTTTAACCGCCGCTTCGTAAAACCGCTGGCCATGGTCTGGAGTGGCCAGGGCCGGGTTCGATCCCATGCGCCCGTCGGGATAATGGCGACGAAAATCTTCTGGACCGTAGATGGGAAATCCCGAAACGGCAATGGGGGGATTTAATTCGGCTTTTTTGATCTGATCGGGATAAACGTATTGAGTCAGGGCCACTTCACTAGGGGTAGCGTGGGACCCCTCCTGATCGCCATAAAGTTCTTTGGCCAAGCTGTAGACCGAGGCCGCCATAAACCAATTGGCTAGACCGCAGCGGACCTCTGCTGCCTGGGGCAATGGGGCCGCCGCCAGGGCAGTATAGGTTTCGGCAAAGGCTGCCTTTAAGGGTGCAATGTTGCCCCCGTGGCCGTTGATAAAGAAAAATCGGGTAAAGCCATAGCCAACCAATGGTTTTAGGTAATCTTGCAGGAGGGCAATCAGGGTACTGGGCCGTAGGCTCATACTGCCAGGAAAGGCGGTATGGTGCAGGGCCATGCCCACATTAATGGTGGGTCCCACCAGGGCATTGGCCGCTTCTCCCACTCCCCGGGCCACCACTTCGGCACAAATGGCATCGGTGCCAATCAGGCCCGTAGGGCCATGCTGTTCCGTCGATCCAATCGGAAAAATAATCCCCTGGGAGTGCCTCAGGTAGGATTCAACTTCAGGCCAGGTACAGAGGTGGAGGAGCATGGCAAGGGGCGATCTCAAAATTACAGTTATGCCCAGAACCCTGAGGACCGAGCCGATCCCTCAAAGCCCAGGCTGGGTGAATATTCTGACGCGCCTTAACCCCGCTACCCGGAGTTGAGGCTATAGTCCTTACTATAGCCTCAAGATTAACCCCTCCAGGAGAAAGTATTGTCTAATACATTTATGCCGAATACGTGCTGATATCAGAGAGGTTATGAACTCTTTTCTGATTATCCCAGAGAGGACTCTGTGCAGTTTCCTAAACCCATTCGAGACCGGATCTAGCTTTCGATAGCTTGAGGTTTGTCTACTGTTGGCCCTAGGCGTTTTACTCCGAATATTATGGGATAGCCACAGCCATCCTCAAGGGAACGGAGGTGCATCAGAAGGCTCACCCAGTATTGGCGTTTTCATATCTCGTAGCCCCTCAGATTTAGCTAAAATTACTCCATATTCATTGGGGGCTAGTCAACGGACATAGGGTGTTACCCAGGAGGAATCAAATCGATACCCAGATACCCCATATACAACCTACAAACAACCTAACAATTGTTCCCCCTTCGACTCAGCTCGTTTCAGGATCTATCTTACCGGCCCAGGAGAAGCGCCTATGCTACATCGCAAGATCTATCAACTCTGTTGTGATGGTCGAGAAGTGTGGATCTTTCTGAGGGACCAACAGCGTTGGATAGAGCGGGCCCGGATCCTGGATATTGAAGGTGATTTGATTACCCTCCGGTACGAAACCGAAGAGGACGATGAAATCTGCTCCTGGGAAGAGATGGTTCGTTTAGAAAGCATTGGCGCCATTACCCAGCGCCTGGCGGCGGTCCCCCGGGGCGATGTGGAGTTGGCTGTGGCGGAGGACTGTCCGGAGACGGAGATTATTTAAAGGAAATGTAATTTTAATTTGACTACGTGACCGGGAATTTGCTAGGATAGCGATTCTGTAGTGAAGTGCGAGTTGGGCATGAAAGTCCGGGCGTCTGTTCGCAAAATATGTGACAAGTGTCGTGTGATCCGCCGTCGAGGTCGGGTCATGGTGATCTGTTCTAATCCTAAGCATAAACAACGCCAGGGCTAGTGGTTCAGGCGCGGCTGTAGGGTGTTAGAACTGCAGTCTCACTGATTTTCAGGTCCTGGTTTAGCGGTGATTGATGATAGGAGCGGAGCTCGAGGGTAACCAATAGCGCTGCGCTGGTTAAATCAAAGTTGGGGGAGATACTCTAGGTGGCACGGATAGCAGGCGTGGATTTGCCACGCGACAAACGAATTGAAATTGGCTTGACCTATATCTACGGTATTGGGTTGACCCGCTCCCATGAGATCCTCGCTAAAACCGGGGTCGATCCCGATATCCGGGTTAAGGATTTAACCGATATCGATGTAGCTAAGCTGCGGGATGCGGTGGAAAGTGATTACCAGGTTGAAGGTGATCTGCGTCGCTTAGAAAGCATGAACATCAAGCGATTGATGGACATTGGTAGCTATCGAGGACGACGTCATCGGGCAGGGCTGCCTGTACGTGGTCAGCGTACCCGGACCAACTCTCGTACCCGCCGCGGTGGTACTCGGCGCACCGTAGCCGGTAAGAAAAAAGCGCCTAAGAAGTAGTCTCGAATTTAAGCTTCAGGTTCCTTTCCTGAAGTTTCTGCCATAATGAAGCTCGCTGCTGGCATGGCGAGTTTTTTGATTGTTTAGCGATCGCCTACGTTTACTGAGATTTTAGTTAAAACACCATGGCCAAACCAACCCGCAAAACCGGTCCTCGCAAGAGTAAGAAAAATGTTCCCAGTGGAGTTGCCCATATTTGCTCCACCTTCAACAACACTATCGTAACTATTACCGATCAGTCCGGTGAGGCGGTTTCTTGGGCTTCGGCGGGTTCTAGTGGGTTTAAAGGGGCCAAAAAGGGAACTCCCTTCGCAGCCCAAACTGCGGCAGACAGTGCGGCTCGTCGTGCCATGGATCAGGGAATGCGTCAGATCCAGGTAATGGTGAGTGGTCCTGGGGCTGGTCGGGAAACAGCCATACGAGCGCTTCAGGGAGCAGGGCTAGAAATTACCCTGATTCGGGATGTTACTCCTATTCCTCACAACGGTTGTCGGCCTCCTAAGCGGCGACGTGTCTAAGGACTAGAGATAGGCTTCATCGGGCGTTAGGTTGAAGGGAAAGAGTACTATGGCACAGTTTCATATAGATTGCGTTGAGTCAACTATCGAGGCCGATCAGGGTCAGTACGGCCGATTTGTCATCGAACCTCTGGAGCGTAGTCAGGGTACTACCGTTGGTAATGCTTTACGGCGCGTTCTACTGTCCAACCTGGAGGGAGTAGCCATTACTGCGGTGAGAATCGCTGGCGCTACCCACGAGTTTTCCACCATCACCGGAGTACGGGAAGATGTTCTGGATATCCTTCTCAACATGAAGGAAATTGTTCTACGCAGCTATTCTGTCCATCCTCAAATTGGCCGTTTGATGGTGCAGGGTCCAGCTCGGGTTACTGCCGGTCATTTTGATTTGCCTTCGGAGGTAGAGGTGGTCAATCCTGATCAGTATGTGGCTACCGTAGTTGACGGTCATAGCCTGGAGATGGAATTCAGAATTGAGCGAGGGCAGGGATATCGGGCCGTAGATCGGAGTAAGGATGACGCCACAGCGCTGGACTTTATCCAGATCGATGCGGTGTTTATGCCCGTTCGTAAGGTTAATTACGCTGTGGACGAGGTGGTGGTGTCTGGTTCTATGCAAAAAGACCAGCTCACTATGGATATTTGGACCAACGGTAGCATTACTCCCCAGCAGGCAATTAGTCAGGCTGCCGATATTCTTGTGGATCTCTTTGTTCCCCTCAAGGATGTCACCCTGGAGCCCAAATTTGATGAAGAAGTCAGGGAAGAGGATCCTAACAATCAAATTCCCATTGAGGAGTTGCGACTGTCAGTGCGGGCCTATAACTGCCTGAAGCGAGCCCAAATTAATTCTGTGGCCGATCTGCTGGATTTCAGCCAAGAAGATCTTCTGGAAATTAAGAACTTTGGACAAAAGTCCGCCGAGGAAGTGATCGAAGCTCTCCAGGAGCGATTAGGAATTACTCTACCGCTTGAAAAAGCTTCTAAATCAGCCTAGGTCCTGGTTTTTTCCCTGGTTTGTCGATGTTATTCACCTGAGTTAACTCTTATGCGCCACCGTTGTCGCGTTCATCAATTAGGTAAGCCCGCCGATCAGCGCAAGGCTTTGTTGCGTTCCCTAACGACTGAGCTGATACGTCATGGTCGAATTACCACCACCAAGGCTAAAGCTAGGGCGGTGCGGGAAGAGGCCGATCGCATGATTACCCTGGCTAAGGACGGTTCCCTACCAGCTCGTCGCCAGGCCCTCGGCTACATCTATGATAAGCAGCTAGTTCATGCCCTGTTTAGTCAAGCCAGCGATCGCTATGGCAATCGGGCGGGGGGCTATACCCGCATTGTTAAAACTGTGCGGCGGCGCGGTGACAATTCGGAAATGGCTATTATTGAGTTGGTCTGAGTTTTAGGTAGGTCGGGTTTTGTTCAGAATTTTTCAGTGATGGGAAAGGTCTCTGCCATACAGCGTAGCCTGGAAAATAGTTCCCCTGAATTGGGTCAATCCATTCAGCGGGTCGCCATGGTGGTGCAGTACGTTGGCACTGACCTCCATGGCTGGCAATGGCAACCTAATGCTCGCACTGTCCAGGGAGAACTGGAAGCGGTAATTCGCTCCGTTTTAGGCTATTCTGTGCGCTTGAGTGGGGCCGGACGTACCGATACCGGCGTTCACGCGGCGGCTCAGGTGGCCCATTTCGATGCCCCTGATTTTATCCCTGCCCATCGCTGGGCTGATATTTTGAACGCCCGTTTACCCCAAGATATTTTGGTGCGAGCAACGACGGTGGTGCCCGAACGCTGGCATGCTCAGTTTTCTGCCCAGTGGCGTCGTTACCGTTATACCTTTTACACCGGTGACTGTCCCAATCTCTTTGTGCGGCCCTTTGTCTGGCACTATTACCATCACTACCTGGATCAGGCCAGGATAGAGGCTGCCCTCAACCCTATGGTGGGTTTCCACGACATGACGGCTTTTCACCGGGCCCGTTCTGGCCGCAGCCATTCCTGGGTCGATCTGCAGGCCGCAGAATGTCGGCGGCAGGGGGATTTTCTGACCATAGAGCTACAGGCCAAGGGCTTTCTATACGGTATGGTACGACTGATTATGGGCCTGATTGTGAAGGTGGGTACCGGTGATCTGCCACCCCAGGATTTTCAGCAACTCTGGCATAACCGCCAACGCCATCGAGTTAAATACTCAGCTCCAGCCCAGGGGCTGTGTCTGCTGAGAGTCGGTTACGATCCCCTACCCTTCCCCCCCGAAGTATGGTTTGACAGCCAACCCCAGTTTTATCTAGGCTCGGCGGTGGCCTGAATTTTTCAGCTTTTCAGGCTGTGATTGACCAGAGAGACGCTCAAGAAACGGATGTGTATTATGACCAAGACCTACGTTCCCGCTCAAAATTCTATTGATCGCCAGTGGTACCTGATTGATGCCGAAGGCCAACGTTTGGGCCGCCTAGCCACAGAAATTGCTACCGTATTGCGGGGTAAAAATAAGCCCACCTTTACTCCCAATATGGATACCGGCGACTTTGTCATTGTTGTTAATGCCGAGAAAGTTGTGGTGACCGGTCGTAAGTCTAGCACCAAGCTGTATCGCCGCCATTCGGGGCGTCCCGGTGGAATGAAAACCGAAACCTTTGATAAGTTGCAAGCTCGTATTCCCTCCCGAATTATTGAGCAAGCTGTGAAGGGCATGCTGCCCAAGACTACCCTGGGACGCCAGCAGTTTACCAAACTTAAGGTCTATGCTGGGCCTGACCATCCCCATCAGGCCCAAACCCCCCAGCCCCTTGTTGTTAACACTATTCCTGGAGAGACTAACTAATGCAGGCGATCGATAAGACAGAACGAGTTATGTACTGGGGCACCGGCCGTCGTAAATCCGCCATTGCTCGGGTGCGTCTGGTACCTGGTACGGGCCAATTGATTATTAATAAGCGTCCAGGAGACGACTATTTACAATTTAACCCGGCTTATCTGATGACCACCCGGTCTCCTCTGGAGGTTCTGGGTCTGGAAAATGATTACGATATTCTGGTTAACGTCAGGGGGGGTGGTCTCACTGGTCAGGCCGATGCAATTCGCTTGGGCGTGGCTCGAGCTCTCTGTGAACTCGCTCCTGAAAATCGTAAGCCCCTGAAGATCGAAGGATACCTGACCCGCGACCCCAGGTCCAAGGAACGGCGTAAGTACGGCCTCAAGAAGGCTCGTAAAGCGCCTCAGTTCTCCAAGCGCTAAAGTGTTTTTAACCATCCTATTTTTTCCAGAGTTGTTTTTGCTATGGCTAAGTCCGAGATTCACCCCACCTGGTATCCAGAGGCTAAGGTCTACTGTGATGGCCAGGAAATTATGACTGTTGGTTCCACCAAGTCCGAACTCCATGTCGATGTTTGGTCAGGTAACCATCCCTTCTATACCGGTACTCAGAAAATTATTGACACCGAAGGCCGGGTGGAACGCTTCTTGCGTAAGTATGGTATGTCGGAGCAGAAGGAAAAGTAGGGTTTACCAATCATCAAAATCTGAAACCTTGAGTTTTGATTTGAGTTTTTCCTGCCAGCTCTTGTCAATGCCTGGGCCGCTCAAATTTTAGTACTCAATTTTCTTCTATCCCCTGCTTATATCTATGGCTGAGGCCTATCTGATTGACAAGCTTAATTCCGTTGATCAGACTTTTCAAGAACTGACTCGAAGGTTAGCGGATCCGGATGTCGCCCAAGATCCTGACGAGTTTCAGCGGATTGCAAAGTCTCGCTCCTCCTTAGAGGAGACGGTGATTGCCTACGATGACTGGAAGCTAACCCAGCAGGAGTTGGCCGGAGCGAAGGAGGTTTATAAGGAAGCCAGCGGTGACCTTGAATTAAAGGCTATGGCTTCCCTGGAGGTGGAAGCCCTGGAGGAACGCTTACGGGGGTTGGAAAGTCGGCTCAAGGTTTTGCTCCTACCCAGGGATCCTAACGATGATAAAAATATCATGCTGGAGATTCGTGCTGGTACGGGTGGCGATGAGGCCAGTATTTGGGCTGGCGACCTGGTACGACTCTATTCCCGTTACGCTGAAACTAAGGGCTGGGGTGTCAAACTCCTGAGTGAGTCCACCGCTGATATGGGTGGGTTTAAGGAAGCTATCTTAGAAATCACCGGCGATCGCGTCTATAGTCAGTTAAAGTTCGAAGCCGGTGTCCATCGAGTTCAGCGGGTGCCGGTAACTGAAGCCGGTGGACGGGTTCACACCTCTACGGCAACGGTGGCCATTATGCCAGAGGTGGACGATGTAGAGGTGCAGATTGATCCCAAGGATATTGAGCTAACCACAGCCCGATCGGGCGGAGCGGGTGGACAAAACGTGAATAAGGTGGAAACCGCCGTTGATCTGTTTCACAAGCCCAGTGGTATTCGGGTTTTTTGTACCGAAGAACGTTCCCAACTTAAAAACCGGGAGCGGGCCATGCAGATTTTGCGGGCTAAACTCTACGAAATCAAGCTGCGAGAGCAGCAGGAAGCAGTTACCTCGATGCGGCGATCTCAGGTGGGAAGTGGGGCCCGTTCTGAAAAAATTCGTACCTATAACTACAAAGATAATCGGGTTACCGACCATCGTCTTAATCAGAACTTTACCCTTACCCCTGTGCTGGAAGGGGACATTGAAGACATGATCCAGTCCTGTATCAGCCGTGATCAGCAGGAGCGCCTGGAAGAATTGGCGGCAGAATCAGCCTCGATCTAACTCCACTCTGGGCAGGTAAAGGACGTAATCTATGGCCAGGTTCTTGCACATCGCAGATATTCACCTGGGTTTTGATCGCTACGATACCCCGGAACGCACCAAGGACTTCTTCCGCGCCCTCCAAACTGTCCTGGAACGCCATGCCATCCAGGCATCGGTGGATTTTGTTTTGATTGCAGGGGACCTGTTTGAACACCGTAATATTAAGCCAGCTACCCTGAACCAGGCCCAGGTGTGTCTGCAGGCGCTACAACGGGCTAACATTCCTGTCCTGGCCATTGAGGGTAATCACGATAACCGTCCCTACAGTACCCCCACCAGTTGGCTGAAGTATCTATCAGAGTGGGGCTTGCTGATGTTGCTAGAACCTCACAACGGGTCTGGCGACGAGCCTTTACTAACTGCCTGGAATCCCCAGACCCGGACCGGTAGCTACGTTGATCTTGACTGCGGGGTGCGGGTAATTGGTTCTAACTGGTATGGGGCCACCGCACCCCGGGCCATTGAACGACTGGCAGAGGGTATTGCTGCCCTGCCCCCGGGGCCTGCTCACCGTATTTTGATGTTTCACCATGGGTTGGAAGGGGAAATTGCCCGCTATGCAGGAGCCCTGCGCTATAGTGATCTACTCCCCCTGAGGCAAGCGGGAGTTGACTATCTGGCCCTGGGCCATATCCACAAACATTACTCCGCTGAAGGCTGGGTTTTTAATCCGGGTTCCCTGGAGGCTAACAACGTGGAGGAAGCGGGCTACCAACGGGGAGCTTGCCTGGTGGAGATTACCCCCGCCGGTATTGAGGCCCGCCTCCAAACCGATTACTTTCAACGACCCATCCTGCGGTTGGAATTGGGCGCCAGGGGCCAGGAAAGTCCGGAGGAAATTAGGCAGGCGGCGATCGCTCGGGTGACCGAGGCTAGGGCCACCTTACCCGAGGGCACAGTGGCTCCCATCATCGAACTGAAAATTACCGGTCAGGTGGGCTTCGATCGCCTCGAACTCGATACCCGTAGCCTGCAAGCCGAATTACAAGGGCTGAGCGGAGCCCTGCTGGTATTACTCAAGTACGATGTCGAAAATGTTGCTTATCAGACCCCTTTGCAGGAGGGCCAGAGCCGTCTACAGATCGAACAGGCAATTTTTGAGGATTTGCTCACCGCCCATCGGGACTACAAAAGGCAGGCTACCCCACTAGCCAGGGGATTGACCGACTTGAAGGCCCGTCAACTCAGCGGCGATGACGAGGTCAGTCTCTATGGTTTTGTGGAAACCCTACTGGGTCAGGAGGCTATGGAGATACCCGAACTTTGACCCGATCACTCCAGTCTAGCCTTAGCTGGGGGTGAGTCCTGGGGCTGTCCATCAAAGCTTATGGCGGTAGCCACCTTGGAGGGGGCGGAGACGAGCCAGAACGCCTAACCAGTCTTGGCCTTTACCGTTTCACCAGGGCCTCACCATTCTGGCCAAAGCTATACATTACATATTCTGCTCCCTAGTTATGTCTTCTATTCCCCCATCGTCCCCAGCATCGGGGCAACCCCAAGCCCCCGATCAGGCTACGGCCAATCGCTATGGTCAGGCCTTGCGGGCCTTGAAGCAGCAGCACTATGGCGAGGCCCTGGACCACTTTCAGGCGCTATATCAGCAAAAATCCCTGCCCGGAATCTATCGGCTGAAAGTCTGTATGGGTCTGATTCGCACCCATCAGGGCCTGGGGGACCTGGCCCAGGTGCGCCAGCTGTGTCAGCCTCTGCTCACCAGTCGATCCCTCCAGGTCCGCCAGTGGGCAACCCAGGTGTTACAGTCCTGTACCGATTCGGGCGATCGCCAACCCCGCCCGGAGGCATCCCATGGGGTTGAGGTCGTAGGTCCTAACCCAGTCCTTGCCAACTCCCAGGGGCATTCCCTATTTCATTATCAGCAGCTCAACCGTCAGATCACCGCTTCAGCGCCACTACCCCCCGATCGGGGCAAGGTTAACCGTGGAATCGGAGCAGGGGGTCGCTTTTTCCCCCTGACGATGGTTCAGAGGGGGCTATTGTATGCCCTTCAACTGATTACGGCGATCGCCCTCGCCTGGTTGATTACCGTTACCGTCCATAGTGGTTTGCGGGGCTGCAATAGTCTGATGCGGTTGATATCCTGGCCCGTACCCCTCTACGGTTTACCCAGCTTCGATCGCCCCCATACCGGTCTGATCCTGAGTCTGCTGCTGTTACTGGCTCTGGCCAGTCCCTGGTTGATGGACCTGATCCTGAGCTGGTCCTATGGCCAGCAGGTCCTCTCCCCGTCCCAACTGCAAAGGGATCACCCCGAGGTCCTGCGGCTACTGCGCCAGGTATGTCAACAACAAGGCTGGCCCCTTCCGCCCCTGCGGCTGATTCCCGTCGATGTTCCCCTCTGCTTCAGCTACGGCTGGTGGCCTCGCCACAGTCCTATTGTGGTCAGTCAGGGGCTTTTAGAGGGCAGTTCCAGCCAGAGTCTAGCGATCCTCTACAGTTATGAACTGGCCCATAGGGTTAACGCTGATCTGCCGGTGATGTCCACCATGGGCTTCCTGCTCATCGGTTTCCATAGTGGCTATCGCCAACTCGCTACCTGGGGTGATCGCCAGTTGGGTCTGGCCCGCTGGCTTCTGGCCCTGGGCTCGGCGGGTTGCTATGGCGGGTTCTGGGTGCTACGTCAGTTGGCCCTGGGGTTGTCACGGTACCGCAGCCGCCTCTGCGATCGCCAGGTGCTCGCCCTGACTCAGGATCCCTTGGCTCTGCAGCAAAGTTTGATCGATCTCACCCTGGCTCTGGCTAAAGATGCCAAACGCCGGGGCTATCTCCATCCCTTGGGATCGGCGCTAGAGGTGCTGTTGCCCCTGAGTGGGCGATCGGCGGTTAGTCCCGGTAGCTTTTTGACCACCTTGGATTGGCCCACCCTGACCCATGACGATGTCGCTAACCCTTACCGTTACTGGCTACTGGCCAACTCCTCCCATCCGCCCTTGGGAGAGCGGCTGCAACTGTGTCAGGTCTATCCCCAGGGCGAAGGGGGGCGGTCCCGCCTCTCCTCTCCCTTATCGGTGCCTCGCCTGCTGAGCCAGAAAAGTGCTCTGGTAGGGCTATTGGGGGGGATAGGGGTGGTTCTAACCCTGGGTCTAATGGGCAGGATTCTGGATCGCCTGGGCTGGTATCAGCTTAACTGGGTATACGAAGATCCCAGTGTCTTAAAAGGCGGGCTTTTGTTGGGCCTGGGGCTGGGCACTTTGCTACGCATTAACAGTCTGTATCCCGATATTCCCTCCCGTCTCACCACCGGTTCTGAAGCAGAAGCCCTGATTCTCAACCGTAAAGCTAAGCTACCGGTAGAGGGCCAACCCCTTCGTCTGGACGCAACCCTAATCGGTGCACCCGGTTTGGCCAATGGGTTAGCTCAGGAATGCTATCTGGCCTACGGAGACGGGCTAGTGAAGTTGGCCCTCACAACTCCTCAGATGGTCTGGCTCGGGTTGCGCCACTCCCACCGCCATCCCCAGCACTGGTTAGGGCGCCAGGTCCAGGTGGCAGGTTGGGCTCGCCGGGCCGGGGGATATTTTTGGATTGATGTTGCCCACCTCCAACCCCTGAATCAGCCGTCGGGACTGGAGGATCAGGGACCTCTGTGGGCCACTCTGATGGGCCTGGGGTTGAGTGGCTGGGGTATCTTAACTATCTTCATAGGCCGCTGAAGGCTGGCAGGCCAGGTCCTGGGCTCCAGCGGTAGCCCAGTTGTTACGGGGCGAAAAGGGTGTTTGACGTGGCTTAAACCCCCTACCGCCGTTTCCCAGGATGGTTCCGATCGGATATTGCCAAAATAGGATCAAAATGTTACATTTATTTACAGATTTGATGCCTTGCCATCCTGTCCTTCCTTCAATCTTGGTCGGCTTTGGTTTAACCGGTATCAGGTTCTCCTACTCTCAACACAGCAAATGAACCAGTCGTTTACGGCTGGTTTTTATTTGTCCCGATCGCCGGGTACTGGGTGGAGAAGGTTATGGCCAGAACTATCCCCTCAGCCAATTTTCCTGGCTTAAAAAGCAATCCTGGCAAAACTCGTTGTCGATCTAGATCTAATCCCGTGTTACCTTAAGAAAGGGTTTCTAGCCTGATCAGGCCAGTCCTGGGCAAGGATGAAGGATATGGTCAGGTGGATGGCAAGGCCTCGGTTTTGTCGAAAATGGGTAAGTGATGATTTACTCAGTCCTAAAATCTGAGGCGAGTCAGGTTTTTCTGCTTTAGTTACTAATATCCTCGCCAGCCATTCATCCCCCAGTTAATCTATCCTTTCCTTGCTTTTTGGAATAATAGAGGTATCGAAATGTCCATTCGCCTTTATGTTGGGAACCTTTCCAGGGATTTGCAACGCCAGGATTTTGAGAATGTATTTGTCAGCTACAACGATGATCTGGTTTCTGTCAAGCTGATCGCCGATAAAAAAACTGGTAAATGTAGGGGCTTTGGCTTCGTGACGGTAAAAACCGAAGAAAAAGCTGATGAGATTGTGGCCCAGCTGAATGGTTATTTACTCGAAGATACTCCCTTGAAAATTGAAAAGGCTCTACCCCGTACCAAGGGAGAGGGCGAATCAGAAGAGGGTGAACCGAGCCAGGCTCCCGTTGTCAATAGTAAACGGGCCAGGGGAAATGGTCGTAAGCCCTCGTCCTCAGATCAATCCAGCAGTGTTGTTTCCCAGCCCGATCCACGCTGGGCCGACAAGCTGGAACAATTGAAGGCCATGTTGGCGGCTCAAGCTACCTCTAGCTAGGGCTTAAACTCTGATTTTCGGCTATTTGTTGGATGCGCTGTAACTGGGCTTCCATATCTTTTTTTGTCCAGTTAACTGCTAGGTGGTTGAAGCCAAACTCAATAATTGGTTGGGAAATGGTAAATTCAAACCGATTATTGAGTTTAGTGCCGGTGTCAACGGCCTGCCATTGCCACCGGTCCTGACCCCGGAAGAACCCCTCAAATTGCCAGACAATCAGGTTTGGCGATCGCTCGATCACAGTGCTGATTAGAGACGGTTGCCAAAAGGGAATTTGAATAATAAACCGACTTTGGGCACCGGGTTCGGTGGACCAACTGTCTATCGGCTCACAACGTAGGGCAGGATTGAGCCAACGATGCATCATCTCCAGGTCGGTGATGCAGTGCTCCACAACCACTGGACTGGCGGCTATGGTAATGGATTGAAGTAACTGGTGATAACCCCTCATAGACCCGGATATCCCATAATTTTTAAACAGTTGTCCAGAGTTGGAGCCCAAGTGTTGTCTGGTTTTGCCCTATCTATATAGCCCTGGCTACCGGCAAGGGAGCGGAGGCGAACCAGATACCTACCCAGTCTTAGCCTTTACCGATGCAGGCGGTCCTTAGCCTTCTGGCCCAAGCTATAACTTGGGTCAAAATTTAATTTAAATAACCCATTTGCTACAAAAACTCGGGGCTCATCGAGTAAAATCCTGGGATTAATAAGAAATGCTTTAAGTTTACTCAGTTCCCCTAAAGAACTTCCTATTAATATCAAGAAATAATCAGCTTAGGTCGGGGCCTTTGTCGCTAAAGCACCAAGCTAACTCAATCACGGGAGAAACTTTCCTGGTTACGGGCAACAGAGATTAGGAATTCCCTGGCCTTAATTTGAAAAGGCTCTTTGCAACCAGCTAAACCACCATGGTATAGGGGAAACCTCTCCAGTATTGAGAATGTTCAGGGATGTTATGGTACCCAGCAGGTTCCCCACGGAGTTTTTTGACAATCCCCTAAGTCTATCACCATGGCTGTTCCATCCCAGGATCAACGCGCTCCTAACTTCACCGATCCAGCCTACTACATTAGCCGTGAGTTGAGCTGGCTGGAGTTTAATCGTCGGGTGTTGTGGGAAGGGCTCGATCCCCGTACCCCGTTGTTGGAAGCGCTGAAGTTTTTAGCTATCTTCAGCAAAAACCTGGATGAGTATTTCATGGTGCGGGTAGCCGCCATCAAACAGCAAATAGAGGCCCAGGTTACTCCCCTATCTGCCGATGGGCTCAGCCCTACCCAGCAAATGGCCATGATCGGCAAGCGGCTACGACCGATGGTTAAACAGCAACACCAGGCTTTTTTTGAGCGCTTGCGTCCCCAAATGGCCCAGCAGGGTATTCGTCTATTGACCTATGGCGAGCTGACCCCCGATCAGCGCAACTTTATGGCGGCATACTTTGAGGAACAAATCTTCCCAGTTCTAACGCCTCTGACCGTTCATGCCGATCATCCTTTTCCCTACATTTCTAACCTGAGTTTGAACCTGGTGGTGATTGTTGCCGATCGCCAGGCCCCCATACCCCAGATGGCCCGGGTCAAGATACCCAAGGTCCTACCGCGCTTCATTACCCTGCCCGAAAACTTCTGTCGGCACCCCTATCCTCCCTGTGACTGGTTAGGCGTACCCCTGGAGGAGGTGATCGCTCATCATCTAGAGACTTTGTTTCCTGGTCTGGAGGTGCGGGATCACTATCTGTTCCGGCTCACCCGTAACGCCGATTTAGTCGTTGCCGAAGAGGAGGCTGACGATCTGATGCTGGCGATCGAGCAGGAATTACGTAAACGCCCCCTGGGGGGATCGGCGGTGCGGCTGGAACTTCAACGTCATACCCCTAAGGCGGTTCGGGCCATGCTGATGGAGGTGTTGGGCTTGGCCAAGGAGGATATCTATGGGATTGATGGCTGGCTGGGGCTGGGGGATTTAATCACCCTGACTGGTTTGCCGGGATCAGCCTTGAAAGATCCGCCCTGGTCGCCAACTACCCCCCCTGCCCTGGCCAATCTACCCCACCCTTCTGGGGTAGAAGCCGACTCCCTAGGGCTGGAGGCAGAGAACTTTTTCGCCCTGGTTCGTCGTCAGGATCAATTGTTTCATCATCCCTATCATTCCTTTGTTGCCACGGTACAGCGATTTATTACCCAGGCCGCCCATGATCCTCAAGTGTTGGCGATCAAAATGACCCTTTACCGAATTGCTGGAGGCTCTCCCATCCTCCGGGCCCTAATTACGGCCGCAAAAAGTGGTAAGCAGGTAACTGTACTGGTAGAGCTTAAGGCTCGCTTTGATGAGGAGAATAACATTAACTGGGCTCGCCAACTGGAACAGGCTGGTGTCCATGTTGTTTATGGTCTGATCGGTCTTAAAACCCATGCCAAAATGGTTATGGTAGTACGCCTTGAGGGGGATTACATCACCCGTTATTGCCATCTGGGGACGGGGGACTATAATCCTAAAACTGCCCGTATCTATACCGATCTGGGCCTGCTGAGCGCCTGCCCTGATCTGGGATCGGATATGGCTGAGCTTTTTAACTATCTCACCGGGTATTCTCGCCAGCAAAATTATCGCCAAATCTTAGTGGCACCGCTGACCCTGCGTCAGGGTCTGGAGAATTTAATTCAAGGCGAAATCGATCGGGCTCAACGGGGGGAAAGGGGACAGATCATCGC
>JBMOHM010000058.1:0-18650 GCA_049317845.1 Nodosilinea sp. | reverse complement strand
TGTCTTTACACTATAGCAAGCCCTCCGCCTTTGGGTCAGAAGAGCAGATAAAGCCAGCCAGAAACCAACCCAAACTGTAACTGGCCCTGGCTGTCAGGAGGCCCCCTATCGTGGTTGAATAGATTGTATAAATGATGTGGAGAACAGTGATGGGGTTTCTGGCCTTTACAATTTTTCTAACGGCAATGGTTGGTCTGGCCCTGGGCCTGTACTTTAGCCTGAAACTGGTGAAGTTGATTTGAGGTTCAACTACAGCGGTCCCTTATCTACCATGGCTGTAGCCCCAGATAACGGCCCTAGAAGACTGCTTAAGGGGTTTTTGCCCCAGTTGTCCCACACTCCTTGCAGTGAGTTAAAACGCCTAACCGGTCCTGAGGTTTTGATGCTGCCTAATCTGATAGGAGGCCCGTCGGTTAGTTAGGGGATATTAATTAACCAGCCAATTGACTCTTAAGGGTTTTCACCAAGGCTATAGCTAGTGCTCTTTAGCTGAGGCCCATAGTAGGGGGCCCTATAGTTTTGTTATCGTTGGACTGGCCACTGTTGCACCCTGGTGATGGGCTTGCTGCTCCTTGCTTTTCAATATAGCGGTTTTCGATAGAGTGAGACACCCAATTGCTCAGTCCTACCCCCCAGCGGCTGGCCGTTAGGGTTTCACGCTGTACCCCCCCCTTGATAAGGGGGGTAAAGGGGGGGTAATCATATCGCACTTCACCCGAGTGAAATCCGCTATAAAGAAGAAGGGGCAATCCATGGTATTTTTTTCTTCCAGATCAGGCAAAGAATCTAAGGCTGAGGATAGATTAGCCCAGGAATTTACGCTAAAGTCTACTAGCTATCCCTTTACTTAGTTTTGATCGATTCAGAACCCTGGGAGGGTACCCCATGGCACCACCTTCAAGACAAACTATCCTCCTGGTTGTTCTCAATGGCAAAGGTGGAGTCGGTAAAACAACTACCGCCGTGAATCTGGCGGCTATTTTTGCAGAGACCCGATCCGTGCTGCTGGTAGATGCTGACCCCCAGGGATCGGCTCTCTGGTGGACTGGGCGTAGTCCGATCGATCTAGGATTTGATATTGTCCAGGCTGAGGATCCGGCAGAGTTGGGGCAGTTAAACCAGGTGCATCGCCATGACCTGATTATTGTGGATACTCCACCCGCCCTCCACTCTCAAACTCTAACCATGGTGATTCCCGTAGCAAACTACGTGCTATTGCCCACTCCCCCGGCTCCTATGGATTTAGCCGCTCTGATTACTACGGTTCATCAAGCGGTGTCGCCCCAGGGGGTACCCCATCGAGTATTGTTAACAAAGGTAGATTCCCGGAGTGTGGGGGAGGCGATCGAAGCGCAAAGGACGCTGCTAGATTTAAATATACCCGCCTGTAAAGCCTTTATCCGTACCTATAAAGCCCATGAACGGGCGGCACTGGAGGGGGTTCCTGTCTTGCATTGGCATGGTCAAAATGCCCAGGAAGCCCGTTCTGACTATTGTCGAGTTGCTGAAGAAATAGAGCAAGACTGGAACCCCTATGACTAAGAAACGTCTCTCCGACCTGCTGAAGGAAGAAGCTAGTAAGTCTGATTCCGCCGATCTATCTAACGATCTGCCTAATCCCGAATCTCCACCCGAGAGCCGCCGTCCCCTTTCCCGGCGACGTGGCACCGCTGCTGCTCTCCATAGCAGCAGTCAATCTCTTCCTTCCTCCGATTCACCTATCCCTGCCCAGGCTCCAGGGTCCGAACTAATGACACCAGCGACACCAGAAACCCCTTCTCCTTCAGCTTTAGATCCCCGCATTGCAGACCTAGAGAAGGCTCTGGCTGCCGTTGAAGCGGAAAAAGCCGCCCTGGAAAGCACCGTAAAGGCGCTTCAGACCGATCTGGAGGCTCAACAAGAACGATTGTTTGAACTTAAGGATCATCTGGATAAATCCCAGGCGGAGCTGCAAGAGGCGAAGCAAACGATTCTGAAGCTGAGTCAGGTGAATAAGACCCCAGCACCTGCGGCCGTAGCCAAGTCATCGGTTAGTAAATCCCCTAGTCGGATTTCTGGGGTAGATATCCTGCCCCGATCGCCATCCCAGAGTGCGCCCCAACCCGGCTATGTGCGGGGTGTACCAACCCAACCCTCCCAGACTAGCCAACCGAATCCAATGATCTCTAACGAAGATATCGGCTGGGTGGATTAGGAGCCTCTAGTTATCGCTGAAGTTTTCCTTTTCCATGTCCAGTGCTCAGGACTAGGACCAGCGCTATAGCCATAGACCCCTTTAGGGGCGCGAAGACCAACTAGAAGGCTGACCCGGTTTTCGCCTCCACCAGTCCACTCGGATCTAAGTTTTCTGACCAGAGCTTATAGGCAAAAAAGCCTTGCCTCTGAGCCTCAGTTTACGAGTCCGTGTTCTAGGGCATAACGTACTAACTCAGTACGACTATTGGTGCCGGTTTTACTAAATAAACGACTCACATACTTCTCAACGTTACGCACACTGGTGTCAAGGCGACTGGCAATTTCCTTGTTCATTAGCCCTTCAGCGACTAAATCTAAAACACTTTGTTCGCGGGGGGTGAGATCGATGTGGAGATCGGCGGCCACCCTGGTAACGCCCCCTTTTTGGGTGAGCATTGCCTTGATTTCTTCGATCTGGCGAGCCATCACGGCAATGTCGGGGAGTTCTCCCGACTCAGGGGTCTGGGCCGCTCGACGTTCAATTAAATTACTAACTACCGCCACTAGTTCGTCTGGATCAAAGGGTTTAGAAAGATAGGCATCACAGCCGGAGTTATAGCCCTGGATGCGATCGCGGGTCATTCCCCGGGCGGTCAGAAACACCACTGGCAATCCCTTAAAGCGCACATCATCTCTGACCTGGGCGAGAAAGGCGTGGCCATCCACCTGGGGCATCATAATGTCGGAGATCAGAACATCGGGAGTTTCTTGTTGTAGCAGAGTCCAACCTTCCTGGGCATTACTAGCGGTTCTAACGATAAATCCACTATCCTCAAGGTAAGCCTGTACCGCCTCCCGTAGACCTGGTTCGTCGTCAACCAGCAAAATATTTCCGCTGTGTTCAGTCATGGCGTTGAAGTAAATTTGGATAATGGCTTGAGGTTACCGGATATGGCCCACTCTAACCTGGAACAACCAAAGGAACCAGACCTGCCGGGTAGAAATATGGCTTTGGCTAGCCCGCTGAGGACAGCGTGGACCGGTCAAAGCGTAGGCTGGGTAAGTATTTTGGAAGTATTTTGGTTCGCCGCGGCCCCGTTATAGGTGGCTGTAGCTGTAGCTCCCCAGCTCGGTTAGGATAACCAATACCCGGGAGCAAGGGTTATTTTAGATTAAAGGCATAAGTTTCAGATCAAAGTCAGGTTGGGGAAGTTGTGAGTCAGGGTAATGGGTAAGGTATGAGCCATCTGGCAAAACAGTGGATGGGGTTGGCGGTAGGCCTGGTTATAGGGGCCGGTGGAGGCTGGTTCGCCCATCAGTATGCAAGTCGAGGGGTGGCCTCCCAGGGGTTGCTACCGGCGGGTACGGTCGCGCCCATCCTGGAAGCGAGCCATGGGGCAGTTGATGCCGATTTGGCCGTCTCCCAGAACCCGGTGCCAGTAGCGTCTAATTTCATTGCTGTGGCTGTGAAGCAGGTAGGGCCGGCTGTGGTCCGTATTGATGCGGTGCGATCCCTATCCCGGATTAATCCAGATACCTTTAATAACCCCTTCTTTCGCCACTTCTTTGGTAATCAGAATTCTTCCCAGGAGATACCAGAACGGGTTGAGCAGGGGACAGGTTCAGGATTTATTGTCAGTTCCAGTGGCCATATCTTGACCAATGCCCATGTGGTTGATGGGGCTGAAACGGTGCAGGTAACTCTGCGGGATGGTCGTACCTTTGAGGGACGGGTGGTTGGGGTTGACTCCGTTACCGATGTGGCCGCTGTTAAAGTGAACGGTGATCATCTGCCAGCGGTGCGATTGGGCAATAGCCTCAGGTTGTCGCCGGGACAGTGGGCGATCGCCATTGGTAATCCCTTAGGGCTAGACAATACGGTCACCGCTGGAATCATCAGCGCCATGGGTCGCACCAGTAACCAGGTTGGGATTCCCGACAAGCGTGTGCAGTTCATTCAAACCGATGCCGCCATCAACCCCGGCAACTCCGGCGGGCCTTTGCTCAATGATCGGGGTGAGGTGATTGGTATGAATACGGCCATTCGGGCCAATGCCCAGGGGTTAGGTTTCGCGATTCCCATTGAGACAGCAAAACGTATTGCCGATCAGCTATTTGCCACGGGCAAGGTGCAGCACCCCTACCTGGGTATTCAAATGCTGGAGTTAACCACCGACAATATTGGAACGATTAATCAGTCCCAGGGTTTGAATCTGCCATCGGGTCAACGGGGAGTCGTAGTATTGCGGGTGCTGGAGGGCAGCCCTGCGGCCCTGGCGGGGCTGGCGGTGGGGGATGTGATTTTGTCTATTAATGGTGCTGGTATAACCACACCCGCCGATGTACAAAGCCGGGTAGAGACCAGCGAAATTGGTAAGGTCCTACCTATTCAGGTAAGTCGCAAGGGCAAAACCGAAACCATTGCGGTTAAGCCAGCGATGTTACCACCGGAATTACGCTAGGTGATTTCCGTAACTGCAATGGTTGAAATTTCTGGTTTAGTTGTTTTTTTTTAAGCTGGTTCCTGCTGTGGGCTCCCATAGCCCTGGTGCTATTTCGATGGCAGGGGATCCCATTTCGCTATCCCCTCCTACCTGCCCACAAGCTGATTCTGCTGATTCCCCTCTATCTGCTAGCTCCCCTGGTGCTTGAGGTATACCGGCGCCATTGGACCGGAGTGTCCTGGGCGACCTACGGCGTCGGTGGTAGTCATCGTTTCTTCCTTGAACTGGCAATGGGATTTGGGATCGCCCTCAGCGGTATAGGGGTTTTTCTGGCCACCCAACTGGCCTTAGGATGGCGACAATGGCAGGGGCACCGCCCCGGGTTACCGGCCCTGATCGGTCTCATTGCCGGGTTACTCCCCCTCACCCTACTGATTGCCGGTATCGAAGAAACCCTCTTCCGAGGTATCATCCCCCACGCCCTGCAATCACTTCTGACCTGGCCAGTCCTCCTGGTGACCGTTAGTTTAATTTTTGCGTTGTCCCATCTGCTCTGGGACGGTCCCCAGGGTTTACCCCAGTTGCCCGGCTTAACCCTGATGGGGATAGTTTTGATGGTGGCCCGCTGGGTAACCGCGGGTCAATTGGGGCTGGCTTGGGGGCTACATGCCGGATGGATCTTTGCCCTGGCCTGCATCGATAGTCTGGCTCTAACCAAGGCTGTCGATAGGGTTCCCCGTTGGCTGGCTGGTAAGCCAGACCAGCCCCTCACGGGTTTGGCCGCCTTAGGCTTACTCCTCCTAACCGGCATGGGGCTATGGCTGTATGGTCAGACAGTGGGGACTATGGGGGGCTCAGGGTGGCCAAGGTAATGGGACTCAGAGGTTGCCAGCGATGCAGGTGGGCTACCTGGGTACTATGGTTAATTTGGATTTGGCGGAGCTGGACTTGCCAGGGCTGGGGCTGATTGGTAGAGGTTTGTTTGACCCAGGTAAGCAGGCTGTGGAGATGTTCCAGGGTGGCCAGGGCCAGTACTATGTGCCCCTGGGGTCGGAGACGTTGGCTACAGGCATCGAGGATGGCCGTCAGGTTGCCGCCGCTACCGCCAATAAAGATACGGTGGGGGTCGGGAAGAGTCTGCAATACCTGGGGAGCGACTCCGTGGATGGGGTAAAGGTTGGGATTTCCTAAATTTTGCCGGTTCTGCTCAATTAGGGTAATGCCCGCCAGGGTTTTCTCAATGGCGTAGACCTGGGACTGGGGGCAGAGCCGATTAATCTCAATACTTACCGAACCGGTGCCAGCCCCAATATCCCAGAGGATTTGATCCGGTTGCAGGGCCAGATCGGCCAGAATGTGAATGCGAATATCCCGTTTGGTCATCAGACCCGGGCGATCGCTAAAGCAGGCAAAGCTTTCATCCGGTAGACCCAACAGAGGCAAATTGGGGGCGGCAGTAGGGGATTGGCGCTGTAACACCACCACATTCAAGGCCGCAAAGGTGTGCTGCTGGACCGACAGAGGGGTTAGATCGTAGAGGCATTCCCTGGCGTCCCCCAGGTTTTCACAGACCCATAGACGATAGCTATGGGCCAGCCCCAGGCTGATCACCAGTTGTCCCAAGCTGGCGGGACTATGGATGGCATCGGTCAGCACCGCGATCAAGCCATCTCCCCGACGCAGGGCGGCAATTAGCAGATCGGTGGATCGACCATGGGCGCTGATCAGGGTGGCGCCCTGCCAGGGCAGCTTCAGACGGCTAAAGGCCAACTGGATGGCGCTGACCTGGGGATGGAAGGTGAGACTGGCGGCTGGTAGGTGGGCCAGGAGCAATCGCCCCAGGCCAAAAAATAGGGGATCACCCGAGGTTAGTACCACCGCCATACCAGGCGATCCTTGGGTAAGCCATTGCTGTAATCGCTCTAACCCACCGCTGAGATCCTCCAGGTTCCACCTTTCCGCCCCGCTATCGGCAAAATAACTGAGGTGTCGAGAGCTACCCACCAGCAACTGGGCCCCATCAATCAGGTCTAAGATGCGCTGGGGTAGCCCTGATCGGCCATCCAGTCCCACGCCTACCACCTGAATTGGGGTCATGGCATCTGATTGCGGGCCATCACCAGCAAGGCATTGACAATGGCCGCCGCTACCGCCGATCCCCCCTTACGGCCCTCAACTCGAATTTGGGGCGTGGCTAACTGGGCCAGCCGTTGTTTGGCCACCTCAACGGCGACAAATCCTACCGGCGCTCCCACCACCAGGGCAGGTCGGGCCGCCCCGGCTTCTATCTGGTCACACAGACTGAGTAGGGCGGTAGGGGCATTGCCAATCACGACGATTGCCTCAGGGGCTTGGGCCAGTCCCTGGAGCAAGCCGGTCTCGGTGCGGGTGCGACCGGGTGCCGCCGTCTCGACCAGGCTAATGGCGGTGAGGAGAGGGTTTTGAAAGGTACGTTGGACCATGCTAACAATGCCCTGGCGCACCATGGTGACATCCACCAGAATCGGACAGCCCGACTGCATTGCCCCTAGCCCAGCGGCGATCGCCCCAGGGCTAAAGCTCACCAGGTGCTTAAAATCAAAATCGGCGGTACTGTGAATGACTCGCCTGACCACAGCATATTCCGCTGGAGTTAGATCATGGGCACCGAATTCCTGATCAATCAGGGTAAAACTTTCCTCTACAATGGGGCTTTCTACTAGCTGAGCCATAGGTGACTTGATAGCGTGGGGGTGGAGGACGGGAAGAACCTGACCGCAGCCCTTCCCCTACAGGCCCAGGTATGCCCGAGCCCAGAGTCTAATAGTAAGGTATTCCCCATCCCCTTGGCGTTAGCCCTACAGCAGGTAAGCCGCCGGTATGGGGTGCTGACCACCACCTGTCCCCTCACCTTGACGGCCCCCCTATGCCAGCTTATTTTTTCTGGGGAGATAACGAGTTTGAACTGCAGGCCGCTATTCGGGCTTTGCGGCAGCAGGTGGTGGACGTCAACTGGGTCAATTTCAACTGCGATGTCATTCCCCCCAGCCTGGTGAATGGCCCGGTGCAGGCCCTCAACCAGGCGATGACGCCCCCCTTTGGCCTGGGACAGCGCCTGGTATGGCTGCAGGATACTGCCCTGGGGCAACGCTGCCCAGAGGACGTATTGGTGGAACTGGAACGCACTCTGCCAGTTCTGCCCACCACCACCGTGTTACTGCTGAGCAGCCCCAATAAACCCGACGGCCGGTCTAAGTTCTTCAAAGTATTTAAGCAGTATGGAGAAATCCGGGAATTTTCTACTATCCCTCCCTGGAAAACCGCCTTAATTCGCCAGCAGGTAGAGCAGGTAGCCCGGCAGAGGTCCATGGCGCTTGCCCCCCAAACCATTGATTTATTGGTAGAAGCAGTCGGTAACGATACTCGCCAACTGCACCTGGAACTGGATAAGCTGGAACTTTACTGGAACCATGCCGATCCGGTACCCCTGGAGGTGGCGGCTAGCCTGGTCACCACCTCTACCCACACCAGTCTGAAGCTGGCCACGGCCATCAAGCAAGGGCATACCAGTCAGGCCCTACTGCTGGTAGAAGACCTGCTCAATCGCAATGAGCCGGCCCTGCGGATGGTGGCTACCCTGGTTAGTCAGTTTCGTCTGTGGCTCTGGCTCAGGGTCATGGAGGCAGCGGGTATTCAGAACGAAGCCGAGATTTTAGCAGCGGCGGAAATTAACAATCCCAAACGACTATATTTCCTCCGGCAGGAGCTGCGGGGAATGAGCCTGGGGCAGTTGCAACGAACCTTGCCTTTACTACTAGAATTAGAGGCAGATCTAAAACTTGGTCGAGATGAACGGGCCACCTTACACACCGCTGTAATCAATTTATGTGGGTTATTTAGCTCCCCTAGGTAGGTCAGGAAATCGACCTGAACACCACTTTTTTCTATCTCTTCTGCTTCCGTAAAGAGCACCAGTTTACACTCGAGTCATCGCAAAACAGGGAAAATCCGTGCGTTATTCAATGGTTTCACTTCGATCCACTGGGATGATGGCGCGATCGCTAGCGATCGCCTTGGTACTGTCTAGCCTATCCATTCTGGCTAGGGCCGTAGTCACACCCATGGCTTTAGACGGAATCCACTACCTACCTTTGACATCCCTGGCCTGGGCCCAGAGTCTCCAGGTCTCCCCTGAGGAGGTTATGAACTATGCCCGTTCGGTTCTGGAAATGGATGGCCCGCGGACCCAGGCCTATAACCAGATTAAAACCTTACTCAGCGGTGCTAACTACGATATCAATGCCATTGATATGCGCTGTACGGCTACGGCTAACCTCAATCAGTTACCCCGGCGGATTCGGCGGGAGGTGCGGGAAATTGTCATAGGCTACTGTAATCGGGCCAGCGATATTGTGCGTACCAATGGTCTCAAGGTAGAGCAGTTTAATGCCATTACCGCCGCCTATCCCCAAGATCAGGCCCTGGCGGAGCAGATTCGCACCGCCTTGATGCAAATGCAGCAGCGATCCCAATCCCAACCCTAATCCGGCGATCGATTCAGGCCCATGGGCTAACACCATCCCAACACCATAGAAACACCAGAATGCAATTTATTGATCAAGCAGAAATCGAGGTGATAGCGGGCGATGGCGGTGACGGCATGGTAGCCTTTCGCCGGGAAAAGTATGTGCCAGCGGGAGGCCCCGCGGGGGGCAACGGGGGACCTGGCGGATCGGTATATCTAAAGGCGGTAGAACGGCTGCAAACCCTGTTAGATTTTCGCTACGCCCATCGCTTTAAGGCCAGGGACGGGGAGCGGGGAGGGCCCAAAAATATGACCGGTGCAGCGGGCTCCGATCTGGTTTTAGAGGTGCCCTGCGGTACGATGGTTTACCAGATCGAGGGCGATCTCCTCCTAGGTGATCTGGTGACCCCGAATCAGATCCTGTGTGTAGCCCAGGGGGGTAAGGGGGGGCTTGGTAATCGCCACTTCCTCAGTAATCGAAATCGAGCTCCAGAGCAAGCCCTGCCCGGCCTCCCCGGCGAGCAACACCGCCTGCGTCTAGAACTTAAGCTATTGGCGGAAGTAGGAATTATTGGTTTACCCAATGCCGGTAAATCAACCCTGATTGCCGCACTATCGGCAGCTCGTCCCAAAATTGCTGACTATCCCTTCACCACCCTGATTCCCAACCTGGGGGTGGTGCGTCGTCCCAGTGGAGACGGCTCGGTTTTTGCCGATATCCCTGGACTAATTGCCGGAGCCCACACCGGCTTAGGACTGGGACACGATTTTTTGCGTCATATTGAGCGCACCCGATTGTTATTGCATCTGGTGGATGCCACCGCCGATTATCCTCTGGAAAACTACCAGATCATTCAACAGGAACTAACAGCCTACGGACACCACCTGGCCACCAGACCCCAGATTCTGGCCTTAAGTAAGATTGATAGCCTTTCCCCAGATCAGCTAGCTGGGCGGGTAGCTCAGTTTGAAGCCCTGGGAATTGGTCCTATCTATTGCATTTCAGCCGTCACGGGCATCGGTTTGGCAGCCCTACTCCAGCAGATCTGGTTAACCCTGGATAGCCTGAAAATTCAGCTTGACTGTGAAGCCTTTAACTAAGCCTTATCTTTTCATAAATTTACTTCAATTCTGCCGGTCTTCCAGATATCCTTACGGTGCTCCGAGTAAGCTAGTCTCGGGGCATCTTAAACTTACTTCGTAAAGTTTTTTCTTCCGTACCTCTACCCGTGGTTATGGTTAGTTTTTCTGTACCCGAGGCCAGCGCTGATGCTCCTATCACTGGCTGGCCCTGCTGTCTCCTCAAAAATAAGGGTCAGGTCGATCAATCCCAGATCCGCCAGGCAGTGATCGCCCGATTGGGTCTGGAGAGTAGGCTCAGCATTCCAGCCTTTGAGGAGGCTTGCCAGGTGGCCGCCCACTTTTTGCAGGCTCCGGTGAGTTGGGTGAGTGTGGCCAACCATAGCACTGAATTTCTGAAGGCAGCCTCGGGTCTCTATTCCCTTGGGTTTGCTAATAGACTGGCCAGCGATCGCCAGATTCCCCTGACCATTGGCATGACCACCTATGTGCTGGACAGCGAGCAACCCCTGGTGATTCCCAACCTAGGAGAATTCCCGGGCCTAGACCAGCATGCCCTGATCGAAACCTATGGCATCAGAGCCTACTGCGGGGTTCCCTTGATTACCTCGGAATACGAGTGTATTGGGGCCTTAGCGGTGGTTGATCCTAACCCCAGAAATTTTAGCGATCGGGACGTGGCCTTTCTCTCCATGGCCGCCCGCTGGGCCATGGCCGAATATGAGCGATCGCTGGTTACCCTTCCCCCCTTTAGCCCTAAGACCCTAAGCAGGTCGATTCCAGGGGATTACTCTATCGATGCCCTCCGCCTTAATTTACTCAGTCAGCTCATCCAGGACTTGCGCAATCCCCTGACCGCAGTGCTGGGCATGACCAGCATGCTCAATCGGGAGATCTACGGACCCCTGACAGAGAAACAACGGGAATATACCGAAATTGCCTGGCGCAGTAGTCAAGCCCTGATGGCCCAGGTGGACGAAATTCTTGATCTGGGCCTGATTAGTGCAGATTCCCCTGGTCTGGTGCCAGCATCCGTAGATATTGAGCGCCTGGGTCAGCAGGTGATGACCATGCTGACTCCCCTGGCTGAAAAGTTAGCGCAAACCCTTGAACTGACCGTTGAGCCAGGCCAAAATCTATGGTTGCTAGATCAACAAGTAGTCAGGCAGGTACTCTACCACACCCTATTTAGCCTCATGCACATGGCTAGCGCCAACAGCACGATTCGGCTCCACGCCTCCCGTAAACAGGACAGCCTTTCCCTGGCGGTATGGATCGCCAATCCCTGGACCGGAGATGGCCTACCCACCAGCCTGATTACCCTCTATCAAGATTTGCAACAGTATGGGGAGATCTCCTCACTCACCCTGGAGGGTGAGGAAATACCCCGTAACTGGCTAGGGTTAATCTTGACCAACCACCTGGTTAAACACCATGGCGGCGAGTTATGCCTGTATGGCAGTGAAGAGTCCAACTATCGACTAGGGATGCGTTTACCCATGCTAAAACCTATGCGGTCCCATCCTCAGCAGGTTGGTCAGTCTCCCCCCAGGGGCGAATCTTGACCAACTCCAGGGGTAGGTCCAATCCATGATGGCAGCCACGGGAACAAACTCCTTCTAGATCGGGAGGCGGGAGGCCACTGGGGGATGGGAGAGGTCGTCAATTCCGAAGAAATTCCTAAAGCTAAGGCGGTTTTCCGATTATTCTCCCTAAAGTGGTAATAAATTAACTCGCCTGGGTATTTAAACCCTTTCGGCATGGCCACTAACATTTCCTCCCTATCTCCTAGGGTTCTATCCCCCTACAAGGTCTTCCATGGGTTTGCTGGTTCAGCCGACCAGACTCCCACCGATCGGCTGCGGCGGCTGGTGTGGAAAATTGCTTTAGCTACCCTGGTCTTGATGGCTGTTGGCAGTGCTACCCGGGTGATGAATGCGGGCCTGGCCTGTCCTGATTGGCCTCTGTGCTACGGTCAGTTGGTTCCTCAGCAACAGATGAATCTGCGAGTTTTTTTGGAGTGGTTCCACCGTCTGGACGCAGCCCTGATTGGTGTTAGTACCCTGTGGCTGGTGGGGCTGAGCTGGTGGTATCGCCGTCAGATACCGACCTGGCTACCCTGGGCCACTACCCTGACCCTCCTGCTGATTGGTTTACAGGGTGCCCTGGGGGGGTTGACCGTTACCCAGTTACTCCGCTTTGATATCGTTACCGCCCATCTGGGGGCGGCCCTACTGTTTTTTACAGCCCTGTTGGTGATTGGTTGTGCCCTGCTGCCCTACAGGCCGACAGGCAATGTCGGTCGCCTTCCCCTGGGGGGACTGATGGCCACTGGGTTAGTTTATGGACAATGCCTGTTGGGGGGGCTGGTGGGCTCTCGCTGGGCTGCCCATCAGTGTTTTGGCCTGGGAGAGCTCTGCCGGGTCATGAACAGTCACCTGCTGGGCATTGTCCCTATCTGTGGGGCTGTACTGGGCTTAACCCTGGCGGTGTGGCGCACCCCTGCCCTGAATTACCCGTTACGCAGGCTCGGCAACCTGGCCAGTATAGTTTTAGCCTTCCAACTGCTGATTGGTATTACTACATTTCGGCTCAGGCTACAGGTTGAACCCCTGACCATTCTTCACCATACCCTTGGGGCGGTCCTGTTGGGTAGCCTCACCTGTTTTACGGTTCTAGCCCTACGGGATGCTATGGGTTCTCCGGTGTCCCTGGCGGCGGGATCGCCCGATTCCCTTCAGGCTTGATGGTTTTTAGATCTGTTCCATAGTCCGACTGTGGTCTAGCCCAACTCGGACTTTCCCCTTTCCAGACCTTCGCTCCAGTTGTATTGAGTAATGAGGATTTCTCTACCATGAACCAAACCACTACCTGGAATGAGGCAACTCGTCACCACCACTCTCTGGGGGAGGTGATGCGCAGCTATTGGCAACTGACAAAGCCGCGGATCATTCCCCTGCTGCTGATCGAGACCGCTGCCGCCATGTGGGTGGCCAGCCAGGGTCAGGTCGATCCGATTTTGCTGGGGGGTACCCTGCTGAGTGGTACCTTGGCGGCGGCGGCGGCCCAGAGCATTAACTGCGTTTACGATCGCGACATTGACTTTGACATGGAGCGCACCCGCCATCGTCCCATTCCTTCTGGCCGGGTTCAAGTCCGGGATGCCCTGATATTCTCGGCAATCATGGGAATTCTGGCCTTTATTCTGCAAGCCTGGGTAGCAAACCTACTGAGTGCGGCCCTGGCTATGGTGGGGATCGCTATCTACGTAGGGGTTTATACCCACTGGTTGAAGCGATCGTCACCTCAAAATATTGTCATTGGTGGGGCTGCCGGAGCGATTCCGCCCCTGGTGGGCTGGGCGGCGGTAACTGGGGATATTCCTCTAGCGGCCTGGCTGTTTTTTGCCATTGTCTTGATCTGGACTCCGCCTCACTTTTGGGGGTTGGCCATGCTGATTCAGGAAGACTACGCCAAGGTCAATGTCCCCATGATGCCGGTGGTGGTGGGAGATGCAGCTACTGCTCGTCAGATCTGGTATTACACCCTGGTGCTGGTACCCCTAACCATAATGATGACCTTTCCCCTCGGGGTTACTGGTGCGGTCTATACCCTGGTGGCCCTGCTGCTGGGAGCTTGGTTTATCAAGAAAGCCTGGGCCTTGCTACAGCAACCCAGCGATCGCGACCTAGCCCGTTCCCTATTTAAGTTTTCCATTCTTTACATGATGCTCTTGTCCGCTGGCATGGTGGTGGATAGCTGGCCGGCTACCCGGTCCTTGGTGGCCAGTTTGTCGATTCATTACCTCTAGGGCCACAGAAGGGGGGCATAAACCAGTCACATGGCTCAGGACCGCCGCTTTGGCCTGGTTTTAGAACGGGTAGTTTTCTTTCTGGTTGTGCCCTTGCGCTTCCAGAAGGAGCTCAGCCAATCGGTGGTGTAATGGCTTAGGGCCCCCAATTCCAGGCCTACCAACAGGGCTAAGCCAACCTGCCAATAGGTACGCATACTCCAGCTTAAGCCAGTGCCCAGATCGCCCCAGGTAAGGGCGGTGCGTTGCAGGCTGTTAAGGGCATCAACTACGACTATCCCCCCCATCGCCAACCAGCAGGAAGCGTAGAGAACGCGTACCGTGGTCCCAATAATAGGACCATGGGACCAGAAAGACCGGTGGCGCATGCTCCCCCGGTAGGGTAGCCAGATCCACCGTAGCCAGCCCCACCGCTTATACTGCACCGAGTGAATATCCAGGTCAGGCCCCAACAGCAGTCCCCCCATTAAAAAACCCAGGCAAACCCAGAAGGTCAACCAGATATTCAGGGTCACCCGGAGGCTTGCCATCATAACTACAGGCAAGCTCCAGAGGGTAATGCGATCGTGGGTCTGACCTGAGGACATAGGGGTATGGCGATAACCAGGATAAGAGGTTGTTTGAAAAGGGTTGTCCCAGCTATGATTCGCCGCCAGGGGGCGGCAAAAATGTTGAATTCTGAGGACGGTATCCTACTTTATAGGTATGGTTTGAGACTCCCTTTGGCTTTCCAAACAACCTCTAACGGCGTAGAAAGAAGGTTTGAAATGGTTATGCAAGCTTCAGCCCAAGGTTTTAGATTGCATACACCCCTGGCGGCCAGTCAAAAGGTTGATCCACCGATTCCCAGGGCTTCTATCCAACGCCCTATTCTATAATGGTTTGCCTGTACTAACTGCTTAGCCTGCAAGGAACTTGCCCCGATCTAATCGGGGCCTAAACCCGCTAAAGTCTTGAAAGTCTTTACTTTCATTGCGCCAGTCCCTATGAAATCTGTGATTGCCGTTCCCCTACCCGATCAGCCCTACAACATCGTGATCACACCCGGCGGGTTGGAGGAGGTGGGAGACTGGCTTAGTACCGGTCCCAAACCCCTGGTTAAAGTCGGCCAACGACTCCTGGTAGTGGCTAATCCGGTGGTGTTTAAAGCCTATGGTGACCGCTTGGTCAATGCCCTTTCCCAGGCGGGCTATCGGGTCCAGTCCTGTTTATTACCGGCAGGAGAACGCTACAAAACCCTGAAATCTATCCAGAAGATCTACGATGCAGCCCTGGCCTTTCGTCTAGAGCGTCAGTCAGCTATGGTGGCCCTGGGAGGAGGGGTAATTGGTGATATGACCGGCTTTGCCGCCGCCACCTGGCTACGGGGAGTAGGGTTCGTACAAGTACCCACCTCCTTGCTGGCCATGGTGGATGCAGCCATTGGGGGTAAAACCGGGGTCAACCATCCCCAGGGGAAAAACCTGATCGGGGCCTTCTACCAGCCTCGTCTGGTCATGATTGATCCCCTGGTGCTACAAACCCTGCCTCCTCGCGAATTTCGGGCCGGGATGGCAGAGGTAATTAAGTATGGGGTGATTTGGGACCTACCCCTATTTGAAGCCCTGGAAGCAGCTCCCCGCCTAGATCAGTATCGCTACCTGGACGAGCAATTGCGCCATAGGATCCTGAACCATTCCTGTCAGGCCAAGGCTGATGTGGTCTCCCAGGATGAGAAGGAGGCGGGGTTACGGGCCATTCTCAACTACGGCCATACCATTGGCCATGGCATTGAGAGTCTAATGCACTACCGGGGAGTTAACCATGGCGAGGCGGTGGCGCTAGGTATGGTGGCGGCTGGTCGGATTGCCTCGATGCTAGGGTTTTGGAGCCATGCCGAGGAACAGCGGCAACTGGCCTTAATTAAAAAAGCTGGTCTACCCACCCGTCTGCCAGTAGTTCTAGATTTTAGCGCTATTCTCGCCGCTCTCCAGGGGGATAAAAAGGTCGAGGCAGGGCAGGTACGATTTGTTATGCCCAAGGGCCTGGGGGCAGCCCTGGTGACTGGAGAAGTTAGTCAAGAGGTAGTTCTGGCTGCCCTGGAGGTGATTGGAGGGGGTTAATCATCTGGCCAAGGTCAAGGTTGAACGGGCTTTTCCAATCCCCTGTGTACCCTGTTAAAAGTGGCTAGGGTGCTAACCAACTTCTTAAGCTATCCAGGAGATCCTACGGTAGATCGACGCAGGAGGGATGAAGCCGCCTAAAATGTGATCGGACTATACTAGTCTTCAGGTATCAGTACGAGATTTACGGCCCATGCGAGAGCTGGACAATGCCTATCGAATTCTAGAATTAGAACCTGGTGCCTCCATGGAAGAGGTCAACCGGGCCTATAAGGATTTGGTCTTTGTCTGGCATCCCGATCGCATTCCCCAGGATAACGAACGCCTGTATCAAAAAGCTCAAGATAAGATTAAGGCCCTGAACCAAGCCCGGGAGCTACTGCGGTCCCATAGCCGTAACGGTAATGGGCGTCATCCTGGCTCTGCCAGTAGTACGACTGGGAGTAGTCATAGCCATAGCTACAGCTATCGAACCACCTATAATAGCCACCGCCCATCCGAGACCCATCGCTATCAAACCAAGGGATATGACACCCATACCCATCACCACAGTAGCCATGGTCCATCGACAGATAGTACCAACTCTCATCGCTATCAAAACCCCTATTATTCCCATGCTCGTAGCGACCATAGCCCCTCCGAGGCGGCCCCTAACGCCTCTGGCAGCCAGACCAGCAGCAGCACCCACAACTCGGCCCAAGAGCCCCCCCACGGCGACCAGCAGACCTATCGTCAACGCCGGGATGCGGCGGCGGGGGTAGGAGCTTCCCAGGCTAAAACCCAACCACCTTCCCCTGCCAGCAACGACCAGGGCTATAACACCTACAATGCCCACACTCGCCATGGCAGTAGTAGTCCCCATCGATCGCGGCAAAGTCCTGACCTGAGCGGGGCTGACCTGCGGGGAGCAAATCTGCGGGAAAAGGATTTCGCCAGCCGTAACCTGAGTGAAGCAAACCTGAGTGGAGCCGACCTGAGTGACGCCTTTCTCCACAAGGTTAATTTAAACCGGGCTAACCTGAGTCGGGCTAAGCTATTTCGAGCCAATCTTCTGCAGGCCGATCTGAGCCACGCCAACCTGCGGGAAGCCGACCTGATTGGGGCTGACTTTAGTGGTGCCGATCTGAGTGGCGCTGACTTAAGCGGAGCCAAGGTGGCGGTGGGAGGCCGCACCATGATTAAAATGACCGGGGCAATTCTAACCGGCGCAATTATGCCCGATGGCTCAATTCACGAGTGACCGAGTTTGGCCCCCGTTTCCAGACTACTCACCCGAGAGGCCCGCAGTTGACCACAGGCCGCATTTTCCTCTAAACCTCTGGAGTAGCGTACACTGACCGCAATATGGTGGGCCTTCAGGGTGGCCACAAAGGCCTTAATGCTGGCTTCACTGGGTCGTTGATAGGCCGCTTCGGCGATCGGATTGTAGGGAATCAGGTTGACATGGCTTTGAAACCCCCGCAGGTGTTGAGCCAGTTCCCTGGCATTGTCAGCTTGATCGTTCAGCCCCGCCAATAAGATGTATTCAAAGGTAACCCGACGCCCGGTCCAGTTGACGTAGTCCCGGCATTCTTCTAATAGGGTTTCCAGGGGATAGGCTTTGGCGCTGGGAATCAACTCTAGACGCTGGCCCTGATTTGATCCATGCAGACTAATGGCCAGGGTAACCTGGAGTTGGGCCTCCGCCAACTGCCGAATGCGCCCCGGCAACCCCACCGTAGACAGGGTCATGGATCGCTGGCTAATCCCCACATCCTGGTTGAGGCAATGAATGGCAGCAATCACAGCAGCGCTATTCAGCAGGGGCTCTCCCATACCCATGAAGACAATGTGGCTAACCCGCTGGCCAAAGTCTTCCTGTACCGTCAGCACCTGGTCAACAATTTCGTGGGTCTCAAGATTACGTCTAAAGCCACCTTTACCGGTGGCGCAGAAATCACAGGCCATGGGGCAGCCCACCTGGGAAGATACACATACGGTCAATCGCCGATCTGAGGGAATACCCACCGTTTCAATAATCTCCCCATCCCCCAGTTGCAATAGATACTTAACCGTGCCATCTCTCGCGACGGTCCGATGGTAGAGACTGGATCGCCCCACCCTGACATCGGCCAGGGTCTGCCGCCAACTCTTAGGAAAAACACTGATCTCCTGTAGCGATCGCGCCCCCCTTTGGTAAAGCCAGTTGTGTAACTGCTGTCCCCGGTAGGGAGGTTGCCCCTGGGCCGTGACCCAATCCCGCAGGAACGGCAAGGACTGACCCAACAGATAGGTTTCCGAACCGGTTTGGCGGTGGGCTGGAACCTCGGGTAAAGGGGAAAAAGGACTGGTAACCATGGTGATGTTGATCCAGGGGGATTGATCAAGATCAATTGTATTCTGGCAATCCTGAAATTTCCCTTGGGTATCCCCTAATCACCACCGCCTCTGCCATGGTTAATAGGGTAGAGGCGAGTCCGAATCCCTTCTAGACTGTTGCTTATGACCTGGCATCTGCCAGATTGCTACGGTACACAAACCCACCCCGCAAGCCC
>JBMOHM010000057.1:0-18670 GCA_049317845.1 Nodosilinea sp. | reverse complement strand
TATCGAGAGAGCCCATCATGAAGCTGCCGCCGGGAATCAGCACCATGTCCAGGGTCACGCCCTTTCCCAGGTCTACAGTTTGGTAGGGGGCACTGGCCTTTCTGCGCTCTATGATCTGCCCCTGAGAGTCAACCGTCACCACCTCAAAGCCAAAGCAGGGATAGCTGGGGTCTGGTTCAGATGAGTCCTGGGGCTGGACTGGTGCAGGGGCCGTGGTGTCAGAGGAGTTAATGTTAATGGTGTTGCCGGTCATAGGGCCCGTAAACACCGGGCCGGTCGGCTCATTCACCTGGGAGGCACTACCACCCAGGACGGTTTGGCTAGGGATTACTGGGGGCGGTGATGGCTGAACTGGGCGGCTAGGCTGTTGGAAGTAGTCTCGTAGGCCTTTGACCAGGCGGCCCATATCAGCATGGAAGCGCGGGTCATGGCCGACCTGGGTGCCATTGCGGCGAATTAGGGGATGGAGGGACTCCGGTAGTCGGTCTCGGGGGGGAGGGGCAGTCACCCCCTCCAGGAACACCGGCACCACAGGAATACCCCGACCCAGGGCTGACTCTATTTCCAGCCGGACAAAGTCATCGGGGTTTTGCAGGCGGGGTGTCACCCAATTCTTACCCATCACCACCAGCAACACCTGACAGCGGCCCACCTCCTGGTCGATGTGCTGGGCAAAGTCCACGCCGAAGGGGATGCTGTCTACGTCCTTAAAGATGTTGTCGCGGCCAAACTCCTGGGCCAGGCGGTCATAGATGCGGCCCGTGTCGCTGGCGCTATCATCCCGACGGTAGGAGATAAAGATCTTGCCGGTGGTGGTGGGTTCCGGGGTTGGGGCCTTACCTGGGGGGGCGATCGCCTGGCCGGTGATCTGGGCTAAGGCCTGCTGGAGCACCGCCAGACCGGGGCCGTTGTTCTCCACCCACTGCAGCAGCACCACCACCCGATCGCCCTGAGCCGCCAGATTAGACGGCAAAATACCTGGGGGTGGGTTCAGGCTAAACACCAGCAGATTAAATTGCGGGTCAGGTAGCTTGGTAAGGGCCAAACTTAGGGCCAGCCGGGCTTCGACCGATAGGGAACTGTCGCCAGTCATCTGCTAGGGTGGAAGGATATTGGGACCTACACAGAAACGGCTCTAACCTGGTGGTTGGGGGCCATTTTCTGTATCTATTCCCATTAAACCTTAAGTTTTCAGCGGCTAAGCCACAACTTTCTGGGGTAGTTGGGGATCAATCGCAGCCTATAGGGCTGTCTTCTGACTTGTCAGTTATTTTTTTTACAGTAACACCTCAATCCTGCCGCCGTCGTTCCGCCAGACGCAGTAAGATCTCTGCGTGCACCTGGCGGCTAATCGGGTAGAACCGGGCCAATCCCAGGGCCGCTAGCAGTAGCACCATGGGTACAGGGCCAATGAAGATACGGATGGTCAGCAAAGCCGAGGCTGGTTGCTGGCTGGCCCTAGAGTCAAATCCCGAAGCTTGCAGGGCAAACCCCACCACCAGCAACCCCAGGGCCAACCCCACCTTTTGCAGCAGGGTCATAAAGGCATAGAACAGGCCCTCCCGCCGCTGGCCGGTTTGCAGTTCATCCAGTTCAATCACATCGGGCAGCATGGCCCAGGGCACCACGTAGGCGGCAGCTACGCCAAAACTAACCACTATACACACCAGGTAGAGGGCGGCGGTTTGTCCTGGTTGGATAAAAAACAAAAAGGCCTGGGCAATGATCCAGGTGCCCAAGCCCAGGTAAAAGGCTTCCTGCTTACCCCAGCGGCGGCTGATCCGGTTGATCCCAACCATCATCACAATGGCGGATCCCTGCACCAGCAAAGCTACCAGAAAATAAGAGGGCAATCCCATCCAGAAGGTGGCGTAGAAGGGAATAATGGTGGCGGTCATTTGCAAGGCCAACCAGGCAAACAGGTAAATACCCACTACAAACATAAAGGCCCGGTTAGCCAGCACCAGGCGCACCTGCTGAACAAAGGATAGACCTACCTCCGTAGTCTGTTGGGGTTGGAGAGCTCCCCGCCGTACCGCCGTAGGATAGGTGCCCAGTACACACCAAAACAGGGGCAGTACGGACAGCACACTGCACAGCCCTGCCAAAATCAGGTACTGCTGTCGACTATCGGTGACCAGTTTAGACACCACCAGTCCCAGGGCCAGAGCCGAAATCGCCCCCAGTAGAGAGGCCCCCAGGCGAAAGGCGGTGAGTTCGGTGCGCTCGTCGTAGTCCTGGGTGAGTTCGGCGGTAAGGGTGGTATAGGGCAGGTTGACCACGGTGTAAAACATCTGAAACACCAGGGAAATCACCACGTAGTACCAGAAACGGGCGGTGTCGCTCTCCCAGCCGGGCACAATCCAGGTCAGAAAGAAGGTAAGGCCAAAGGGGAGGGCCCCCAGGGCAATCCAGGGGTAGCGGCGGCCCCAACGGCTGCGGCTGCGATCGCTGAGGTAGCCAATCAAGGGATCGTTGACCGCATCCCACACCTTGCCAATCGCCAGCACCGATCCGGCGGCCGCCGCACTTAAGCCCGCCGTGGTGGTGAGGAAAATCAGAAAGGAAAAGGCCAGCAGGTTGGCAGTCATACCGGGACCAAAGTCTCCGGCACCGAAGGCAAGCTTGGCGCCCAGGGGCAGGGGTGAGGAATCGGACTTGGGAAGATCAGCCATCGGAAATGGGGGATGAAGGAACCGGCGTCCTCAGTGTATTATTTCTCCATCGCTAGTTGTTCTGTTGGGAGCCAATCTGGGAACCGTTCCACTCCTGGCCTCTTCCCCTTTTCCCCAGACGATGGCACGTCTAACCCTTTCAAAGCCCCATTGCCATGGCCGATTTCTACGTCAGTTGGGACGACTATCACCGGGATATTGAAAAACTGGCCACCCAAATCTACGCCTCGGGCTGGTGCTTCAATCAAATTGTCTGTCTAGCCAAGGGTGGACTGCGGGTAGGGGATATTCTCTGCCGGTTGTTTGATCAACCCCTGGCCATTCTGTCCACCGCCTCCTATGGAGGGGTCGATGGGCGAACCCGGGGCAAGGTTACCTTTTCCCGCGATTTGACTATGACCACAGCGGAACTGGGAAGTCGCGTCCTGCTGGTGGATGACCTGGTGGACTCAGGCCATAGTCTCGATCAGGCGATTCTCTGGTTAAGGGAGCGGTACGGTTCCCGGATCGAGGACATCCGCACTGCGGTCCTCTGGCATAAGGCCTCCTCCTTCATTAAGCCAGATTACTGCGTGGTGTACCTGCCGGATAATCCCTGGATTCACCAACCCTTTGAGCAGTACGAAACCATGTCCCCGGCTGAGCTGGCCAGCCGCTATGGGGTGGGTGGGGCAGAGTGTCTACCCAGCTTGGCCTCTAACCTGTGATTCCTCCCTGGGTTGGGGAAAGTCCCGAAATGGATCAGATTAGCGTTACGGTGAAACTCTTTGCCATCTATCAGGAGGTCTATGGCCTACCGGAACTACGGTGGACCTTTCCCCCCGGTAGCCCCGTAGCAGCGGTCTTGGATCGGGTGCTGCAGGAGCATCCAGAGCTGGAGCTCTGGCGCGATCGCACCGGCTTTGGGGTAAATCTAGCGGTGGTAGATCCCTCCCTGCCCATGACAGAAGGGGATGAGGTGGTACTCCTGCCTCCCGTCAGTGGGGGATAGGCACACCCATCCTTAACCAGCCCTGACTAGGGCCAGAGAGGCACCGATTGAAGCTTGCCTCCCCTACCCCTCAGCCCAAAAATAACTGGTAGGCAGGATTCTGGTTTTCGTCCCAGTACTGGTAGCCCAGGCTATCGAGAAAAATCTGCCACTGGGCCATTTCCGCTGGCGGAACTTGAATCCCAGCCACGATGCGGCCATAGTCAGAACCATTGTTGCGATAGTGAAATAGGCTGATGTTCCAGGCCGGACTCATGGCGCTGACAAACTTCATCAAGGCTCCCGGGCGTTCAGGAAATTCGAAGCGGTAGAGTAATTCGTCCTGAGCCAGGGGTGACTTACCTCCCACCATGTGACGCAGGTGCATCTTAGCCAGTTCGTCATCGGATAGGTTCAGGGTTTTCAGCCCGTGGGCTTCAAACAAGCTGGCCATAGCCTGGGCATCGGACCGGCCCTGAACCTGCAGGCCGACAAAGATATGGGCTTCTCGCTGGTCGGCGATGCGGTAGTTAAATTCCGTCAGGTTACGGGTGCCCAAACACTCACAAAAGGCCTTGAGGCTCCCGGGCTTTTCGGGAATGGTGACCGCAAAAATCGCCTCCCGTTGTTCCCCCAATTCGGCTCGCTCGGCAACAAACCGCAGGCGATCGAAGTTCATGTTGGCGCCACAGGCCACCGCTACCAGGGTCTGATGGGTAATGCCGGTGCGTTCAACATAGGCCTTAGCGCCAGCAATGGCCAGGGCACCGGCAGGTTCTAGAATTGATCGGGTGTCTTCAAACACATCCTTAATGGCGGCACAGGTGTCATCCGTACCCACCAGAATAATGTCGTCCAGGTACTGCTGACAGAGCCGAAAGGTTTCTTCCCCCACCTGGCGCACCGCTACCCCGTCGGCAAATAACCCCACCTGGGATAGGCGCACCCGTTTTCCTGCCTGTAGGGACTGAGCCATGGCATCGGCCTCCACAGGCTCTACACCGATGATTTTAATTTCGGGCCGCAGTTGTTTAACGTAGGTGGCAATACCGCCAATCAACCCACCCCCACCAATGGCCACGAAAATGGCATGGATGGGCTGGGGATGCTGACGGAGAATTTCCATGGCGATGGTACCCTGACCAGCAATTACATCGGGGTCATCAAAGGGATGGATAAAGGTTAGCCCCTTCTCCTCACTGAGCTGACGGGCGTAGTCGTAGGCATCATCGTAGGTTTCACCGTAAAGCACCACCTCTCCCCCCCGGTCCTTAACCGCATTGACTTTGAGGGCTGGGGTAGTGGTGGGCATGACAATAATGGCGCGGCTACCCAGATGCCTGGCCCCCAGCGCTACCCCCTGGGCATGGTTGCCGGCGGAGGAGGCGATTACCCCTTGGGCCAGTTGGTCAGGCGAGAGATGGGCCATTTTGTTGTAGGCCCCTCGCAGCTTAAAGGAAAATACCGACTGCATATCCTCCCGCTTGAGTAGCAAACGGTTACCTAAGCGGGCCGATAAATTGGCGGCTACTTCCAGGGGAGTTTCCTGGGCAACATCGTAAACCCGAGCGGTAAGAATGCGTTTGAGGTAGTCGGTAGCCATGGGCAAGCAGGGCAGGGGGATAAATCTCCATTGTAGGGGGACTTCCTAAGACTTAACGGCAAGAGACCTGAGGATATAGGGGTAGCCATGAACCAGGGAGCGGCGGCGAGCCAGACCAATGGACCAGGCTCCGTCGCGACTCTGATGAAGATGCCCTCCCCTGGGGCCGATGGCGTGAGTTTCCAGGCTTTTCAGTCAACTTTTTGCAATACTGACAATTTAGGATCGATAATCTTACGACCCTGGGTGGGAAATTGCACCGCTAGACAGATTTTGTTACCCGCCCCAAAAATATGGGTCACCTCACCGGTACCGTAGGTCTGGTGCAGAAGCCTATCCCCCACGTTCCAGTCCACCTGATGGGCCCCACTGCCAGGTTGGGCGGTGGTTTGCCGTTGTTTACGGAGAGTTGCCATGGAGGTGGTGAGTCGTTGGGGTCCCCGGTTACCACTGACTAACTCCGCCGGTAGTTCCCCTAAAAATAGGGAGGGACTGGCGGGTTCGCGGTTGCCGTAGAGACGACGCTCCCGGGCATGGGTGATGAACAGGCGCTCCCGGGCACGGGTGATGCCGACGTAGCAGAGGCGTCGTTCTTCTTCGGTGGCGGCGGGATCTTCGAGAGATCGGTGGTTAGGGAATAGGCCCTGCTCCAATCCCACCAGGAAAACAACAGGAAATTCCAAGCCCTTAGAGGCGTGCAGGGTCATCAGGGAAACGGTATTCCCGGCCTCCTTGCCATCGTCCAGGTCGGAGGCCAGGGAAGCATTGGACAGAAAGGCCAGGAGGGACGGATCGTCGCTGTCTTCCTCGAATTGCAGCACAGCATTGTAGAGTTCCTGGACGTTGCCGAAGCGATCGTCGGCCTCATCGGTGCCCTCGGCTTTGAGGGCGACCAGGTAGCCACTGTCCTCCAGCAGGCCCTGGAGAAGTTCCGATCCCTTTTGATCGTCCATAGTCTGACGATATTTCTTAATCAGATCGGTAAACTCCAGGACCCCCCGAGCCGATCGCCCCGCCAGGGTCTTTACGGAGGTTTCATCGCTGAGGATCTCCCACAGGGGGATATTGCCCAGGGTTTGGGCAGCCTGCTCGAGTTTATCCAGGGTGCCCTTGCCCACCCCCCGCTTGGGCATATTGATCACCCGCTTCAGGCTGAGGCTGTCGTAGGGGTTGGCGATCGCCCGCAGGTAGGCCAGCACATCCTTGATCTCGCGGCGATCGTAGAAGCGCAGCCCCCCCACCACCTGGTAGGGCAGGCTATAGCGGGTAAGGACTTCCTCAAAGGCGCGGGACTGGGCATTGGTGCGGTAAAGAATAGCAAAATCTCCCCAATTGAGCTCGGGATGTTGGATCTCCAGGTTACGTATCTGATCGATCACAAAGGCCGCCTCGGCGGTTTCATCGTCGGCGCAGTAGCAGTAGATCGGCTCCCCCTCCCCCCGGGTGGGGCGCAACACCTTATCAATGCGCTCGGTGTTGTGCTCAATCAGGTGGTTAGCCGTCTCCAGAATATTGGCGGTGGAGCGATAGTTCTCCTCCAGCTTCACCATGGTGCGGGTGTCGTCATCCGGCAGCCGGTCCCCAAAATCATCCTGAAAGTTCATCAAAATGGTGAAGTCAGCAGACCTAAAGGAATATATGCTTTGATCGGCATCACCCACCACAAACACTGAGCGATGCTGCCAATTATCGTAGGTGGCAATTTCTTCCCCATTGGTGGCCAGCAGCCGGATCAGTTCGTACTGGGTGCGGTTAGTATCCTGGTACTCGTCCACCAAGATGTGGCGAAAGCGACTGTGCCAGTAGCCCAGCACCGATTCGTTTTGTTGAAACAGGTACACCGGTAGCAGAATTAAATCATCAAAGTCCAGGGCGTTATTTTCCGCCAGGGCCTTCTGGTAGTGGCGATACACATCGGCAATCACCTTGCCCCGATAGTTGGGCTGCTCCTGCTCCAGCTCCTCCGGGCTGAGTTTCTGGTTTTTAGCGTTACTAATGGCAAACCGCACCGAGCGGGGGTTAAACTTCTTGTCATCTAAATTTAGGGTTTGGGTGACGATGGTTTTGACCAGACCCTGGGCATCGGACTCGTCAAAAATCGAAAAGTTTCTGTTCCAGCGGTAGCCCGCCGGATGCTGGTACTTTTCGATGTCAAGCCGCAGCAACCGGGCGCAGAGGGCATGGAAGGTGCCAATCCACAGATGCTTGGTGACATTTTTATAGACCTGGGACTTGAGTCGGGTTTGCTCCGCCTCCCCCAGGGTGGAGAGGGGCTTACCGTAGCGGGCCTGGGCATCCTGCTCGGCAAACAGCACCTCAATCCGCTGCTTCATTTCCTTAGCGGCCTTATTGGTGAAGGTGACCGCCAGAATACTGTCGGGATCGGTTTTGTGGGTCAACACCAGGTTGGCAATCCGGTAGGTGAGGGCCCGGGTTTTGCCCGACCCGGCCCCCGCCACCACCAGCAGCGGACCGCAGTAGTGCTCCACCGCTTGGCGCTGGGCAGGGTTGAGGGGGGCGAGGAAGTCGGTCATAGGAGGGGAGAATGCTTGAATTGCTAGTATGACACTGGTCACCCCAATCCAGTTGCTAACCCTGGGGTGAACTAATCTAAACTCCCCCTAAGGGTATACCCATCTCCGCAAAAACTGACCCAGCCCCCGCCACCGTCCCCAAGCTCGAACAGGTTGCCAGGGCAGCCGCAGTAATCCCTGCAACAGGCTATGGAGTAGGTAAAGCCCCAGCCCCAAGACCGTGCCGTGGTACCGCAGCAGGGTAAGGCGACCGTAGGTGTAGTGTTGGTACATCAGACCAGGGTAGCGACCAATCAGGGCAGAAACCTGATGGGTAACCAGGGGATGCTGGGTGACAGCGACCCCATACCCCTGTCGACCGTAGCGGAGACAGAGGTCAGTGTCTTCGCAATAAAGGAAGTAGCGATCGCTAAACCCAGGACATTCCTGAAAAACCGCTAAATTGAGTACCAGGCTACAGCCCGTTACCCACTGAGAAGAAATGGTCAATTCCTGGGAAGAAGGCTGAAGGGGAGTACGGTGATGCTTTACCGAACCAGTCCAGGGATTAAACGTGCCGTGGCCAAACCAAATTGACCCGTCAGCGGTCAGAATTTGTGTACCCAGAATAGCCAGGGCGGGGTCTTCCCTGAAACAACTCTGGACGTAGGTGTCAGCACCAGGGTGAATCACCGCATCAGGGTTAATCAACCACACCAGCGCCTGGCGATGGTGTTGCCAGGCGTAGTCAATTCCCAGGTTACAGGCTTGACCAAAACCCAGATTACTACCGGATTCAAGAATAGTCGTGCGATCAGTTACCAAAGATTGCAGGGCTGTTTCCTCCGGTGAATTATCAACCACCAGGATATGGTAGGAATCGGTAATGCCAGCGGTAACAGAGGCAATCAAAGCCTGAATCCAGTCACGGGAATAATAATTAACAGTAACGAAATAAATCATTAAAATTCTGCATTATTAGCATTAATCCATGAATCCTAACCCATGAAAAATATCTATCAGAAATCGCCTTAAAGCTGGAAGCTTATACTGTAAGAATATTTTCACATCTGGGAAATGATAAAAAAAATACTTTCTCAACTTTTGGGAAAACAGCCCAGAGGTATAAGCAGGCAACAGACGCTCTTTCAGGACTTCGATCTGCCATAGAGCCTTACTCCAGGCTTTAATTTTAGACCGATCGGGTATCTTAAATAAATCATTAATTATGAGAGTAGAGTTACTCAGGTCTTTAAAGATTCGATATTCACTCACGAGCTCTTTAACATAGCAGGGCTGATAATTAACAGCTAGCCTTAGTAGAAAGGCATAATCTTCAGCCAAAGCAAAGGTTTCATCGAATTTAAGCAGGTCCGAATCAACTCTAGCTCTATCAATCAAGTAGGCATGAATTGGAATAAAGTTGCCACGAAAAAAATCTTCCAGATCAAAAACTTTTCCATAGGAAATACCGTAGGTTTTCCGAATAATTTTATTTGAATCATCCATAGAGCAGGAAACTAAGATAACATCACCATAACTCCATGCAATATGCTCTGACTGACTGAGAGGATAAATTAAATCCAGTATATGGTTTTCATAAAAGATATCGTCGTCGTCTAGAAACCCAAGATATCTACCTTTTGCTCTATCAATTCCTAGATTTAGATTTCTAGTTCGTTGATCTTGATCAGTTGGGTTGACAACTAAATTAATAGAAAATTTAAGATCTTGATAACTATCTATTAACTGCTTTATTTTTTTAATAAAAATATTGTCATCCGCCTGGACGACAAGGACGACTTCAATAGGTCTATATTTATTTAAAGCTATACTTCTTATAGCCTCATTGAGAAACAATACATCTCTTTTCTTTGTAGTTCTAAGGACTATAGAGACCAGGCTATCTTCATATGCAGGATACATCTTGTAAGCTATGATTCATTAATTTTGCTTTTCGATTCGATTCAGATATAAAAACAGTAGGCTTATAACTGTAGCCATGTGTAACCGGGGGAAGGCGGACTATAACACCTATTCAGGCTTAGCTTTCCCCGATCAACCTTACCCTAAGGATTCTGGCCCAAGTAATACTATACGGATCCTACGGATTAACAGTAGAACTAACTCCCTGGCTACCCACCTAAACCCCCCTCTGGAAAGATGTCAGTGCTCCCTGGCCAGGGTTTAGGGCTATGGAACCAGGGAAACGGTTCGCAAGTGTTACCCAAATCAACCTCAAAGTCCTGCTCTTGACCTAAGCTGGAGAGATGGGCAATTTTCCCTTACCCCACCCCCTTGCCCCTATCCATTTCTTGCTTGAAGACGATGCTAAATCCAAACTTGGACACCATTCAACTGACCAAGGAGGAGTACGAACGCTACTCCCGCCACATTATTCTGCCAGAGGTCGGCCTGGAGGGTCAGAAAAAACTCAAAGCCGCCAGCGTTCTCTGCGTCGGCACCGGGGGGTTAGGATCCCCCCTGTTGTTATACCTGGCGGCGGCGGGAATTGGCAACATTGGCATTGTTGACTTTGACGTGGTCGACCAATCGAACCTACATCGTCAGATTATCCACAGTCAGTCCTGGGTTGGCAAACCCAAAATTGCCTCTGCCAAACAACGGATTTTAGACATTAATCCCCATTGCCAGGTAGACCTCTACGAAACCCGACTGAGTGCTGAAAATGCCCTGGATATTTTCAAACCCTACGATGTAGTAGTAGACGGCACCGATAATTTTCCAACCCGTTACCTGGTGAACGACGCCTGCGTGCTCCTGGATAAGCCCAACGTGTATGGCTCGATCTTTCGCTTCGAAGGACAGGCCACCGTATTTAACTACCAGGATGGTCCTAACTATCGGGATCTGTATCCCGAACCACCACCGCCGGGCATGGTGCCCTCCTGCGCCGAAGGGGGAGTACTAGGGGTGTTGCCAGGAATTATTGGCACTATTCAAGCCAACGAAACCATTAAGGTGATTCTCGGGACCGGTCGCACCCTCAGCGGTCGACTGCTACTCTACAACGCTCTGGACATGACCTTTCGAGAGTTAAAGCTACGACCTAACCCAGTTCGGCCAGTGATTGATCAGCTAATTGACTACGAAATGTTCTGTGGCATTCCCCAAGCTAGTCAGGAAGCTGAAGAGGAACGCCAGGCGATCGCTGAGATGACCGTAGTGGAACTGCACCAGATCCTAACAGGGGGCCGTGAGGATATCCTCCTGGTGGACGTGCGGAACCCCAATGAGTACGAAATTGCCCGGATCCCTGGATCAGTGTTGATCCCGCTGCCGGATATTGAAAGTGGCCATGGAGTCGATAAGGTAAAACATCTGGTGAATGGTCAACGTCTGATCGTTCACTGTAAAATGGGTGGGCGATCGGCCAAGGCTCTGGCTATCCTGAAGCAGCACGGTATTGAAGGTACCAATGTGAAAGGCGGCATTCTGGCCTGGAGCCAGGAGGTTGACCCCTCTATTCCCCAGTACTAAGGGCAGGTCTATAGCTTGGACCAGAACCCTAAGGACTGCCATCGATCGGTTAATTGGATGACTCGTAAGTGACAGGCTTCCTGTTACGAGCCATCCAAAGGTGAGGGCTGGGTCGGCGTTCTGACCCGCCTTCTCCCCTCAACGGTGGCTAGGGCCATACCCTGGGGGTTAGTTAAGCAATTGCCTTCCCCCTTCGATCTGCCCAGCCTGGACGGTCAAAATCTGGGATCTCTCCATCCACTGACTATCGAAGGAGCCCAGGTGGGTGGTGGTAATTAGGGTTTGAAAGCGGTCCTGAATCGCCTCCAGGAGTTGATTCTGCCGGTATAGGTCAAGTTCGGCCAGGACATCATCCAGCAGTAGCAGGGGAGGATCGCCAATCACCTCCTCAATCAGGTAGAGTTCCGCCAGCTTCAGAGCCAGCACCAGGGTCCGCTGTTGGCCCTGGGAGCCGTAGTGACGACTAGGGGCAGCGTTGATATCAAAGCTAATGTCATCCCGATGGGGACCCACCAGGGTGGTACGTTGTTGCTGCTCGGCGATCGCCCGTTGCTGGATCTTCTCTAGGAAGCTGGCCTGAATACTGGCAGGATCATCCCGCTCCATGGGCACATTGGGCTGGTAGGTGAGGGTGAGGTCTTCCCGCTGACCGCTAATCGCCTGGTGCCACCGGTGGGCAAGGGGAGCCAGGCGTTCCAGAGCCCGTCGCCGTCGCCGCATCACCTGGGTCCCCAGGCTGGCCAGTTGGGCATCCCATAGGGCCAGTTGGGCTGGGGCGGGTAAGCTTTCCCCCTGGGCTCCAGAGGACTGTTTGATTAAGGCATTACGTTGTTTCAACACCTGATTGTACTGGCTAAGCAGATGGGCATAGACCGGCTCCAGTTGCAGCAGCAGGGTATCTAGCCAGGTGCGACGCTCGGCAGGGCCACCCCGCACCAAATCTAGATCTAAGCTGGAGAACTGCACCGCATTTAGGGCCCCCAGAAAGTCAAGCTGGCGGCGCAGGGTTTCGCCGTTGAGGCGGAGGGTGCGACCACCGCTCTGACGCAGCACCATGGCCAGAGCCTGGGCACTGGTCTGACGCTCTACATTGGCGGTGATTACAGCCTGGGACTGGCCCTGCTGCACCAGGTCGCGATCGCGGCTGGCCCGATGGGAGCGCAGGGTCGCCAGTAACTCCACAGCCTCTAGGAGGTTAGACTTGCCCTGGGCATTTTCCCCCACCAAAATGGTCTTAGCCGCCCCCAACTGAATCTGCTGGTGGCCGTAGTTACGAAAGTGCTGGAGGGAAAGACGGGTCAGGTACACTGAGGGGTGAAGGGCAGGGCTCTAGGATTTTCGTTTTCAGGATAACCCACCCTCACACCACCATCTGCCGGAAAAAACTATCGAGGGCAGTCGCCACCTTTTCTGCCCAGTCCTCCTGGGCGTAGTGACCCACTTCCTCCAGACCCACTAGTTGCCCCTGGGCCAGGGTACTCAGGCAGGTCTCCGCCAGGCTCACGGGTAGCCAGGGATCCTTTAAGCCCCAGAGCAGTAAGGTCGGATGGTCCCAATCCTGTAGACCAGCGGCGATCGCCTGGCTCACGGTGGCCAAGTCGAGCCGCTGCACCGTAGCCAGGAGCGCCCGTCCCACCTCTGAACTTTTGAGAAAGGGACGGCGGTAAACATCTAAATCTTCGTCATCAATCTGATAGGGGCCACCCCCCTCCAGGGTGCGATCCACCAGCAGGGGATCCTGGGTAATCATATCTCCGGCCAGGGGAATACCCATCTGACGAATTTTCCAGGGCAGTTTGGCGGCAGGGCTAATGGGGGCGTTGACAATCACCAACCGATCAACCCGATCGGGATGGGTGAGGGCATATTGGATCCCCACGCTACCCAGAAAACCCTGGGCGACTAGATGGCAGGGAGGAAGGTCGAGGGTCTCAACCAGATCGGCCAGGGCCGCCACCAGGGCAGCTGGCGTATAGGGGAAGTCACGGCGGTCAGGTTTGGCGGAAAAACCGTGGCCAATCCAGTCCGGGGCGATCGCAGCAAAACCCTGCTCGGCCAGGGTAGGCATCACACCCCGCCAGCTATAGCTCTGGGAAACCAGGCCATGGAGTAAAAGCACTGGAGGCCGTTGGCTGGTTCCCACGGGGTCAGCCTGACGATAGAACCAGTCCAGCCCCCCGGCATTGATGGTATTTTCTGCGATCGCTCCAGCCATAGTATCCACCCCTACCCCGCCTTAGTGGCTTGAGCTTACCGCCTCGGGGTCCTTCCAGGCAAGTCCTACCCCACCTACCCCAGACAGGCCCCACCCTAAACCAACCAGTCGGGCCGGGCCTAGGGTCGACGGGCGATTTGAATATAGGACAGTACCGTACCCTGATAGTAGTGGGCCAGAATCTGAAAATAACGGTAGCCCCCCAACGCTAAACTGCGAGCTCCCCATTGGCTCAGTCCCAGGCCATGGCCGTAGCCCCGGCCTTCCACCCGCACCGTATCACCAACGGTAGTAATGGTAAACAAGTTACTTTTCAGACCCAGGGCCTGACGTAGTTCTGCGCCACTAAAACGGCGCTCCCCCTCGGCCCCCTGCAACTCCACCGACAACACCCGACCCTGGGGCGTTGTGCGGGGGTTAAGCACCCCGACCAAACGACCCAGCCCGGGAACTCGCTGCTGAAACTCACCCATCGAGAAGGTTTGACTCCAGCGAAACACGGGAGAATTCTGGTCAAAGTCGGGAACACTGCGCAGGTAGGGTAGGGACTGCTGCCAGATATCCTCCACATTCTCAGTCATCCCTCCCGAAGAGGCATGAAATACCGCCTCAATCACCCGCCCCCTGTAGGTAAGAACCTGGCCCCGGGTAGCATTAACTGCGGCGATGGTAGGGGCAGCCTCGGCCGCCAAACCCCGATAAACCTGGGAAGCCGTATCGCTATCGACATCGTAGAGATTAGCCCTGTTCTGTTCCCGCTGATAGAGCGCATAGGACCGGGCTGCTACCGCCTGAGCCTTAAGGGCCTCCTGGGGCCAGCTGGTAGGCATTTCCCCCCCTAAAACGCTATAGAGATAGGCTTCCAGGTCTACCCAATTGATGGCGGTAACCCGATTTTCCCTGGGGACTACCAGAACTCGACCCCGGTACCCGGCATTGTTAATAAAAATCTGACCATTACCGCTGGGCTCCACCCAAAGGGCCTGCCCCTGGAACGCCCCCAGGTGCAACTGGTCGTGGTCGCTGGTGACCGTGAGGGATTGGCCCTGGGGAATTTGGCCCAAGCTCTGGCCCTGGAAGTTTTTGACCACCGCTGCGGTAGAACTACCCAGGGAGACCTGGGCCTGGCCTGCGGCAATGGCCACCCGCATTTGCACGGCGGCCTGCACCGACCCACTCCAGAGCAGGAAAAGACCAACGGTACACCTGAGGACAAACAGAGACGTACCTTGTACCGGTCCCGGCAGGGAAGACCACAAAAATAGAGGCATAACTGGATAGTAGGGATTCCGTCAGGTCATCGGGCCCGAAAAAAATATAGCAAGTATCCGCAACGGCATTACTTTTTAGGGTACCACTGGCCAGCTCTTCAGACTCAAAGGGACAACAGATTGGCTCTCAAGCTAGGAAGGTAGGGATCGCACTAGAATTTGAGTGATTGCCTTGGGCAATGGCTTTATTAGAGATCCAAATGGAATACCAGCAGTCTGAGTTTAAGTTCGACTCAATTGAATCAGCCCTTTACGATCTGGCCGCTGGGCGGGCCATCGTTGTAGTTGACGACGAAAGCCGGGAAAACGAGGGGGATGTGATCTGTGCCGCCCAGTTTGCCACTCCCGACATCATCAACTTTATGGCGGTTGAGGCGCGGGGGTTGATCTGTCTGGCTATGACTGGAGAACGGCTGGATCAACTGGATCTACCCCTGATGGTTAGTCCCACTACCTTTGAGGATGAAAACGAGCAAACCGCCTTTACCGTCAGTATTGATGCCGCCCTCAGCTGGGGAGTGACCACGGGAATTTCTGCCGAAGACCGGGCCCGCACCATTCAGGTGGCCATTAATCCCAATGCGCGCCCCAGCGATCTACGGCGTCCCGGCCATATTTTTCCACTGCGGGCCAAGCAGGGAGGGGTACTCAAACGTGCCGGCCATACCGAAGCTGGGGTAGACCTGGCCCGACTGGCGGGCCTGTACCCGGCTGGAGTGATCTGCGAAATTCAAAATCCCGATGGGTCTATGGCTCGCCTGCCTGAGTTAATTAACTATGCCCAAACCTTTGGGCTGAAGTTAGTGAGCATTGCCGATCTAATCAGTTACCGACTACAACACGAACGCTTTGTGCAGCGCGAGGCGATCGCCGATCTCCCCACCCAATTTGGCCACTTTAAAATCTACGCCTACCGTAACCAGCTCGATCACTCCGAACATGTTGCCCTGGTCAAGGGTGACCCCGCCACCTTTGGCCAAGAACCGGTGATGGTGCGGGTCCATTCCGAATGTTTAACCGGTGATGCCTTTGGATCCCTACGCTGCGATTGCCGTATGCAGTTACAGGCTGCTCTTAAAATGATTGAATCTGCCGGTCGAGGGGTGGTGGTCTACCTACGCCAGGAAGGCCGGGGTATTGGCCTGGTTAACAAGTTAAAAGCCTACTCTTTACAAGACCTGGGCCTGGATACGGTAGAAGCTAACGAAAAACTAGGCTTACCCGTAGACCAGCGTAACTACGGGATTGGAGCCCAAATTCTCAACGATATTGGCGTACAAAAATTTTGTCTAATTACCAATAATCCTCGCAAAATTGCCGGTCTAAAGGGCTATGACCTGGAGATGGTTAGCCGCGTACCCCTGATTATTGAAGCCACTCCCTATAACTCCGGCTACCTGGCCACCAAGGCCCAAAAGTTAGGCCATCTGATGATCCAAACCTACCTGGCCACCGTGGCTATTCACTGGCAGGGTGGGCCCCTATCCCTACCTAACCGCTACCAGAAGCTAGAGGCGTTGCGCCAGTTGGCCGCTGCCCAGGGATTGGTGCTCCAGGAAGAAGCTCGACCAGTGGCCGCCGCCCTGTTTAGCCAGCCCCATCTGATGTTCCACCTGGGCCTGGATAGTACGGTAGCGATCGCGCCATCCTCTCCCCACCAGAGGCTGCTGCTGTCTCTACTGGATAGCTTCAACCAGTTTCCCGACATTGACCAGTTGGCGTTTTTGATTGCCGCCGGGGAAGATCCCTTCGGTAGCCTTCAGGTGAGTCTAGATCGGCAGGTTTTCCCCCACCCCAGCCCTGCAGAATCGGAGGCCAGGCAGCCCTCAAGTCTGGAAAACCAGTTGACAACCCAGAGGATTTACGTGTTTACCAGCCAACCCTCCACCGAAGAGTTGGGCATAGGCTGAAGTGGAAAACAGCCTGACCCCTGGTTAGGTAATCAGGTGAATACTCCACCATGATGATTTATTTCCAGACACTCTCAGCGATAGGCTGGACCAGGGCAAGGAAATCGCTTTGGTTAGAACACTGAGAACCCAATTGATCGGTCAATTTGCTATCTCCTGTTACGAGACAGCAAAAAGTCAGCTCTGGGTCAGCGTTCTGACTTGTCCCCAGGGGTAGGAAAACCTTCGGCAAAAACTTTAGGTGAATAACCATTTCAAACACCCTTTCTGCCCCGTTAGCCGGGGCTACAGCTATAGTTTTAGCAGGGAGCGATCGCAGGAACCTCTTCCAGAGGTTTCAAACAACCTCTAATATAGATGCAGGAAGTGAGTCAAGGGCCTATGAAGTTGAGCTTAGCGCTGTTTGCTGGGCCTGTTCTGGTTAAAGCCAGACGGTTGCTTTTGTTAAGTCTTTGGTTGCTATGCATCCCTACGGCTCTCTACCTGGCCTGGCTGAAACAGGGATATACCCTGGCCCTGCTGCAAATGGCATTACTAGCTGTGGCCTTTATTGGCCTAGCAATCATTAACGCCGAAACCCTGGTGGTCTGGTATCACCATCGGAATCAGCGCGACAATCACATTCGAGGCTTGATCCAGAGCTGGGTAAAGGGCAAGAAAGTATCCAGGGGCCGATCCCTAGGCTCTTCCCTACCCTTTGTGTCAGTGGTAGTTGTAGCCTACCTACCCAACGAACAGGATATTATCGAAGAAACCCTGGACCATTGGCTTACCCAGGTAAATCGACCAGCGGCGGGTTGGGAAGTTATTCTGGCCTACAACACACCCACCTATCTGCCCGTAGAGGATCGCCTACGCCAGCTGGCCCATCAGCACCCGGCTCTGGTGCTTTTACCCGTTTCCCGCAGCCGCTCTAAGGCCGAAAACCTGAATGCGGCCCTTAAGCGTGTCCAGGGCGAAATGACCTGTATTTTTGATGCCGACCACCACCCCGCACCCAATTGCTTAAATCTAGCCTGGGCCTGGTTATGCGGGGGAGACTACGACGGGGTACAGGGCCGCAATATTGTTCGTAATGCGGGTGATAACTGGCTTACCCATTTAATTGCCATAGAGTTTGAATGCATTTACGGCGTTAGCCATTACGGCCGATCCCTACTGGCCGATACGGCCCTATTTGGGGGTTCCAATGGGTACTGGCGGACGGCGGCAATCCGCAGCCTGGGCTTTTTTCCGATGCGTTTGACCGAGGATATCGACGCCACGGTCCGGGGACTACTGAAGGGTTACCGCCTGGTCCACGATCCAGCCATTCTCACCACCGAACTAGCCCCCAATAGTTTACGGGGGCTATGGTTGCAACGGCAGCGGTGGAGCCAGGGCTGGCTAGAGGTGGCCTGGGCCTATATGGATCGAATCGGGCGATCGCCCTACCTTGACTCGCCTCAAAAAACCTACTGGGTCTTAATGCTGCTGTTCAGCCAGTGTTTCTATCCCCTGGTGTGGCAGGTGGTGCCAATGATGTTGAGCATCAACCTCAGTCATGTTAGCCGCGACCTCACCTTTGAACATCTGAATTTAGCCATGATGGGCCTGTTAACCCTTAGCACCATGTTTCAGGTAGCCCTGGCTGTAAAGCTACGCCCCGATGATTGCAACTACTCCCGTCGCCATGGTGTTCTCTATTGTGTTCTGTCTCCCGTTTATTTCTGGCTCAAGGTACTGATCGGAATTGTGGCCTTCTATAACCACCTTTGTGGCAGTCGGGTCTGGCATGTCACGGCCCGGACCCAAATGTCTCCTCAGCAGCTTAACCTGGCCCTCAAACCGCGAGAAAAACGCTATCCAGTGAAAAGTCGATAGATTACTCTGGGTTTTATGGGGTTAACTGCAGCCCTACCCCGCCTTGACCAATCCACCTGGTCCTGCGAATTTCGACCACCGCCACCTTACAACTACAAAAACAGCCCCAGCGGCGAAGTCCTCGCTACCGGAGCTGTTTAGCCCAACAC
>JBMOHM010000056.1:0-18718 GCA_049317845.1 Nodosilinea sp. | reverse complement strand
CCCTAATATAGCTCTTTCCGATTTAGCTGTTAAGGTAGGGAGAAAATAGTTAATACTACTAGCTAGAGAATAATTGAACCTAAACTTGCAGAGATCCCTAAAAGGATGTTTTAAAAGGGGTAGGGGTGTAGTAAATTACGCCAAGCGTCTGACCATGATGCGGATCATAGCAATTTGAAGCATCGCCTCGGCGTTCTCAGGTAACTGTTCATAGTCCTGGACCAGACGCCGGGACCATCGCCACTAACCAAAGGTGCGCTCCACAATCCATCGTTTCTTCACCAGTACAAAGCCCTTGGCCTCTCGGGGGCGCAAAACTACCTGGACAATCCATCCGAGAGTATCCATCGCCCACTGCAAAAAGTTGGGGCCACTATAGCCGCCATCGGCCCAGACAAGATAGACTCGACCGGCGGTTTTACCTAGCTGATGGAGCTTTTCGAGGACCTGCTGGCCGCCAGCGCGTTCGGGAATATGGGCCGCCGTGATAGCGACAGCCATCATCAACCCTAGGGTATCCACCACCAGATGTCGTTTGCGGCCTTTTCTGGCTTTAGCCGCGTCATAGCCCACTGAGCGATGCACCATGGGCGCTGTAGGAACACTTTGACTATCCAAAATCACTTCTGACGGACTTTCGGGACGCCCCTCGGAGGCCCGTGTCCAGCCCCGCAATCGCTCATGAATAGTGTTCCAAGTGCCACCTTTCACCCAACCTCGGTAGTAGGTGTACACCGTTTGCCAGGCGGGAAAGTCACCGGGCAGATCTCGCCAGCTACAACCCTGGCTCACCAGATAGAAAATGGCGTTGAGCACGGCCCAAAGGCAGACTGTGCGGGGACGCCCCCCTGGCTTTGCCTTGGGTAGCAGGGGCTCAATCAGCTCAAACTGCTCACGGGTCAAATTGCTGGTGTAAGCTTTACTCATGGCTCTCACGACGCTAGTTGGTTTGCACTACTAGCTTATACCGTGTGAGCTTTTTTACTAACTGTCCGACTTTTCAAACGCCCTCTTAACCTCAGCATAACTTCACTTTTCCAGACTATTTCGTTAACTTTTGATACTACTTTCCAAGGAGCATCAAAAGCTTTTTTCAAAACATTGTTAAACTGATAGGCTGTGATAAACCCGGACCACCTAAACTTAAAGCCAGGAATTTTAAATCCTTAAATTATAGTTAATTTTACAAATTAGCTATAAATTCCTTTAAATCCGGCCTCGAAGAGAAGTTTATTTATTTTTTCTTAAAGTTGATTTCTAGCCCTATATCCTAGACTAGATAAGGCTTATACTCAGTTTTTCCTCGCAATTCTGAATCAGATTTTGCTATCCGTCTTCAACCTTAGTTTGTGTCCTCTAGTTCTGTAGGAGCAATTACCATGCTTGGTTTCTTGATTAGTGTTGTCGTTCTGGCAGTTAGTCTGTTGATTATTTCTAAAATTCCACCTATTGGAGTAGAAATTGATAGTCCCATTACAGCCCTGATTGCCGGTGCTATTATCGGTATTTTTAATGGCATCTGGGAATTTCTGCCCGGTGGTCTAACCAAGGCAATCTCCTGGCTAAGTCTGTGGATTATTCCCCTGATCGGGGCGACTATTGTGTTTGGCCTGGCTGCCTGGCTGCTGGAAGGATTCCGTTTGCGTTGGGGCATTTGGAGTGCCATTCTAGGAGCCATTTTGCTAGCCGTTATTAGCAGCTTGCTGAATACGGTTCTAAGAAGTACCGGCTTAGTTCCCGTTTAACCTTGATCCCTCTAGGGTTAGGCTTATTAAACTCTTGTCACCATAATTTCTTTCAACTAATTTGGCGATAAGATTCAATTTGAAAGAATGAAAAAACGGGGCTGATACTATAGATCAAGTCCCGTTTATTTTGCTTTTTACCTTCTTATGAATCTAAGCTTTTTAGTTAATATCTATCGTGAAGCAACTAAAATTACACCCCCAATAATGAATCCTAATCCAGCTAGCCTAGCCAGAGGAAGACTTTCTTGAAAGTAGAAATAGCCAATTAAAACAGAGGCTACATAAATCAAGGATGCAGCAGGAGCAGCAATACTCAGTTTCACCCGCGTCAACAGAAGAATATAGGAAATAGCACCTAAACCATAGGTGGTTAAACCGGCCAAGAGTATGGGAGTTGTGGTAATACGTAAAATATGATTAATTATATTCTGATGGGTTACCTGTCCCAACTGTAGGGCACCCAGCTTCAAGAAAAACTGACCAAAGCTACTGGCAATTACTGAAAATAACAATAGCCCAAACTCGTTAAAGCTCACGTCAATTTTCCTCACACTAACAGGAACCTGGAAAATAGTTGAGGCCCGAGGACAATGAAATAACCTGAAACCTATCTAGCCATAGGGAATGTACACTACAGGCGGGTAGTTCTCCCCTTCGAGGCTAGGCAGGGGACGGTTACCCATTGGAAAATACCCTCTAGCTCAAGCTATCCTAAAGATAGTTGGAATATAGCTAGCACCATTTAGCTCAATGGCGACTCAGACTCTGGACCTCAGCCTGCAGTCAATGGCCTCACAGTCTTGTCCTAATCGGACTGGCACCTGCTATCAACCTAGTCTGAATCATAGACCAGAGTTGGCCCCGGCGAACAGGTCCATCTATTTCTGCCCTATCTGCCAGAAGCGAAACTGAATGAACGCTAATCTCCCAGTTACTCCCGATCAAACCGATCCTGAAATCCACCGGAACTATTCGGTGCAGGTGAGAGATCTAAATTATTTTTTTGGCCAGGGAGATCTACGTAAGCAGGTTCTCTACGACATTAACCTGGACCTACACCGGGGTCAGATCGTGATTATGACTGGCCCCTCAGGGTCGGGTAAAACCACCCTGCTGACTCTAATTGGGGCATTGAGATCGCTATCCCACGGTAGCCTCAAAGTCCTGGGACAGGAACTAGTCGGCTTAGGAAATCGCCAGATGGTAGAAGTCCGCCGTAACATCGGGTTTATTTTCCAGGCCCATAACCTGTTTGAGTCCCTGACAGCAGCTCAAAATGTGGAAATGGCCGTCGAGCTAACGGGTAACCTACGGGATAAAGGTCAACGAGCAGAAGCCATACTGGCCAAGGTGGGGTTAGCCGACCGGGCCCACTATAAACCGGCTTCCCTATCTGGCGGGCAAAAGCAAAGGGTAGCTATTGCGCGGGCTCTAGTGAACCATCCTCAACTGATTCTGGCGGACGAGCCCACTGCTGCCCTGGATAAAAACTCAGGTCGAGATGTAGTAACCCTGATGCAAAAACTAGCGGAGGAAGAAAACTGCACCATTCTTATGGTTACCCACGATAACCGTATTTTAGATGTGGCGGATCGGCTGATCAACCTGGTAGATGGTCGTCTAGAGTCAGACGAGCAGCCCCAACACTTTGTTGAAACCCACAGCCGCAAGGTCAGTGGTAGCATCTTTGTGATGTAGGTTATGTATAGCTTTTCCCTTGCCTGTGGCTAGGGCTATCGCTTTAGGCGGATATTTGACCAGGTAAAATAGCTATTGCCGCTGTCGGGGATTAATTACCTCATTGAGTCCTTCCCCAAGTAGGGAAAGCCCGGTGACCATAAGGGTCAATGCTAGACCAGGAAACAGAGCTGGCCACCAAATACCGGTGGGTAAAGCATCCAGGGCTTGGCGAATATCTGCCCCCCATTCCGGTACCTGTTCGGGTAAACCTAAGCCAAGAAATCCTAGTCCACCCAGGACTAAAATAGCATCAGCGGCATTCAGGGTAAACAGAACAGGTACGCTCTGAATCACATTAAGAAATAGGTAGCGCGTTAGTACAGTCCAGGTAGAAGCCCCCAGAGCCTGAGCAGCTTCAATAAATAGCTCCGTCTTAACGCTGACCGTGTGGTTGCGGACTACTCGATAGTATTGGGGAATGTAAGCAATGCTCAGGGCGATCGCTGCATTCAGGACTCCGCGGCCTACCACGAAAGCCAGGGTAACTGACAGTAGTAACCCTGGTAGGGTATAGATTGTATCCATCAGAAATAACAAGATTCGATCTAGGCGTCCACCCAAATAGCCACTCACCATCCCTAGAGGGACACCTGCTACCAGGCTTAATACCGTAGCTAGCAATACCACTTGCCAGGCCACTTGACTACCAAATAGGGTACGGGCGAAAACGTCATAGCCCTGGCGGGTAGTGCCGAACCAGTAACTAGCATCAGGGGGCTGGTGGATAGGATTTTGTAATGCTGTAGTTGGATCCTGCAACCATCCTGTTGTCTGCAAGACTGGAGCTAGCACCGCAATCAAAATAAAACCCAGGGTCACAATCGCGCCAGTAGTCATCAGCCCCATCGATACCCTGGCCAAATTTTGCCTTGGACCCAATCGCAAGGGAAGGACACTAGAAGGAGGGGGAATAGGAGCCATGAATAAGTCTGGAAGAGTTGAATTCCATTATGCCAGAGGCAGGAAACAGCTTTGTGATGGCGCAAAGGGTTGCTGACTGATAATGTGCTACCCTAAGAAAAGTTTAATTAAACTTACGTAGTTATTCCCTACTCTCTAAGCAAGTCCTCTGTAGATAGCATTGATAAAAATTTTTCCATCTTTACTGTTTATCCAAATCTAGCCAATTTTTAATAATCTATGCTTTATTATCATCTGTACACTCAAAGCATTAAACCTTAGTCAGGCCTTTCTGCGCCAGTTCTTTATCTGCAGTCGCTAATTCAAGCAAATTAACCAAGATAATCTACCCATCGAAGGGATGAAGTAAACTTTTGGACATATTGCTTGTACTGAGTTTCTTTTTATACATCCCTTTTGTCTCTGACTCTCACGGATTGAATTAAGGGGTATCATTAGCCAGCCAGGAAAATATTGCAGGTTATGGATCAGGTCAGACCCCGTCAATTTATGTTTTGCCAGCATTATATGCAATTTTTACAAAGTCACCCCTAATTCTAAAGATTGGCTCAATTCAGAAGGATATCTATCTAAAGAATTTTGTCTTTCATGGTACTTTTCATAATAGTTTATGACTTGTTTCACATGTTGGTTTTATAAAAGGAGCTTTCAACTGTCGATTCAGGTTTTATAGTCGCAGTTTTGGGTCATGGTGCGGAGATGACTTCAACGCCTACCTAGCCTTCCCTATGGCTGATGGCCCAAAATTCATGCAATGGACCGATCTCAGCATTCTCACAAAAGTTGCCTATACAAATGCTCCCTATATAGCGGATTTCACTCGGGTGAAGTGCGATATGATCACTCCCCCTGCCCCCCCTTATCAAGGGGAGGTACAGCGTGAAACCCTAACGGCCAGCCGCTGGGGGGTAGGACTGAGCAATTGGGTGTTTCACTCTATCGAAAACCGCTATAGTACAGTTCACTCAAGCAACATGAATGGTTTATATTTTTATCTATTCCCTGTTCAAGAACAAATTAAAGTAAAATTACGGAGAGTGAAAGCCGAGGAATTTAAAACTTAATCGTTAGGCATCTGGTCAGATAGAGAGTTTCTATCAACAGTTAGTTCCTATCTAGAAAATATTTTAATAGAGACTTGATATATTTTGAGAATCAAAGCTAAACTCAGGTATCTAGAATCTTTGAATTTAGAGTGAATCCGATGGTTTAATTTTATTGATCTAAGGTTATTTCTGTATAGGTTATAAATTTATTATTGGCTGTTGAGTATCTAAATGATTATTAATCCAACTGAAATTCCTGAAGTTTTACTGATAAAACCCAAAGTCTTTGAGGACGATCGTGGTTTTTTTATGGAAAGTTTTAACCATAAAATATTTGCCGAGAAAACCGGCTTGGATATGGACTTTGTCCAAGATAACCATTCCCGATCTTCCCAGGGTGTTCTGCGAGGGCTCCACTATCAGCTGCATCAGCCTCAAGGTAAACTTGTGCGCGTTGTGGTTGGTGAGATTCTTGACGTTGTGGTTGATATTCGTCGCAGCTCACCTACCTTCGGCCTGTTCATCACTGAACGTTTAAGTGCTGAAAACAAGCATCAGCTTTGGATACCGCCGGGTATGGCCCATGGTTTTGTAGTGCTTTCGGAATCAGCTGAAATGATCTATAAAACTACGGAATACTATGCTCCCAACTATGAGCATTCTATTCGTTGGGATGATCCCGATCTGGCCATCGACTGGGAATTGCCCATTACTCCTATTTTATCTGCAAAGGATCAAGCTGGATCCTGGTTCAAAGAGGCCGAGGTATTTGAATAATGCGTATTCTTCTCACGGGTAAGGATGGGCAATTGGGCCACGATCTACAAGCCTACCTATCGCCTGGCCATGAGGTGATAGCCTACGGACGGGACACCTTAGATCTGGAAGACCCCGATGCGATTCGTCAAGCGATTTATCAAGTGCGTCCCCAGGTCATTGTTAATGCTGCCGCCTACACCGCTGTAGATAGGGCTGAAAACGAGCCAGACAAAGCCCATGCTATTAACGCCCGGGCTCCTCAGGTTATGGCTGAGGCCGCCCAGAAGTTACAATCTGCTATGGTGCATGTCTCTACTGACTACGTCTTCGATGGTCAGCACAATGTTCCCTACCAAGAAGAAGACGAGACTAATCCGCTGGGCACCTATGGTTACTCCAAACTCTTGGGGGAACAGGGTGTTCAGCAGTTTTGCGATCGCCATGTTATTCTGCGAACAGCCTGGGTCTACGGCGTAGGCGGCAAGGGCAGCTTTGTCAAAACTATGTTACGCCTGGGTGCGGAGCGGGAAGAATTAAGGGTGGTAGTTGACCAAGTCGGTACACCCACCTGGTCAGGGGACTTAGCCCAAGCTATCGATAAATTTATTGATAGCTTGTGTCCCCATCTACCCAACCAGAAGCCTGTGGTTGGTACTTACCACTTCACCAATAGTGGAGCAATTAGCTGGTACGACTTTGCTGTAGCTATTTTTGAGGAAGCTGGCTTGCTAGGATTCCCCCTTACCCTACAGCGAGTTATACCCATTACGACTGCAGAATACCCCACTCCAGCCAAGCGACCCGCCTACTCGGTTCTCTCTGGCCAGAAAACTGCCGCTGTTTTAGGGGCCCCGGCCCCCCATTGGCGCAGTGGTCTCCGGTCGATGTTACGCCAGTTAGCGAAACATCAGGGGTTCCTCTAGGTAAGTCCAATTAGTTTCCGTCTGTTTTCTCTATCCATATTCTAAAGTTTACTCAAACCTGTATGAAAGCAATTATTCTCTCCGGTGGGAAAGGTACTCGTTTACGGCCCCTAACCTATACAGGAGCAAAACAATTAGTTCCCGTTGCTAACAAGCCGATTCTCTGGTACGGCATCGAGGACTTGGTTGAGGCTGGTATTACCGATATTGGTATCATCATTAGCCCCGAAACCGGTAAAGAGGTTCAGGCGAAAACTGGCAATGGTGAACGCTTCGGGGCCAACATATCCTACATTCTTCAGGAAGAGCCTGCTGGTTTGGCCCATGCGGTCAAAATCGCCCAACCGTTTTTGCAGGATTCGCCCTTTGTCATGTACCTGGGCGATAACCTGGTACAGAGTGGACTGACCTCCTTTCTGAATGATTTTAAGGCAAAGCAACTGGATGCCCTAACCCTTCTATGCCCGGTACCTAATCCCACTGCCTTTGGTGTAGCTTGTGTTGACGATCAAGGTCGGGTTCTAAAACTGGTAGAAAAACCCAAGGTGCCGCCGTCAAACCTGGCACTGGTAGGTATTTACCTCTTTGATCAGGTCATTCACGAGGCCATTGCCAATATTAAGCCCTCTGCCCGAGGTGAATTGGAAATTACCGATGCTATTCAGTATCTGGTTGATCAGAAGAGCAAGGTAGAGGCTCGCCAGATCAAGGGCTGGTGGCTGGATACCGGTAAAAAAGACGATTTGCTAGAAGCTAATCGGGTTATTCTGGATACCTGTTTGACCAGCGAAAATCTTGGCGACGTTGATGATACTAGCCAACTCATCGGTAGGGTCAACATTGGAGCAGGGTCTCAAATTAAGAATTGTACGATTCGAGGCCCAGTGGCGATCGGCGAAAATTGCTACCTCGAAAACTGTTTTATTGGTCCCTATAGTAGCGTGGCTAGTCAGGCTACCCTGATCAACGTTGATCTTGAACATAGCGTGTTACTGGAAGGGGCAAAGATCGTTGATATTCATCAACGCATTGTAGACAGCCTGGTGGGGCAGCGAGCTCGAATTACTGAGGCACCCCAACGACCTAAAGCGGTACGCCTGATGATTGGTGATGATAGCCAGGTAGAACTGGTTTGAGCAATTCCTAAAACCGTTGGCTTAAAGAAGTAACTGATCGTTATTTGACTGTAATAACCCGATCTGGGCTTCGATAGAACTCTAAAAATCTTTTAAGGACCTATTACCTGACTATGGCTGCAACTACTCAACGCAAAGTTCTAATTACCGGTGGAGCTGGGTTTATTGGCTCTAACTTTGTACACCATTGGGTCAAGACCTATCCCGAAGATCGGGTAGTCGTGTTAGACGCTTTAACCTACGCTGGCAATCGTAATAACCTGGCCGATCTAGAGAGCCATCCCCATCTACGGTTCGTAAAGGGAGATATCTGCGATCGCCCCGCCATTGATTGCCTCTTGACAGAAGAAACCATTGATACCGTAGTCCATTTCGCCGCTGAGTCCCACGTTGATCGTTCCATTCTCGGTCCTGATGCCTTTGTGCGGACTAACGTTGTGGGCACCTTTACCCTGTTGGAAAGCTTTCGGCAGCACTGGAATAGCCGCAGTCAGCCCGAGGGCGATCGCTTCCTCCACGTATCCACGGACGAAGTCTACGGCACCCTGGGTCCTGAAGACCCTGCCTTCAGTGAAACCACTCCCTACGCCCCCAATAGTCCCTACTCCGCTTCTAAGGCGGGTAGCGATCACTTAGTCCGTTCCTACTTTCACACCTACGGACTACCCACGCTCATCACTAACTGTTCTAACAACTACGGCCCTTACCATTTCCCAGAAAAGCTCATCCCTCTGATGTGTATCAATATTTTGATGGGCAAACCCTTGCCCGTCTATGGAGATGGGCAAAATATCCGTGATTGGCTCTATGTGGGTGATCACTGTAGCGCTATTGATCGGGTAATTCAGTTGAGTGAGCCCGGCGAAACCTATAACATCGGTGGTAATAACGAAGTCAAAAACATTGACCTGGTCAATATGCTTTGTGAACTCATGGATGAGTTAGCTCCCCAGCTACCTGTCCGACCCGCGAAGCAACTGATTACCTTTGTCAAAGATCGCCCAGGCCACGATCGTCGCTATGCGATCGATGCCAGTAAAATTCGCGATAAACTCGGGTGGGAACCTGCCGTAACTGTTTCCGAAGGTCTAAGACAAACGGTCCAATGGTACTTAACCCATGCGGATTGGTGGCAGCCCCTACTTTCTCCAGAGTATCAAGAGTACTATAAAGCGGTTTACGCTTAAGTCTCTAGACTGACCACAATGATAGTCAGGAGAAGATAGGTCCCCCGGGCTGACTTTTCAACAATAACCTGCAGATACCCCTACAGTAATTAGTTGATAACCAGGAGTCTAAAGTAATGCGTGATACTCTAGCATCTACAGATCCAAGTCAGCCCCTATCTAGCTCCAGGGATAGGCTTGAGCGGATACCACCAGAGACTGCACCTCAAGCCTGTCTAACGGGGGTTTTAGTTGTAATTGTTAATTACCGAACCCCAAAACTTACCCTTGACTGCCTCAACTCCTTAGAATCCGAGGTTAAAAGCTTACCTAATCTTCAAGTCGTCGTTACCGACAATAATTCTGGCGATGGGTCTGCCCAAATCATCTCTACCGCCATTGCCGAGATGGGATGCCCTTGGATTAAGTTCATGCCCCTCAGTCGTAATGGCGGTTTTGCCTACGGTAATAACGCTCCCATTAGGCAGGGGCTTGAGGCAGGCATCTTGCCTCCCTACGTACTTTTACTAAATCCAGATACCATAGTTCATCCTGGCGCCATACGTATTCTGGTAGACTTCATGGAAGAACACCGTGACGTGGGAATTGCCGGTAGCCGATTACAGGATAGGGACGGCACTCCTCAGGATTCTGCGTTTCGATTTCATACTATTTGGAGTGAAATTGATGGGGGATTTCGTTTGGGATTCATTACCAAGCTGCTCTCCCGAAGAAAGATTGCTTTTCCGATGGTAGATGCGCCCCAGCAAGTGGAGTGGGTAGCTGGCGCCAGCATGTTAATTCGTAGGGAAGTCTTTGAGCAGATTGGCCTAATGGACGAAGGCTATTTCATGTATTACGAGGAAATGGACTTTTGCCTACAGGCTTATCGAAGGGGTTGGTCGTGCTGGTATGTGCCCGCCAGTCGAGTTGTTCATCTAGTCGGTCAAAGCTCTGGAGTAACAGATACAAAGTCACCTGCTAAGCGGCTACCGCAGTACATATTTGACTCGAGGCGCCGCTATTTTTTAAAAAACTATGGCAGGTTCTCCCTACTAATGGCTGATATTGTATCGATTACGGGTTTAGCCACCTGGCGTGTACGACGAGTTTTGCAAGGCAAACCTGATAACGATCCTCCCTATCTATTGAAGGATTCTGTTAAGAATAGTTTTCTCTTTAGAGGCTGTGATCTATCCAGCTTAAGCCGCTAGACAAGCCCCCTGTAGGCTGAAGGGATGGAGGTTAGCCTTAATTCCCGGCGCCGGCTCTGAAACTGTCATCCCACCGCTTGAGGGACTGCCAAAGGATAGATTAGGGTAAATCTATCCCTATAATTGCCTTCTGAAGGTGGTGATAGCTGTAGCGATAGCTAGGGTCAGAAGTGTGAGGGCAAGACTGCAATACCATATTGACCGATCCGCCAGGTCCTAAGGTTTCTAGCCAAAGCTACATTTCTCTAGTCGCTGAATCTAATTTAATGACCAGTTCTAATTCGGCCACCTGCTCCCGTTGTTCCCCCCTGCTCACCCCCCTGGCCTATTTCCTAGGACGTCGCCTGGTCATACCCCTATATTTTGATTCAGTGCAGATTTCGGGACAACACTATCTACCCAAAAGTGGCCCAACCATCATAGCGCCTACCCATCGAGCCCGCTGGGATTCTATACTGCTACCTCTAGCTGTGGGGCGTCCTGCCAGTGGGCGAGACCTGCGCTTTATGGTAACGGCGGACGAGGTGGCCGGTATACAGGGTTGGTTTATTCGGAGGTTAGGGGGATTTGCCGTTAATGTACGCCAACCTACCATTGCCAGCTTACGTCATGGCATTGATTTATTATTGGCCAGGGAAATGCTGGTTATTTACCCGGAGGGGGGAATTTATCGGCAGGACCAGGTTCAGCCTTTAAAGCCAGGGCTAGCTCGCCTGGCTATTCAGGCAGAGGTCGCCGACGCTAACTTAGGGATCAAGATCTTGCCCGTTGACCTTTATTACGGAGAGGCCTACCCGTCCTGGCGTTCTTCTATGCAGGTGAATATTGGCGAAGCGATCGCGGTGAAGGAGTATCTTAATGGCAATGATTCCCCAGAGGCTCTCAAATCCGGTGCTCAGGAACTAACAAGAGCCTTACAAACTCGCCTGAATCGTATGGTTGATAACCGTAAGCGCAGCATGGCACCACCCCAAGTATCCCAGATCTAACCAACGGTATAACCTACATTCTGCAGGTTGACAGGGAATAAAAGAGGTGGGGTGTATGTGATGTACCCCGAATATATGTTGGGTTTTTAACTTTAGTCAGAATCATCCAGGTTGTCTGAGAGGTTATGACGCAGCCAATCAAGGGTCTGGTTCTGGCTGCGGCGAGAGGTTCGGCGATGCTTTTTGGGTTGTAATAAAGGCTCCTGGTGAACTTCTCCCATGCTTCTAGTTTTGGTTTTAAGGGCGATCGCAGTTTCCTGGCGTGGATAGCTAGAATCCTGTACCGCCAGCAACTCTGTTAGCAAGGTCAAATAAAACGGATAGCGATCCCAGTCTGTTCCTACAGCACAGCCCGGTTCATCACGGTGTAGGCAATTACTAAACTGACATGGGCCGGAATTATTTAGATGGCGCTGAATCTCTGGAAAGCAGCTCCCCAGTTTCTGGGGTGTAAGTCTTAAATCGGGTTGATTAAAACCCGGGCTGTCGGCAAGAAACCCCCCTGACTCTAGCTTCAAGAGTTCCACATGACGGGTGGTATGACGCCCCCGCCCGAGCCGTCCAGAAACCGCTCCTGTTCGTAATCTGGCCTGGGGAATCAGGTGATTAATCAGGCTGGACTTACCGACTCCCGAGGGCCCACAAATAACGGTGGTTTTAGCTTTTAAATAGTTAAGCAAATTGCTCTGCTCGGGCTGAGGTTGGAGACTAAGAACGACTGGGCTATAGCCCCATTGCTGGAGACGGGTGTGCCAGGTGTTGACCGTCTCTGATTCCACCAGGTCCTGCTTGTTGAGGCAAACAACCACCTCTAATCCAGTGGATTCGGCCTTAACCAGAAATCGACTTAACTGGTGGGGATCGAGATCGGGCTCAGCCAGGGCAAAGACCAACAGAATTTGATCAACATTGGCGATCGCTGGTCGATCGAGCATGGTTCGGCGGGGATAGATTCTGGCGATCGCCCCTCGTTTTCCCTCCCAGTCAGGATCGACCACCTCTACCCAGTCTCCCACCATCACCTGCTGACCAATTTTCTTAAGTCGAGCCCGGCGGGTACAGAGCAGATCAGGAAGCGGCGGACCTGTATCCTCAGGGGATGGGGGGCGGCGGAGTTGAACTCGATAGAAGTTTGCCTGGACTGCCGTTACCACTCCCCACAGGCCGGGAGGGAGTTGACTATGGGAAGCTAGGGCCATACCCATAGGTCAACCTGGCCGCCGTACCTGCAGCACAAAATAGTTACTGAGATCGGCCAGCGCTTCTATGCTGTAACCCTCCATGGTCAAACTTTCGGGTACCTGCTCTACCGGCTCACCAGCGTCCAACCAGACCTCCAGCAACTCTCCAGCGGACATTTTCTCTAGTTGTAATTTAGTGCGAACAAAGTTAATGGGGCAGGGAGTGCCTCTTAGATCGAGGGTGACATGGGGAACTGGAGATAGATCGGGGTAACTCATCCGCGAAATAGCCCCCCTAAAAATCCCTCGATTCCTCCCCGATTAACTTGATCACCGCGAATTTCCGCCAATTTCTCGATCAGTTCCCGCTCCTCCGGTTTTAATCGAGTGGGAATGTTGACCTGAACCTTAATTAAGTGGTCACCACGGCTAACTGGATTACCTAGCCTGGGAACCCCATGGTTTTCTAGGGTCAGCACCGTACCGGGTTGGGTTCCCGCCGGTACATCCAGTTCTACCGGGCCATCCACCGTATCAATGTTCAGCTTGCAACCCAGAATTGCCTGCAGGTAACTAATCCGTAAGTCAGAAAGAATGTTAATACCGTCTCGCTTAAAGGCGGGATCTTCGCTGACGAAAAGATAAACGTAAAGATCCCCAGCCGGTCCACCCCGCAGTCCCGCATCCCCCTCACCCGATACTCGTAATCGTGTGCCATTGTCCACCCCCGGTGGAATGGTAATTTTCAGCTTCTTAGTTTCCTGGGTTTGACCACTACCTCCGCAACTATCACAGCGGTCTTCTATGACTTCACCGTTACCCTCACAGGTAGGGCAGGCCGAGACCTGCGTGAAGCTACCAAAGGGGGTGCGGGTAGCTCGGCGGACCTGGCCGGTTCCCCCGCAGGTGGTGCAGGTGCTTGGACGAGTACCCGGTTTAGCTCCAATACCTTTACAGGCACCGCAGGTTTCCAGATGGCTGATTTTAATTTCTTTATCGCCACCGAAGACAGCTTCTTTAAATTCAAGCTTTAAATCAAGGCGCAAATCATCTCCCCGGGTGGGGCTACGACGGCGTCCCCCCGCCTGACCCATGCCCCCGCCGAACCCTCCCCCAAAGAAACTTTCGAAGATATCGGCAAAACTACCAACATCCCCAAAGTCTTGATAGGCAGCGCCAGCCGCACTGCCCACCCCAGCTTCACCAAAGCGATCGTAGCGGGCTCGTACCTCGGGCTCTGACAAAACTTCGTAGGCGCGGTTAATTTCTTTAAAGGTATCTTCTGCGCCGGGATCCTTATTAACATCTGGGTGATACTTGCGTGCTAAGCGCCGATAGGCACGTTTAATTTCGTCCTGGTCAGCACTGCGGGAAACACCAAGCACATCGTAGTAATCACGGGCCATAGGGGCTACCTAGACTAGTCCAGCAATAATAAAGGTTTAAACTATCTTAGGAGCCTGTATTGCGTTTGAACAGGTGGGATACCCGTCCCTAGTCAATCGCTTCATAGTCTGCAGTCACCGTAGACTCAAGATCAATATCAAGATCACCATGACTCTGACCCAGATTGGCTGAGTTTGCTACCTCAGCCTGGCTAGACTGGGGATAAAGGTCGGGAAACCGTAAGTCTACTCCCTGATCTACCTCCGATTCGCGGTAGAGGCTGGAACCAACACTAAATAGGGCCGCTTGGAGGACTTCGATGGAATTCAGCAGTTCCTGGGGATGGGTCGCCGTATGTATCACTTGACGCAATTGGGCGGCTTTCTCGTCTAAATCTGTTCGGACAGCCTCATCCATGAGAGCAGCATTTTCTCGCACAGTGGCCTCGTAGCTATAAAACAGATTATCGGCCCGATTAACTAAGTCAGCAATCTGACGCCGCCGACCGTCATCATCGGCGTAAAGTTCGGCATCCTGCCGCATTTTCTCCACTTCGCTGGAGCTCAGACCACCCGTATTACTAATTCGAATACTTTGGGCGCGACCGGTGCCCCGATCCAGAGCCGCCACTTGCAAAATTCCATTGGCGTCGATTTCGAAGGAAACCTCAATCTGGGGCACACCCCGAGGAGCGGGAGGAATGCCGGTAAGCTGAAACTTACCTAGGCTCTTGTTATCCTTGGCCATGGCTCGTTCTCCCTGGAGCACATGGATGTCAACCACGGTTTGACCGTCAGTAGCGGTGGAAAAGACCTGGGATTTACTGGTGGGAATGGTAGTGTTCCGATCAATGATTCGGGTGAAAACCTCTCCCAGGGTTTCAATCCCCAGGGACAGGGGTGTAACGTCCAGCAGCAGTAGATCTTTGAGTTCTCCCCCCAGTACGCCCGCTTGAATGGAGGCCCCAAGGGCTACTGATTCGTCAGGGTTGACCGAGCGATCGGGATTTTTGCCGTTGAAATAATTGGTAATCGCCTGTTGTACGGCTGGAATCCGGGTTGACCCACCTACCAGTAGAATGCGATCAATAGCGTCAGGCGCAAGGTCAGCATCTTTTAGGGACTGCTGGACTGGCTCCAGGGTCAATTTAATTAAGTCCGCTGATAATTGCTCAAAGGTTGAGCGGGTGAGGCTCATTTCCAGATGTTTGGGGCCTGATTCGTCAGCGGTGATAAAGGGCAGATTAAGGGAGGTAGTGGCCAGCGTGGACAGCTCAATTTTGGCTTTTTCGGCGGCTTCTCGAATCCGTTGTAGGGCCATGCGATCGCGGGATAGGTCTATCCCTTCCTGCTCCCGAAAGGCTGCCAACATCCATTCCACAATACAGTTATCAAAATCATCACCCCCCAGATGGTTATTACCCGCAGTAGCCTTAACCTCAAAAACACCATCGCCTAGTTGCAAAATTGACACGTCAAAGGTGCCGCCTCCCAGGTCAAACACCAATACCACCTGGTCTTGATCCTGTTTGTCTAGACCGTAGGCAAGGGCAGCCGCCGTGGGCTCGTTGATAATCCGCAAAACATTGAGACCGGCAATCGTACCCGCATCCTTAGTCGCCTGGCGCTGGGCATCGGTAAAGTAGGCTGGAACCGTAATTACTGCCTCGGTCACCTCTGCACCCAAATAGGCCTCTGCATCCTGCTTGAGCTTCTGCAGGATCATGGCGGAAATTTCCTGGGGGGTATAGTTTTGGCCTCGAATTTGTACGTCTACGGTGTTGTCCCGTCCGCTGACACAAACATAGGGGACCCGACCCCTTTCAGTTGCTGTATCGTCCCAACGGCGACCGATAAACCGCTTAATGCTGTAGACAGTATTTTCAGCATTGGTAACGGCTTGTCGCTTGGCTAGTTGGCCCACCAACCGTTCACCGTTCTTACCGAACCCCACCATGCTGGGAACAGTTCTGCCCCCCTCGGTACTGGTAATCACCACTGGCTTACCACCTTCGAGGACAGCTACACAGCTATTGGTTGTTCCCAGGTCGATGCCAATTACTTTTCCCATAACCCACCGTGCTTAGCAATAATGGTTCTTTATAAGTCTTCATTCATACCCGATAGGTATTTATCCGGATGAATTTAGATGAGATTTGAATAGGAGCAGTAAAGATCCTGACTCTTGCTTTAGGGTACCCTGCGCATCAAAGAAGGTTAAGGTAATCAGGCCCAGATGATGGCAATGGATTGAAAAGTTAAGATGGGGACGAACTATCGTCCGTACTGGTTGATAAGGGTTGATCTTCTGGAGGGGCAGCCACCTTGACCATGGCATGACGCAACACCCGATCGCCCAACTGATAACCCCGCACAAATTCTTCAAGAACCGTACCCTCGGGATGGTCTGCACTGGGCTCTCGCATAACAGCTTCATGGAGTAGGGGATTAAACTCCTGACCTTCCGATCGCATGGCCGACACTCCCAGCCGTTTTAGCCCATCTACCAGCTGTTTGTAAACACTCTGATAGCTTTTATGAATCGTCATTTCGCCTTCAGTTTGGGGCTTAATCTGGGAACGAGCCCGCTCAAAGTTATCAACAACGGCTAACAAATCAATAATCGTATTCCCCCTCACCTGGGCTTCCAGTTCTTCCTTTTCCTTACTGGTGCGCTTGCGATAATTCTCGAAATCAGCGGCAATCCGCATTGACTGATGGGTCCGATCCTCCAGCTCTGCTTTTAAGGTCGTCAGTTGCTGCTTTAGCTCCGCCAGCTCCGCAGAGGCGGCGGCTTCATCTACCACCTCGGCTTCCGCCACAGGCTGGTCAAAGTCAATATCGATGGAGGCATCTTCTTCTCGCAACTCATCGATTTTCTCTACATCGGGATTCATATCAGAATAGTTAGTTTGGTAATCTTGCTCAACCATGCTAGTCCGCCAATTATTCTATGAATACAACCTACAGGCTAAAGCTTAGCTCAATTAGGGGATTGCCGCTAATCCCTTTATTAACCCATAGACCTAGAGCTATCCCAGCTAGAAATAGGAATATTGCCACCGATTTTGCTGACCCATCCTCTAGAAGCCTAACTACAGGATCACCTATTGTAAAAGGGGAAACCCTAGTTTTTCTCGCTGTTCTAGATAGAGTTGGGCTACCCGCCTGGCCAAACCCCTCACCTGGCGAATGTAACGAGTGCGTTCCGTAACCGAAATGACTCCGCGGGCATCTAGCAGATTAAAGGTATGGGAACACTTCAGCACGTAATCGTAACTGGGTAGTACCAATGATCGATCCATAAGGGCTTCAGCTTCCTGCTGATAGAGGTCAAACAGCTTGAATAACAGGTCTGGGTTAGAAGCCTCGAAATTATAGGTAGAGTTTTCAACTTCCGCCTGCATGTAGATATCCCCGTAGGTCAGGTGATCATTCCAGGCAATTTTAGCAATAGCATCTACCTGCTGTAGGTACATGGTTAATCGTTCGAGACCGTAGGTCAGTTCGATGGAGACCGGACGACAGTCAATTCCACCGCACTGTTGAAAATAGGTGAACTGGGTGATTTCCATACCATCCAGCCAGACCTCCCAGCCTACCCCCCAGGCTCCCACCGCCGCATCTTCCCAGTTATCTTCGACAAATCGAATGTCATGGTCTTCGGGTTTGATGCCCAGAGCGCGCAAAGATTCCAGATAGGTGTCCTGAATATGGGCAGGCGAGGGTTTAATTAGCACCTGGTACTGAAAGTAGTGCTGATAGCGATTTGGGTTTTCCCCATAGCGGCCATCCGCTGGTCGACGACAAGGTTCAGGATAGGCGACGGCCCAAGGTTCGGGTCCCAGAGCTCGCAAGAAAGTATGGGGACTTTTAGTGCCAGCTCCCTTCTCGGTATCGTAAGGCTGCATAATCACACAGCCCTGCTGCGTCCAAAAGTTATTCAGGGTGGCAATGACAGACTGAAAGTTCACAGACTCCTCTTTTGCAATCCAGATGGATAAATTAGCCTATATCCTATAGTAGGGGATAGACTTGATAAAGCCCTGTTAACGATGGCTGGATCGGACAATCCAGTAGCCAATCGCCAGGGCCAGGATGGCGATGGCCAGACCAATCAGGGAGACCCCAGAGACCTTGGTTAAATCCAGAATAATAAACTTTCGACCCACGGCGGTGAGGGCAGTGGCAATTACCAGCTCTACTTCCACCACATGGGTTTTAATATAGGCGGTAATATTTTCTAAAATCTCAAGGGCGATCAAGACTCCTAAAAATAATCCAAACAGCTCAATAACCGGCTGTCCTAGAAATTCTGCCGGCCTAGTGGTAAAGATGGTTTTGGTCACAACCAGGGCTAGATCCACCACCATAGCGATAATGACACCGATCATGCCGAGGGAGAGGGCCTTAGAAATGGTTCCTTCGAACTGGTCTAATCGATGGATAAAGGTAGGATTATTGAATTGTTCAAGCAAACGCTTGATCATAGGAACTCACCAGAGAACTC
>JBMOHM010000055.1:0-20531 GCA_049317845.1 Nodosilinea sp. | reverse complement strand
GGCTTTATCTGCTCTTCTGACCCAAAGGCGGAGGGCTTGCTATAGTGTAAAGACATGTAAATATACTTAGCTATGGCTGCCTTAGATTTAGATCGGATCGCTGTTCAGTTGAAAAGTGAAAATTCTAGGGACCGTATGCTGGCTCTGGTTTCTCTGCGGGATGTTCCTGCTGATCAGGCAGCTCCCCTGATTCGTCAGATGATCTATGACAGCAATTTACAAATTCGATCCATGGCGGTGTTTGCTCTGGGGCTAAAGCCAGACCCCCAATCCTTTGATATTTTGATTAACCTATTGACCACCGACTCTGACTACAGCATTCGAGCCGATGCGGCTGGTGCTCTGGGTTATTTGGAGGATTCCCGCGCCTTTGAGCTTCTGGTACGGTCCTTCTATGAAGATACGAACTGGCTCGTGCGCTTTAGCGCAGCCGTAGCTCTGGGAAATCTTAAGGATAGCCGCGCCCACGATGTCTTACTACAGGCCCTCGACAGCGATGAAGTCGTGATGCAACAGGCCGCGATCGCGGCTCTGGGAGAAATTGGTGACCTAGAAGCTGTGCCAGCCATGCTGAGATTTGTCCAATCGGAAGATTGGCTGGTGCGTCAGCGCCTGGCTGAGGCCCTGGGCAATCTGTCCAGCCCTCAATCCAGGTCAGCCCTACGCTACCTGGAGAAAGATTCTAACTTTCAAGTTGCAGAGGCGGCCCGTCTTTCTTTAGAACGATTGGGGCTTTAGCATGATCGGGGTCTGGCTGAGTTGTAGGTGAGGGGTGTGGTTCTAACTGGCCTGGCTCCCCATTGCCCATGGCTGAATCTATATTTATATTTTTTCCTGATGCCGCACCTTGCGGTTGTAAATTATAACCATCGACCCTGAGCAGTATGGAGGACAGGGGCATGGGCAGTCACCTAAACAATCCTGGACCTGGGCCCTGGGGTTGGCTAAGTCAGGGTTGGTCCTATGGATTAGTTGCTCTCAGTAGCCTGAGTTGTATACTCACCCCTACCCCAGGTCGGGCCGCCAGTGAAATCCTGATTTCCTATGGTGCCTTTGAGCGTAGTGTAGCCATTGCTGATCTAGAACAGTTCGCCCAAACCGGTGAGCTGAGTCCTCAACTGCAATCCTATAATCGTCAACTGCAATGGTCTGAGGATCAGATAAATCAGGTTCGTCAGGTTTTAGTGACCCCTGCCCAAAATCTGGATGTGGTGGCCGTCTCCCAATTTCTTTACACCGAACAGGGGGAAATCCTTCTCCAGGAGTTAACCCGGGTTGTGCAGGCCCCCGTTCGTCAGGCGAGCTTTTCAGCCCTGCGGGCGGCCCTGATTCTGGCAGCCTCCGGCAATCCCCATGGTTTTACCCTGCTCCATGTCCTACGCTCCTACCCCCTACAGACCATTCGAATTGACCTGGTGGGAGGACTAGCCATTGCCCAAGAGGTGAATCAGGCAATTTTACAATCAGGACACGCCGTTGCCAGGGTGAAGGCGATCGCTCAACAGGAAACCGAGGCTAGCCCTCTTTCCCCCGCAGTCTTTCGTTCCCTTCAGCAGATGATTCAGGCCGATCACCGCTACAGCGTCAAACAACTTGATCTGGCGGTGCCGGGAGTCAGCAAACCCGCCACCCTGTTTTTACCCGAGGCTAAGGCTGAGGCAAGGGTACCGCGATCGGGCTTTCCCGTGGTGATCATTTCCCATGGATTGGGCGGTAGTCGCCACAGCTACAGCTACCTGGCCCAGGATCTGGCGGCCACGGGCATGGTTGTGGTTACCCTGGAACACAGCGGCAGTAACGGTCAACAACTTGATAACCTGCTCAAGGGTCGGACCGATAGCATTGTACCGAATACAGAGTTTCTGCGCCGCCCTGAGGATGTATCCCTGACCATTACGGCCCTGGCCCAAGCCTCCCGGAATGGGTCCGAACTGCGCGGTCGTCTAAACATGCAACAGGTGGGGGTGATTGGCCAGTCCTTCGGGGGGTATACAGCCCTGGCCCTGGCCGGTGCTAGCTTCGATCAGACTGGCCTAACTCAGTCTTGTCCTGCCAACCAGATTACCTTTAACCCCTCCCTGCTACTACAATGCCAGGTCATTCACCTGGACTCTCTGGGTTATAACCTGACTGACCCCCGAATAAAGGCCATTTTCATCATCAATCCCATTGGCAGTGTGTTGTTTGGGCGATCGGGGTACGGTAACATTACTATCCCGGTAACGATAGTTGCCAGTGCCATTGATACCATTGCTCCAGCCTTTCCAGAACAGATTCAGCCCTTTACCTGGTTAACTACCCCCAACCGCTATCTGCTACTTATGGAGAGAGGTACCCATTTCTCGGGTATTGGCGATGGCGATATGGGTGGTTCCGATCAATCCCTGGCCATTCCTAGCAATATTATTGGCCCTCGTCCCGATCTGGCTCGGAACTACATCAAGTTATTTGCCCAGGCTTTTTTCAAACTTACCTTGGGTGGTGACGAACGGTTTCGCCCGGTCTTACAGGCTAGTTTTGCCCAACAACTGGCCGATGCAAGTTTTCCCCTGAGCCTAACCACCAGCCTATCTCCAAGGGCTTTAGGGGATCGGACTAAGTGAGTGGGGAAAAATCCTATCCGAGATGTTCTACAAACCCCCTCCAAGGGCCAACCTAAGGGGCTACTCCCCATCCATTCCCTACCATCATCACGGTGATAGGATCACCCGCCCCTACCTCCCAGGTACCTGGGGGTAGTACCGCCAGGGCATTGGTGCCCGCCAGATTGACCAGGTTGCCAGAACTATAGCTACCGGTAACCGGATGAAACTGGTAGCTAGCCTCAAAAATTTCCAGCCTTCCCCAAAGATAGGTTTCCCGATTGCCCTGGGATCGCAGGGACTGGGTGGTGTGGGCCTGGAGAAAGCGGGGAGACCAGTTGCCCCTGAGTCCCGATTGTTTTCGTAAAGCCGGTTCTACAAAACGCCAGAAGCTAACCAGGGCCGATACCGGATTGCCGGGCAAGCCAAAATAGAGCAGAGGGCGATTGCCCTGAAGTGGGGAAAGGGTTGCCACGGTTAGGGGTTTACCCGGTTTAACCGCGACGGTCTTGATATGCAGGGTGGCACCCAGGTCACTCAGGGTGCGATCGACATAATCAAGATCTCCCACCGATACCCCCCCAGAGGAAAGCACCATATCGGCCTGCAGTTGAGCCGCTGTAATTGCTCTGGCTAGAGCATCGGGGTGATCGGGAATAATTCCCATCGGCAAAGGAATAGCCCCTGCCTGCTGCACCAGGGCCGCCAGGGCATACTGGTTGGAATCTACAATCTGACCTGGCTGCAGGGGAGTGTCTATCCCTACCAGTTCATTCCCGGTGGATAGAATGGCCACCCGGAGGCGAGGGAAGACCCTCACCTGGGGACACTGGGCGGCGGCCAGGAGGGCGATTTCTGGCCCTCCCAGGCGTGTACCTGGGGCCATTAGGGGGGTGCCGGCCTGGTAAAAGCTACCCCGATGGCGAACAAATTCACCGGGAGGGGGGGCGACTCGAATGTCTACCTGGGAACCCTGGCGACAGGTGTCTTCCTGCATGACCACGGTGTCAGCCCCTGGCGGTAGCATTGACCCGGTAAAAAGGCGGGCGGCTTGACCGGCGCCGATCGCTGCGATCGGCGCCTGACCCGCTGGAATCACCTGGGTAACCGTCAGGCTCACGGGACACTCGGGACTGGCTGTCCTCACATCCTCAGCCCTGAGGGCATAGCCATCCATGGCAGAGTTATGCCAGTGGGGAATATCCAGGCTACTGGTTACAGCTTCTGCCAGGACCCTACCACTGGCCAGGGTGAGGGCCACCAGTTCTGGGGTGATACCCTGGGGAGAGGGCGTTAACTCGAGGATTTTAGCCTCAGCTGCGGTTGCTCCGATCATAGTGATAAACCGATAATTCCTAGGATGGGACGGTTGACTTACTCCTGTAAAGTAGTCTATGGATCTTGGGCCAGTGCTTCTGGGTCCGTAACCTTAGCAGGGAATTTTATCTCCAGCCTGACCGGCGAACTACCCATCCCTATCCTTGCTCAAATATCCTCTCACCCCAACTGGGGGTTGAACGGGGAAACCGCTACAATTGGTTGACTCAAGACCAACGGTTAACTACAGCATTAGACGGCTTTAGAGGGAACACCCCCAGCGCACCATGACATCCCCCGACATTCAGTGGTACCCCGGACATATTGCCAAGGCAGAAAAAGCCCTGGTAGACCAGCTCAGTCGGGTTGATGTCGTACTCGAGGTACGGGATGCCCGTATCCCCCTGGCTACTCGCCATCCCCGCTTAGATGACTGGGTCGGTCCTCGGGGACGGGTACTGGTTTTGAATCGGGTAGATATGATTTCTACCACTGCTAAAGCCACCTGGGATAGCTGGTTACAGGCGCAGGGACAGATTCCTTTCTTTACCAATGCCCAGCAGGGCCAGGGCATTAAGGCGATCGCCCAGGCTACCCAGCGAGCCGGTCAGATGGTTAATCAGCGCCGCCAGGCTCGGGGGATGAAACCCCGACCGATTCGGGCTGTGGTGATTGGCTTCCCCAATGTGGGTAAGTCTGCTCTCATTAATCGCCTCCTAAACCGACGGGTGGTAGACAGCGCCCGTCGGGCGGGGGTGACCCGCCAGCTCCGGTGGATCCGTCTAACCGAGGATCTAGACCTGCTGGATACGCCGGGGGTGATGCCCGCCCGCCTGGCCGACCAACAGGCGGCCTTGAAATTAGCCATCTGTGACGATATTGGGGCGGCGGCCTACGATCACCAGCGGACAACAGCGGCTTTCCTGGATCTGCTGAAGACCTTAGAGTCCCCATCCGCCGATAGCTATGGTCCAACCCTGAAAAACCGCTATGGCCTTGACCTGAGTCAGTATAGCGGAGAAGAATTCCTAGCCTTACTGGCGGCTGAGCGCTTTCAGCATGACCAGGAGCGGGCAGCGAAGCGGGTTTTGAATGACTTTCGCACCGGTTTGTTGGGGAATTGGGCCCTGGAGTGGCCAGTCTGATTCTACTGGGACTATAGCCGTATTCGTTACACTCCGCAATCAATTTTGGTTTCTTTCCTTAACTTCAGAAAACCCTGACATAGGGCTAAAGTCCAGGGCTATTCAGGCAGATTGTTACCCAATCGCCCGTCGCTTCGAGCCGATACCCCTTAGAATGGTTGGGATTTTTCCTAAGCCCTCTGCCGCCTATGCCCCGCCGCGATGACATCCATAAAATCCTGCTGATTGGCTCTGGCCCCATCGTCATTGGTCAAGCCTGTGAGTTCGACTACTCCGGCACCCAGGCCTGTAAGGCTCTGAGGGAAGAAGGTTACCAGGTGGTGCTGGTGAACTCCAACCCAGCCACCATCATGACTGATCCCGAGACCGCCGATCGCACCTATATCGAGCCCCTCACCCCCGAATTTGTCGAGCGAGTAATTGAGCGGGAGCGGCCCGATGTCATGCTGCCCACCATGGGGGGGCAAACCGCCCTGAACATTGCCGTCACCCTGGCCAAAACCGGTGTTTTAGACCGCTACGGGGTGGAGCTGATCGGCGCCAAGCTGGAGGCGATCGAAATGGCGGAGGACCGCAAGCTCTTTAAGGAGGCCATGGAGCGGATTGGGGTGGGGGTTTGCCCCTCCGGTCTGGCGGAAACCCTGGAGGAGGCCCGCCAGATCGGCCGGCAGATTGGCAGCTTCCCGCTGATTATTCGCCCCGCCTTTACCCTGGGGGGCACCGGCGGCGGCATTGCCTATAACCAGGAGGAGTTTGAGGCGATCGCCCGATCGGGCCTGGACGCCAGCCCCGTGTCCCAAATCTTGGTTGAGCAGTCCCTGCTGGGGTGGAAGGAATACGAACTGGAGGTGATGCGGGACCTGGCGGATAACGTGGTGATTATCTGCTCCATTGAAAACCTGGACCCCATGGGGGTGCATACCGGCGACTCGATCACCGTGGCCCCCGCCCAAACCCTCACCGATAAGGAGTACCAGCGGCTGCGGGATGCCTCCATCAAGATCATTCGGGAAATCGGAGTGGAAACCGGCGGTTCCAACATTCAGTTTGCCGTCAACCCCGACACCGGCGACGTGATTGTCATCGAGATGAACCCGCGGGTCTCCCGCAGCTCCGCCCTGGCCTCCAAGGCCACCGGCTTCCCCATCGCTAAGTTTGCCGCCAAGTTGGCGGTGGGCTATACCCTCAACGAAATTTCCAACGACATCACGAAAAAAACCCCCGCCAGCTTTGAGCCCACCATTGACTACGTCGTCACTAAAATTCCCCGCTTTGCCTTTGAAAAGTTTCCCGGCACCAGTCCTACCCTGACTACCCAGATGAAATCCGTAGGGGAGGCCATGGCCATTGGCCGCACCTTTCAGGAATCCTTTCAGAAGGCCCTGCGATCGCTGGAAATTGGTCGGGCCGGCTGGGGCTGCGATCGCTCTGAAAAGCTCCCCAGCCTCAACGAAATTCGCCCCAAGTTACGCACCCCCAATCCAGAACGGATCTTTGAATTGCGTCACGCCCTACAACTGGGGCTGACGGTGGAGGAGATCTACGACCTCACCGGCATCGATCCCTGGTTTCTCAACCAGATGGTCGGTCTGCTGAAGACCGAAAAGTTCCTGAAGCGGACTGCCCTGGATGCCCTCACCACCGATCAGTTGTGGGTGATTAAACGCCAGGGCTTTAGCGATCGCCAGATCGCCTACGCTACCCACACCGACGAAGACACCGTCCGCCAATACCGTAAGGGCTTAGGGGTGATACCGGTGTACAAAACCGTGGATACCTGCGCCGCTGAGTTTGAGGCCTTTACCCCCTACTACTACTCCACCTACGAAAGCGAAAGCGAAATCCTACCCTCCGATCGCCCCAAGGTGATGATCCTAGGCGGGGGGCCCAACCGCATTGGCCAGGGTATTGAGTTTGACTACTGCTGCTGCCACGCCTCCTTCGCCCTGCAGGAGGACGGCTACGAGACCATTATGGTCAACTCCAACCCCGAGACCGTCTCCACCGACTACGACACCAGCGATCGCCTCTACTTTGAGCCCCTCACCAAGGAAGACGTCCTGAATATCATTGAGGCAGAAAACCCCATCGGTGTTATCGTTCAGTTTGGCGGCCAAACCCCCCTGAAGCTAGCCCTACCCCTGCAGGAGTACCTGGCTAATCAACTGGCCACTGCTCCAGACCAGCCCGTCACCCGCATTTGGGGCACCTCCCCCGATTCCATTGACACCGCCGAGAACCGGGAGCGGTTCGAAGCTATTCTGCGAGAACTAGAGATTCTCCAACCCGCCAACGGTATGGCCCGTAGCTTCCAGGAGGCCCTCAAGGTAGCCCAGACCATTAACTATCCGGTGGTGGTGCGGCCCAGCTACGTACTGGGGGGACGGGCCATGGAAGTGGTCTACTCCGATGCCGATCTGGAACACTACATGACCTATGCCGTGCAGGTGGAGCCCGACCATCCCATCCTGATCGACAAGTTTCTGGAGAATGCCATCGAGGTGGATGTGGATGCGATCGCTGACCACACCGGTCAGGTGGTGATCGGCGGCATCATGGAGCACATCGAGCAGGCCGGTATCCACTCCGGGGACTCCGCCTGCTCCCTGCCCACCATTACCCTCCCCCCTGAAGTCCTGGCTACCATTCGGGACTGGACGGTGAAGCTGGCAAAACGGCTGCAGGTGATCGGCCTGATGAATATTCAGTTTGCTGTCAAAGCCGGTCAGGTGTATATCCTCGAGGCCAACCCCCGCGCCTCCCGCACCGTACCCTTTGTGTCCAAGGCGATTGGCCGTCCCCTGGCCAAACTGGCGGCCCGGGTAATGTCGGGTAAAACCCTGGCGGAGCTGGGCTTTACCCAGGAGGTCATCCCCCACCACATCGCCGTCAAGGAGGCGGTGCTACCCTTCGAAAAATTTGCGGGTACCGACGCCTTACTGGGACCAGAAATGCGGTCCACTGGTGAAGTCATGGGGATTGATGTTGACTTTGGCAAGGCCTTTGCCAAGGCAGAATTGGGAGCCTATCAACGGCTACCGATGGGCGGCACCATATTTATCTCCATGAACGATCGGGATAAGGCGGCCGTCATCCCTGTGGCCAAAAATCTTGCTGGTCTGGGTTTTCGGTTGATTGCCACGGCTGGCACCCGAGCCGCACTCATGGATGAGGGCCTGGCCGTAGACCTAATTCTGAAGGTACACGAGGGACGACCTAACATCGAGGACGCGATTAAAAATAATGAGATCCAACTCATTATTAATACCCCTGTGGGCAGCACCGCCCTGGAGGACGATCGCTCCATTCGGCGCACCGCTCTGTCCTACAAGGTGCCCATTATTACGACCATCGCCGGGGCTGAGGCCACCGCCTCGGCGATTCACTCTTTGCAACAGCATCCCCTGGAGGTCAAATCCATTCAGGAATATATAGCTGGCGCTCTTTAACGCAAAACACCGAGTCAGGCTCTAGGCCTCAGCCTAGAGCGTCGCCCTCTTATCCTACCGGACTGGCAACTACTCCAGCTTTAATCAGCTCGCTGAGACCAAGGTGAACTGGTCAGTTTCAATCTGCTACCTGGCTGGCTTGCCCAGGCTACAAGGCAAAAGACCCAGGCTTGGCAGGCCTTCTGGTCAAGGCTATAACTAGCCTCAGGATGGGTAGATCTGCGAAGGACTGCCAATTGCTGGGAAAAGTCTTTAAAACAAAAGAGATGCCGACGACTGGCCGTGTTTCGTCTCGGCATCTCCTCTGGTTCGCTCCTCACACGAACTTTATTATAAAGGTACTATCTAAAATTGTCTATGATCCCTAGGGCCTATCTACCCATGGTTTTTCTATAGATGAAATAGATTGAAGCAGGGTCCAGGCCCTGAGATTAGATGTCCTGGCTTTGACCAGAAGACTGAGGGGGCCTAGAAACGACCCTTGAGTCAGGCTACTAGTGCTAGGGGGCTGAACCGATCAGCCCTTTAAGAGCGTAAACAGGCTATCTTCAATCTCGTAACCCAGGGTCTTGGCCATAAACTTGACCTTACTACTACTGTTAATACCCTGCTGTTCTAGCCAGGCGGTAATAACGAAAATTTTATTCATAATAAAGATTTCCAGGGCTTCAGGGTTGTAGCGAATCCCATCGGTGGGGCTAAACTGATGGGGCACCAGCATGGCGACATAGCGAGCCAATTCCCCCGACTCCCAATCCAGTACCAGGGGTAACCAGGGGTAGCGGCCATCCAGGCGAATAAACCATAGTCGAACTTCCGGCAGCTCAGAAAGTTCCCTGGGGTCCGTAGGGTCACGGTCTAGATCAATAGCAAACTGCAGAGCCAGATTCTCCTTGAGAATATCTCCGCTGGCCAGGGGTGGTTCAATGACCGTCAAGGCAGGGGTTAGATCTAAAGATTGCAGATGGACAGCACTCAGGGTAATGGTTCGGGCCATAGGACAGAGGTCAGGGAAAAAACTCGCTCCTTTCTATTGTGGCAGAGGGGATGGGGCATGCCATGATGATTATCGGTTTAAACCCTTAGCGAGTTTGGCGTGATGTCCGATCATCCTCTGCGCGTCTGTATTATTCTTGGCACCCGTCCCGAAGCCATTAAACTGGCCCCGGTAATTCAGGCATTTCACCAGGAGCCCAGCCTGCATACGGAGGTGGTGCTGACCGGCCAACATCGGGAAATGGTCGATCAGGTCATGCAGTTGTTTGGATTAGAAGCCAATGCCGACCTGGCCATTATGCGACCCCAACAAACCCTGACAGAGATTACCTGCCGTAGTCTGGAGGGATTGGCCAACTATTTTCAGGCCCATCATCCCGATCTGGTGATCGTTCAAGGCGATACCACCACTGCCTTTGCAGCCGCCCTGGCGGCTTTTTATGAGAAGATTCCGGTCGCCCATGTGGAGGCAGGACTACGTACAGACAATATCTACAGTCCCTACCCGGAGGAGGCCAATCGACGATTGGTTTCCCAACTCACCACCCTACACTTTGCCCCTACCCTGAAGGCCGTTGATCACCTGAAAAGTTCTGGTGTAGTCGGGGAAATTCACCACACGGGGAACACCGTCATTGATGCCCTGCTAACGGTTGCCCAACAACAACCCGATTGTCCCATCGATGGCCTTGACTGGAATCGCTATCGAGTCTTGCTAGCTACGGTGCATCGACGGGAAAATTGGGGCGATCGCCTGGGGGACATTGGGGCGGGCTTTCTGGCCATACTAGACCAACAACCGGATACGGCCCTGCTGCTTCCCCTGCACCGTAATCCCCTGGTGCGGGAACCCCTGACGGCCCTGCTGGGGAACCATCCCCGGGTATTTCTGACCGAACCGTTGGATTATGACCATTTGGTGGGGGCGATGCAGCGCTGCTACCTGTTGCTGACAGACTCGGGCGGTCTCCAGGAGGAAGCCCCAGGGCTGGGTAAGCCCGTTCTAGTGCTGCGAGACACCACGGAACGTCCCGAGGCGATGGAGGCGGGCACAGCTCGTCTGATCGGCACCAGTTCCACCGCCATTGCCACCCATGCTCTGGAACTCCTGAGGGACCCGATCGCCTACGAGGCCATGGCCAGGGCTGTTAATCCCTTTGGCGATGGCCATGCCTGCGATCGCATCTTAGCCGCCGTTAAGCAGTACTTTGCGCTATAACGGAACCCTATCGCCTAAATTAAATCCTCCCCAACCACGTCTTCACGGAGCCCCAGGTGAGCCGTTTCCCCTTTGCGGATGAGACCCTATTATTTCAACCGGCAGAGCCCCTGAGTTCAGCTCTGGCGGTAGTTTTTGCCTTTCCCAATCAGTACAGTGTGGGCATTACCAGTCTGGGCTATCAGGTGATCTGGAAAAACCTGGCTCAACGCCGGGATGTAGCGGTGGCCCGCCTATTTACCGACTATCAGGAGCCCCTACCTTCTAGCCCAGATTTACTAGGGTTTTCCCTATCCTGGGAATTGGACTATGGCAATCTTCTGGATCTCCTGGATCGTCTGCAAATTCCCCTCTATGCTCGCGATCGGGATAGTCACCATCCGATTGTGTTTGGGGGTGGTCCGGTGCTGACCGCTAACCCGGAACCCTTTGCGGATTTCTTTGATGTGGTGCTGCTGGGGGATGGAGAAACCCTGGTAGATAGCTTTCTGGACCGAATGCTAGATTTGCGAACCGCCGATCGCAGCGATCAGCTACGCCATCTGGCCCAGGTGCCAGGGGTTTACGTTCCCAGCCTTTACCAGGTCACCTACGATGGTCCCGAGGGAAGTGTGGTGGCGATTCAGCCCATTATCCCTGAGGTGCCGGCAATGGTGACCAAGCAAACCTACCGAGGAGAGGTTTTGTCAGCCTCCACCGTTGTCACCCCCCACGCGGCCTGGGAAAATATTTTCATGGTGGAGACGGTGCGCAGTTGTCCAGAGATGTGTCGGTTTTGCCTGGCAAGCTACCTCACCCTACCCTTTCGCCCCGCCAATCTAGAAGATTTTCTCATACCCACCATCGACCAGGGGCTGGCGGTTACCGATCGCCTGGGCCTCTTGGGGGCGTCGGTGACCCAGCATCCCGAGTTCGACAGTTTGATGGACCACCTCAACCAGCCCCAATACGACTCCATTCGCCTCAGTCTTGCCTCAGTCCGCACCAATACGGTCACCCCCAAACTAGCCCAAACCTTGACTCGCCACGGTACCCGGTCAATTACCATCGCCATTGAAAGTGGATCGGAACGGGTGCGGGCGATCGTCAACAAGAAGTTGGCGAGTGAAGCCATTCAAGCAGCTGCCATCAATGCCCGCAGTGGTGGCCTCAAAGCCATGAAGCTTTACGCCATGGTCGGGGTACCCGGAGAATCCCCAGCCGATCTGGAGGTAACGGTTAATCTCCTGACCCAGATTAAAAAAACGACTCCAGGCTTGCGCCTCACCCTGGGTTGCAGCACCTTTGTCCCTAAGGCCCATACCCCTTTTCAATGGGTAGGGGTGAACCCTGAGGCCCAACAACGGTTGAAATATTTACAACGCCAGTTGGCTAAGAACGGTATCGAATTCAGGCCAGAAAGCTATAGCTGGTCGGCAATTCAAGCCCTAATCGCCCGTGGCGATCGCCGCCTTACTCCCCTCCTCATCCAGGTGCGCCAGTATGGTGATTCCCTCGGTAGTTACAAGCGTGCCTTTAAGGACCGGCGAGGGCAACTCCCTCCCCTAGATTTCTACGTCCATGAGTTCTGGAACAGGGACCAACCCCTACCCTGGGATCACCTCCTAGGTCCCCTACCTAAAGCCACCTTGCAAAAACATCTGGAAAGTAGCCAGGACCTCTGGTGATGACCGCCCAAGGCTGTCCTCAGTGTTCTGACCAAAGCCTAGAGCCGAAAGGAGGTTGGGGATTGGTGTCCTGGTAAGGCCCACCAGTGCTGCGATAGAATCAAGCCTAGATTTTATCTATATTTTTAATATTAGCGATGACGACACTCAGTCAGGCACTAGCAGAGTTGAGCCATAGGGACGGTACCTACCTCCAGGCCCGCAATCCCTATGAACAACTGCGGGCAATTCATGAAATCTGGCCTCTGGTAGCCCGGACCTTTGGTGATATCGTCGCCCTCGATGACCCCCATGGTTACCCCGTGGCCCGCCTCACTTACCAACAGTTGGGGGAGGCGATTCGCACCTTTGCCGCCGGTTTACAGGCCCTGGGGGTGAGGGTTGGCACCCATATCGCCCTCTTCGCTGACAACAGCCATCGCTGGCTGATTGCCGACCAGGGCATGATGACCGCTGGGGCCATGAATGCGGTGCGCAGCGGCACGGCCGAAACCCAGGAGTTGCTCTATATTGCCGAACACAGCGAAAGTACGGTGATCGTGGTCGAGAATCTGGCTCTGCTACAGCGGCTGGGCGATCGCCTGGCCGATCTACCGCTGACCCTGGCGATTTTACTCTCGGACGAAGAGCCGTCCTCCCCGCTCCCCCTGCAAACCCTTAACTTTAGCCAGGTGATGGGGCTGGGGCACAGTCATCCCTACACCCCCGTCCAGATCAACTTACAAGATATTGCCACCTTGATTTATACCTCCGGTACGACCGGTCAACCCAAGGGGGTGATGTTGAGCCACGGTAATCTGCTCCACCAGGTCAATACCCTGGAAGTAGTGGTGCAACCCCAACCGGGCGATCGGGTGGTGAGTATTCTGCCCTCCTGGCATAGCTTTGAGCGCACCGCCGAATACTTTTTGCTATCCCGGGGCTGTAGCCAAACCTACAGCAGCATCCGCCACCTGAAGGCCGACCTGAAGGCCGTCCAACCCCAGTACATGGTGGGGGTACCTCGCCTCTGGGAGTCGATCTATGAAGGGGCCCAGAAACAATTTCGAGAACAAACCCTGGCTAAACAACGGCTCATTTTTACCTGTCTAGGCCTGAGCCAGCAGTACGTAGAAAATCTCTGGCGGTACCAGAATCTAAAAATCGATCAGCCCCATCTGTCCAGCTTAGAACGGTTAGTTTCGGGCCTGAGGGCCCTGACGCTCTGGCCCCTGCACCAAGTGGGACGATTACTGGTGTACAACAAGGTGCGTCAGGCCACCGGCGGCCAGGTCAAACAGTTCATCAGTGGGGGCGGTTCCCTGGCCCGCCACCTGGATATTTTCTTTGAGATCATTGGCGTTTCCCTGCTGGTGGGCTACGGCCTGACAGAAACCTCGCCGGTGTTATCTGCCCGCCGCGCCTGGCACAATCTGCGGGGAGCGGCGGGCCAGCCCATTCCCGGTACGGAACTAAAAATCGTTGACCCCGACAGCCGCCAGGACCTGCCCCAGGGAACCCATGGTTTGGTGCTGGCGCGGGGGCCCCAAATCATGGCGGGCTACTACCGTAATCCAGAGGCGACGGCAAGGGCCATTGATAGCCAGGGCTGGTTTGATACTGGCGACCTGGGCTGGATTAGCTCGGATGGCAATGTGGTGCTGACGGGCCGGGCCAAGGATACCATCGTCCTGACTAATGGGGAAAATATTGAGCCCCAGCCCATTGAAGATGCCTGTATCCGCAGTCCCTATATCAGTCAGATTATGCTGGTGGGGCAAGACCAGCGATCGCTGGGGGCCCTAATTGTGCCTGACCTGGAGGCCCTACAACAGTGGGCCGCCCACCAATCCCGCTGGTTAGCGGTAGCTGGCCAGGAGAGTCCGGCTCCCTCCGGCCTGTTGCCCATTACCCTGGCGGACCCAGCGATAGAGAAATTAATCCGAGATCAACTCACCCTCCAGGTCAAAGACCGCCCCGGCTACCGCCCCGATGATCGGATTAGCTCCTTCCGATTGGTGCTGGAACCCTTTTCCATTGACAATGGCTTACTGACCCAAACTCTAAAAGTTCGCCGTCCTGTAGTGATGGAACGCTATCGCGATATGATTGAGGCCATGTTTAAATAGAGTTTGGACCTGGGACCTCCCCTAGGGGTCCTGGAAGTTTATCCAAATCATCCGATCAAGGGGATCGGAATCCCGTAGATTGTTTTATAGGTATCGTTAACCAGGCCAAACTCCTATGGATGAAGTTCAGCTACTACAGTTAAAGCGTGTTGTAAACATTAAGGCGATCGTCACTCCCCTTTGGAAGGAAGAGGCCCAAAAACAATTACAAAGCCAGATTAACCAAATCGATGGCCAGCTTCAGCAACTGGAAATGCAGGGCCAGCGAATGATGACAGAATTACAGAAACAGGCAGAAACCCAACCGGGTAATCTAACGATTCAGCAGCAAATTGCCGATGTGCAGAATCGCCTGAATCAAGATAAGAGTAATCTACTCCAGCAAAAAAACCAAAATCTCCAGCAGTTGCAGCAGGTACAAACCGTCGATCTGGAAATGGAAGTTGACCAGGGCAAGGTGGAAAGTTTTTTTACCGTCGGCATAGGGGAAAACCTGGTGCAAAAACTCCAGGTCGAGATACTCCTGAGGGATGGCGTCATTCAAGAAATTCGGGGCCAGGTATAGCCCTAGCCATCTTTAACGAGGCGGCAAGGATGTTTACAAAGACGATTCCATCTCAGGGCTTTTGTCGAAACTTGTAAACACCCTTGGCTGCTCGTCAGAACGCCTACCTGGCCTTTGCTGTAGCCGATCAACCGGAGCTTTGGCGTTTTGGTCAAAGCCATGTAATTTTATCTATTTAGCTCAAGCTACCGGGTAAGGCTCTGGGTCTTAGCCCAGAGCCTGGGGCATGGCAGTCGCCAGTCCGGTTAGGACAAGACTGCTACCCAATCCCAGTCGGGTCTAGACTACCCCTAAACTACTGGGGATTTCTGACATCCATGGGTTTAGATGTAATCCCCTTAGGGATAAGATGGAAACACAACCTTCATCTGTCTATCTAGCCCTGTTTCGGAAGTCACCCCATGATTCGTGAAGTCTTTATGCCTGCCCTCAGTTCAACCATGACGGAAGGCAAAATTGTCTCCTGGGTAAAAGCCCCTGGTGATCGGGTAGAAAAGGGCGAAACGGTGGTCATTGTCGAGTCCGACAAGGCCGACATGGATGTGGAATCCTTCCACGAAGGGATCTTGGCTGCGATCGTGGTAGAAGCCGGGGGTACGGCTCCGGTGGGGGAGGCGATCGCCCTACTGGCAGAGACCGAAGCGGAAATTGCCGCTGCCCAGCAACAGGCTGCCAGCAAAGCGGCTGGTAATGGCGGTGCCCCGGCCCCGGTAACCGAGACACCGGCGGTCCCCGAGAGCGCTCCAGCCTCTGGTCAAAACGGCGATACCCCTAACCGCTCCGGTCGGGTGGTGATTTCCCCCCGGGCTCGCAAGCTAGCCAAGGACCTCAAGGTGGACTTAGCCAGCTTGCAGGGCAGCGGCCCCCATGGCCGCATCGTCGCCCAGGATGTGGAACGAGCCACTGGACGTCCCATCACCGCCAGTGGGCCAGTGGTTACTCCAGTTATTGCTGCTCCACCTGCCCCGGCGCCCTTGCCTACCCCAGCTCCTAGCACCGCTCCCCTGGGTCAATTGGTACCCTTCAACACCTTGCAGCAGGCGGTGGTACGCAACATGAACGCCAGTCTAGGGGTGCCCACCTTCCACGTGGGTTACACGATCACCACCGACGCCCTGGATACCCTTTACCAGCAAATTAAATCTAAGGGCGTCACCATGACCGGCTTACTAGCCAAGGCAGTGGCCGTGACTCTGCAAAAATATCCCCTACTCAATGCGGGCTATACCGACCAGGGAATTCAGTACCGATCCAGCATTAATGTGTCGATCGCGGTGGCGATGGATGGGGGTGGCCTGATTACGCCCGTTTTGCAAAATGCCGACCAGCAGGATATCTATACCCTTTCTCGCAACTGGCGTGATCTGGTGGAGCGATCCCGCACTAAGCAACTCAAGCCTGAAGAGTACAACTCCGGCACCTTTACCCTTTCAAACCTGGGTATGTTTGGGGTAACTAGTTTTGATGCCATTCTACCGCCCGGTCAGGGGTCCATTCTCGCCATTGGGGCGGCGCGCCCGACGGTGGTGGCCACCGCCGATGGGCTGCTGGGGGTGAGGCGACAAATGCAGGTGAACATCACCTGTGACCATCGGATTATTTATGGAGCCGATGCGGCTGGCTTCCTCAAGGAGCTGGCCGAGGTGATTGAAACCAATCCCCAGTCCTTGACCCTTTAGGTCCCCTGGCCTTTTCCCTGTCGATTAAAACAGGGAGTTTGAATATCACCAAAAACCGGGCTGAGGAGGGCCCAGCATACCTCGGCTATTTGCAGTAAACGCACGTCCTGCCTAGGTCGTCCTACCAACTGGCAGCCCAAGGGTAGGCCCTCGGGGCTGGTGCCCACAGGAATAGAGAGGGCTGGCCAACCCAACAGGGTCCACAGACTGCAAAAGTAGGCCGTTCCAGTGTGTCCTAGCCCCGCCGGGGCCGGGCCAGGGGTAACTGGGGTGAGGATAGCATCATAGTCCGCCATCAGGGTCTGCAAGGTGAGGCTATAGGCTACCGCGGCCTGGCGGGCCTGGGCATAGGCTAACCCGTCGAGCCCTTCCCCCCGAATTACCCAGTCCTGAAGAGCGGCGGAACAATCTTGCCAGTGGGTCCGGAGCCAGGCACCATGGTTGGCGGTTAATCCCGCTGCACAGAGATTTTGGACATGGTCCCAGGCGGTGGCAACGGATGGTGGTAAGCTTTGTCGGTCTACATCGATACCGGCAGCGGCCAACACCTCCTGCACCTGTTCTAGGCGATGGGCGGCCATCGGCTCCAGGGGTGGACCGTAGGGATTGGCCAGGTAAAGCAGACGGAACCGGCGATCGCCCAGTTCGGTAGCGGGGTTTGAGGCCCCTAAACAATCGGGGTCGCGGTCATCGGCACCAGCCAGTACCCTCAGTAGGAGGGCAATATCCTCCAGACTTCGGGCAAACATTCCGACATGGTCCAGATCGCGACAGAGGGAGAGCATGCCATGGCGCGAGATCAGGCCAAAGCTTGGCTTAAAGCCAAAGATCCCACAGTAGGCAGCGGGTCGGAGGATGGACCCCATGGTTTGGGAACCTAGAGCCAGGGGCACCATGCCATCTGCCACCGCCGCTGCCGAACCACTAGAACTACCCCCAGGGGTGTGGCTCCAGTGGTGGGGGTTAGCGGTGGGACCGGGCGCGGTAGTCGCCAATTCCGTCGTAACGGTCTTGCCCAGCAGAATTGCCCCCGCCGATCGCAGGCGCTGCACCACCGCCGCCTCTGGCCATTCCCTAGGGTGCTGGTAAAAGGACAGCCCCCAGGTGGTGGGCATGGTAGGGGTGGCGAAAATATCCTTAATACCAATAGGTATACCCGCCAGAGGAAGCTGGGAAAGCTGAAGGGGCGATAGACCATCACAATAGGCCGCCTGGTATAACGCTTCCTCCCGATCCAGGTAGTTCCAGGCTTGAATATGGGGCTCTTTTTTATTGATTTGAGTGAAGCAGGATTGAACAAACTCAGAGGAGGTTAACTCTCCCTGCCGAAACAAGCTGGAAACTACGCCAGCTGTGTAAAAATTTAGTGTCCTTACCACGACCAAAAAACCCAGTTCCTGACTTTCATAGCAACCCTATAGAAAGGTAATAACCTCCGACAAAATAGCCGCTGATAGCCTATCAAGAGTTGTCAGAAAAAAACATATTTTATCAGCATACAAATAGCTTTAATTTTGCCAAAAGCCTATTTAGACAGATTTTTTAGATTTTATTTGATCAACATTAGCCAAGATGATTGTATCTGAGGATACTTTTATTCGACTAATCCTCTCTTAGTATAAGCCTTGTTGATTGAGCTTTAGCTTGGCGTGGCTTAAGCCGTTGAGAGTAGGTGCCTTGAGCACTAGCGCAACACTTCCCGAAAATCTTTTCCGGAACGACTCTCAAATTCAAGTGTTTTCGCTAAGTATTTTGTCGAACTAGTTAAGATTTTAGGTAATTCAACCTGGCCAAAGTATCAGATTTTTTCTGAGAAGATTCCTGGCTAGTCTGTTGTTTTTTTTTGTCATTGCGACCTAATTAATGGTAGCTTTGGCTGTTTTTGCCTGATTATTTTTTCCTTTCAGGTTAGATGAATCGACTATGGCTTCCACCCTGATTCGTGGCAAATACGTAATATGCAAGACCCTTGATCGCACCGCCGTCGAAATGATCGAAGACGGTGCGGTTTTTCAGCAGGATGGTCAGATTGTAGAAGTTGGCACCTATAGCCAGCTGGCGCAAAAGTACAATCCCGACCAGGTGGTGGGGTCACCGCACCATGTGGTCATGCCCGGCTTTGTTAACAGCCACCACCATGTGGGCCTGACGCCTTTTCAATTGGGTTCCCTGGATTATCCCCTGGAGCTGTGGTTTGCCAGTCGGTTGTCGGCCCGTGCCGTTGACCCCTACCTGGATACCCTCTACTCGGCCTTTGAGATGATCGAATCGGGCATTACCACGGTGCAGCATATCCATGGCTGGCTGCCTGGCCCCGCCAGTCTCTGGCCCGATATTACCGGCAAGATTCTTAAGGCCTACGAAGACATTGGCATGCGGGTGTCCTATTGCTTTGGGGTGCGCACCCAAAACCATTTTGTCTACGAATCTAACCAAGACTTTGTGGCTAAACTGCCCCCGGCCATCGCTGCCGATATGGAAACCATTCTCAAGGCCCAGGAGGTGCCCCTAGAGGATTATCTGGGGTTCTTTGAAACCCTCTGGGGCAGTTGGAATGGCCAGGCCAGCGATCGCATTCGCATTCAATTGGCCCCCGCCAATCTGCATTGGTGCGACGACCATGCCCTCACCACCCAGACCGAGTACGCCCACAAATACCAGGTGGGCATGCACATGCATCTGCTGGAAACTCCCTACCAGATGGAGTACGCCCAGCGTCGTACGGGCACCACCGCCGTTCAACATCTGCACAAGTTGGGGGTGCTGGGGCCCCACCTCACCTTGGGCCACGGCGTCTGGCTAACGGCGGAAGATATCGACCTGATTGCCGAAACTGGAACCATGATCTGCCATAACGCCAGTTCTAACCTGCGGCTCCAGAGTGGCATTGCCCCCCTGAATTACTACGCCGAGAAGGGGGTACGGGTGGGCATGGGGCTGGACGAAGCCGGCCTCAACGACGATCGGGACATGCTGCAGGAAATGCGCCTGGTGCTGAAGCTGCACCGCCACCCCGGCATGGATTCCCGAGTGCCCACCGCTCCCCAGGTGTTTCAGATGGCCACGGAAAACGGCGCCCACACCACCCGCTTCGCCGCAGAAATCGGCACCCTGGAGCCGGGCAAGGCGGCGGACCTGGTGTTGATGGACTGGCACCATCTGGCCTATCCCTACCTGGATGACACCATTCATCCCCTGGAGGCGGTGATTCAGCGCAGTCGTACCCATGGCATTGACCTGGTGATGGTCAATGGGCAGGTGATTTTGCAGGGGGGGCAGTTTACCCGGGTGAATAAGCAGGCCCTGCTGGAGGAGTTGGCCGCCGCGCTGCAAGTCCCCCTGACCCCGGCGGAACTGCGCCGTCGAGAACTGGCGCGGGAGGTCTTTCCCTACGTCAAAAAGGTCTACGACGGGTGGTTTAATCCCCAAACCTGTGATTCTTTCTACCGTCCCAATTGTTGCCATCGCTAGGGTCGATGGGGCTTTAGTCGCTTGACCCTGAACAGATTTTGCTTGCCCTGGTTGTGTTTAGACCGTTGATTGAGTTAACCATTGTTTTCAAGGAGTTGAACCCCCTATGTTTCGTTCTACCACCAGTCGTCGTCGTTTTTTGGGCCTCACCATGGGTACGGCCCTCACCCCCGTTATGCTGTCCCTCTTGAATAGCTGCACCGGTGGCAACTCCACCGGCAGCAAGGAGGGCAATCGGGCCATCAAGTTTGCCCACGGGGCCGGGCTTTGCAACATGCCCCTGTTCTACGCGGCGGAAAAACAACTGTTCAGCAAGTATGGCTTTAGTGGTAC
>JBMOHM010000054.1:0-20564 GCA_049317845.1 Nodosilinea sp. | reverse complement strand
CGTTGCAGGCGTAGTTGGGCAATGATTTCTATCTCCCTTAAAGCCTGGTTGAATTCCACAATAGCAGGGTTAGCTACACGCTTGGTGATAGCTTCTAGCACGTATTCTTTGTCGTGGCCAGCTACGGCCAGAATAAAGGGAAAACCAAAGATCTCTTGATATTGCTGGTTCAGATGCTGGAGTTGGTGATATTCCTCTGGGCTGAGGTGGGTCAAACCGGCCTGGTTTTGTTCCATAGCCGAAGCCTCAGCCATAGCGATCCTCGATCCCAGGTCAGGATGGGCGCGGATTAGGGTGCGTTGGTCCTCTGTAGTCATGGTGCGCAAGATCCCGACCATGTGGTGATGCAGATCCCTAAGGGTGGCAAAGGGGCGGAGATTCCAGGTCTGGGCGGCAATCCCTGGGGTTTGCTCAAAGGTAGGCCCCAGGGCCGTAATGAACTGCTCCTGAGTCATCTGGTTAATTTGATTCAGGGTATAGGCCATGGCACTAGGTATACCAGAGATTTTCGATGCTATGGCTGACGGTTACCGGGTCATCGGTCGACCTAAGACAACGGGTAATATGACCCAGCTTACGCCCGGGGCAAATCCCTTTGTTATACCAGTAGAGGTGGCTGTTGGGCATTTCCTTAAGATTCTGGAGTTTGTGATAGTGAGCCTGATGGGATTCCTCTAGGCCCAACAGGTTAACCATAACCGCTTGGCTACATCTGAGGTCAGGGGAGCCCAGGGGAAGATCGCTGACGGCCCGTAACTGTTGCTCAAATTGAGAGGTACGACAGGCATCCAAGCTATAGTGGCCAGAGTTATGCGGGCGGGGGGCAATTTCGTTAATCAGGACCCGATCATCCTGGGTGAGGAAGCACTCAACCCCAAGGATGCCCACGAGTTCTAGACTATCGGCCAGGGTGCGGGCTAGGGAGTCCATGGTAGCAGCGATCGCAGGGCTAATGCGAGCGGGAACGAACACTCGCCGACAGATCTGGTTCACCTGTTGGGTTTCGACGGTGGGATAAACAGCGATCTCTCCCCGCCGAGAACGGGCCACCATCACCGCCAGTTCCTGCTTAAAGGGGACAAACTCCTCCAGCAGCACTGGCCTGCGACCCAATTTTTCCCAGAGGGGAGCAAGTTGGTCGGGACTGGACACCACCGCCGTACCGTAACCATCGTAACCGAGGCGGCGATTTTTTATCACCAGGGGAAAGCCCAGCGCCTCGGCCTGGGTGGTCAGGTCCTCCCCAGCTTCAAGGACGGTATAACGGGGATTAGCCAAACCAATGCGATCAAAATATTGGCGCTGGCGGGCCTTATCCAGTACTAAATCGAGGACCGCCAGGCTGGGACGAAAAACCACCCCGCGATCCACCAGGGCTTGCAACCCAGCGCAATCAATAAATTCGTTTTCAAAGGTAATGACATCGCACTGGGCTGCCAGGGAAGCGGTCGCCGCTACATCCCCTACCTCTGCCAGAACGGTGGCGGCGGCGATCGCCACTGCCGGGTCTTCCACCTTCGGGGTTTGCACCACCAATTCCAACCCCAAGGTGTGGGCGGCGGGAGCCATCATCCAGGCCAGTTGACCACCGCCAATGACACCAACGCGACGGATAGATTGGGAATGGGGATTAACCATAGTAACAGTCGTTGAACTGGACCTAAACAGCCGGGGAAGCCAGGGGCGTAGGGGGATGTTGCTGTAGCACCCGAGCCAGGTATTGCCCTGTATAGGAGTGGGGGACTTGGGCAATCTGTTCGGGGGTACCCTGGCCAATTAATTCACCGCCCCGATCTCCCCCCTCGGGACCCAGGTCAATCACCCAATCGGCACAGCGGATGACATCCAAATTGTGCTCAATCATCAGTACCGAGTTGCCCTTATCTACCAGCCGTTGTACTACATCTAGCAGTTTATGAACATCATAGAAGGAAAGGCCGGTGGTGGGTTCATCAATCAGGTAGAGGGTTTTACCCGTGGAACGGCGGGCCAGTTCCGAGGCCAGCTTCATTCGCTGGGCTTCTCCCCCCGAGAGGGTAGGAGCGGTTTGACCCAGGCGAATATAACCCAACCCCACGTCCACCATGGTTTGTAGACGGGCCGCCGCTTGGGGAATATTTTCAAAGAAGCCCAGGGCCTCTTCAGAGGTCATATTCAGCACATCGGCGATGGTTTTGCCCTTGTAGGTGACCTGGAGAGTTTCCCGATTGTAGCGGGCTCCCTTGCAGACCTCACACTGAACATAGACATCGGGCAGGAAGTTCATTTCAATCACGTTGACCCCCTGCCCGCCGCAGGCTTCACAGCGTCCTCCCTTAACGTTAAAGGAAAACTGTCCAGCCTTATAACCCCGGGCCTTGGCCTCGATGGTTTCGGTAAACAGGTTGCGAATCACGTCAAACACCCCGGTGTAGGTGGCGGGATTGGATCGGGGGGTACGCCCAATGGGGGATTGATCAATCACAATCACCTTATCGAGGACCTGTAGTCCCTCTAGCGCCTCTAGCTGTTTGGGAAAGGGTACCTTGCCGCCAAAGTGGTGCTGCAGCGCAGGGTAAAGCAATTCATTCACCAGGGTGGATTTGCCCGATCCAGAAACTCCGGTGATGCACACCAGCTTGCCCAGGGGTAATTCCACATCTAGATCTTTAAGGTTATTGCGGCAAGCGTTTTTCAGCACCAGGCTACGCCCGTTACCAGGGCGGCGCTGGCTGGGTGTGGGAATGGTACGCCGCCCTGACAGGTAGGCACCGGTGAGGGAATCGGCCGCCATCAGTAAATCGCTGAGATTGCCCTGGGCCACAATTTTGCCCCCGTGGATACCTGCCCCGGGACCAATATCCACCAGGTGATCGGCAGCTCGAATGGTATCTTCATCGTGTTCCACCACGATCAGGGTGTTACCCAGGTCCCGCAGGCGCGTCAAGGTATGGAGCAGGCGATCATTATCCCGCTGGTGTAGACCGATGCTGGGCTCGTCCAGCACGTAAAGAACGCCGGTAAGGCCAGAGCCAATCTGGGTGGCCAGACGGATGCGCTGGGCCTCACCCCCCGAGAGGGTCATCGCCGTGCGGTGCAGGGTCAGATAGTCCAGGCCCACATCCAGCATAAACTGGAGACGGGCACGGATTTCCCGCAGCACCAGGGCGCCAATTTGCATTTGCCGGGCCGATAACTTTGGACTATCCTCTCCAGCCCCCACCAGGGTTTGGATCCGTAGTAGGCATTCACGAATGGAAACGGCGGTGAGATCGTGGATCGCGTAGGGACCAATTCGTACGGCGTTAGACTCGGGCTTCAGGCGAGTTCCCTGACAAACCTGGCAGGTTTGATCCACCAGATATTTTTCGAGCTTTTGTTTATAGACCTCCGATGTGGTTTCCCGATATTGCCGGTCTAGCATGGGCAGTACACCTTCGTAGCGGCGATAGTAGCCCTGGCGATCGCGATAACGGGAGTCGGACTCTATGTAAATTTCCTCCTCGCTGCCGTGGAGCACGATCTGCTGCTGCTCGAGGGTGAGCTGATCCCAACGAGCCTGAATTTCAAAGCCAAAGGCCTGGCCAACACTGTAAAGCAGGGAAAAGTAATAGGTGTTATCCTTCTCAGACCAGGGGGCGATGGCGGCGTACACCGGCAGTCTAGGGTCGGGGACCACCAGCTCGGCAGAAAAGGTACGCAGGCTGCCCAGGCCATGGCAGTGGGGGCAGGCGCCGTAGGGGGAGTTGAAGGAGAAGAGCCGGGGCGATAGTTCCTCCATGACAGCGCCGTGTTCCGGGCAGGCAAAGTTTTCAGAAAACACCAGATCCTTGACAAGGCCATAGTCACCTCCAGGTTCTGCCGCCTGAGGTAGGCGATCGGAGAGAGCCACCACCTTCGCGCCCATCTCTGCCGTGGCAGCAGGTCCAGCTTCTGAGTTGACCTCCGCCAGAATATCAATGATGGCAATCCCCTCCGATCGCTTCAAACAGGTGGCCAGGGAGTCCGCCAGCCGTTCCTGCAAGCCCTCCTTCTTCACCAGGCGATCCACTACCACCTCAATGTGGTGGCTATGGTTTTTGTCCAATTCGATGTTGTCGGTGAGCTCGCGAATTTCCCCATTCACCCGTACCCGCACAAACCCTTCCGCCGCCAAACTGGAGAGGAGCTTTTTATGGGTGCCTTTTTTACCCCGCACCACCGGCGCCAGGACTTGAAAGCGGGTACGATCGGGGAGGGCCATGACCTGATCGATCATCTGGTCAATGGTCTGGGGAGCGATGCTGCGATCGCAGTGGGGACAGTAGGGATCCCCTGCCCGTCCGTAGAGCAAGCGCAGGTAGTCGTAGATTTCCGTCACCGTACCGACGGTGGAGCGAGGGTTATGGGAGGTGGATTTTTGATCGATGGAAATGGCGGGACTCAGGCCCTCGATGGCATCTACGTCGGGTTTATCGACCTGGCCCAAAAACTGACGGGCGTAGGCACTCAGAGATTCGACGTAGCGCCGCTGCCCCTCGGCAAAAATCGTATCGAAGGCCAGGGAAGACTTGCCCGATCCCGACACGCCGGTAAAGACGATTAATTGATTGCGGGGAATTTCCAGGTCTAGGTTCTTGAGATTATGCTGACGCGCCCCCCGAATCCGGATGACGTTATCTTTCAGCGCACTATGGTGATGGGCCAGACCCGTTTCCGGTAAGGCTAATCCACCGTTCGACGAGGCCGCTAATTGTCTGGCAGAACCATCGGGCTTGGGCATCAGGAGGCTGAAGGAAAATACTGTTTAATAAATTTAACATTGATAAAGCCCTAGACATGGTGTAATAACTTCCCCCTTAGATTGGACATGAAAAATTATCGACTGGTTCGACAAACCCTAGAAAGGCTGGATACTGCTTCCGGCCTACCGATTTTGGCTGGGGAGGATGGCTGCCTTGCCCCCTGAGCAGTGCTTACAGGCCTACCGGGGTGGGCTGGTGGTGGCAGGGGAACGGAGTGGGGTAGGGAAAACGACCGTTACCCTGGCTTTGCTGGCGGCCCTAGGTCAGCGATCGCGGCGGGTACAGTCCTTTAAGGTAGGGCCTGACTACATCGATCCCATGTTTCACCAACGGGTGACGGGGCGTCCCTGCTACAACCTTGATCCGATTCTGACCTCGCCCACCTACCTGCAGCAGTGCTTTACCAGCCATTGCGAGGATGCTGAGTTTGCGCTGGTGGAGGGGGTTATGGGTCTCTTTGATGGGGCCTGGGGTGAGTCCGATGTGGCCAGTACGGCCCATGTGGCCAGGCTTCTAAACCTACCGGTACTGTTGGTGGTGGATTGTAGCCGTTTGGCCCGGTCTGTCCTGGCCATTGTCCATGGCTTTCGCAGTCTGGATCCAAACCTACAGCTGGCTGGAGTAGTCCTCAATCGGGTGGGTAGCGATCGCCATTTGGAACTACTCAAGACTGCCCTGGCCTCTATGAATCTGCCAATTTTGGGTATTCTGCATCGCCAGCAGGATATCACCATTCCCGATCGCCACCTGGGGTTGGTACCCGCTATCGAGATCCCAGAATTACCCAATCTGCTAGACCGACTGAGTCACCTGGGTCAGCACAGCTTTGACTGGTCCAGGTTAGAGCCCCTGGTCCGCCTATCCCCCCCCCCTTCCCCCGGGGTTAGCCTTGCCCCCGGCTTACCACCCGCTGGTTCCTATCCGGTGCGGCTGGCGCTAGCCCAAGATCAAGCCTTTAGCTTTTACTATCCCGACGCCCTGCAGATGCTTGCCAGGTGGGGCGTCGAACTGATTCCCTGGAGTCCCCTCAGGGAGGAAAACCTGCCGGCGGCCATTGACGGCCTTTACCTGGGGGGTGGATTTCCCGAGATGTTTGTCGCTACCCTGGCCGCTAATCAAGGGCTGTGTGAGCAGATCCGCCAGAGTATTCAGGCGGGGTTACCGGTTTACGCAGAATGCGGCGGGCTGATGTACCTGGCCCAAGCCCTGGTGGATTTTGAGGGCCAGGTCTGGCCCCTGGTGGGAGTCTTACCTACCAGGGTAACCATGGCCCATCGCCTGACCCTGGGATATCGCCAGGCTACTGGTCTATCTCCCCAAGGCCTATTGCCTCCGGGACAGCAGGTGTGGGGCCACGAATTTCACCATTCTCAGGTCAGCCAACCGCCAGATCAGCCAGTCTACACCCTGCGCCGTTACCAGACCCCCTCCATCCATAGCCAGGAGGGCTGGCAAATTCAGGGGGTCCATGCCTCCTACCTGCATCTTCACTGGGGTGGTTGTCCGGCCATCGCCCGCAGATTTCTGACCCGGTGTATGGAATATCATGGCAACAGTCCAGGGTGCGACCAGAAGAATCCGATAGGTTCGGGTTAGCCAGAGTATAAACTTAATCTATATTTTAGGAGTCACCTATCACACCTAGTTTGTCGTTGATACCAGGAGCCACTATGGGGGTTGACTCCGATACGGATAAAGGTCGAGTACCGATCAAACTGTTACTGTTCATTGACAAACGTCCCAGCTTGACTCAGCAGGTACAGCAAATTCGTCAGTACTTGAAAACTGTTGAGGAACAGTTTCAATTTCAACTGGATGTGGTCGATATTGGTGAGCAACCCTACCTAGCCGAGCACTATAAGTTAGTCGCCAGTCCTGCCCTGATTAAGATTGCCCCCCTGCCCCAGCAAATGCTCGCGGGTGGCAATATTGTTGGCCAGTTAGATTACTGGTGGCCTAAATGGCAGCAGGAGTATCTTGCTACCCTAGCCCCCTCTACTACCCCAGATAGGGCTGATCCGTTAGTGGCCCAACCTGATGCCACCCAGAGCACGATCGCCCATTCAGCGGAGTTAATCCGGCTTTCCGATGAGATCTTTCGTCTCAACCAGACCCGGGAAAAACTGGAGGCGCAGCTGCGTTTTAAAGACCGAATTATCGCCATGATGGCCCACGATTTACGCAATCCCTTGACAGCAGCCTCGATTGCCATTGAAACCCTCGAATTAGGCTATGCCCCTGATCAGAGCCGTCGCCTCACCCTCAGTCCCGAACTTACCGGACAACTGCTGAAGCACGCCAAAACCCAGGTGCGCACCATTAATCGTATGATTACCGATATTCTCAAAACAGCCCGGGGAGCCTCAGTAGAGTTACAACTTAATCCCCAGGAGTTGGATCTGGCCTACCTGTGTCTTGAGGTTGCTAGTAGCTTTAAGGATCACCTAGAGGCTAAAAATCAGCAATTGGTTACAGAAATTCCGAAGGATTTACCGACGGTTTACGCCGATAGTATTCAGCTCAAGCGGGTGATTACCAATCTGCTGGACAATGCCATTAAATATACCCCTGAGGGCGGTCGGGTTTCCCTAATGGCCCTCCATCGTACGACCCAAAAGGTGCAGGTGGGGGTGGTGGATACGGGACCAGGGATTCCCCCCGAAAACCAAGATAGGGTGTTTGAAGAGAGTTTTCGCCTGCAGCGCGATCGCAGTCAGGAAGGTTACGGCTTGGGCTTAGCCCTCTGTCAGCGAATTATTCGGGCCCACTACGGCAATATCTGGGTTGACTCCGTGCCCCAGGAAGGTAGTGCTTTCTATTTCACCTTGCCGGTTTATCGGGCCTAAGCCCGAGGTTAGAGAATCTGGCGACAAGAAAGTAAGGCTGATATGCGCTATCTTAGGGCATTCAAATTTAAGATATGGGAGGAATAGGCAAGGAACTACCCCTATCATTCTCCCAACCCTTTCAGGACAGGTAACCGGTTATGGATAACAAATTAATGCTGATGATTCCTGGCCCTACACCGGTGCCAGAACAGGTACTTCTGGCCATGGCAAAGCATCCCATGGGCCATCGTAGCGGTGAATTCAGTACCTTAATGGCCGAGGTAACTGAAAACCTCAAGTGGCTGCACCAGACCCAAAACGATGTGTTGATTCTGGCCGCCAGTGGCACCGGGGCGATGGAAGCGGGGATTATCAACTTTCTACGCCAGGGCGATCGGGTGCTGGTGGGTAATAACGGTAAGTTTGGTGAACGGTGGGGCAAACTGGCCCGTACCTACGGGTTAGCAGTGCAGGAAATTACCGCCGAGTGGGGCCAACCCCTCAATCCCGAAGACTTTAAAGCGGTCCTAGAGGCTGATATCGACAAACAAATTAAAGCAGTAATTGTTACCCACAGTGAAACCTCCACGGGCGTCCTCAATGACCTGGAAACCATTAACCGTTATGTTAAGGCCCACGGCGACGCCCTGATTATAGTGGATGCAGTTACCAGCCTGGGGGCTTGCAGTGTACCCGTAGATGACTGGGGCTTAGACGTGGTAGCTTCGGGGTCTCAAAAGGGCTATATGATTCCCCCAGGGTTAGCCTTTGTTAGCGTTAGCCCTAAGGCCTGGTCTGCCTATACCACCGCTAATCTACCCCGGTTCTACCTGGATCTAGGTCCCTACCGCAAGGATGGCGCCAAGCACACGACGCCCTTTACCCCCCCAGTCAACCTGTTTTTTGCCCTCCAGGCGGCCCTAAAAATGATGCAGAGTGAGGGCTTGGAGGCTATTTTTGCCCGCCACGATCGCCAGCGCCGCGCTACGCGGGCCGCCATGACCGCCCTTAACCTACCCCTATTTGGTGGTGACGACTGGGCTAGCCCCGCCATTACCGCCGTAATGCCTGACCAGGTGGATGCAGAACAGGTGCGATCGGTGATGAAGAAGCGCTTCGATATTGCCCTGGCGGGTGGTCAGGACCAACTCAAGGGCAAAATCTTTCGGATCGGTCACCTGGGGTTTGTCTGCGATCGCGACATTCTCACCGCCGTAGCCGCCCTGGAAGCCACGCTCCAGCATCTAGGCTACAGCCATTACCATCCCGGGGCGGGGGTGGGTGCCGCTGGACAAATCCTGCTGGCTTAGGGGCCCAGGGGTCTGGTGTTAATCTTAACCAAAACCAGATTGGTGGATGCGGTCCTGGCTAAGGGTGATCTAACCCGATCCGGGTTCTCGCTTTAAGGTTAGTCGCTGGACCAGCCATTGTATGCCCAGCAAAAATAAACCCAGGGCCGCAATACCAAAGACCCCTGTTCCCAGGGCCGCGATCCCCACCACCAGAGTCCGAACTGCCGCTGTCAGGTTAATCACTGTCGGGTTGGCTGAGACAATGGGTTTATGGGCAAAGGTGGTGGCGATCGCGGCGGTCAACTGGTAGGCTAGCAGGGCAATGGTCCCCGCTATCAGCGCCCCAGTAAAGCACTTGAAGACCTGACGGAGAGAGGCTCCCGCTGGGGAGGGGACTGGGGAAGAGGAAGATGGTTTAACCATGGCTAATTCTCCACTAACTGGACACCGGTAGGCAGACACTGGGCCACCCAGAGGCCCAGGTCAGGATCGGGCAGTGCCTCCCTTACCTGTTGCATCAGGGCCTCTGCCTCTGCCTGGCTGTTGACCAGGGTAAAGACGGTCGGGCCCGACCCGGACATCAGGGTACCCAGACCCCCTAGTCCTGCCATCGTGGCCTTGAGCTGGGCAGTTTTACCATGGGCTGGCAAAACCACCTTCTCCAGGTCGTTATAGAGATGGTGGCCAATCTCCGAGCCATTATGGTGGGTAACGGCGGCCAGCATTGGTCCAGCCTTGACCTGCGATCGCCGCGCCGCGAATTCGGTGCTATAGTCATGGCCAAATTCAGCCCGGTAGGAGCCATAGGCCCAGGGGGTAGAAACCATTTCTGTTCCATACTTAGCCAGAACCACCCAGAGATGGTGCAAGCCCGGTAGGGGATCGAGCTGCTCGCCCCGACCAGTGGCAAACATTGTGCCACCAGCGATCGAAAAGGGTACATCGGAGCCCAACTCTGCCCCCAACTCCTGTAACTCCCCCTGGGTGAGGCCCAGATTCCAGAGTAGGTCTAATCCCACCAATACCGCTGCTGCGTTGCTGGACCCTCCGGCCAACCCGGCTCCCACCGGAATCTGCTTATCCAAAGTAATTTCTACTCCACCCCGGTGGGCCATCACCTCTGGAAAGCGCTGGGCCAGCAGGGCTGCCGCCCGATAGGCCAAATTGGTCTCGTCCGTAGGCACGAGGGGATGGTGGCAGACCAGGCGAATGGTATCGAGACCAATACTTCTCACCGTCACCCGATCCGCCAGGCTGATGCTTTGCATGACCATAATCAACTCGTGGAAACCATCGGGGCGATCTCCAACAATTTCTAGATAAAGATTAATTTTGGCCGCCGCCAGTAATGAGTACAGAGCCATGGGAGAGGAGAAAACCAATTCCTGCATCTTATCCTTCTACGGGGTTCTTCGGAAAAATCCTTTCGGCTATTGATTAAATAATGATTAATCTGAAAGCTAAATCCTTAAGTTATATGTTTGGATTGTTACAGCAGGGTTGCTGAAGCTGTGGGGCAAATGTTCTGACTATGCTCTCAGTTTTGAGTCGATGGAACCGCTTTTTTAAGGATGCACACCATGATTTACGCCCTACCTCCGGTCATACCCCATGCAATTGTGATTACGGCTAACCAGGCTGACTGCAAGCGAGGTAGTCGCGACTGTTTTCCCCGCGATCGCAGTGGTTGGCGCAGTCCGACCCATAGCCATGATCAATCCTCCGTTGCGTCGGTGACGTCAATGGATTACTCCCGGCTGTCCAAGGTAGTTGGCCTACAGCCTTAGCCCAGCTTTGACCGCCTAATTTTTTCCTAAGGATTCTGGCCAACGGCATAAATTTCCATACCCCGGCTGGCTAGAAAGTCCGCAGGAACCGATCCCTGAACTTCACCACGGTTCTGAAACAGAGCCGTAAATCCGCCGGCCCCCAATCCCGCCTGGGGCCATAGGCGATAGCAGGGAAAGTCCACCAGATGAGAAGCATAGGCCTGCAATACAGGAACCGCTACGGCCTCAAACTGGGGAAAGGTCTTCAGTAACCAACTACCGATGGCTTCATTTTCCTCTGGAGAAAAGGTGCAGGTCATATAGGCCAGGTAGCCCCCGGGGGCGATTAATTGGGTGGCCTGGCCCACAATTCGCCGTTGACGCTGGGCATTTTTACGAATGGTAACGGGATGGAAACAGCCTTCTACCCGAGTGCCTTTGGCAAGTAGAGATTGTCCACTACAGGGGGCATCCACAATCACCAGGGAAATGGCATGGGCGGCCTGGGTAGCCCAGACCTGGGGATCAAGGTTAAAGACCAGGGCCTCGGTGACTCCGCAGCGCTTCAGGTTAGCAATCAGAACCTTTACCCGCTTGCCCAGGGCCTCGTTACACCACAGATGATCGGGTCTCAACATCTGGCGTGCTAGCAGGCTCTTGCCCCCTGGGGCGGCGCATAGGTCTAGGACCGATTGCACGGGTGACTGAACGGCCGTCAACACCGTTGAGGCGAATACTGAAGCCAGATCCAAACAGTAATAAGCCCCTTCTCCATGGAGAGGATGCTGTCCTGGCCGTTGACCGGGACTGAGTCGATCTACCCAGGCAGGTTGCCAGGGTAGGGGGCTATCTCGTTGAAAGGGAACATCCTCGGGCCGCAGTTCCATCCAGACCAACGCGGGGGATAGGGAGACCGGTGTGGTGAGGGCTGTCAAAAAGGCGGCCTGATCCTCTGGTGTGGTAAAGAGGCGACGACTGAGTTTAACCAACAGGTTGGAGGGAGCAACCATGGATCAGGCTTCAGGACTGTAGATGGCCATCGGGCATGATGGTTTGATCAAATTTGGCTCCGGTCAGGTCGGCATTGTGCAGGTTAGCCCCTTTTAAATTAGCCTGGCGCAGGTTGGCCCAGTAAAGGCAGGCGTGACTCAGATCGGCTCCCGCCAAGTTAGCACCTTCCAGATTGGCGTGACTAAAATCGGTCTGCATCAGAGCGCTCTCCCGCAGGTCAGCATTCACCAGGGTAGTGCGGTAGCAGCAGGCTTTACGTAAATCTGCCTGTACCAGAATGGCTGCCGCTAGGGCAGCCTCTTGCAAATTAGCCTGGACCAAAATGATTTGATAGCCATTGATATGGGTGAGGTCGGCCTGAACCAGTTGGACCTTAGTCAGGTTGCACCGATGCAGGTCAGCCTCCGCCAGATGGATTTGTTTCAGGTCCAAACCGCGGAAATCCAGGTCATGGAGATCGCGAGCACCTGACTGGTAGTAGCGGTAGATGAGTTCTTTCAGGGTGCTGGATATCATCGCTATTCGGCGCCACTAGTCAGATCTGCGATCGCCTAACTGGTTAAAGGCTCGTAAAGACCTCGGTAGCCAAGGCAATGGTGCGGTCAATATCCGCATCGGTGTGGGCTAAGGAGGTAAAACCAGCCTCAAACTGGGAAGGAGCCAGGTAGACTCCCCGTTCTAACATGGCCCGGTGAAAACGACTAAATTTATCCAGGTCAGACTGCTTAGCCTCTTCGTAGCTGGTCACCGGTCCAGGTTGGAAAAACAAGCCAAACATAGCACTGATATGACCTCCACAAACGGCGTGGCCAGCCTGATCAGCAACCTCTAGTAAACCTTCCATGAGTCGACTGGTAAGGCGATCCAGCTCCTCGTAGGTACCGGGTCGTTGCAGTAATTCTAGGGTTTTAATCCCGGCGGTCATGGCTAGAGGATTACCGGAAAGGGTTCCAGCCTGGTAAACCGGCCCTGCCGGGGCAATCAATCCCATAATCTCGCGACGGCCACCATAGGCCCCTACGGGCAAGCCACCGCCAATTACCTTACCCAGGGTCGTCAGGTCGGGAGTAATTTGAAACTTAGCCTGGGCCCCACCGTAAGCAATGCGAAAGCCGGTCATGACCTCATCAAACACCAGTAGAGCGTTGTTTTCCTGGGTAAGTTCTCGCAGACCTTCCAGGAAACCCGGTAGGGGGGGAATAAAGCCTGAATTGCCGACCACAGGTTCCAGAATCACTCCGGCAATTTCTCCCGGATTTTGGTCAAATAAGGCCTTCACCGCCTCCAGGTCATTGTAGGGGGCCGTTAGGGTAGCACTGGTAGCGGCTTTGGGAACCCCAGGAGAGTCCGGTAGACCCAGCGTTGCCACCCCAGAGCCAGCCTGCACCAAGAACATATCGGCATGACCATGGTAGCAGCCCGAAAACTTAATCACCTTATCTCGCTGGGTATAGGCCCGCATCAGACGCAACACGGCCATGCAAGCTTCTGTACCCGAGTTAACAAAGCGCACCATTTCAATACTGGGGACGGCGTCAATCACCATTTCCGCCAGCACGTTCTCAAGATAGCAGGGAGCACCAAAACTGGTGCCCTTTTCCAGGGCGGCAGAGAGGGCTGCCAACACCTCGGGGTGGGCATGACCACAGATCGCCGGTCCCCAGGTACCAACGTAGTCAATGTACTGGTTCCCATCTACATCCCAGATGTAGGCACCCTTGACCCGATCAAAAACAATTGGTTGTCCACCCACAGACTTAAAAGCCCGAACAGGAGAACTTACCCCTCCCGGCATTAAGGTTTGAGCGGCAGCAAAAATTTCCTGAGATTTGGATGTGTTTAAGGGCGTTGCACTGACCAAAGTAGGTTCCTCTGACGGTCTTGAATCAATGGTTTATTATGCTACGGCGCGGGGGAAAGAGTTGGTCAATATTGAGGAATGTAACCTCATTGCCAGAGATGGTGGATACGCCCGTTTTTAATTTGCACCACCGGATGGTTGGACATTCTCACCAGGTGCTCATCATGGGTGGTGACAATTACGGTAATACCAATGGAATTAAGCTTTTTAAGGATTTTAATCACCTGTAAGGAATTATCACTATCCAGGTTGCCGGTGGGTTCGTCCGCTAGCAATAGGGGCGGAGTGTTAACGACGGCTCGGGCAATGCTAACCCGCTGTTGCTCTCCCCCCGATAGCTCGTCAGGAAAACATTGGGCCTTAGCCTGCAGCCCTACCATCTTTAAGGTAGGCCACAGGCGGCGATGAATTTCTTTACGGGTAAATCCTTGGGCCCAGAGTACAAAGGCTACATTCTCGGCAACAGTACGACGGGGAATCAGCTTGTAGTCCTGGAATACAATACCAATACGGCGGCGCATCATCGCCAGACGGTTACCCTGCAACTGGGCAATGGGCTCGTTGTCTACCAGAACATCGCCAGCAGTGGGGCGTTCGTGGCCGTAGAGGAGTTTCAGGAGAGTAGACTTGCCCGAACCAGAGGGCCCGGTTACAAATAGGAAATCTCCCTGGTTGATGGTTAAGTTAGCATCCCTCAAGGCTGTGCTGCCGTTGGGATAAATCTTTTCGACTTGACTAAGACTAACAATAGCCCGAGCTGGTTTAGGGTTCCCAGAATTGGTAGTTTTATCTGCGGGGCTGGCTTGCCGATCAGATGATGCCCCGACAGCCGGGACAACCAATTGAAAGCGATCCTGCAACCGACTCCGGACCTCTTCTGGCAAACCCTGCCGAGGCCGGTCATCAGCGGGGAGAGATAGAACTGATGTCATGGGATTTCCTAACTGGACTGGACAAGCCTCAGGTTGTGAGACAAAACACCTCAAAGGGCGTCGGCCCTAAGGGCAGGCTTTTGGGTCGCTATTGTAGTAGAAAGACCGGGAATAAAAAAGGAGCAATGATTTTTTTTAATAAACTTTACACTTCTTCGTCAGAATATACTCTCACCATTAGCTAAAGTTACACCAGTTTTTTGAAAGTATGGCTTTGGCTAGAACGCTTAGACGGCGTTAAAACGGTAAAAGCTAATGCTGGCAAGGCATTCCGACTCTCCCCCCGGCTCTCGGATCAGAGGTTGCTTCCTACTTCCCGGTTGCTGGTATCTGTCCTTAATCCCGTAGAAGTCCCTGGCGTTGCAAGTAAGATCGCAGGTTGGATTTCCGAATTGGTTGTCCTATAGCTTGGGAAAGAAGCTGCCAGAGTTCAGCTGCAACGGTTTTGAGATGCCCCTCCGATTGCCTATGCTGGGCGGCAATTTGACTATAATGCTGTCTTTTCAGAACACCGGTTAGGATTCTCGTCTGGGTATCGGTAAGGGATCGGCCTGTTTCCCGCTGAATGATGCTGTTTACCCAGCTCAGAGCCGGGTCTAGGGACCCGATAGCATGGGCAGCGGCGATTGAAGTTGCTGTAGGGACAAAATTAGTAGAGTTATCCCACGCCATAGGGCGTAATAGTCGTTGTATGCGCTGTAATCGCTGCTGCTGTAGATACTGAGGGAGCTTAAGACCCATGGTGAGCTCAAAGCTCCGACAGAGTTCGGCTTCGTCCAAGTTCACTAGACCAGCCAGATGACTGAGTTGAATATCCGCCTCCAGATAGGTATTGATATACTCCAGAACTGGTTTGAGGGTTGCCGGCTCCAATTGTCCAGGTTTGATCGGGGGTGGTAGGTGGTAGATAGAGTGGTGGGTGACTAGCCGCCAGACCAGGGCGTTGATTAAGGACTGATTATAAAGAGATGCAGAGGATTCGCGAGGATTGTCTAGCAGTGAGGTCTTCAAGGCCTCGGTTAGATGATAGAGACTCGGATCCTTAGTTTGTCTTCTGGGCACTAGAATAGGCTGACTATCCTGGATATCCTCCCTTAGAACCTGGTTAACTAAGGATGTGTGGAGATAATAGGTGGTTAAGCCAATGGACTGTTGCCAGGAGACCTGGTGACTAACCCCAGCGGGAACCAGGGTAATACTCCCGTAACCCTTAAGTTGAGGGGGATAGGGTGTGTCACCGATTTTCTCCTCAACAACAGCGACACTATCCATGTCAACAACTGCCAATACATGATAATCAGATAGGCAGAATTCTGGCAAACTTCCTGGCGGTAAGGTTTCATAGCGAAACATGATGAATTGATTGCCCAGGGTGATCGGGGTGGGGGGGGTAGGATCTACCGGGCAGATATTCATTGTTGGGGAGCACCCAGAGGTAACTTGATCAACGCTGCCACTCATAGTCAGGGTTAAAGATAAAAGTTCTAAAATTGTTGAGATGGTCTAATTTCCGTTAGAACACTGAGGACTCGGTTGACCTGGATAGACGTTCTGACTCAACTTAAGGAGGGCTGGAAAACTTTCGCAAAGCCTTTTTAACCTGTTATCTGGGGCTACCGCTATAAAGCCTGAAGGGCTAACCATGGAAGACGATCCGGTTCGTCATAGGTCTTAAATGGTGCAAACTCCCATGGTAAAGATAGGCCCCTTGTCTATACCCAGGATTACTTCATCCGACTTAATACTATATAGTTGAGGGTAAAAGAATCCTTACCAAATTATTACCCTTAGTTTTGGTCAAGATCTTACCGGTTTATCCTCTATTTTTAGGCGGATGGTTTTTTTTGCTCAACCCCATCAAGGCTCTGGGCGACATTTTTGCTTCGGTCCTTTTCAACTGCAAACGGATGGACAATTGCTCAGTCAAGGGCAATTTATCCCTCTCGCCCCCAAGCAGCAGGCTGTTTTAAGGTTACTAGTGGAGGCCCAGGGGCAGCTAGTTACTAAGGATGAAATCCTGCAACGGGTTTGGCAAGACGAAGAAATTAGCGATAGTAGCTTGACCCGTTGTATTCACGATCTACGGCAGCGCCTTAAGGTCCATCTACCAGGCCATAACTACATCCAAACCCTCTATGGACGTGGCTATCGTATCAATGCCAGGGTTGATGTCACCGATCCGCCGTCCCCCTCTTCTCCGCTTCAGCCCAATCCTCGGTTATGGCAGGCGGCCCAGACCCAACCTCGGGTTTATGAAGCCTACCTGGAAGCTCGATACCTCTTTCGCCAACGTAACGCTCAACGTTTGCAACGGGCGATCGCCCTCTACCAGCAAGCCTTAGGCTGGGACCCGGCCTATGCCCCGGCCTATGTGGGTCTGGCGGATTGCTACGCCTGCCTGGTGAGTTGGTCAGCCCTACCCCTAAGTCAGGGAAAGCCTCTAATTACCGCTGCTCTTGCCCAAGCGGCTGCACTCGATCCTCAAACACCGGGTCTCAAGGTGATGCAAGCGGCGATGATGAGTGGCTTCGACTGGGAGTTTGCTAAGGCCGAAGCCCTGTTTCAAATGGCCCTACACCATCAAAGCAACGATGGGGAAAGTTTACTGTTCTATGCCCGCCATTTAATTGCCTCTGGTAATTTTACGGCTGCCCTGAAGGTTATGAAGAGGGTGGTTGATCTCGATCCCCTCTCTCCCCTAACCCATGGTTTCCACAGCTTTGTCTTGCACTTTGCGGGCCAGGGGGCAGCCAGTGTGGCGGCGGCCCATCGATCTTTAGAACTGGATTCAGAAAGTGTCGCGGCCCTGGGATACCTCTGTCTAGTGGCAGCTACCCAGGGAGACATGGCTAGGGCCCTATCTGCGGGACAGAGGGCAGGGCAGTTAGCGCCTGACTTACCCCTGGCCCAAGCACTTTACGCCTATGCCAGGGCGCGAGCGGGTCAGTATAGGGAGGTGGAACCGCTCATTCAACGGGCCCTGTCCCCAGTAGAATTGCCCTGTCGTAGTTTTGTTGCCCCCGTAGCAGCGGCCCTGGGGGATGGAGACATCGTAGCGGCCATCTTAGATCAAAGTTGGCGCGATCGCTGCTTGTGGCTACCGGTAATCTGCCGTGACCCTCGCCTTAATCCAGTCAGAAACCACCCCGCCGTTAGCCAGTGGTTAAGGAGAGTAGACGAGGGGAATCTCTAAGGTCTTCCTGCCACTCTCCTACCCCTGCTGAGAAGGTAGACCACTGGAAGAGACGTTTTTCAACTCCTCCTGCAATAGGTTTTGATAGAGATGGGGAAGGCGACCCGTCATAGTATTGGATTCAATGCCGTAGCCCAGACTGGTCCAGGTGGTAGATAGGCGCCGTAGTACCTGTTCCAATTGCCCTTGACGCAGGGCCTTGGAAATATCCAAATTCCAGGCAGAGGTATCCTTGAGCCACTGATACATGACCCAATCCTGAGACTCGGCATCAAAGCTATAGTCTTGCCAGAGTTGATACCAGGCGTGGGGATGGGGATGATATTGACCAGCTTTTTCCTTCCAGGTCTGGGTCAGAAACTGATAGCGCCCAGCGGCGGTACTACACTGGCCCGCATGGGGTCCAGCTACAATCTCGACACAAATATTGGGGTGTTGCCGCAGAGACTCAAAGGACTGGCCACCGTAAAGCACCTGATAGGGCTGGGGGGTGTTAGACTCTGCGGCTGAAATGGTGCGCATTAAGGCCCGAATATAGGGGTCGCCTCCCTTCATCACCAGGGGTTGGGGATGGCTGTTCCAGAGGTTTTGCTGCAGCTTGTGCCAGATGGAAGTGGGTAGCGATCGGGGCAGCCAGACAGTCAAAAACAGACCTAAACCAACCAAAACTATCAAATTCAGCCGTTGCCTGCCCTGCTGCCGACGCCGACGCCGACTAGGAACTTGACGATGGACAGAGGAGGAACTGAGGGTCACAGTAGCGAACAATACTGGCGCAATAATGGCATTAATTTTAACCCATAACCTTGAATCGCTTTTCGGAATTCTTTTGGTAATTGGAGCCGTGGTTAACGGAGGTAGGCGTTCTGACCGACGCCATACCATCCTCCCCATACCTGGAGATGATTCCAGGCTTGGTTGCGCCAGCTTCATTTCTCGAGAAAACTAGCCTTAACCCATCCTTGAAATCATGTCAAATTGCAAAATTGTATCGGGTTTAGCAGTTTTTTCAGAAATTGAAGACTTTGTTTTAATCGTTATATTTTGAAACTATCTTCCGAAGCGATACTGATTATTTTCTTAAGAGATGGCAGACTCCATTCCTACTGACTGGAAAATGCCAGTGTAAGGATTACATGGATGTGTGATGGCGGTAATGGAATAGATCTTCCGGCTCTAACAGGGTGTGCCTGAGGGTACAACTTTGTCGTCGCCATGCCTTTACCATCCTTGTCCAGTCTCTCCCACTCGTTGTTTTTGACCATTGAGCCCATGCCCCTAAACCAATCTCCCCCCGCCCAAGGTCTCTACCATCCGCAGTTTGAGCACGATGCCTGCGGGGTGGGGTTTGTTGTCCATATGAAGGGTGCCCAGTCCCACACCATTGTGGAGCAGGGGCTGACGATCCTGGTGAACCTGTCCCACCGGGGGGCAGTAGGAGCAGAGGCCAACACCGGGGACGGGGCGGGGATTTTGCTGCAGCTTCCCCATCGGTTTATGGTCAAGGCGGCCGCCGCCCTTGGCCTTACCCTGCCCTCCCCCGGTCAGTATGGCGTCGGGTTATGCTTCGCCTCCCCTGACCCGGAGGCGCGCCAAAGGGGCCGGCAGATTTTTGAACAGATTGTGGCGGAGGAGGGGCAGCGGGTGCTGGGCTGGCGGGATGTGCCCACGGACAATAGCGCCCTGGGGGCCACCGCCCGGGCCAGCGAACCTTTCATGGAGCAGGTGTTTATCCAGCGGGGGGAGGGCCTTGAGGATGAGCTGGACTTTGAACGCAAGCTCTACGTCATCCGGAAGCGATCGCACTCCGCCATTCGCCCCACCGGCATCGATCCCTACTGGTACACCACCAGCCTCTCCTGCCGCACCCTCGTCTACAAGGGCATGCTCACCCCGGAGCAGGTCGGGCTATACTTCCCTGACCTGGCCGATCCAGCCATGGAGAGTGCCCTGGCCCTGGTGCACTCCCGCTTCAGCACCAACACCTTTCCCAGTTGGGAGCGGTCCCACCCCTACCGCTATATTGCCCACAACGGCGAAATCAATACCCTGCGGGGCAACATCAACTGGATGTACGCCCGCCAGTCCATGTTTGAGTCGAAGTTATTCGGGGATGGTCTGCAACGCACCCAACCCGTGATTAATAAGGATGGCAGTGACTCCAGTATTTTTGACAACACCCTGGAGCTGATGGTGCTGGCGGGGCGATCGCTGCCCCACGCCATGATGATGATGGTGCCCGAGCCCTGGTCGGCCCACGAATCCATGAGCCCGGAGAAAAAGGCCTTTTACCAGTACCACGCCTGCCTGATGGAACCCTGGGATGGCCCCGCCTCCATTGCCTTCACCGATGGCCACAGAATGGGGGCGGTGCTGGATCGAAACGGTCTACGCCCCTCCCGCTACACCGTCACCAAGGATGACCTGGTGATCATGGCCTCGGAGGCTGGGGTTCTGCCCGTCGCTCCGGAGCGGGTGGCCTATAAGGGTCGCCTGGAGCCGGGCCGCATGTTCCTGGTGGATATGGCGGAGGGGCGAATTGTGGCCGACGCCGAAATTAAGCAGCAGATTGCCAGCGCCCATCCCTACCAACAGTGGTTAGACCAACACCTGGTGCAACTGGCGGACCTGCCTGCAGCGCCCTCGACGGCGGCGGCCTCCACCCTTCCCCTGCCCGTGCTGCAGACCGCCTTTGGCTACAGCTTTGAGGAGCTGCGCCTGCTGATCAAACCGATGGCGGAAAGTGGCGTAGAGGCGGTGGGGGCCATGGGTACGGATACGCCCCTGCCGGTGTTGTCGAATCGGCCCCGGCTGCTCTACGACTACTTCCACCAACTCTTTGCCCAGGTCACCAACCCCCCCATTGACTCGATTCGAGAAGCCATCATCACCTCGGCGGAAACCACCATCGGCCG
>JBMOHM010000053.1:0-21082 GCA_049317845.1 Nodosilinea sp. | reverse complement strand
CAACCAACGTTGGGTTTCAGCCACAATCTTATTTGCTTCGCTCATAGAGCACCTTACCTTCTCTCAGGGCATGCCGCAGAACTCTACTCACCAGATCGCCATAGTCCTCAATTTCTGCCGGTGTTGTCACAACAATATCCTTAGCCATCGGCAGATCTGCCAAGATTCTGCGAATGGAAATCGTCATCTCCCGTTTACTTGACAATTCCGGAAACACCACCAGCAAGTCAACATCACTATGGGCCGTAGCCTCCCCCTGGCATAGGAGCCAAACAAATCGCCCCAGCCTAGATCTTTCCCTGGGCTAGAGAGACTAGGGAGGGCCCTACCCAGAAAACCATAACCCCTCCCGGCCGGGAAGCGGGCAAGACCGAAACAAACTTGGTTGAGTCTCTCAACTTCGATCACCTCATGCGAAAACCGAAGCTAGTCAATGCTTTAACAGTATTAAATCTTTATAATTGCCGAATCATCTGCAATAACTTTAACAAAAGCCTCCTGGAAACATGGATAAGTTTTGACGATTTAACCTCACCGTGATAATTTATGGAATGTTATCCATAATTGGCAACAACAAAGCAGATGTCGAATCTCCTGCAGGTGGCTGCAGCTATAACTAAAAGCCCTGTGCTACATAAGCTACATCCTGCCGCAAAGTAAACCTACTCAGGCTCAGTGGTTGAAATCATAATTTTTTCTATTCGTTCAGCCATCATGAAATTCTATATAACGAATATCAGGCTAGTAATAATTAAGACAGATTTCAGTACTGAAGATTCTAAAGGCTGATTAATTTCTGACTACCCTTTCCTGATCTTTCTGGGCTAGGTATCTCGGTTTTTTTTGTTACGTCTCTTGATTAATTGCGTAGTGTCTTCTATGGAGTTTACTCAAGTTCATTACCAACAAAGTCTAGCCTATCCTTTCGCACCCTGGGGCGCGATTGCTCCCCCAGCCTCCCCGATCTCCCCTCCAGGGTTGATCTCTGGGTTGCCTCAGGTTCGGCAGGTGCTGAGAGATGTCATCGGTGTGGCACACCTCAACTTTATCGACCCAGCCCAGGATCATGGCTGTCAAGTTCAGCCCCTCAGCACCGGCAACTTTAAACTGATTTGTCTGCACTGGCAGGGAGCCCTGCGGATCCTCCACACCCAGTCTGAGTCTGCCTACCTGATCTATCTGGTCTGTGAAGGGTCGACTACGGTTCAGGTTGACCAGTATTTACCCGTTGAATGTGGCTGTGATACGGTTGCGACCATCTGCTCACCAGGTCAAAATCTAGTGGGGACAACTAATGCCAAGGGTTTCACCTTACTGATTAGCCTTAAGCGCACCCTGGTTGATCAGGCCTTAACTGACCTGCTGGGTCGACCGCCAACGTGGGCCCTGGTCTTTGAACCCCCAACCATTCAATTCACCCATGGTCTGGGGTGTAGCCTGAAGCAATTTAGTCAATTTCTCTGGGAAGAAGCATTGGGTGGAGCCGCAGCGTCCCCAGTGGTCATGGAAGAACTGGAACGGGCCTTTCTGGCCTGTTTGGTCAAAGGGCTACCCCATAACTACTCCGATAGGCTGCTGCAGCGACGCATTGACACCCTAACCTGCTACGCAAAGAAAGCCCAGAGCTACATGGCTACCAATCTGCAGAAGGATATCCGGCTAGAGGAGGTGGCTACCATGGTTGGGGTAAGCCCTCGCATGTTAGAAAAGGCTTTTGCTTACCACTGTCACTGCTCACCGATGCAATTTCTCAAACAAGCCCGCCTAGAACGCATCCATGCCGAGCTCTGCTCTGCTCCCCGAGGGACAAAGATCACAGAGGTGATGATCAACTACGGTTTTACCCAAGGGGGCAAGTTTGCCAGTGCCTATAGGAAAATGTTTGGTGAGTTACCCTCCCAGACCCTAAAGCGTCACCATAGTAAGTCCTAATAATTCTCTAACTTCCTCTGGATAAAAGTAGTTATTTAGCCGATCGATCAAGCTGTAGAAAGATGCAGCGATTAGCCTCTGCTATAGAATCACGGAAAAGTTATACGAGGTAGCTTTAACTACACTTAACTCAGGTAAATTACTAGTAAAAATCATAGCGATATAAAGATTGAGATTATCTGTACAGATAGCTTTTGTTGCTCCATATACTCCTTTCGGGTATCCCCTTCCCCTTAGGTAATCACATTGATTGATCACTACCCTAGGCTGTTCCCTGAATATAAATTTTTCTAAACTGTGCCGAAAACGAATTTTCTCCTCGATAAAAGTTCGCAAATAGCATAGGTTTTTTAGAAATCTACCCTTAAGTTAGGAAGCATAGAAGTCTAGGGTCTTTGATGGGCTGAGATCACCTTTAACGGGGTGGAAGCCAGTCACAACATTCTTACCCATGGTTGGTCTAATAAACCCTGGGTCGGTGTTTTGGCCAAAGTCATAACCTATGGCTCAGATCAGTAACAAGAGAATTTAGAAATTTTCCCTGGAGGTCCTAACCATGGCTTTTTTTACAGGCTTTGATGCGAGTAATCTTCCAATCACCTTACCCACCAATGAGGCAGGGGAACCAGTCTTCGATGGCTTTTCCCTTGCTCCTACGAATCCTATATCAGCAACACCAGAAAAGTTGGTTTTTACCACTGTTGCCCCTGGTAGTACAGTTATCTTGGAAGGTACCGGCTTCCAGGTTGAGAACGGTCAAGTTGTGCAGGGTGAGGTGACCACCTTGACCGTCAAAGTCGGTGATCAGATATTTCTCCAAGCTAGTGAGTTGACAGGCATTGATGCAGCGGAGGCATTTTCCCTCGCACTTGGTGCTCCAGAAGACCCTGTAACCCCGTATTTTGCATACCTGTTACAGGGCGATGATGTATTCGTTGGTACCAAGTTCAATGACCTGGTCATAAATGGTTACGGTGGTAATGACATCATATTTGGCCGGGGTGGGGATGATATCCTGACCGGGGGAACGGGCTCCGACCAGCTATACGGTGGTCAGGGCCAGGATACCCTGATCGGCGTCAATCCTCTGGCTGACCACCCTGGAGCCGGTGAACAGGATATCCTGACCGGTGGTAAGGGTGCAGATATTTTTGTCCTAGGGGATGCCAACGCCGCCTATTACACCGCCCACGGATGGTGGGACTACGCCCTCGTAACCGATTTTCAGGTGGGTCAGGACAAAATCCAGTTGGCCGGTGCAGCGTCGGACTATACCCTTACCCCCTACGGCTTCGGCTGTAGCTATGGCACCGCTATCTACCTGCAGGGGGCCGGCAATGGCTGTTGCTGTGGAGGCGGGGAGCTAATCGGTGTGGTGCAAAATACCCCCCCCTATGCGCTGAACTTGAGTGATGCCAGCCAATTTGTCTACGCGGCTTAGGGCTGGGGCTCCTGGGAGCGATAGCTGCGGTCCTGAATGAAGGATTCCACCAGCGCCACACCATCGGTGCTGCCGATCACCAGGGGGGTGCAGGTGACTGGGCACCACCGCCATAATCTCCTGGCTGCATCGCCGCCCCACCCAACCGGGGTCTACAAGCTGAGAGCAAAGCGAAGTGAGTGGTCAGGGGTCAGTAATCAGAAGTCCTCTGTACCTACCCCACCACCCACAGGCAGCTTCTCCTCAAGCAGCACAGGTTTACAGGCTGAGAGCGAAGCGAAGTGATCATCCTTTAACGATACATAACCAACTATCGATGGTGAAGGCCAATTCTTTAATGATCAGCGCCGATCCGTTGACGATCCATCACTAACCATCGATGATCAGCGACTAACCTTTAAGGATTGGCAACCAACCTTTGAGGATCAGCCCCTAACCATTAAGCATTTGTTACAAACCTTTGAGGATCGGCGACCAACCTTTGAAGGTTTACGACTAACCCTTGAGCTCCATAGCCTAACGCTTAGGGTCCCGTCGCAATATCACAAGAAAACATTGCAAAAGTTTGAGTTATATCACTAGCTGGTTATGCAATGGACCCAATCCCTCCATCTATGATTGACGCCAGGATCTACTAGGGCAATAACAGCGCCTCCTCAAAGGCGGCCTGATTGTCGTAGACCTTAAATATCTGGTCCATACTGGTTAATTCAAATAACATCTTTACCTGGTCGTTAATAGAACACAGGCAAAGTTGACAGTTTGAGCTCTTGACCTGCTTGAGAAGCACCACTAAGACGCCCAGGCCAGAACTATCAATGAAGGTAATATCTTTAAGATTAATCAGAATAACATCTGCTCCCTCTGAGAGCATTTCATCGACGACTTTACGAAAATATTCTGCCCTGGTGCCATCTAAAATTCCTGCAGGCGTGATCACCTTGAAGTTAAGATTCATAGTTTCTAATCGTCATCCTAGAAAGAATTGAGACAGAGTCTAATCTAAAGAATGTTTAGCAAGACTAAAGCATGGATCTGGCCACCCCATCTCCCATCTGTATCAGCCCCTCAACCATGCCTTGATAATACCTAATCAAACTGAGTTGGGAACGAGTCAGGCAATTTACCGGTTGGGCCAGAACCCTGAAGAACGGGATGATCAGATTATTCACGGCTCGTAACGGGGGCCTATGGCCATCCCTCTGGGCGATCCCCTGGAATGGACATGGGTAAGTTATCCATGGTGTAGACTGAAGTCTGATAAGGGTTCGGGTAAATGGAAAGCCGTTCGTTCTGGACCTCTCTCCTCTGTTTTAGCCTGACTTTCCCGCCATGGTTTCTCAAGTTTCTTTACCCCAATTGGTTCCCTGTCCTACCGGTGCCCTGCAGATTAGCCTCGACGGTGAGGCTTGGGATCGCCGCGAGGACAATTTCCCGATGGCGGAGCCGAGTTTTTCCCTGGCGATTCCCACCTATAACGAAGCCGAAAATATTCAACCCCTGATCCAACGTCTCACCAATCACCTGGATCTGGCTATCCCTGGGGATTATGAACTAATTCTGGTGGATGACGATAGTCCGGACCTGACCTGGCAACGGGCCCTAGAACTGACCACCCTCTATCCCCAACTGCGGGTGGTACGCCGGCAGGGGGAACGGGGTCTATCCTCTGCCGTGATTCGTGCCTGGCAGGTGGCCAGGGGATCCTGGCTGGGGGTGATTGACGCCGATTTGCAGCATCCCCCCGAGGTTCTGCTGCAATTGCTGAGGGCCATGCAGGCAGGGGCCGATTTGGCAGTCGCCAGTCGCCATATCCAGGGCGGTGGGGTAAGTGCCTGGAGCCTTAGCCGTCGCCTTTTATCGCGGGGAGCCCAGGCCCTGGGGCTGTTGATCCTGCCAGGGGTGGTGGGGCGGGTGAGTGACCCCATGAGCGGCTATTTTATGCTGCAACGGCGGGCGATCGCCGGTCCCTTGCTCAACCCTAAGGGCTACAAGATTTTGCTAGAGGTCTTGGGGAAGGGAAGGGTAGAAACCATTGCTGAAGTTGGCTATGTCTTTCAAGAACGTCAGGAGGGTAACAGCAAGGTGACCTGGCGCCAATATCTCGATTACTTCCATCACCTGCTGCGGTTACGGTCCGGCGGCAGACTTTCCCAGGTGCACCAGCGATTCCCCCTGGGGCGGTTTTGCCGGTTTGCCCTGGTGGGGCTAAGTGGGGTGGTGGTGGATATGGTGATCCTCTACCTGTTGCATAGCCATCTGGGCTGGGGCCTGACCCGTAGTAAGCTGGTGGCGGCTGAGCTGGCGATCTTCAATAACTTCATCTGGAACGATGCCTGGACCTTCGCTGATGTTACCCTGCGCCAGCGGGGCTGGTCAGCCCGATGTAAGCGCTGGTTAAAGTTCAACCTGATCTGTCTATCGGGGCTGGGGCTCAATATCCTGCTGTTAAATGGCTTCTACAACCTGATTTTCAACCAGCACTGGCCCTACCTGGCCAATTTGATTGCCATCGCCCTGGTCACCCTGTGGAACTTCTGGCTTAACTTAAAACTGAGCTGGCGGGTTACCCAAACCTGATGCCCCTCTAGTACCGTTCTACCCCTGCCCAGGTAGACCCTTGACCATGGGCGGCTTCTCCACAGGTGCGGGGGCTGGGCAGTAATTTGCTAGGATTGGCTAAACCCTTAGCATCAAAGGCTTGCCGCACCCAGGCCATGGTTTCCAGGTCGGTGGCAGAAAACATGTCAGCCATATAGCAGCGTTTGTCGGCGCCAATGCCATGTTCGCCAGAGATGCTGCCTCCCACCTGCACGCAAAGTTTGAGGATGGCCCCCCCCAGGGCTTCCACCGCCTCTAACTGGCCAGGGATGGCGTTATTGTAAAGAATCAGGGGATGGAGGTTGCCGTCTCCGGCATGGAACACATTGGCTACCCGGTAGCCATAGCGATCGCCCAGGGCGGCAATTTCCTGCAGCACATAGGGCAACTGGGTGCGGGGAATCACCCCATCCTGGACGTAGTAGTCGGGGCTGAGCTTGCCCATGGCGGCAAAGGCGGCCTTGCGGCCCTTCCATAGACGCAGGCGATCGGCTGGATCGGTGGCGACGGTAATGGTGCGAGCCCCGTTCTGGCGGCAAAGTTGCTGGATGCGATCGCCGGTGGTAGCCACCTCCGCCGGTAGGCCATCAATTTCTATCAGCAAAATTGCTGTGGCGTCGCGGGGATAGCAGGCGGTGGCCACCACATCCTCCACGGCGTTAATGCTAAAGTTATCCATCATTTCTAGCCCGGCGGGGATAATACCGGCGCTGGTGATGGCGGCCACCGCCGCCCCTGCCGCCTCCACCGAGGTAAAGTCCGCCAGCAGCACCTGGACCGAATCCGGTGCCTTCAGCAGGCGCAGGGTAATTTCTGTGGCAATGCCCAGGGTGCCCTCTGACCCCACAAATAGACCACAGAGGTCATAGCCTGGGGCCTCCGCCACCGATCCCCCCAGTTCCACAATTTCGCCATCGGGCAATACCACCGTTAGCCCCAGCACGTGATTGGTGGTAACGCCGTACTTGAGACAATGGACCCCGCCGGAGTTTTCCGCCACGTTACCGCCCACCGAACATACCGACTGACTGGAGGGATCGGGGGCATAGTAAAAGCCAGCCCCACTCACCGCCTGGGTAACCCAGTTGTTGATCACCCCCGGTTGAACCACCACCCACTGGTTCTCCAGGTCAATCTCCAGAATTTCCGTCATGGTGGCGGTGACGATCAGAACAGAATCTTCCAAGGGTAGGGCTCCCCCCGATAGGCCCGTACCGGCTCCCCGGGGGACAAAGGGTACGCCAAAGCGATCGCAAATGCGTACCGCCGCCGCCACCTGTTCGGTGGAGTTAGGCAACACCACCACCGCTGGTCGCTGCCGGTAGCTGGTGAGGCCATCACATTCGTAGACCAACAACTCTTCCTTACGGCGGATCACCCGATCGGCGCCGAGGGCCGCAATGAAGGCGTCGATGATGGTGGGCCAGGGCTGGGACATGGGGGAAGAAGGGGGAGGGACTGTTTGAATTTTAAGGTGTTTCGCCTTGAGTTTGGGGGCTTGGTCGGCAAAAGGATCGTTTCTGATTCGGGAGTGGCTAGCAGCTTCCCGCTGGCAGGACCGAAACCCCTGCTCCCCCCCTCACCCACCGCTAGGACTATAGGGAGGAAACCCAAAAACCCCAACGGACCATTCCCCCGGCCAGCCGCCGCCGCCTGTTCATCCCTACCCGGCGTTACCGTCAACCCGATCTAAACCGACCCTTTCGGGTTCCTGGCTGCCCCTCTTGGGAGCTAGGACATCGATAAGATGCTGAATTTTTCCTCGGGTAACTGGTTGAGATTAGTCGGCTGGCTTTTAATCGACCTGTTGATTTATCTTTTCCACGGCCGCACCAGAAGCCTGATCCACACCGAGACTAACCAGGTCAATCTCGCCACTGTTCATTTGACGGAACATGAAACGCCAGACCAAGCCCATACCAATTAACCCTAAGCCAATTAGCCAGTAATGCCATTCAATACAAAAAGCCAATGCAATTGAAGAAGACAGCGATAGCCAGCATATCCATTTCGGATATAACCTTTCCCCTTGATCAATTCGTAGGGCGGCCATGCTAGCGATCACACTCCTATATAAAGCGCCAAGGGTACTAAATAACCAGGTAACTCTTACATTGCCAATAGAGACTAAAAGCGCAATTAAAATGCCTACGGTTAGAACGGCTAAGTAGGGATTAGTTCCATCTTGATTTAATCTGGTTAGAAAAGGCGGCATATCCTGCCGTCGTCCCATGGCTAACAGCAGACGAGATAGGCCCAAAACCGTAGTCAGCAGGATACTTAACATAGAGGTGATAGCACCGATCGCTAATAGATTAGACACGATCGGTACCCCTAAGGCATCGGCTACAGCCTTTAAGGGTGCGACGCTTAATCTGGTTGCTTCAGCAAAAGCTTCTGAACCAATTGTGCCTAAACTGACTACCGCTACACCAATGTAAATCACCATAGTCGCAACGATAGTAAATGTAATCGCCCTAGGTATGCTTCGTCGAGGATCTACAATTTCTTCCCCTACCATAGAAATACGTCCAGCCCCGTTGTATGAGACAAACATCAAGGCCACAGACTGGGCGAAATTTGCTGTCCAATGATGGGAATTCGGGCTAGAGAAAGTAACTTTTTCAAAGCCATGGGAAGTACAATAGAACAACCCCGTAATCACCAAACTAATCAGAGCTAGAAGGGTAATTGCCACCACCACCGTAGTGACGATCTTAGAACTGCGTATACCCCAAAAAACAACTAATGTAATTAATAGGACGGCGGCCTCTGCTACCAGGACTAAAAAACTGTTATCTGTAAAACCTAAATTATTGAGAAGATAGCCAGAAAAGCCCAGGGCAGCGGTAGCTGCTACAGCAGTCTTACTCAGGAGATAAACCCATCCACCAGTAAACCCTAGCCAGGGAGTTAGATATTTATACCCGTATTCGTAAATGCCACCACTAACGGGATGACTAACAGCTAATTGAGCAATGTTAAGACTGTTGCAGGCCGCCAGTAGACCAGCAACGATCAGAGCGCCAATCGCGGCTGATCCAGATATTCCGGCCACAATTCCAATGCTGACAAAAATGCCCGCCCCAATCACTGAGGCTAAACCCATGATAGCTGCACCCACCCAGCCCAGTTCTCGTTTCAGCCTTGGCTGAGCATTTTCCCTCAGGGATGTTTGATCTTGCATGGGTTCAGAAATGAGGTTGGGTAGCTTTGGTCGGAGCGCTGGGGATAGGGTTGATCGGTTAGGGTGAATTCTGGCTCGGCGCTCTGACTCGCCTCAGTTCGACGGTGGTAGTTCGGCTCCTGTTGAGGTCTGAAGTTGCCCCATTACCTATGACAGCTGGCTACCGCCTATTATAGCGGTAGCCAGCTCCCTTAGGGCCGGGTGGGTCGGTCACGGATAGGGTTGCATCGGCTGGGGAGCCGCCTCAGGGAGCGGGGAAAGGGGGTTTGGGTGGCTGACCATGGCCAAAGTAGGCCTCTAGCACCTTAAGGGCAATGGGAGCCGCTACATGGCCGCCCCCACCCCCGGAATGCTCAGCAAACACCACCACCACCACCTTCGGGTGATCGAGGGGTGCATAGGCCCCAAACCAGGCATGGGATGCACCTGGGGGAGCCTCGGCGGTACCGGTTTTACCGGCAAAGGGCGGCATATAGGAGACGTTTAAAGCGGCCCCCGTACCCCCCGTAATCACCTGGCGCAGCCCCCGGCGCAGAACATCGATGGTGGAGTCTTTGAGTTTCAAAGATTCGCGCCAATGATCGGGGGGGGCGGCGTCTTTCTTCAGGTGGGGGGTGATGCGATAGCCACCGTTGGCTACCGCCGCAAACATCACCGCTGTTTGCAAAGGGGTTGCCTGCAGAAAGCCCTGGCCAATGGACATATTGATGGAATCCCCAATCACCCAGTCCGTATTCAGGGTTTTCTGCTTCCAGTCGTTGTCAGCAACTAAGCCAGGACTTTCCTCTGGTCCCAGTTCAACCCCGGTTTTACGGCCAAAGCCAAAACGGCGGGTCATTTCAATCAGAGTGGGGCCGCCTATCCGCATGCCTACCTGGTAGAAGAAGGTATCGCAACTCCAGGCCATCGCCCCGGTAAACCCTAGGGGACCGAAGCCCCGCTTATTCCAGTCCCAGAATTGAATACTACCCACTTGAACGTAGGGATAGGTGGGTAGAACGGCATCAGGGCTATACTTGCCGGATTCTAGGGCCGCCGCTGTGGTAACGATCTTAAAGGTACTGGCGGGGGGAAAGGCCTGTAGGGAACGATTTAAAAAAGGATGGTCGGTACCCTGTAACTCTTTCCATTGGTCGCCCGTAATTCGGGTGGTAAAAATATTAGGGTCGTAGGCGGGGCGACTAACCATGGCTAAAATAGCCCCATCCCGAGGATCGATGGCCACGATCGCTCCCTTCCGCTTACCCAGGGCGGCCTCGGCGGCTTTCTGGAGATTGATATCCAGGGTTAATTGCACATCCTGGCCAGAAAGCGGTGGTTTATCGCCCAAAGTCCTAACAATCCGGCCCCCACTGTCCACCTCTACCTGTTGGCCGCCCCAACTACCCCGGAGAAGGGCCTCAAACACCGACTCGGCCCCCATTTTGCCCACGATGTCGCCCATGCGGTAGCCCTGATCGCGGCGCTTAGCAAGCTGCTCATCCGTCAGTTCCCCGGTATACCCCAGCACATGGGCCGCCAGATCACCGTTGGGATAGTTGCGTATGGCCTCTGCTTCCAGGCGCACCCCTGGCAGTTGGTCGCCATACTCGGCTACCGCTGTCGCCTGGGCTGGACTAATGCCCCTGGCAATGGGGATGGCCTCCAGGGACTGGTAGCCCGCTTGATCTAGACGTTTTTGAATATCCTCAGCCGGTATTTTCAAAAGGCTAGCCAGGCGTTCAACGACCGCTGGCCATTGGTCTTCTGGCAGGGCAATGGGCCAAATGGAGATACTCTGAGAAAGGCGACTACTGGCCAGAACCTTGCCATTGCGATCGCTAATGGTGCCCCGAGCGGGCCGCTTCGGAACCAGACGCAGACGGTTATTATCGGCCATCTGCCGGTTATAGTCGCCATCCACCACCTGGAGTCGAAATAGACGCAAACTAAAGGCTGACATCACTGCCATGGCTAGCAGCATTAAAAATACGGCCTGAAATTTACGCCCTACAGTGCGTCCTGCCAGGGTGTCAACGCCAACCGTCAGGTCTTGGAGTAGGGTCATAGTTAGGGAAATGGGCCATTAACCGCCTGAGACAATGTTTTGAAAACCCAGCATTAGGGTAGGTTAACTACCCGTAAATGCCCTGTTCAAACCACCTGTGGGGCTTCTAGTTTCCTATTGTACAGGAGACAGACTTACCTGAGGGGCTGCACCAACTCTGGCGTAGGCGAGGTTGAGACGACCGGCAGGCGCGGGGAAGCCTTAGCCTTGGTGGCCGTACCATGAGGGATAGAGTGAATCGGTGCCCTTTCCCCTTGGGGAGAGTCTGGAGCGGGAAGAGTCGGAATCAGCAACTGGGGTTTGCCCTCAAAGAAAAAGCTTCCAGGGGAGGGCACCGGTCCTGCTACCGTTTCCGTCACCTGGGGTAGGGCGGAGGGGCGGAGTCCAACTGGGGTCATGGCAGGGGCCGCTGCAGGGACCGACGGTCTGGCTTGGGTAGGTGGCCTGGCCGTAGCTAGGCGATAGGCCTGGGACGATCGCTGGCGGGCTAGTTGCTGCCGCTTGATTTCCCCTTTCCATGTGGCGATCGCCGCCTGGGCTTCGCCATAGAGAGCTCGACCCGGTGCCACCGCCTGGGCCTGGGTAATGGCCTGGGCAAGCTTCCCCTGGCTCGCCAGTTGCTGGGAACGCACCAAAAGGGGACGGTCCTCAATCCCTTGAATCTGATTTCTCCAGACGTAGATCCAGCTTTGGGCTTCATGGCGCAAAGCCCGATCAATGGCGATCCTCTGGGCCGTGGTAATAGCCGCCTGCAAGTTGGGAATGGTTTTACTGCGGGCTAGTTGGTGGGCCTTGACCAGGTAGGGGCGGTCCTGCAGACGCTCGATGGTCAGCCGCCAATGGGCTATCAGGGTTTGGGCCTGCACCCGGGTAGGGTGGCCCAGGGGTATGTGCTGGGCCTGGGCAATGGCCAACTGGAGGGTCTCAATGTGGCCGAGGCGGCCAGCGACCTCAGCCGTTTGTAGTCTGGCTAGATCACCCAGGTGGCGATGCCAGGTGGTGATACTGGATTGGGCCTGCCCGTAGTAGGGACTGTCAGGGCTAATCCGGTTGGCCAGCATCATTGCCTGGTAGAGTTTGACCAGTTGATCGGGGGAAGTTCGCCAAGAGCTTAAACTTTGCTGGGCCATCTGGCGAGCCTGGCTAAGCCAGATCAGCTGTTGAGCCGCCTCAGCCCGGTTGGGGTTAGGGGCTACATAGCGGGCCAGGGTGATAGCCTGGGTTAAATCCGAGGCGTACCATTGCTGTAAACCCAGGCTGAGCAGGCGATCGCTCCACTGGTCCAGGTAGATCTGGGCCCTGCCATGGGTAAAGGTAGAGGGATGGATTTGACTGGCCCGCCGCATCGCCTTGCCTAACTGGTGCCTATCCCCCGTTGCCGCCATGGCTACCGCCTGGGTTAGCAGGGCCTGGCCCTGCTGTTCTCGACGAATTTGTCGCGATAGGGTCTCTACCTGTTGCGCCTGCCAGGCATCATTACCCAGGGCGGCCAGAGCCCGCACCTGGGCCGCCGCCGTGGTCCAGTCCTGCTGTTGAAGGGCCTGCTGGGCCTTGGCTAAGACGGCCTGAGCCCTACTCCACTGGTGATTCCAGCGTTCTAAGGCAGCCCGGGCTGAGGGGTACACCGGACTGGAGGATGGAATCCGCTGGATCAGCGATCGGGCCGCTTCTAGATGGTTATCCTGAAACTGCTGCTGGGCTGCTTTCAGCACTACCCCGGACCACCTTTCTACCAGGGGTTGAACTTCGGAGTAAAGGGGATGGCTACTGGACCAGGCCCCCACCAGATCAAGGGCGTTCAGGGTATCTTCCAGGTGGCCTGACTCAGCGGCGGCCTGGGCACAGTACAATTCGGCCCGATCGCTGGTAAGGGTGGCGGCATGGTCGCAGTCAACCGTGGGGGGAAGGCGGATGAGCCAGAAAAAAGCCCCTAGGGCCAGGGCACTGGTGCCACAGGAGCAAATTAGGAAAATCGGTAACCATCGCCAGTTAGGAGAGGGCTGGACAGGGTCAGCATCGATCGCAGCAGGGGCCAGGTTAGCCCCACCTGTAGTCTGCTGATCATCCCAGGGACTGATCGCCTCTGGTGGCGAGCCAGTTACCTCCCAGGGTGGTAATGGGGCATCAGCGGGCCGATTAACCATGATTACCCTAAGCTCCTGCAATGATCGGGTACTCTCAATTTAGAACGATTTCTGCGCAGACGGGGGTAGACGTAGAATTTCTTAGTCACCCCTGGTCACCGCTAAAATACAAACAGATAGGCTTAACAACATTCACCAGCAGGTTTTGCGGCTATGCCCAATCAGCCCAGCCCCCGACAAATTTTAGAAACCCTCCTGCCCTACCTCAAAACCGCTGGGGCCTACGCCCAGCAAATTCAGACCCACATCAGCGCCCAACCCGACAAAGATGGTAAGGGAGACAATTTTTTTGCCTCGGCTCTGAGTGATGCGGACCTATCCATCCAAACCATGATGGAGGTGGTGCTGTTGGGCCTGTTTCCCCAGGTAAGATTTTTCGGCGAAGAGCACGAGCAAACCTACAACACGAAATATTTCCGGGCTACGGACCTGGGGAGCCTGGGGGATTATCTGGTGGCCCTTGACCCCATTGATGGCACCCAGTTTTACCTAGATGGTCACTCCAACTATCAGATTATCCTCAGCGTGCTCAATGCCGATGACTACGAAGCGGCAATCACCGTGATGCCAGGGGAACAGACCTATTACTACGCCCTCCGGGGTGAGGGAACCTTTAAAGGCCGGTTAAGTCAGGATTTAGGCGAGTGTACCCCGCTTCAGATCCCTAACCCCACCATGGCCCTGTGTCTGGGCTGGCAAATGGGGGAACTGGTGCCCTATCTGAGCGATCGCTATCGAGTCTTTCATACCCGGGCCGACTATTCTAAGACCACTCAGATTCCCAACTTCAACGGTGTTCTGAGTGGCGATCTGGCCGGTGCGGTAATGGCTCGGGGGCAATTTATTGATGGGGCGGCCCTGGCCTTTATGGCGGCGGAAATGGGTTACATTGTCACCACCCTGGACGGCTCCGAGCCTCCCCCGCTCCATAGCTGTCAAGACTATCAGCGGCCCGGTTTGTTGATAGCCGCCACCCCAGCCATCCACCAAGACCTACTACAGGCTGTGCACCTGGCCGAGGTTGGCGCAGGCATCTAGGCAAAGACCACGGTGCGGTTACCGCAGATCAGGGTGCGATGCTGTAAATGCAACCGCACGGCTCGGGCCAGCACCATTCGTTCTACGTCCTTGCCTTTGCGAATTAACTCCTTGACATCGTCCCGGTGGCTAATACGAACCACATCCTGCTCGATAATCGGACCTTCGTCCAGGTCAGAGGTGACGTAGTGGGCTGTTGCCCCAATAATTTTCACCCCCCGCTGGTAAGCTCGCTGGTAGGGATTAGCCCCCATGAAGGCCGGTAAAAAGGAGTGGTGAATATTAATCACCTGGTTGAACTCCCCCAGAAAATTGGGGGACAGCACCTGCATGTACTTGGCCAGCACCACCAGGTCAATCCCGTATGCCTTGAGGAGGGCTAGTTGGTGTTGCTCCTGGGCTATTTTGGTGTCTTTTGTGATGGGAATATGGTGAAAGTCAATACCAAACTGCTCCGCAATGCCCTGCAGATGGGGATGGTTACTGACAATTAAGGGTATGGTGGCGGCCAACTCCCCAGCTTGATGACGCCAGAGCAGATCGAGTAGGCAGTGGTCTTGATGGCTAACCCAAATGGATAGGCGGGGAACAAGGCTGGAAAAATGCAGTTGCCAGGTAGCCCCCAGGGGCTGGGCGATCGCATTAAAGGCTGGGCCAATAATCTCCTGGGGTAGGTTAAAGTCCGCCAGGTCCCACTCAATTCGGGATAAAAATAGTCCTGCTTCTGGATCCCTATGCTGGTCAGCATGGAGGATATTACCCCCATTGGCATAGATAAAGTTGGCGATTTTAGCCACCAACCCCTTCTGGTCAGAGCAGGACACCAGCAAAATAGCTGTTCCAGAAGCCATAGGTGAGAGGGTTCCGTAATTTAAGCCTGGCCTAGCCTATGATCAGGACAAAGGCAACGTCAAGATTTTTCCTATTCCCTCCCCGCGCACCCTTCACAGGGGGCTACGGCCATAGGCCAACCAAGGCCCCATGGTCTACCCTGGGACCGGGCGCTCCTATGATAAACTAACCTCAGTAATGTCGTTTACTAGTCAGCATTTAAGGAGTAGGGTTGTGGTTGAACCATTGCTAAGTGGCATTGTATTGGGGTTGATTCCGGTTACCCTGGCAGGTTTGTTTGTAGCCGCCTACCTGCAATATCGTCGTGGTAATCAATTCGATCTCTAGTCACTGGCTAGGGCGGGTTTGATTCCAGTACCGCCCAAGCTGTTTTCAACCATGCGGTCATTGTCCTACCTAACCATTCCCCAGAGTTAGGCCGTCCCAGTGGATGTTTGAAAAGCCCAGGGGGACTGGGGTGATCCCGCAGAACCTCTAAAGCCCTTGGGGGATTTTACCGATACCCGGGTCCTTGAGCTACCCCTAGATACCCTTTTTAAACTCCCTTTCTGGTCCGGGTATTGGTCTAAACTGATAGGGTTTATCCGTATATTTAAAGGCCCGGGCTATGTCTAACTCTGTTAAAACCATACTGGTCACTGGCGGTGCCGGTTATATCGGCAGCCACGTTGTTTTAACTTTGCAACAGGCGGGTTACCGGGTAGTGATCTTGGATAACCTGGTTTACGGCCATCGAGATCTGGTGGAAAAGGTTCTAAAAACTGACCTGGTGGTTGGCAGCACCCTGGATAGAGATCTGCTTAGGACTGTCTTTGCGGACTACTCCATAGATGCGGTCATGCATTTTTCCGCCTATGCCTATGTGGGTGAATCGGTAACCAATCCTAGTAAATACTACGAGAATAATCTGGTAGGTACTCTGACCCTACTGGATGCCATGGTGGAAGCAGGGGTTAAAAACTTTGTTTTCTCCTCTACCTGTGCCACCTATGGTGTGCCTGAAGAACTACCCATTCCCGAGAACCATCCCCAGTCTCCCATCAATCCCTATGGCGCTACCAAGCTCATGGTAGAACGGGTGCTGGCGGATTACGATCGGGCCTACGGTCTGCACTCTGTCTGTTTTCGCTACTTTAATGCGGCAGGTGCCCATCCCGAAGGGATCCTGGGAGAAGATCATAACCCTGAAACCCATCTAATTCCCCTTGTTCTGCAGACGGCCCTGGGTAAACGGGAAGCCATCTACGTCTATGGTACCGATTACGCCACCCCCGATGGCACCTGTATTCGTGACTATATCCACGTCTGTGACCTGGCGAATGCCCACCTTTTAGGGTTGGAGTATCTGCTTAAGGGGGGAGAAAGCACCGTCTTTAACCTGGGCAATGGCAGTGGGTTTTCGGTGCGAGAGGTGATTGATGCCGCCACCCGAATTACCGGTAGAACCATTACCGTAGTCGAAACCGATCGCCGCCCTGGTGATCCCCCTGCCCTGGTAGGGGGCAGTCAGCGAGCTCGCCAGGTCTTGGGGTGGAATCCCCAGTACAGTGATCTAGATACCATCCTCACCCATGCCTGGGGCTGGCACCAGCAGCGTCACGGTTAAGGTCTCCCCATAGCCTTTGGTCAAAAACCTTTGAAAACCCTGGTAATTGGCTACGGCAATACCCTGCGGGGAGACGATGGGGTCGGCTACCGCCTGGCGGAGATGCTAGAAACCCTGGCTCTAGAGGGGGTAGAGGCTTATCCCTGCCACCAGCTAACGCCAGAACTGGCCGCCGATCTGGCCAGGGTTGATCGGGTGATTTTTGTTGACGCCACACCTCCCCAAAATCCCCCCAGCCCCCTCCGGTTAGAGCGGTTAAGCGGTGGTTCTAGCCCCAACCTGGGGATGCATCACGCCCATCCCGGCCAAATCCTGGCACTCGCCGAGAACCTCTACGGTCACTCGCCGCTGGCCTACGCCCTGCTGCTGCCCAGCAGTCACATGGGCTACGGCGAAACCCTGTCCCCGATCGCCCAGGTTGGCCTTGAGCAGGGCTTGGGGTTACTGCAGACCCTGCTGCTGCAACCATCCGCCTCCCTCCTACCGGATTGATCAAGCCCCAGGGCTGCCCCTAGTCCTTTATAAATACTTTCTCAGCAGCAGTTCCAGTTTTTTCAGGGTAGCGGGGGGAGCCTGGTGGAGGGGCGTAATAATGGCATGCTGGAGGGCTGAATGGGCCTCCGAGGCGGGGGGATGGGCGGCGATACGACCCACGGCTTCCCGGATCACCCGCTGGGCATTCAGGGCATTTTTTTGCAGATTGCGGATCACCATGTCTACGGTAACGCTGGCATGGTCTGGGTGCCAGCAATCATAGTCGGTAACCAGGGCCAGGGTAGCGTAGGCGATTTCTGCTTCCCGGGCTAGCTTGGCCTCTGGTAAATTGGTCATGCCTATCACCGCGGCCCCCCAGCGACGATAGACCTCAGCGGATTCCGCCTTGGTGGAAAAGGCCGGTCCTTCCATGCAGACATAGGTGCCGCCCCGATGCAGGGTAACCTCGGATAACTGCAAAGCCTCCACCGCATCCGCCAGTACATCCGCCAGCTGCAAACACACCGGATCGCCAAAGGCAATGTGGGCGACAATGCCCTCGCCAAAGAAGGTGGATACCCGATTGCGGGTGCGATCGATAAACTGATGGGGCACCACCATATCCAGGGGCTTGGCGGACTCCTGCAGAGAGCCCACCGCCGAGGCGGAAATCAGGTACTCCACCCCCAGGGACTTCATGGCGTAGATATTGGCTCGGGCCGGTAACTCGGAAGGCATGAGGGTATGGTGACGACCATGGCGAGCTAAAAAGGCCACGGGCACCCCCCCTAGGCGACCTAGCACAATCCCATCGGAGGGCTGGCCAAAGGGGGTTTCCATGTGGACCTCCTGCAGATCGGTCAATCCCTCCATTTGATAGAGACCACTGCCGCCAATAATGCCAATCTGTGCCTGTGCCACCATTGCTACTTTCCTGAGGCTGATTAGCCCATCATAGCCCTAAAGCTCCAGGGTATTAACGGCGCCTAGGGTGGCTGAAAGACGGGAGTGAGCCGTTCTCCTGGTGAAGGCCCTGGCCGAAGCCGATAAGGATGAGACCTTGGACCAACTCCGTCAACGGCTAGCCGTTGAAACCTCGGTTTCAATTAGTCGGGCAACGATGGGGCGGATTCTGCAACAGCTTGGTCTTACCCGTAAAAAAGCACTCCACAACCCAGAAGCGGAGAGTCCAAGGGTGCAACAAGCCCTAGTTTGTCCTTCTCTCTACAGGGCTCGCTGACCCAAGGCAAAGCCCCTTTTATCCATGAATTGGACGGATCCGGGTTGGTTCCAGGCCCAGTGAGCTAGCAGATCCCATTAACATGTGCGTCACACTTGCACCGTTGGAAGCGGTGAATGTGTGGGCAGGGGATGTTACGATATAGTGTATAAATATATAGGCGTATGTCATGGACAATTGTACGGTGCCCCCGCTCGTGCGTTTTGCTGCAATCGGTGAGCAATCGGACATGTAATGCAGGAGTGTCGTTGAACCTAATCGTGTGCAAGACTCACCTAATCTCAGTGTGCCTCAACAAATCCCAGCCAATTGCTGAGTTGTAACGATTGTGGAACTGAGCAGACAAAAATCTAGGGGATCTGAAGCTGAGAAAAACTATTCTTATTGAACCGAGAATTATTATATTCCCTATTCTAAATTGTGTATAGCTATAAAGCCTACGAGTTAATCATCCATTCCGAATTTCCCATCCCTGAGTTTATTCCCTACCCGGCCGATGTCGCCGATGTCACCCTCCGCTACGGGGAGGTGCCTGAGCAGCTAGAGGCCGTGGAGGGTAGGGGAGTACTCTACCAAGCCAATAACCGCCAGTTTTTGCTGAAGCTGGATGATGTCGCCCATTACCTGGTGCAAAACGGTAATGAAATCATCGTCAGCCCCCGGGGGGCACAGTCCGATCTGCGGGTGTTTTTGCTGGGCTCGGCCCTGGGGGCCCTATTGCACCAGCGGGGTCTGCTGGTGTTGCATGCGGCGGCCCTTTACACCCCGGCGGGGGCGGTGCTGTTTTGTGGGGTGTCGGGGGCGGGGAAGAGCACCCTGTTAAACGAATTTCTGCGGCGGGGCTATCCCATGCTGGTGGATGATGTCTGTGGCGTGGTGTTGGCGGACGACCAACCCCTGGTGTTACCCGGCTACCCCCGCACCCGCCTCTGGCTAGATAGCGCCAAAAAGCTCGAGCAATCGGTGCAGGGCCTGGAGCGCACCCGCCCCAGTCTGGAAAAGTACGAACGACCGGTGTCTGGGCAGTACTGGGCGGAGCCCACCCCCCTGCACAAAATCTACCTGCTCACCTCCCATAACCAGGAGACCATCGAAGTGGAGGCCATCCCCCGCCTGCAGGGCTTCGGCGTGGTCACCCACAACACCTACCGCTACCAGTTCCTGGAGGGGCTGGCCATGAAGGCCCCCCACTTTAAGCTGGTGGCGGCGGTGGCCCAGCGGGTGCCGGTGTATCGGGTGACCCGCCCCAGCGGCAGCTTTTTGCTAACGGAGCTGGGGGATGCCATCGAGCAGGATCTAGCCCTAGCGGTGGGGGTCTAGGCCGCCATGGGAAAGATTTACTGGCTGGCCTCCTACCCCAAGTCAGGGAACACCTGGATGCGCATTTTACTCACCAACTACCTGCGCAATGGCGACAGCCCCGCCGATATCAATAGTCTAGACGGGGGTCCGATCGCCAGCGCCCGGGTGGTGTTTGACGATACGGTGGGCATCGAAGCCTCGGACCTCACCCAGGATGAGATTGAGCGCTACCGGCCCTTTGTCTACGAGCAACTCTCCGAGCAGGCTAAGGAATCGCTATTTTTGAAGGTGCACGACGCCTTCACCTACACCCCCTACGGCTACCCCCTACTCTCTAAATCCGCCACGGCGGGGGTACTCTACCTGGTGCGCAACCCCCTGGATGTGGCGGTGTCCTTTGCCCACCACTCGGCCCGACCGGTGGAGACCATGGTGACCCGCATGGGGGAGCCCGACTTTTGCTTTGTCGATAATCCGAAACGGCTCCATAACCAACTGCGACAACGGTTGCTCACCTGGAGCGGCCATGTCACCAGCTGGCTAGATGAGCCGGACCTGCGGACGCGGGTGGTGCGCTACGAAGACCTGAAGGCGGATACGGTGGGGCAGTTCACCGAGGTGGTGCGCTTCTGTGGGCTGGAGGAGGATGGCGATCGCATCGCCCGGGCGGTGGAGTTCTCTAGCTTTCAGCAGGTGCAGCAGCAGGAACAAGCCCAGGGCTTTGGCGAAAAAATGCCCCTGGCGGAGTCCTTCTTTCGCCGGGGGGTGGTGGGGTCCTGGCGGGAGACCCTCAGCCCCGACCTGGTGGACAAGTTGATCACCGATCACCACGTTGTGATGACCCGCCTGGGTTACCTCACCGCCAGCGGTGAGCTGGTGGCCTAGGGTGGCCCCTGACCCGACCACGCAGTCTGAGCCTTTCCCGAATTTTTATTCTGAATTTTCATTCCGAATCGTTATTCGAAACTATATGGAGCAACCAATCATGACCTTTTCCCCCGAAACCCGGCTGAGCCGTCGTCAAGACCTGATGGCCTCGGACCTGTCCGCCACCGAGACGGTGATGATGGACATTGATCAGGGCCTCTATTTTGGCCTGGAGGATGTGGCTAAGGACATCTGGGATTACCTGGCCACCCCCCGCACCGTGACGGATCTCTATGCCTACCTGGAGGCCGCCTACGCCGTGGACCGGCCAACCCTGGAGACTGACCTGCA
>JBMOHM010000052.1:0-21589 GCA_049317845.1 Nodosilinea sp. | reverse complement strand
CCCCACTTCTCAAACGAAGTCGGTACCGGATCCCGATCCACTACTACCTTCACTTTCGCCTCCCGCTCCCGGGGGGTAGTTGTCATGGAGACTCTCCTCTCTCTAGACAAAGGCAACATCAACCATCAAAGGTCCTGCTCAGAAACCCTATCCTTAAGGAGACAAAAGTCTTTTAAGGCATAGGTCCATTCCAGAACCACGATGACTTTGTCAGCATTATAATCTCGGGATTTGACGGTTTTTGACGAAGGTTAACAATAATTCAAGCTCCGATAATCTTTGATTGATAAGGGTTTTGGAAATCCTTTGGGGAAGAAAATTGAACTCAAAGGGGATTTTTATTAATAAAACTCAATACTTTAATGGTGGTATGAGTGACTGGGTAAGATGGTTAGGTCTAGCCGCCCGTGCCAGGTTTTGGTTTCTGCCTGGGGCTCGGGGTGGGTTGGCAGGTTTGGGTAATTTTTCTCGCCTGCTGGGGACGGTGCCCCTTGACAGACGAGCTTTGCTGTGGGGGAATTGAGGCGTAAGCTCAGGGAGTGGGCCAATATTTTAATGAGCTTCCCCTGAGGTATCCCGCCCTGAGATGTTGGTATGGCTATGACTATTGCGATCGCCCTGCGGGAGCGCCTTCTGAGGTGGCCCTACTGGCGCGCCCTCTTTCTCTATCTTGTGCTGCTGGTAATTGCTGTAGTCATGCTGTTCCCCATGCTATGGCTGCTCAGTACTTCCCTCAAGGGAGCGGGAGAAAACCTCCTGGTCTCTCCTCCCCAACTCATCCCCCAAGCCCCCACCCTGGCTAATTACCAAAAAGTCTGGGAAACCAATCCCTTCTGGCAATACTTTGTCAACAGTACGGTTGTGGCGGTTTTGACCGTCCTCCTCAATATTTTGACCTGCTCTCTAGCCGCCTATCCCCTAGCTCGCTTAAACTTTGCCGGTCGGGATCTGATTCTGGCTTTGATTGTTGCCACTATTATGATTCCTTTTCAGGTGGTGATGATTCCTCTGTACATACTGGCTGTTAACCTGGGCCTGCGCAACACATACCTGGGCCTGGTGCTGCCCTATCTAGCCTCTGCCTTTGGAATTTTTTTGATGCGACAGGCTTTTCACACCGTCCCTAAGGAACTCGAGGAGGCAGCTCGTATGGACGGCTGTTCCGACTTAGGTGTGTGGTGGAATGTGATGATTCCGGCCACCCAACCGGCCCTGGTAACCCTGGGTATTTTTGTTTTTATCGGTACCTGGAGTGAATTTCTCTGGCCCCTGATTTTGCTCGATCGCCCAGAGCGCTATACCCTACCCCTGGGGGTAGCCCGGCTGTCCGGTAGCTTTTCCCTCGACTGGCGTTTAATCGCAGCGGGTTCAATTTTGTCGGTTTTGCCGGCGATTCTGGTGTTTGTTTTACTGCAACGCTACCTTATCCCTACCCAGACCGCCAGTGGCATTAAGGGCTAGAACAGTTAAAAGATATAGCCTTGGCTAGAGCCCTGAGAACAGTGTTCATTGATAAAAGCCCTTACTGGGTAAGGGTTTCTAGCTGGCCTTCGCCCCATTCAGCAATATTGCCTATTTCACCACTTCCATGAGCCTGAACATCGGTAGGTACATGGAAATCAGAATCGCCCCTACCATTCCCCCCAGAACCACAATCATAAGGGGTTCCATAATACTGGTAAGGGCTTTAACCGCCTGTTCTACCTCATCTTCATAGAAGTCGGCTACCTTCATCAACATTTGATCTAGCTCTCCAGTTTCCTCGCCAATACTAATCATCTGAATCGCCATCACCGGAAAGACTGAGAACTTTTGCAGGGCCAGGCTGATCATGCCACCGGTTTGGACATCCTTACGGGCCTCATCTACCGCCTCTGCAATTACCTGATTGCCAGCGGTATCGCGAACAATTTCCAGGGCCGTGAGAATGGGCACCCCGGAGCGGGATAGGGAGCCAAAGGTGCGGCAAAATCGAGCCGTTGCTGTCTTTTGAATCAAGTCCCCAAACAAGGGCATTTTCAACGCAAACCGATCAATTACCCGGCGTCCATTGATGGTGGCGTAGTAGCGACGAAAAGCAAAAGAGGCACCGGCGATCGCCGCAATGATGATCACCCAATTCAAGGGCTGGCGCAAAAAATAGCTAATCCCCAGCATCATCTGGGTAAATAGGGGTAACTGGGCGTCAAAGGACTTAAACATGTCGGCAAAGATGGGCAGCAGAAACATGGTCATGCCCAGAAAGATCAGTACTGCCAGGATACCTACAGTGACTGGGTAGGCTAGGGCCGACTTGATCTGATTTTGCAAACGGTTTAAATCTTCCAGGAGCTTGGCCAGACGGTTGAGTACCTCGTCTAGTACCCCACCCACTTCTCCGGCTTGAACCAGAGCTACGTACAAACTATCAAAGCAGGATGGATGCTTACGCATGGAGTCAGAAAGACTCGTACCCTGCTGCACATCGCTATTAATTTCTAGCAGAGCTTTTTTAAGTTTGGGGTTAGAACAATCATCTGCCAGTACCCCCAAGCCCCTCACCAACCCTACACCGGCATTGACCAGGGCGGCGAATTGACGGGAGAAAATGGCCTTATCCCTGACGGTGACCTTGGTCAGAGAGGTTTGAATACTCTCGAGATCGAACCTAAAGGCCGTTTCTTCCTTTAAGTCGAGAACAAACAGACCCTGATCCTTGAGCAGGTTACGAGCCTCCCCTGGGGTTTCTGCAAAAACCCGCTCCTTGCGTTGGTAGCCGGTAGCATCACGACCAATGGCGACGTAGGTAGGCATGGGTTAAGATCTCAAGATTTTGCAGTCATTATAGCGATAGCTCGAAATCATTCAATTATCAGCGAGCCACCATGTCAGGGCGATTGGCGGGCGGAGCAACCGATACCGGTCCCATCAGTCGTTGTAGCTCATCGGGGCGGGACGTCTTAGCCATGGCAGACTCGAAGGAAATAGAATTGACTTTGTAGAGATCGGCCAACACTCGCTCTAAGGTTTGCATCCCCAGTTTGCCCCCCGTTTGAATTGCACCGTAGATCTGGGCGGTTTTACCTTCCCGAATCAGGTTGGCAATGGCTGGCGTAACCACCATGATTTCCTGGGCCATGATTCGGCCCGGTTCGCCGGGTTTGGGGTTCAGTCGGGGCACTAAGGTCTGGCTGAGCACTGCCACCAGAGAGGTAGATAGCTGGACCCGAATCTGCTGCTGTTGATCGGGAGGAAACACATCCACCATCCGGTCAACGGTTTGGGCGGCAGAACTGGTATGCAGGGTAGCCAGCACCAGGTGCCCGGTTTCGGCGGCGGAAATGGCCAGAGAGATGGTTTCCAGGTCCCGCATTTCCCCCACTAAAATAACATCGGGATCTTCCCGCAGAGCTGCCCGCAGTGCATTGGCAAAACTTTTGCTATCTTCACCAATCTGGCGCTGGTGAATTAAGCTCTTAATGGGTTCATAAATAAACTCAATGGGGTCCTCCACGGTCAAGATATGTTCAGCCCGGGTGAGGTTGATGTTGTTAATCATCGAAGCCAGGGTGGTGGACTTACCAGATCCGGTGGGACCGGTTACCAGGATTAGGCCCCGGGGCTTTTCCGACAGCTCCCGGACGATATTAGGCAGACCCAGTATCTCCATGCTGGGAATACTAGAGCTGAGGGCTCGCAGACAGGCGGCATAGGTGCCCCGGTCCTTATAGACGTTCACCCGAAACCGAGCCAGCCCCCGTACACCATAGGAACAGTCAAGTTCCCAGGTTTGCTCCAGGTGTTTACGCTGGGTATTATTCAGCATGCTAAAGATGAGTCGCTGACAGGCTTCAGAACTCAGGGGTTCGTGGTCCGTAGGGGTGAGCTTACCGCTAATGCGAATATAGGGCGGTAACCCAGCGGAGAGGTGTAGGTCTGATCCTCCCCGTTCAATTACCTCTTCCATTAGGTCTTCAATCATCAATTCCATGGAGTCACCTCTAGCGATGGCAATGGTCTAGTTGCAACTGTATCTCAGCTGAAGATACCTGAGCTTTCCTGGTAGGCCAACCCGTTGGACCTGGCATTTAGCCCGCTCTGAATCGTACTGCTCTAGTGGTCGTGGAAACGACGGGTAAGGCAGTAGGGACAGTCAAACCAATCCTGGTGAAGTTCCGCCTCACAGCCAGAGCAAGTCAGGGAAGCCTTACGTCTGGATTTAAGTTCTGCTTCCAAACTACTATCGGAAAAGGTCACCCGCTCCACTTCCTCCAGGGTAGTTAACCCCTGGCGTACCAGGTCAAGGCTATAGGAGAGAAGGGTTTGCATGCCTTCATCGACCGCCGCTTCCTTAATCACTTCCGTGGGAGCTCCCTCGGAAATCAATTTTTGTAGCCGTTCCGTAATCCGCATTACCTCGTATACTCCGACCCGACCCTTGTAGCCAGCTCCCTGGCAAGTTGGGCAGAGTTTATTTTGGGCTTTGGCCTCGGCAATTTCTTCTCCCATCAGGGTACGAGCCTGGTAGAAGGTAATATCGGATTCCAGGGCAGCACTTAACCCGAAACGTCCCAGTTGCTCGGGACTGGGATGGTAGGGAATGCGGCACTCACGACAGACCTGTCGCACTAAACGTTGGGCCAGAATACCAATCAGGGCGCTGGATACCATGAACAGCTCAACCCCCATCTCATCCAGGCGGGCGATCGCCCCGGCGGCATCATTGGTGTGCAGGGTCGTTAACACCAGGTGCCCGGTGAGGGCAGCCTCAATAGCGGTCTTAGCCGTTTCAGGATCGCGAGTTTCCCCCACCAGAATCACATCGGGATCTTGCCGCAGAAAGGAGCGCAGAACCGAAGGAAAGTCCATGCCTTTTTCCCGAATTACCTGGACCTGGGTCAACCCCGGTAGGGTATATTCAATCGGGTCTTCGACCGTACTGATGTTAATACCCGGGTTATTACGTTCCGACAGCATGGAGTAAAGGGTTGTGGTTTTACCAGACCCGGTAGGCCCGGTCACCAGAATTAGGCCAAAGGGCCGCGAAGCCATGTCCTGGATGCTTTTCAGGGCATTGGAATCGGTGACAAATTTATCTAGACCCAGTTCGGTAGTGGTGTTATCTAAAATCCGTAGAACCACCTTTTCGCCGCAACGGCTGGGTAGGGTACTGACCCGAAAGTCAACCTTACGCCCCTGAAATACTCGCCGCACCCGGCCATCCTGGGGCAGACGACGCTCATCGATTTTTAGATCGGAAATAATTTTGAAGCGGGCGATCACCGCTGGAACAATTTTTTTTGGCATGCGGGGTAAGGCTTCTTTCAGCACCCCGTCTTTACGAAAGCGCACCCGCAAAAACTCTTCCTGGGGCTCAATATGGATGTCTGACGCCCCTTCCTGCAGGGCTTTGACCATAATTTTATTAACCAGGGCAATAATAGGAGCCGCACCAGCATCCTTCAGCGCCTCCCCCAGGTCAGACTCGTTATCTACCACTTCGGCCAGGCTGTCATCCCGATAGTCGAGTTCCTCCAGACTGGCGCTGACATCGACGGCGGCGTCCAACTCCTGCTTTTTCTGCCGGACTACCGCCTCATCGAGATAGGCAGACATTAGTCGCTGGTAATCCTCTGTGGTAATCACCATGCGCCGCAAAGCCAGGTTACGAGGACGCAGAATACGGTTGAGGTCATCCTGAGCTTCTAGGTTTTCTGGATCCACCATGGCTACAAGTAGCGAGGGAGCCTCTCCCGATTCCTGGGAAAGGGGTAGCAGGCGATGGCGGCGACAGGCGTCAATGGGTATCAGGGTATCGATCAGGTGACTGATCTGGGTAGGGGAGATATCATTTAACTCAGGGTCAAGGGACTCAACACCGTAGAGAATTTTGAGCTCAAATAACTGCTGTTTCTTATATTGCCGCAGCAACTCTGGGGAGAGTTGTCGTCCCGTCAAGGTCTCTAGAATATCCGTCAGCGAGTGGCCAGTTCGGCGGCTTTCTGCCAAAGCATTGTGCATTTGATCAGAGTCTACGTAGCCACTCTGGATCAGCATGTTACCGAAGGGCGAGAGGCTCCGCTGTAGGATCAAAGCCCGTCGGGAGGAAGAAGAGTTAGTCATAACGCTGTTGGCAAGTATTCCCAAACTGTATACCCGATTGTTCTGATGATAACCCCATATTTCCTATAGAGGCATGGTGGAACTACTCTTGACTAAGAGTTCTACGCCCTGAATCGGCTCGACCCCAGTCCTAGGGTAAAAATACCCCAATGCCGTTGTTCACTCTTGCGGCGGTATGGGCAGGGCGGTTAATCAACTGCCCACCCAGGTAAAGGCTAGCGGAACTGCCACCGTCTAAATTAAGGGCATCGGTACTGCCGAGTTGGGCCATGATTTGAGCCAGTTGTCCCAAGGTGGGACCCGACCCAGAAGGACTCAGGTGGACTGCCACCAATAATAGGTGGCCATTGGCAGTGACCCCGATCGCACTGCGGGGAGCGGCCTGGTTGGTAAAACTATCACTGAATTGCTCTACCTTGCCATCTAAAACGATGGTCGACTGCTTAATGAGCAGTGGTCCACCCCCCACTACCTGGGGAAGGGATGCCATGACCGCAGGTAGCAGATTGGACTCTATCCTCACCTCCGTTCCTATTGCCAGGGCCTTGGTGGCCGCTGAGTTGGCCCGCACCACCAGCAGATAACCCTCCCTGGGAATCGCTACGGGGGGAGCGTTTTCACCCCTGGTCGGCTGTAGGCCCACCACCCGCCCTCCGATCACCGTAATCAGGGTTTCATTGGCCACAATAGGCCGATACTGGGGACCCCAGGCTGGAGTGTAGAGACCGATACCGGCACTCACATAGCCACTGTTAACCGCCTGGAGGGGGAAGGTTTGACCATTGCCAAGGGTCAGGGTTTGCTGTAGCCAGACCCGGTCTATTCTGGTCTGACCCTGACCATCCCAGGCGATCGCGCCGCGGCTTAAAATCGGCCCGGATATCCAATCACGGTTATAGCGAATCGCCCCCAGGGGATATTGATTATTGCGGTTAAAGAAGCCGGCATTAATGGCGGCGGCAGCTTGCCAACGCGCCCCGATTGCCGACAAGGGGGCCGTCCCAATGACCGTAGTGGGGTCCGTCCAGATCGGGCGCAGACTCACCTGGGGCGGTTGGGGGGTGAGGTCGAGCCAGTACACCGGAAAGGATAGATTACCCACCTTCAGACTTTGTTGCCGCCAACGCAGGCCAGGTGCCCAGAGAATATTCAGGGGCTGCAGGTAATCGGGCCGGATATCGATGATGACCTGGGGAGGATTGGCCTGGGTGGAGACTTGGGGACGGGCATAGGTTGGACTCAGGGCCAGGTCGATGCGGGTATGGTTACCCCCACTGGTGACCGTTGGGAGCGGGGGGGCTTTGCCTCCTGGTCCTGGGCTGAGGAGGTTGGCTTGGGCGGTGGCAGCCAGGGTGAGACTGAGGCGACCAGCGGTTTCAATGCCCTGGACAGGAGCCGGACCACTCAGGTTAATCACCAGGCGATCGCCCCCGGAAGAGGTACTGCGGTTGATAGCTTGCACCGCCGCGCTGGGGGTTTGAATCGTCAAGGTAGACCCCTGTACCCCAACTTTCCAGCCATAGCGATTAACCAGGGGGGTAATTTCCAGGTAGCGATACCCCCCTTGGGTCCGGGCCGGTAGATCTAGAGGAGAGCTACTAAACCACTGGACGGGCTGACGGCTGGCGCTTTCCGTATTTAGCAGGGTAAGCCCTAGATATCTGACCAGGCCGTAGTCGGCAATGGCTACCTGGCCCTGGTTGGCAATCCAGGGAATGGTGGCATTGATACCATTAATAGAGATGGTGGCACCGCTCTGGGTCGCCGCCAGAGCCACAACGGCTGGATCGGGTTGGGCCAGACTCTGACTGGGTAGGGTGATCAAGGGTAGGGCGATCGCGGCCCCCAGCGCCGTCAGCCTGACCACTGCACTGTAGCTGCTCCAGGGCCAGAGGCCAGGGTGAGCTTGAGGACGGTAGAGGGGAGTAATGGGCATACCTGGATCCAATCGATTGAATAGTCTTTTCAAACAGTCTTTTTGATTACAAGTGGCAACCGGTAACGGGGCGGAGGCGAGCTAGAACGCCCATCCAACCTTAGTTTTAACCTCTCCTCAGGGTTCTGGCCAAAACTACCTACACGAAGCTGGCAATAGTGTACTCCAGTGGTGATGGACCGGATACCTAATTAAATGACCCCTGATGCCCATCAGCACCAGGGGTAAATCTACATAGAAAGTAAGTTATTGGAACCTGGCCAACACCTTTCTAAACCGGCTCTAGGCGACCGTAGAACACACCCTGGAGCTTGATATCTACTGGCGCAGCGGTACCCATATCGGTATCAGAGGGCTGTTCAGCTTCAAAGGTGCCGCCAATTTCCCCCGTTGTGCCATCAATCTTAGAGACACTCAGGGAAATCCGACCTTCGCCAATATCAAAGGCCTTGGTGGTTTCCTTGACATACTCTTCACTATCACCGCTGGCCGGTAGGGCCACGGCGGTGTCGTAGCCTGTTGCCAAACCCCGACCCTTTGGATCTAAAAAGTTGGAGGTGCGATAGGAGGGAACTTTGTAGCTGCCGCTCAGGTCCGTAGATGTGGTGATACCACTGAAGCCCGATACCGATTTGGCGACCAATCCCTTCACCGTAAATAGGAAGGGTTCTTGCTGGCCCCCCGGTAACTGTACTGTGATGGCCTGGAAATCAATCCCACCAGTTTCGGCAAAGACCAGACTACCATCGGGTTCAAGGGTTAGATCACCCCTTACCTGATCTAGACTGGAGGTGTAGCGAGTCAACACCTTGCCAGGTACATAGCTGGCTTCCTGGCGCTTAGATGTCGGCGCTTCTTTAACAAAATAGGCGGTGGGTTCAATACACATGCCCACTAACTGATACTTTTTACCTACCTCTAAGGGCAGATTACCCCGGGTCATTTCCGACAGTTGGGGGCACTTATTGGCCAGGCCGGTATTGCGAATTTGGTCATAGGTTAGGGGCGCAGTGCTGGTGGCACTGACTGACTCACTACAGGCGGTCAAAACACTCAGACAGATTGCCAGGAACGCAACGATAAGGGCGCGGTACCTCATTGTTTACCTCAAATCAGTATGTAAAAGATGCTGCCAGACCCACGGGAATATGACAGCTAAAGGCTCTGGAGATTTAGCGGAGATAGTCGCAACGGTAAAACCCCTGCCCCCGCGAGCACCTTAGCATAGGGAGTCTGGCCTAAACAGAAAACAGCCTCGACTGCCATAGTTTTTTAGCCTGGCAATAACCAGGTCTATAGAGCCTCAAATTACCATCATACATGGCTCCCTTCCCCTTTCTTAGAATCTCCTCTGATTGGGTTGGCGGAATGGTCATATCGCCTTAGCCAGAGTCAGGCCAGGTCTACTACATAGGGGGATGGCAGATCTCCGACCCCTTGCCGGTGGCTGCGGCTATAGGTACTAGATGGAATCTCTGCCGGGCTTCAGGGAGGGGTTGAAAGGGAGATGGGTGGGTAGGCAAGGGACCAGGCTGGCGATGAAATTACCCAAAAAAATAAAATTTTAACTGGTTTGGCAGTATAGATTAAGACTGCTCAGCGACTATTTTAAAGAACAGTCGCTGAGACCACTTTACTCTTGATTAAGGTAAATCCATGATGCTGAATTTGTTTGAGATTATCTATGAATGATTCCCTTTCTACAGCTTCCCAATATCCAGAGGCTGAAGATTTACAAGGCTTAGCACAACTTATTGACCAGATTGCCCTGGATCGTCAGGGTGATAGCATTGCCCTTCTGGAATTGCTGAGGTTGTTAGAGCACCACCATCGCCAGGTATGTGAGACGGTATTTCGTGAGGCTCTACCCAACAATCGTCATGGTCTTTACAGGCTGTTGAGGGATATTGAAGTGCACGGAGGGTGGCCCTATATTCAGCGTATGAAGCTGCGATCGCTGCTGGCTAATTATCCAGAGGGATATGGGGATGAAACTCTTGTACAGCCAGAGCCTTAGCCTGAAGGGAGGCAGAACGCTAAACATAGGGTGGATTAGCTAAGACCAAAGCTGGGTAGGCCGTCTGGCTTGCCCTCAAGGATGTTGGCAAGCCTTAGCAAAGCCTTTGAATTCAATCGTCTTTCCAAACTCTTTCCGCCCCGCTACGCCTGGCTAGGGCTATCCTATGTATGCATTCCCGGAATATCCGTCCATGGTGAAGTATTGCCCCGATCCAGTCATGGAAAAATTCTCAGGACCGGGCTGGTGGTGCCGCCTGATTCTAGCTATGCACCTGACCGGGTTAAGTTTAATCGCTCTGCCTCTGCCGGTTCTGGCCGATTTAAATGCCTACTGCCAGGTTGACCAAGCCGCAGCCATAGCTAAGGAAAATCTGCGAAAAGCCAGCTTTAATGGTGATCCTGGAGCCCAACAGCCTTACCAAAATGTGGTGCGCCAGCATGCCGATGCCCTGCAGCGCTGTCGTAGCCACACTTGGCCCCAGCGCCAGGCGGTGTGGGTAAGGCTTTATCCCTGCGATCTACAGCCGGGAATTTTAGAAGCGGTCCTGGATCGCATCGTAAACTTGGGTTATAGCGAAATCTATGTGGAGGCCTTTTACGGCGGTCAGGTACTCCTACCCCAGGCCGCCAACCCCACTGTTTGGCCCTCCGTGGTGCAGACCCCTGGCTACGAAAACCGCGACCTGTTGGCAGAGGCGATCCATAAAGGGCGGGAACGGGGACTGCGGGTGGACGCCTGGCTATTTACCCTGAATTTCGGTTATTCCTACGCTCTGCGCAGCGATCGCCAGGCTGTCCTCGCCCTCAATGGTCAGGGCCAGAGTACCTTTACCTACGCCAGGTCGGGGGCCTCCAGTAATCCCGATGAGGTGTTTGTGGACCCCTACCACCCCCAGGCCCAGGCCGACTACGCCCGCCTGTTGGGGGCTATCCTGCGCCGTCAGCCTGATAATGTCTTGTTTGACTACGTCCGCTATCCCAGGGGGGTAGGACCTAACTCCGTGGCCGATAGCGTGGATGATCTGTGGATCTACGGTCAAGCCTCCCACGATGCCCTACTGAAGCGAGCCACCAATCACCAGGGTGAGGAGTTAATACGGCGCTATATTAGTCGGGGTTACTTAACCGATGGTGATCTAGAGGAGGTCAGTACCCGCTACCCAACGGAGGTAGAACCACTGTGGCAAAACCGTACCCCCTTTCCCCCCCTGGCAGCTAAACAGGCTCCCCTCTCCACCGCTACCCGGCGCAGTCAGCTCCAGACTGAACTCTGGCAGTTAACCGTAAACCACGCTGTGCAAGGTGTCCTGGACTTTGTCAGTCTGGCAGAAGCCCAGGTGCAGCGTATGGGTCTGGGGTCTGGGGTAGTTTTCTTTGCTGAGGGCAACCAGGCCATTGGCGCCGGTGGCTATGATTCGCGGTTGCAGGCTTGGGAGCGATTTCCTCCGACTGCAACCTGGCATCCCATGGCCTATGGGATTTGTGGTCATACCGATTGCATCTTAGATAGTATTCGGCGCGTCCTGGCCCTGGCGCCTAGTAGCCCTCGCCCCCTGGTTATGCCCGCCATTGCCGGTGTTTGGGGCCAGACGATCGATAATCGTCCCGCCCTGGAAACCCAGATGGAGGCGATTCATCAAAGTCTGCCTGAGATTACTACCCTCAGCCACTTTGCCTATTCCTGGCAGGATGCGGACTTTGACCGGGTGCGGAAGTTTTGCTACCTGCAGGAGAGGCGGCCATAGCCTGACCCGCCAGCCAACCGGTGGTCCAGGCATTTTGAAAATTAAAGCCACCGGTAACGCCGTCGATATTGAGGATTTCTCCGGCCAGGTAGAGACCCGGACAGACCCGACTGGCCATGGTTTTGAAGTCTACCTCCGGTAGGGCGACCCCCCCACAGGTGACAAACTCCTCCTTAAAGGCCCCCTTCCCCGTAATTCGGTAGGGATCGGCGGTTAGGCTTGTGACCAGGGTCTGTAGTTGTGCTTTGGAAAGGTTGCTCCAGGTCAGATCTGCCCCCAACCCGGCTCGCTGCTGAACCAGGTATTGCCACAGGCGGCGGGGCAGGCCAAAGGGGGAAAGGCCGATGACTGGTCGTTTAGCCTGATCCACCTTGAGATCAAGGAGGGCCTGGCGGATCTGAGGCTGGGCTAGGGCGGGTAGCCAGTTCACCCTTAGGCTAGCCTGGTAGTGATGCTGGTGTAGGCCGATCGCCCCATAGGCCGAGAGTTTCAGCACCGCTGGTCCACTCATGCCCCAATGGGTAATCACCATCGGTCCCTGCTGATCAAAGGTCTGTCCATCCGCCAGTTCTAACCGCAGACTGACTCCATCCAGGGACACCCCAGCCAGATTGCACAGGGCGGCATCTCGAATGGTAAAGGTGAACAGGGAAGGCACGGGGGGAACCAGGCTATGGCCCAAGCTCTGGGCGATACGATAGCCCGCCGGACTACTGCCCGTAGCCAGAAGCAGGCGATCGCAGGTTAGGGACGGCCCAGTTCCCAGGATAATTTCAAAGCCCTGCTCGCTACGGCCCACCTGTCTAACCGGTTGGCGCAGGCGCAGGCCAATCCCCAGCCGCTCTACCGTCCCCAATAAACAGTCCACGATGGTGGCGGAGCAATCGCTGGTGGGGAAGATGCGCCCATCTGCTTCGGTTTTGAGTTTCACTCCGCGCTGCTGAAACCAGGCCACCGTATCGGCTGGCTGAAAGCGACTAAAGGCACCCCGTAGGGCCTTTCCCCCCCGGGGATAGTGATTTACCAGCAGGGCCGGATCGAAACAGGCATGGGTGACATTGCAGCGACCGCCGCCAGAAATCCTCACCTTAGCCAGGGGAACAGGAGCCGCCTCCAGCAGGGTCAGGGCCAGGGTGGGATTGGTCTCGGCGCAGGCGATCGCTGCAAACACCCCGGCTGCTCCCGCCCCAATCACCACCACCGACTCCTGGGGTTGATTGGCCAGAGGGGATCTCATGGCCAGGCCCCTGGGTTCCCAGCCCCTAACCCCCTAAGCACCGACCGCTTCTTTGGCGGCGTAGAGTACGGCGGCGGTAATCTCCCCGATGCCCTGGTCACGGGCAAATTTTTCGGTATTCCGCTTTACCTTGCCCCGTACAAAGCCAGGAATTTTTTGCAACTCCGCCAGGCCATCGCTGCTCCAACCCAGATCGGTGCTGGCGCTGAGGGTAGAGGTGATCACCTCCTTAGTGTCATGGCCACCGAAGATTTCCAGCAGATGGTCTTCCATACCCAGGGTAAAGGAGTTGTACACCAGATCCACAATCTGGTTGGCTCCTTCGTAGCCCATAAAGGGTCGGTAACCTACGGGAAAGTTCTGAATATGGATGGGTGCCGCAATCACTCCGCAGGGAATGTTCAGCCGTTTACCCACATGGCGTTCCATCTGGGTGCCGAAGATGGCGGCGGGTTCCAATTGGGCAATGCGATCGGCGATCGCCCCATTGTCGTCACTCACCAGCACCTCATCGCAGTATTCCTTCACCTGGGCGGTGAACCAGTCAGCGTCGTACTTGCAGTAGGTGCCCGCCAACACCACCCGAATGCCCATCTCCCGGGCCAGAATTTTAGTCATAGCGGCGGCATGGGTACTGTCTCCAAACACCACTGCCCGTTTACCGGTTAAGTTCTGACAGTCAATGGAGCGGGAAAACCAGGCCGCTTGGGAAACAAAGCGGGTTTGCTCGTCAATCAGGGGTTCGTAGTCCACCGCTGCTCCCTGGTGGGTTAACAGGGTTTGAATCGCCCGGATGCAGCGGGCCGTTTCCACAATGCCCATGGGGGTTATGTCCACATAGGGCATGCCCAGTTCGGCTTCCAGGTATTGGGCGGTCATCAGTCCCACCTCCCGGTAGGGCACCAGGTTAAACCAGGCCCGAGCCATTTCCTTGATCTGGTTCACCGCAGCGCCATCGGGCATGACCAGATTCACCTTGATCCCCATCTGGGCCATAAGGGTACGCAGTTCCCGGGCATCGTGGTTGTTGTGGAAGCCCAGGGTGGTGAGGCCAATGATGTTGACGGAGGGCTCGGCGGTTTTCTCGGCGGGTAGGGTGTTATCCTTCCTGGCCTTTTCCAGGTAAAACTGGACAATTTGCTGAAGGGTGCGATCGGCGGCCTGGAGTTCGTTGACCCGGTAATGGTTAACGTCCGCTAGCATGACATCGCTCTTGGCGCTAAGGCTGGCCCGTTGGACAAAGTTTTGCAGGTCTTCCTGCAGGATACTGGAGGTACAGGTCGGGGTTAGCACAATTAGATCGGGTCGCTCCTCCTCGTCCTTGCGAACAATGTTGTCCACCACCTTTTCCTGGGAGCCCCGGGCTAAGACGGTGCGATCGACGATACTGGCGGTGACGGGGGTAAAGTCGCGCTCCCGCTCTAGCATCGATCGCATGACGTTAAAGTAATCGTCCCCCAGGGGGGCATGCATGATGGCATGCACGTTTTTAAAGGAACTGGCAATGCGCAGGGTGCCAATGTGGGCCGGACCTGCATACATCCAGTAGGCCAGTTTCATACCGTCAATCTCCTTGGTGGCAGTGGTCAGTGTGAGTTTGCCGAAACACCCTGGCCTACCTCCATCTATTCCGTCCCATTGTCGCCAGGATCCCACCTATCTAGATCAGCCTTGAGAGAATTCTTTACCTGAAGCCTGGTTAGGTCAGGTTGCCTGGGGCCAACTAACTGCCGATTCCCTTGCTTCAGGCCAGGGCCAGGCTAGCCAGGGCCTTTTCCATAGCCAGCAGGGCTTGCTGAATTTCATCGGCGCTGACGGTCAGGGGCGGTACAAAGCGCACCACCTGAGGGCCAGCGGGCACCAGCAATAGGCCCTGGTCCATGGCGGCGCGTACCAGGTCGGCAGCCTTCAGGGTGGCTTCAGCCCGTAACACCAGACCATTGATCAGACCCCAGCCCCGCACCTGAGTTAGGTGGGTGGGGTATTGCTGTACCAACCGTTCTAAACCGGCCCGCAGCTGTTCTCCCCGGGCCTGAACGTTAGCCAGCAGATTTCCCGATTCCAGGGTTTGGCACACCGTTAATCCCACCTTGCAGGCAAAGGGATTGCCGCCAAAGGTACTGGCATGGTCCCCTGGTTCAAAAACGTCGCAGGGGGCCTTACAGATCATCGCTCCGATGGGAATACCGCCCCCCAAGCCCTTAGCGGAGGTAAAGATATCGGGCTCAATACCCAGGTTTTCGTAGCCCCAGAGGGTACCGGTCCGGCCCATACCCACCTGAACCTCATCGAGAATCAGTAAAATTCCCTTTTCATCGCACAGTTGGCGGACCCGCTGGAAGTAGGCGCGATCGCCAGGGCAAACCCCCCCTTCCCCCTGGAGGGCTTCTAGCATAATGGCCGCCACCTGGGGCTGGTCCCGATCCAGTTCGGCTACGGTTGCCTCCAGATCGGCGATGTCGTTGTAGGTGACGTAGGCAAAGCCCGGCATCAGGGGATCAAAGTTTTTCTGGTACTTGGGCTGGCCGGTGGCGGTGATGGTGGCCAGGGTGCGACCATGGAAGCTGGCCCGGGCCGTCAGGATAATCGGATAGGTAATATCCCGTTGGGTATGGGCGTACTTACGCGCCAGTTTAATAGCGGCCTCGTTAGCCTCTGCTCCAGAATTACAGAAAAATACCCGATCGCCGCAGGAATGCTGCACCAGCCAGTGGGCCAGGGCTCCCTGTTCTGGCACATAGTAGAGGTTAGAGACATGGTGCAGGGTTTGAATCTGCTGGGTAACGGCTTCTACCATGGCGGGGTGGGCATGGCCCAGGGTACAGGTGGCAATACCCGCTACAAAATCGAGATAACGCCGATCCTGGTCATCCCAGACGTAGCAGCCCTGCCCCCGGGTCAGGGTGAGGGGAAAACGCTCGTAGGTACCCATGACCACCGCATCAAACTGGTCGGGAGAAAAGGACTGACCCTGGTTAGGGGAGAGGTTGGGTGAGTTGGGTAGGAGGGTGTTGAGGCTCACGGGTTGCAGGGGAATGGAGGAATCGATTAAATCGAGCATACCGGAAACCCGTGGAAAATCAATTCCCCGCCCGAGGCCCAGCGGAAGGGTTAGGGACGGCCAGAGCGGTAATGATGGGGCCAGTAAATCCATAGTTGCCAGGCAGAACCATGGCAAATAATCTGGAGTTTTGCAGTTAAATCGGGCAGATTCTGGGTTTCTCCGCCATAACGCCAGCTTACATAGGCTGTTACCAGAGATTTCATCGCTTCAGCCTGTTTTACAGGAATTTTAGCCCCAATCCGTTGGCCATACTCCAGGGGGGTTTCGCTACTCCGCTTGGGTAACCCCTGCTGTTTAAACCAGGTCAACATTTGTTGATAAATCCGTTCTGTCGGGGGCAGCTGGGCCAGTCGCCAGGACCGCCAACCCACCGCCAAGACCCCACCGCCAAGGCCCAGCAGCACCAGGCCCAGCCATGACCATCGCACCAGGGCCATGACCCCCGCCAGCCCATGGTTGAGGAGTTGCCCCAGGTGATTCACCAGGTGATTGATGCCACCCACCAGGGGCGAGGGCAGCCAACCCGCTACCCAGTGCCAGAAGCGGCGTAGGGTACTGAAGTAGTCCGACTCCCGCAGCTCTGGCGGCAGGAGTTCATGGCCCGGAATTGGATCAAAGGCAAACCAGCCGTACTGGGGAAAGTACACCTCCGTCAGGGCGTAGGCATCGGTGTTGCGCACCACGTAGAAGCCTGTGAAGGGATTAAACTGACCTTCCCCAAACCCCACCACTAGGCGGGCTGGAATACCGATGGACCGCAGCATCACCGTGAGCACGGTAGAGAAGTGATCGGGGTAGCCACCTTTGGTTTTAAACAGGAAGCTCTCCACCAGATCTTCCTGGGGGGCTAGAAAGGGCAGATCGGGCTGGAGGCTGTAGCGTTGCTTGAGGGCCTGGGCCAGGTAGAGCGCCTGTTCATAGGGGTCCCTTAAGGGTTTGGGGGAAAGGGCCAGCAGGCTTTGGGTTTGTTGTCTGACCCGATCGCCCACCCCCTCCGGTAGCTGTAAGTACTGCTGCTGGAGGGATCGACCGTAGTGGCGGGGAGCCTGGCCTAACTGGCTACGATCGCGAAAAGCCACCTTGGACACTACGGTGTAGGTCATACCGGCCTCCAGGCCGATCGGCGATCGTAAACTACCCTGGTCATCCATAGCCACCTCCTGGGTCGGAAAATACAGCTCCCGAGCCTGGTGAAGGGTTGGAATCAGATTGGGAAAATTACTCACCAGGGTGTAGGTTTGGACCACTTCCTGCCAGCGGCCCAGACCCAGCTCCAGGGGTAAAAGGGTTCGGTAGGTCAACTCCGATCGGCTCAGGGTTTGCACCCGATCGGGCTGGGCCTGGGTCCACCCCTGGCCCGTGTACCGATCAAAGGCCAGGACTCGCCAGAAACCAGGGGCCTGGGATCGCACTCGCATCACTACCTGGGGCTGCATAACACCGCGCAGATTTTGATTCATCTGCTGGTTAAAGCCGTAGTAGGCGGTGCTATCCACCCGTCCAGGGCCGCTCAAATTTCCCTGCCCCTCAACGCTGCTCGGGTTTAGGCCCTGGCCAAAGGTGGCAGCGGTTGAGGGGCTGTTGTTCTGCCGGTAGGCAGGGTTAAGGATGCGGCGGCCGGTAAATCCGGCGGGGGTGTCGAGGCTAAGACTGACGGGGAAATTTTGAATCTGGTAGCCCGGTAGGCGGGGCAGGCCTAGAAAAATCACTAACCCTAAGGCCATCGTCAGCCCTACCCACCCCAGGATCTGGCCTGGCCTTATCCCGACTAGCCCCGATCTCCCGGCCACCGCCCCCAGCCCCAGCCGCGAGCGATAATCCAGGGCGAGTACGGGTAGGGCCAGCACCAGAAACAAGCCCAACAGGGGGGCAAAGCTGAGGGTCTGGCTAATGGTGGCCGCTACCCCCAGTAAAATCAAGCCGATCACCATGGAGTAACCCAGGTCCTTGCGGCGGGGTAGATCAAAACTGTGGAAGACCTGAAGCTGGATTAGCAGTTCTGCCAGCAAGATGCGAGTATCGCCAGGTTGGTGCAGCAGGCGGGAAAAGAAAAACCCCAGGGCCAGCACCATGGCCCCAGCGATCAACCCCTTCACCAAGGCGTTGGACCGGCGTCGCTGGCGCCAGCTATAGAAAGCTCCCGCCCCACTCAGGGGAATGGCCAGCAGATTGAAGATCGAAGCCTCAGTTACCCCCGCCGCTGCCACTACTACGGCGAGAATCCCCACACTTACCAACCCCTGTACCAGTCCCCGAAACAGGAGAGAATGCTCAACCTCAGTGGCCTCGGGAGGACGCCCCAGGGGAGTGGTGGCCAACCAGGAGGAAATACTCTGGGGGCTAGCCCGAAGCCTCGCCATCCCGTCGTCCCAGTTCATAGATGCCACAGGCCATACTGGCAATTACCCCCAGGCTGACTCCCCAACTACCCCCTAGGGTTAGGGTTAGGCCATACTGGGTCAAGGCTCCCAGCAATACCAGGGGAATCACACTGAGGAGGGAGGCTAGCCCGGACCATGCTGCTCCTGGGGACTGATCTGCAGCAGATTCAGGGGCTTGATCCTGAAGGGATGGGCCCAGACGGCGATAGATCCAATCGGTGTAGCGCTGCACCCGGGGATAGCAGGCCAGGTAGGCGGTGATGGCCCACAAAGCCGTGCCCGCAACGGCCCCCGGCTGCAGGTGGGAAAGCAAGGGGGTCAAAAATCCGACCATGGACTAGGACCAGCCCCCGGGCGGGGTTTCCCGATCAGGACGATAGTCAGGGCGGGGTGGATTGTTACCGTAGCGATCGCTGTAATCACTGCGGGTTTTCGGCCGCCGTCGCCGCAGCCGCTCATCGCTACGGGGGGGACCGGAGGCATAGGTTGATCCCTCTCCGCCAGCGATGGGAGCTGGACCTTCATCGTAGCTATTGGGATAGGGAGAATCAGGAGGATTAGGATAGGGGGGAGATGGGGGCTGGGGTTGGTCGTACCTGGGTTGATCGTAGGGATAGCCAGGTTCTTGCCGACCTCCCAGCATGGGACGGGGCCGGGCGTAGGGATCCTCAACCCCCAGATCGGGGCGGTCTAACTCTGCCCGCAAATTAGCGCGACTCTCTCTACCGTAAGGCTGGCGGCCGGGTCGGTTGGGGCGGTAATCGCCCTCGTAGCCCCCCCTGGATTCCCGGGGTTGGCCAGGGCGGCCGTTGCTGGTGGGGGTTCTAGAGTTAACATTCTGAATCATCAAGGAGATCAGCATGCCCACCATAATCATTTGCTGAAAAGCCGGAATCAGCTCCATCGTCAGGCTACCCAGCAGAAAAATGCCTGAGATCAGAAAAAGAATGGCATAGATCTTGTCAGCATCGCGGCCATAGCCGGGTTTTAGCCGATCTAAAAAAAATAGAGCAACGGCACTGAGAACCAGGAAAATGCCAAGTAGTAGGGGAACCGGAGTACCAAAATTCACAGTGGATTCCTTCCTAGGGGGTTAACATGGGCGAGAGACAGCGTTCAGGGCAGCTCAGACTGTTCCCGTTGTTGCCTCCATTCTAACCAACCGATGAATTTTAGCTAACCTGGTTCTAGGTTAATGAATACAATGGTTATTAGATTGGATCCAAAAAATAGCTGATTTGACCAGGTTGGATTTGGTAGAGGGCTAACGGGGCTTTGCGGTTAACCCCACAGAGGCCCCGTCGCCAACTCTAGTACCGCCCCTACTGGCGCTGAATTTTATCCCGCTGGCTGAGGAAAAGCAAGCCCACAACGGCCGGAACGATAACAATCAGGGCTCCGGCAAGAAGACTGAGTAAAAAGTTGCTTAAAGAAGGGGTCATACAATCAAATGTCCTAAAGTAAGGCGATGGTTTGGAAAAATATTCTTTCATTATTGATCAAGTTCACCCTGCGATCGCAACCCTGAGGTAATAATGACGTCAGAGTTCTCCTTAATATGGGGGAACTAATTCCCGATGCAACCTGGTGTTATGGCTGACCCCACTGAATCTTCCCTGGCGGCTAACCGTCCTCCCTTGCCGAAACACAAGGGTCGTCCCCGCAGCTTTACCCGATTTGAACGGCTGATGGCGCTCCTGGCGCTCCTGAATCTGGCCCTGGTGGGGTTTGATCTGAGCTATATTCCCTGGCGGGATCTCTACCTCAAGCTGTCTCCCCGGTTCACCGGCTGGTACGGTGAAACCCTCAAGGGCATTGAACCCCATCGATTTACCAGCCACTATCTTGAAACCGTTGATCAATTGCAGAACCAGGTGGCCCAAACCGGCCTGACCTCCCAGTCGGCCCAAACTATTTTGGTCGACTTACAGCAGCAAAGCGCCGCTATGATTGCTGAAAATCCCTTTGAATTGGCGAATAAATCCGGCACCCTGGAGCGCATCAAAATGGGGCTTCGGGATCATATGGGGTTAGGGTCGGCCACCAATTCCTTTACCCAATTTTGGAGCTATCCCCACCTCAGTCAGGCCGGATTTAACCAGGAAATGACCTTTTTCAACGGTAAGGTACGGCCCTTAATCGAAACCAACTTTTTCCGCCATATTGACCTCAGCGGCGGCTTTGTGAATAACTTCTGGCGTCTGGATATCGCCTTTAACCTGCTCTTTGGGGTAGAACTCCTGGCCCGTAGTATTTATCTGCGCCGCCGCTACAAGCACTTTCGGGGACGGGATGCCTTACTCTGGCGTTGGTATGACCTGCTCTTGATTATTCCCTTTAGTGGTCTGCACCTGGCCTGGCTAGCCCTGGGTCGGGTGATTCCGGTGATGATTCGCCTTAACCAGTCTAATCTGGTGGATTTGAATCCGATTCAAAATCGGATCAATCATCTTTTACTCAGTCAGGTAGCCGTCGAGATCACCGAAGTTGTTGTGCTGCGTATTATCGATCAGGTCCAGTCCTTGCTCCGTGATGGCAGCTTGGGGCAGACCCTGCTCAGTCCCCGGGGGGGACAACGCTACATCGATATCAATGGCATTAATGAATTAGAGGTGATTACCCAACGATTGATAACCCTTACCATCGCCGATGTTTTACCCCAGGTGAAGCCAGAAATCGATGCTCTCTTGAAGCATACCGTTACCCAGGCCTTTGACTATGCCCCCGGTTACCGAGGGTTTCGCCAAATTCCAGGGCTGGGTAATCTACCCGAACAAATTGCTGAGCAGGTGGTCGCCCAATTTTCCAGCAATGTTTATAGCTTCTTAAAGGGGTCCCTGGATCAACCCGACAGTCTACCCCTGGCCCAGGCGGTGGGGCAAAAGTTTACCGATAGTCTCAAGCTGAAGTTGCAGGAAAAGGGCAACATCCAGGAACTAGAAGGCTTACTGGTGAGCTGGTTGGAGGAAGTGAAACTAAACTACGTGAAGCGACTGGCCAAGGCCGATATGGATCGGTTAATTGAGGAACGCTACCAGATCTATAGCGTTACCCAGGCCGCTAAAACCTCTGACTAACCGGGCTTGAGAATTGGTGCGGGCTAAC
>JBMOHM010000051.1:0-22511 GCA_049317845.1 Nodosilinea sp. | reverse complement strand
AGCAGCCCCCTTACCGATTAAAGCACCAGGGTTTGTCGCAGCAAACTACCGTGACTGGCGACCGATCGCATCAATCCCCAGCGCACATCGTTGGAAGCCTGGCCAAATAAGCCTACCATGGCCCTCACCAGCTCTGGAAGGGTCAGGGAATCGGATAGAAAGCCCGACCAGGCCTTGGTTTCGAGCTGAAAGAAGGCTTCAAAAAAATGATTCAACTGCATGGGGCTAAAGGCCATCAAATTTTCTAGACCAAAGAGGTACAGATAATATTTACGGCGTCTTGCCTCCGGCCATAGGGCTTGCCAGGCCGCTACCGCCGCCTGGGTTGGGGTGGTATTGGATCGGCCTAAGCTAGCCGCGATCGCAGTTGCCAGGTCGGGGCCCCGGCGTAACACTGACCCAAACATGTACCCCGATGCGGGATGCACCATACTGGCCGCACCGCCAAAGCCCACCACGGGCTGGGGCAGGCTAGGCAGGGGCAGGTTCATGGGAAACAAACAGCGTTCAACATGGTGAATTTCCTTCACCTCTATTCCCTGCCGCTCAAGCCGTTGATAAAGCCGCCGCTCCAGAGTTTCCATGGACACCGCCGGGTTATAGGCCAGGGAGGTTTCTTCCACAAAGTAAACCCCCTCTCCCAGATCCATGGCATAGAGAAAAGTCGGAGGTTGTTGCCGTTCCTGGGGCGATAGGTGGTCGGCGCGGTAGTCCATTAACACCATTTGTTGAGGGGCAATGGGGGGACTGGAGAAACGCCCCGTAATACCGTAGGCGGCTTGAAAAGCCAGGGAAGCCCGGGGCGATCGCCGTACTACTGCAGACTGGTAACCACTGGCGTCAATTACCAATCGAGCTAAGATCACCTCACCATCGCTGGTGACCACTTCGGTATGATCAGGCCGAAAGTTTACCTGACTGACCTGACCCTGCTGCCACTTAACCCCCCGGCCCCGATCCAACCAGTGGGCTTGCATGCGGTGCTTATCAATACGGCCATAGTGCCGACCCAGGGCCAGAGTCTTACCCGGCACCTGCACCACACAGTCCTGCCAACTATGGGAGAGAAATTCAGTCAGGCCCAGATCTTCTAACTCATCCACCCAAATGCCGTAGGTGTTGGGCCAGGGGGCTGTGGGTTGATTCAGGGACACCCCCGCCACCGTCAGCCCCCGTTGTTCCAGTTCTGCCGCCAGGGAAATCCCGGCTGGCCCTGCTCCAATTACCACGACATCAACCATGAACCGTAGCCTTTTGTCCCCTGCAACCCCATTTTAGAGGATATTTGCAAGGGCATCTGTGGGTAGTCAGGGGAAAGGATGGAAAGGAGAACCAGGTCACCGAACTACCATCCTCCCCCTTCGACGCCAGCCTAGGTCAACTGGCAGGTGAGTTCATTGCCATACCCCCCCGTGGAGCGACTATAGTCCGTTAGGGGTACGCTCAAGGGAGAGACATTCCAGATTTCCTTACAGTACTCGCGGATGGAGCGATCGGAGGAAAACCGACCCATCCTAATTGAATTCAGGATTGACATGCGAGTCCAGTGGTCGGTATTGCTGTAGGCTTCACCAACAACCCGCTGACAATCGATATAGGCCTGGTAATCGGCCAGCAACATAAAGGGGTCGTGGTAAAGCAATTTATCAATCAGGGGCTTAAACAACGAACAGTCGCCTTTAGAAAAATGACCCGAGGCAATCAGATCGATGGTGTCCTTCAGCAAGGGATTACTCTGGTAGTAGGTGTATGGCCGATAGCCTTCGGCTTTGAGAGCAACCACCTGCTCAGCGGTAAGGCCAAATAGAAAGAAATTCTCGGCCCCTACCGCATCACGAATCTCGATGTTAGCGCCATCCAGGGTACCAATGGTAAGGGCGCCGTTCATGGCAAATTTCATGTTGCCGGTACCCGAAGCCTCGTAGCCCGCCGTTGAAATTTGCTCAGAGAGATCAGAAGCGGGATAAATACGCTGACTATTGGTGACGTTGTAGTTAGGCAAAAAGATCACCTTAATCTGGTTACGCAGAGCAGGATCCTTGTTAATCATTTCCCCAACCGCCGTAATCAGCTTGATCATCAGCTTGGCCATGTGATAGCCAGGGGCCGCCTTGCCGCCAAAGATAAAGGTACGGGGAGTGATCTCTAGATTGGGATCCTGTTTTAGTTGATTGTATAGAGTAACAATATGGAGAGCATTGAGGTGCTGCCGTTTGTACTCATGAATGCGCTTCACCTGGACATCAAACAGAGAGGCAGGATCGACTAAAATGTCAAACTGAGTATGGATACGACTGGCCAGGTCTTGCTTGACAGCTTGCTTAATGGCGCGCCAATCCTCTCGAAAACCACCATCCTCCACCAGGGGTTCGAGTTGTTGTAAGTTCTCCAGATGTTTGATCCAGCTATCGCCAATCCGACTACTAACCATCGTAGTTAGGCGAGGATTACTCAAGGCCATCCAACGCCGCGGGGTAACCCCATTAGTCTTATTGCAGAACTTTTCGGGGAAGAGTTCGTAAAAGTCTCGTAAAACAGTTCCCTTGAGTAATTCGGTATGAAGAGCAGCTACCCCGTTAATGGTATGACTGCTGACGCAGGCTAGGTTAGCCATACGCACGTAGCGTTCTCCCGATTCATCGATCAAGGACATCCGGGCCAGTCGTTCCGAATCCTTCGGGAAGTGCATTCGCACCAGATCGAGAAAGCGACTGTTAATTTCAAAGATAATCTCCATATGGCGAGGCAGCAGTTCCGAAAACAGGCTGATCGGCCATTTTTCTAAAGCTTCGGGCAGAAGGGTATGGTTGGTGTAGGCAAAGGTTTTCTGGGTAATTTCCCAGGCTAGGGGCCAACCTAGACCGTACTCGTCCATAAGCAACCGCATTAGTTCAGCGGTGGCAATGGCAGGGTGAGTATCATTGAGTTGAATGGCAAACTTTTCGTGGAATCTTTCCACCGGGATATTCTGACCCTGGAGAATCCGGAACATATCCTGCAGAGAGCAGGAAACAAAGAAAAATTGCTGTTCTAGGCGCAGTTGCTTGCCCGCCAGTTTCTCGTCATTGGGATACAAGACCTTACTGAGATTTTCTGAAGCCACCTTGTCTTCTACGGCACCGTAGTAGTTACCCTGGTTAAAGGTAGCAAAGTCAAAGGACTCGATCGCCTCCGACTTCCACAGCCGCAGGGTATTGGCGGTGTTCACCTGGTAACCCAGGATCGGCGTATCGTAGGGCACTCCCAGCACCTTACGGCCGGGAATCCACTGCATGCGATAACGGCTACGTTCATCCACATAGGTTTCGGTATAGCCGCCAAATTTTACCTCCACCGCCCATTCCGGTCGCACTACCTCCCAGGGATTACCGTAGCGCAACCATTTATCGGTGCGCTCCACCTGCCAGCCATCCTTGATATCCTGCTGAAAAATACCAAATTCGTAGCGAATGCCGTAACCCAGGGAGGGAATTTCTAAAGAGGCCAGGGAGTCCAGGTAACAGGCCGCCAGTCGCCCCAACCCACCGTTTCCCAGTCCTGGCTCTACCTCCTGAGCCAGCAGGTCGTCAAAGTCTAAACCCAGTTCTTCCATGGCCTGCTTAACCTGGTCATAAATACCCATGTTCACCAGGTTATTACCCAGGTGGGGGCCCATCAGAAACTCCGCTGACAGATAGCAGACCGTGCGGGATTGGTGCTGGGTGTAACTTTCAGCGGTAGCGTTCCAGCGTTCTAGCATGCGATCTCGCACCAGGTGAGCCAGCGCCATATAGTAGTCATAATGCGTAGCCAGGGACACCGGCTTACCCTGCACAAAGAACAAATTGTTCAAAAAGGCCCGCTTGATACTTTCCACACTGGTATCAGTGCGTTCACTGGCGAGGGCAATGGCCACGGCGGCAGCGGCGGTAGCAGAAGTCTTCATGGGTATTTAAGCCTTACTTCGGCGTATAGAGGTGTAGCCAACATAACCTATAAGATTAAATTCCTGACTATCGTGTTGTGACCTAAGACACTATTTAATTTAAGTTTAAGAGAGGGACAGGGTCAGATTCGCTATCTGCCTGGATCCTTAAAACCAGTACGCGACCTGAACCGATCTGCGCTATTCTGTGGGCAACTGCCTTACGGCAACCGATACTGGCAATTCCCTATGATCAAACGGCGCAGTCTTCTTTATCCCCTAATCGCGGTAGCTCTGGCAGTGGTACTGATTGCCCTGCCCGCCAGTCACCCGACTCTGGCCCAAAGCACTACTCCAACCTCACCACCCCTGGGCAACCTGTTGCAGGAATATAAACCCGTGGTGATGCCAGAGGCAACGGCCTACTCCCTATTCACCACCGATCCTTACCGTACCCATCAGGTGTGGTATCGGGTCGTGGGGGGTAACGCCCTATTTCGGCAACGGTTGAGGGTCTACCAGGAAAATGCCGGCCCCCGGCCCCGCAACCAGGTTCCCCCAGAGGTAGCTCTGCGCCAGGAATTGATCTCTAATAACCCCAGCGATTGGCTGGTTCTACCATCAACCTCCGGTATCTTCACCTACTACTTTGATGGAGATCATGAATCTACCACCACCGGGCTGTGGCAAAGTGGGCGGGGTATCAAGGTAAAACAGGCTGTTTTTGACCATGGCAGTTTGTACGAACTTGGCTTCGAAGACCAGATCAGTTTGGATGATTACAATGATCTGGTGATACAGGTGGCCATTATTCTGCAGTAGCCTGCCAAAGCCACCTATGGGTAAGCAACTCATTCTCTTTCGCCATGGCAAGTCTGACTGGGAAGCCCCCAGTGGGCTAGACCAGGAGCGCCCCCTGGCCCCCCGGGGAATAAAGGCAGCCCAGTCCATGGGTAAACTGCTCACTGCCCTGGCTTGTCTCCCAGACCATGCCTTGACTTCACCGGCGGTGCGGGCCCGTACCACCCTGGCGTTAGCCAGGACAGCAGGGAACTGGCCCTGTACAGTAGAAGAGGTAGCCGGGCTGTACGAGGCTCACCCCCAGCAGGTACTAGAGGTAATTCAGGGGCAAAGCGATCGCCACCAGCGCATTCTGTTGGTGGGCCACCAACCTACCTGGTCCCATACCACCAGCCTGCTGATCGGCGGTGGACAGGTGCAGGTACCCACCGCTACTATGGTTTGCCTGGACCTGCAAGTCCATCACTGGAGCCAGGTCCAGCCGGGCCAGGCAATCCTACTCTGGCTGCTACCCCCCAAACTGTTAAGTCCTCTTTTAGATCAACTAAATCGATAGGCATCCCTAACCCATAGCTTTGGCTAGAAGGTTTAGGATAGGGTGATCTGGCTCGCCCCCGTTAAATCTGGTTACGGTACCTGCTTGCCAGGATCGGTAGCATAGACAAAGGTCGCTCCCTATCCTGGTCGGCAATGGTGCACCAAGTTGCTTTATCCCTTACTGTTTTACAGTCATTATGATGGCTATCCCCAAGCCTGAAGTTTATACCTGGCAAGGCTATCGTTGCGGTTACGAGGTTTACCCAGGTTCCCCAGAGTTACCGCCCCTACTGCTAATCCATCCCCTGGGAGTAGGGCTGGCGGGGTGGTTTTGGCATCGATTTTGTCAGCAGTGGCAGCAGCAGGGTCAGCAAAACTCGATTTACAACCCTGACTTACTGGGTTGTGGCCACAGCGATCAACCGGCGGTAGCCTACACTCCCCAGGACTGGGCTGATCAGTTGGCCTATTTTACCCACCAGGTCATTCAAAAACCGGTAGTGGTAATAGCCCAGGGCGCCACCCTACCGATCGCCCTTAAACTACTACACCATCCCCAGATGGAAGGACTGGTGCGAAGTCTGGTGCTGAGTGGACCACCGGGTTGGAAGTTGATCACCACCCCTAGCCCGACCTGGCGCCAGCACCTGTTATGGAATCTGCTATTTAGCGGACCAGTGGGCTGGGGGCTATTTCGCTACGTGCGACGTCAGAGATTTCTGCGGTCCTTCTCCCGTCGCCAATTATTTGGGCGAGAGGCCGATATTGACCAGGAATGGCTGGATCAACTAGCCCAGGATGCCAAGCAAGCCCGGGGTCGCTACGCGGTGTATTCCTTCTTAGCGGGATTCTGGCGAGAAGATTACACTGGGGCGATCGCTAGCCTACCCATACCTACCCTGGTACTGTTTGGCGATGCCGCCTCCGGTATTGACCGTCTGAGTCAGACAGACGGTGCGGCCCAGCGCCTGGAAGCCTACCTTGATCACCTACCCCAAGCCGAGGGCGAAATTATAGCCGGACGCAATGTATTACCCTACGAATCTACCGTTAAATTTGCCAGCCGGGTAGGTAACTGGCTGGCCAGACAGGGTTAGGACCTTAGCCAGTCCGGTTAGGACAAGACGGCAATACCACCGGCTGAGACCCAGCGCCTTACCCGATGTCTGGAGCTCAATAGCTAAAGCGATATAATCTGGCCAACCCAGGTAATACAACCCCAGTCAGCCATCTCCTAGATTCAAGAGCGATCTTAGCCCGAGGACGGGCCAGATTAAAGATACTGACGATAGTCTTGACTGAGGTAAAGGGCTCGTTCCGCCTTACGACGACGCTGAAGGCCGGCCATAACCTGACCACCAGCAAAGACCCAACGCAAAAATTCATCCGCCGCCCCAGCGAAATCTCCCGCATTATGTTTTTTTAATAGGGTAGAGTCCCTAAGACTAGCTGCACCGGCGTTAAAGGCAAAGGAAACCATGGCTGAAAACTGATCACTGGTGGGAGCACGACTAACCAGCTGAGTTACGGATCGTTCAAACTTTTCCAGATCTTGCCTGAGGATATTTTCGGCTTCTGCGATGGTAATGGTTAGCCCAGGATAAACCCGCGGCGGCCCCGCCGCAGAAGTATGGCCGTAACCAATCGTCCAGGGCTCTCCCCCCGTACCTGGATCGGGATAGGCTTTGGTTCTTAACCCTTCAAAGGTCTTGATGATGGCTAAACCAGCCGCATTGGTTTTACCGGTGAGGGGCTGGGGTGGCTTGGGCAGAGGTTCAGGTGGTTTAGGTGGTTTAGGCGTTGACGCCGAGATGGGCTCCGGTTCAGGGGCACCAGTGCCCATAGAAACAGTCATAGCCGTAGGATAGTCAGACCGGGTAAACCAATCTTTAATACTGCTAATATTCACCACCTGCTCCTTGGGGTTGGCAGAGGAAGGATATTTAGTGATGCGAGAAATCCAGTATCCACCCTGCATTAGATAGATGGCAACATCAGTTTCTTTAATCCAAGTTCCCATGGATTTTTCCCCAGGAGAGTCCACATACCCGAAATTTACAACACTTTCAGTAGAATGAACCATGATCGAAGCAATTATTTTAGGTTAACCTCTGATGAAGGCTATCCACTCTAGCCTGCGGTAAAGCGGCAGAATCGCTACTATAGTCAAAGTACGTGACCTTAAAATTCCTATGCCCCTGCTTTCAGCCCCTGCTGCATCACTGGTTTTTCCAAAGGTTTGTCGTTTCCCCAATGGTCTGACGGTGATTGCCGAGCAAATGCCCCTGGAAGTGGTCAATTTAAGCCTGTGGCTACGGGTAGGTTCAGCGGTTGAAAGCGATGCCATCAATGGTATGGCCCATTTTCTAGAACATATGGTGTTTAAAGGCACCAATGACTTAGGCTGTGGCGAGTTTGAGCGCCGGGTAGAAGAGCGGGGAGCCCTCACCAACGCCGCCACCAGCCAAGACTACACCAAGTACTACATCACCACTGCCCCTCAGGACTTTGCCGCCCTAGCGCCCTTACAAATTCAGCTAGCCCTTAATCCTCGCCTCAGTGACGATGACTTTGAACGAGAACGACCGGTCATACTAGAGGAAATTCGCCGAGCCGAAGATAATCCCCAGCGACGTACCCATGCCCGGTCGATGGAGTTAGGCTTTGAGCGATTACCCTACCGGCGGCCGGTGTTGGGACCCACTGCGGTGATTGAACATCTTACCCCAGGACAAATGCGGGATTTTCATCAGACCTGGTATCGGCCTCAGAATATGACCGCCGTTGCCGTGGGTAACCTACCGGTAGATCAACTGGTAGAAATTGTGGCCCAGGGGTTTGACCAGGCTCTTCACCAGCAACTGCCCCAAGCACCCTATTCGATTCCAGCCTTTCAATCCTTCCCCCATGGCTATGGTCGAGAGGTCCCCTTTCAAGACATAACCCGGGTGGTTGAGTCTGATCCTACCCTGACCCAGGCCCGGTTAATCCTAACCTGGCGTGTGCCGGGCATTACGGATGGAGACGATACCTATGCCCTCGATATTCTGGCCTCAGTGTTGGGACGGGGGCGCACCTCTCGACTGGTTAGGGATTTGCGGGAAAACCGTCACTGGGTGAGTAGTATTGGCTCTAGCAATATGACTCTGGCCCATCAAGGTTTATTTATAGTGTCAGCCAAGCTAGAACCAGAGTATTTAGATCAGGTGGAAGGGGCGATCGCCGATCATGTGCGACAACTTATCCAAACCCCAGTCAGTTTGACCGAACTGCGGCGGGTGCAAACCCAGGTAGCGAACCAATTTGTTTTTGCGAACGAAACTCCTAGCGAGAGAGCCGGTCTCTACGGCTATTACCATACCCTAACGGGGGATATTGGCGACGGTCTCCACTACCCAGAGCGAATTCAGGCCCTCACGGTAGAAGACCTGCAGACGGTAGCTCAGCGCTATCTCTGCCCTGATGCCTACGGACTGGTCGTGTTACAGCCCGCCTAACTCGTGCCCTCTCTAGGTTAAGTGCCAAGACCATGTGGACCGCGATCGCTCAACATATCAGCGCCCAAACCGGTCAGCCCTTTTCCATCCAGGAACGGCCTACCGTATCAGGGGGATCGATTAATCAAACCCTGCGTATCAGCGATGGCCATCGCTCCTTTTTTCTCAAGTTAAACCAGGCTACCCAGATAACCATGTTTGAGGCCGAGGTTGAGGCCCTGAGACAAATCTATAGCACTGGGACTATCCGGGTACCCCACCCGATTTGCTGGGGCAGCATTGATAACTTCGCCTATCTGGTGCTGGAATGGTTAGACCTGGGCTGTAGCGATGTAGCGGGCTGGCGACAGATGGGTGAGCACCTGGCCGCCATGCACCGGGTTACCCATCGCCAGGGATTCGGCTGGGACCAGCCGAATACAATAGGCAGTACCCCCCAACCCAATCCCTGGACCCCTACCTGGCTGGAGTTCTACCGTGAGCATCGGCTGCGCCATCAATTTCGCCTGGCAGGGCGACGGGGTGGTCACTTTCCCCGGCAGCACGAACTTTTAATCGCCCTGCCCGAGGTACTGGCCAATCACACCCCCGATCCGGCTCTAGTCCATGGTGATCTATGGTCGGGAAACGCGGCCCTCACCCAGGCTGGTGATCCCGTAATCTTTGACCCAGCCCCCTACTTTGGCGATCGGGAGGTGGACCTGGCCATGACTGAATTATTTGGTCGCTTCCCAACAGCTTTCTACGATGGCTACAATGCCACCTATCCGCTACACCCAGGTTACGATAGGCGCAAGGTTCTTTATAACCTCTACCATATTCTCAATCACTTTAATCTGTTTGGCGGCAGCTACCAGGCCCAGGCTAACCGTATGATTGACCAGCTTTTACGCTAATGGCTCTGGGATAGTCCTAGGGCACGGGGGTGAGATCGGGAGGTATCTTGAGCAAATAGCTCCAGCTATCCGTAGGCAAGCCCCAGAACTACCAATGATCTCCGCCTAAGGACCAGAACTGTAGGGTTTGATCCCCACTGCTAACAACCAGGGTCTGGCTGTCTGGAGTGAAAACCACCTCCCCTACATTCCAGGCATCGAGGGTGACTTCCTGGCCCTGCCAGGGCAGCTGAAACAGCCTTAGGGCTCCATTTTCTAAGCCTACTGCCAGCCATTCCCGATCTGGACTCAGAACCAGATCGGTAATCGCTCCCGGAAATCTGTGCAGCAGACTACCGTCGATCGTAGACCCTGGGCTCCAAGCCTGCAGTCGGCCACTGACATCACCGCTCAGAATGCAGTTATCCTGGGGATAACAGGTCAGGGCAGTAATTGGGGCCAGGGGGGCCGTGAGGGTCTGCAATAACCGGCCTGTGGGCAGTGCCCACAGGCGAATGGTGCGATCGCGGCTACCACTGACCAAAAGCTGTCCGCTGGAACCCAGGGCCAGGGCGGTGATGCGATCCTGATGATTAACCAATTGCCGCAGAAAATGGTCCTGATCAGCGGTAGCCAGTGACCATAGGTCAATATGTCCGTCACCGCTACCCACGATCAGGGTCTGACCGTCGGGGGTCACCATTAGCCTTGACACTGACCAGGTCCTCAAGGGGAGAGGTTGACTCTGACCGTAGTCGGCCAAATTCCAGAAAATTAACTGACCATCCTCCCCACCACTGATTAGAGCCTGCCCATCGGGGGTAAAGGCTAGAGCGGTAACCTCTCCCTGGTGACCCAAGCCCCATAGGCCCATCGCCTTAGCGAAACGATGAATGGGTTCACCGTTGATAGAATCCCACAGGTACACCGAGGCATTACGACAGGCGGTGGCGATCGCCCGTCCGTTGGGACTGATGGCCAGAGCCCTAACCCCCTTACCAGAAAGGTCCACCCTGAAGCGGTACTGCCAGGGTTGAGATGAAGAGGGGAGAGGCTGTGCCCCTGTTGGCAGCGGCGATTGCCCCGTCTCCGGTCCAGCCCAGCGTAAATCCGTCAGCACCTCCCTAGCCTGACTGTAGCGTTCCTGCAGGCGACGGTTAACCATACGATCAAGAATTCTAGCCAGACCCGGACTCACCGAAGTCTGCAGAAAAGGTCGCCATACCCAGCTATCATCACTGACGGAGTAAAGATCAAAGGGATGCAAACCCGTTAACAAATAGAGACAGGTTACCCCCAGGCCAAAAATATCGCTGGCGAAGACTGCCTTACCCAGCACCTGTTCTGGAGCCCCATAGCCAGCACTGCCAATGACGGTGTTTGTCTGCTCCAGCCCGGCTCGATTCTCAACGTATTTAGAAGCGCCAAAGTCTACCAGGGCAAAGGGGCGGGGAGGCGGGGGACAAATGATATTCGCTGGTTTAATATCTCGGTGAATAATCTGATGGGCATGGACAAACTCCAGGACCGGTAAGATTTCCTCCAGGAGGCGGCGTATTTTGGCTTCTGTAAAGGATTCTGTCTGGGCCAACTGCTCCAGACTGGGGCCCGGGATATACTCCTGAATTAGGAACTGCCCCCGTTGGTTGTCTACGACCTCCAGTAATTCAGGAATCTGGGGGTGGTGACCCAGGATGCTGAGCTGTTGCGCTTCTAGCTGAAATCGCTGTCGTTGTTGATGGCGATCGCCCTGACTATAGCCACCCATGAGCATTTGCTTGATCACACACCAGCGGGGAGGAACGGTGTGATTATCCAGACCTAGATAGGTTCGCCCAAAGCCACCCTGTCCCAGGATCCTCTGGCAGCGATAGCGTTCCCCCAACTCGAGGGCAGCACCACAGGTCTGACAGACAATAGCCCCAGGAAGATTGGCAGGCTGGGAACAGGCAGGATTAAAACAGAGAACGGTCAAGATCAACTACCTGGCGATAATTCCTGCGCCATGAATGAAGTCAAAGAAATGGCGCAACCGATGCTAGGACCCCAATGGGTTTAGAAACTTGAGGTCAGGTGGGCAGCAGTTGACCAGGACGAAGCCGGGCCCATTTTCCCAACTCCTGCCTAAAGCTCTCACAACCGACCACGTCCCACTCCATCTCAATTTCCTCACCCTGATGACGAATATTCACATTGATGGTGGGCTCAACTGGCTCAAAGGTGGGCAGGGGAGTGAGGTGGGGTTGCTGATGTTGTTCCTCAACCGCGTAGTAGGTGGTGCAAGCATCAACGTAATGGCAATTCACACAAATGCACATGGTTCTAGCGTTTTCCCTCAGTAAAATCCTATAGTTGAAACTGAGTAAAGATAGTTTTCCAATTCTAGCAACTGCCCATGGAAAAGAATTCAAGGTTAAAGGGTCTGTCCACCTGAGTCCGCTGTCTGGTAAGCTCAAATTTCCTCCCTATCTGCGAGTCGCCAGGGACTATGTCACCCCCTATCCTATGGGATCCTCTACTGGCGAAGTAGCGCCAACCCTGCCTATCCAGTTGTAATAGAAAATCATTAAGAGTTCATTGAGTTCAACCCCAACCTCCCTGACCACCGCGGCTACGGCTGATCTCCAACCAGCCCTTTCTCCCCAAAGCTGGCCCTTTAGTCTGACCTTTCTGCCCCCCCAGGCTTATCTAGTCGGGGGTTCTGTGCGGGACGCTCTATTGCATCGTCAGGCTGACTATCTAGATCTTGATTTTGTCCTGCCAGAAAAGGCTATAGAAACCGCCGAACACATTGCCCAGGCCTACGGAGCCGGGTTTGTAGTCCTAAATAGCGATCATGAAATTGCCCGGGTAGTCTTTCCTAACGCTACCGTCGATTTTGCCCAACAACTTGGATCCAATATAACCATAGATTTACAACGCCGGGACTTTACCATTAACGCTATCGCCTACAGTCCCCACAGCGAAACTCTAGTGGATCCACTCAATGGGTGGGCCGATCTCCAACGCCATACCCTCTGCATGGTGTCTGAAGAAAACCTTAGGGAAGACCCCCTACGCCTGCTGCGGGCCTACCGTCAGGCCGCCCAACTCGGCTTTAAGCTTGATCCGGCTACCCAAGCAGCCATTCGCCGCCTAGCTCCCCATCTCAAAGCTGTAGCGGCTGAACGGGTCCGTAGTGAACTCGACTGTCTGCTCAGCCTGCCAGAGGGCTCCCCCTTACTAGCAATGGCCTGGCAAGATGGTCTTCTAGAAACCTGGCTACCGACCGTTACCCCAGCTAACCTGGAAAAATTAGCGATCCTTGACCAACTCGCCGCCCAAGTTGATCAGTGCCGACCTGACTATGGTTCCCTGCTCAGGAGCTGGGTGAAGGAACCCACGGCTCCGGGGCTACACCGGAGTTGGTTAAAGCTGACCAAGCTGAGCCAGCTATTGGATGGCCCCCTCGCGATCGCCGAAACTACCCTGGCCGGATTGAAGTATAGCCGTCTGGAACAGCAGGGGGTACTGGCCATGGTCAAGGGCTGGCACTACCTCAGGGAACAAACACCCCCCCTCTCTCCGGCCCAGCGCTATGGGCTATTTAAACTGGCCGGGGCTGGTTTTGTGGGCATTCCCCTACTCGCCTGGGCCGCTAACCTGCCTGAGACAATGATTGAGATCCTCCTCAGCCATTACCTCAATCCTGAGGATACCATTGCCCATCCCCAGACCCTGATCTCTGGTCGTGACCTGATTCAGGATCTGGGGCTTAAACCGGGCCCTGAAATCGGCCACCTTTTAGAAGCCGTGCAACTGGCTCAGGTGGAAGGTCAACTCACCAACCGGGCTGAGGCCCTTGCCTGGATACAAGGGCAGACTGCTCACTAAGATCGCCCTATCCCCCCTTGACTCGCCCTGGGTGGATACCGCGATCGCGGTGTCTAAAGGATTTGCCCGTGAGCTGCAGCTCCTTAGGCATGGGGTGGTGGGGTCGGGGTCTTTGAGTTTGAACCCTTGGAGTTTTCATAGCATCGCCTCCTCTAACCATAGAGGCTACACTACTATTATCCCTCCCCGTTCGGGGTCAGGGAGGATCTGGATAGAAAACTTCTTCAGCCCCTGGGGCTGGGTTAAAGGCCTACCCGCATCTCCCTTCTTTCCCCAGTTAACATTTGCTGAGCGGCTTCCAGGAGCACCTCTTCCAGGTAAGGCTTGGTAAAGTAGGCCTTAGCACCCAAGTCCAGAGCCATTTGGCGATGGCGATCAGCTCCACGAGAGGTCAGCATCGCAACGGGTATTTGGCTCAGGGCTGGGTCTTGCTGCATCCGCGATAGCAACTCTAGGCCATCCATACGAGGCATTTCAATATCGCAGAAAACTAGATCGCAGGGCAAACCAGAGCGCAACTTCGCCAATGCCTCCTGGCCATCCCGAGCCTGTTCAACCCGATAGCCCACCTTGTTAAAGGTAAGGGACAGGAGTTCTCGAACGGTAATGGAATCATCAACGATTAAAACAGTGGGTTCAGTTTCACTGGGAACGGCCGTGGGCACCTCTGCCAAAGGCTGGGCCCAGAGGGAAGAGTGGGCATCACGACGGATACGACCGGTAGCCAGATCGATTAACTCCAACACATCGGCAATGGGCATAACCCGCCCATCTCCTAAAACAGTGGCGCCAGCGATACCCGTAGGCTTGGGAATTGGACCTTCTAACTGCTTAATAACAATTTCCTGCTCCCCAATGACCTGATCGACTTCTACGCCAATAAAGGTATTGGTATTCCTCAACACGATCACCGACAGCATAGAGTCGTCTTGAGGTCCCCCGTACACCCGACCCCGACCCAGGCTACGATTAAATTTGAGTAAATTCGCCAGAGGCCAGACAGGTAGCCGCCCACCGCGCCAGGGAATGGAGACTTGGTTATCTTTGTCGATGTGCATATCCGCTTTGGGTATATCCACCATGTCTTCCACCCCATCCATGGGAAAAGCAATCAAGGCCTGATTGTTCAAGCAACTCAGAGCCTTGGTAATGCTCAAGGTGAGGGGCAAGCGAATGGTAAAACTGGTACCCCGGCCAACGGCGGATTCAATCGCAATGGAACCACGAATATCAGTCAAAGCGGTATTTACCACATCCAGGCCGACACCGCGACCGGAAAAGGCATCGGCCTGATCACGGGTGGTAAACTGGGGTAAAAATAGCAGGTCGTAAGCTTCCGAAGTAGCAAGGGTCTGAGACTCCGCAGCAGTAATCAAACCCTTTTCAATGGCCTTAGCCTTGATCGCAACCGGATTAATGCCGCTGCCATCGTCAGCGATGTAAATAACGGTTTGGTTACCCTGGTAAAACGCCCGGATGGTAATTGTGCCCTGTGTGGGTTTACCCGAAGCTATGCGTTCCTCCGGTGTTTCAATGCCATGGGTAATGGCGTTATTCACTAAATGAATTAGGGGATCATAGAGGCGTTCTACAATCATCTGGTCGATCAGGGTATCTTCTCCTTCTACCACCAAGCGAGCTTCTCTTCCACACTTGAGGGAAATATCTCGAATGGCCCTGGGTAGGTGATTCACCGTCTGCCCAAAGGGCACCATTCTGGCCTTATTCAATCCCTCTTGCAATTGGGTAGTCACCTGGCGAAACTGACGGGCGACCTGTTCGGTGGAATCAATCGTAATCTCAATATCGGAGGAAGACTCTCGAACCCGTACAATCAGCTCAATCATTTCCTGGGAGAGGGTATGGAAGTCAGTGAATCGGTCCATCTCTAGGGCGTCAAAGGTGACGCCGATCGCATGACCACTGGAGGACCCAGAACTCGGGAAATCAAAGGAGCGACGATTGGTCATCAGGGTGCTTTCCAGCAGCGATCGCTCGTACAGGTTACGCATACGCTGCCCTACGTCATTGAGTTGCTGGACCTGATGAAGAAGCTTATCAAGGGACTGACGCAGACGGTCCTGATCTTGCTCCAGAGAGTTACGGTTAACCACTAATTCCCCCACCAGGTTAGCCAGGGTATCCAGGTGGTTAACGGAAACCCGCATAGTTTGATCCATGCCAGCCAGCGATCGCCTGGGAGCTGCTCCCGATCGACGGCGTCCTCCCACCGTAGATGCCGATTCCCCCATCTGGTGAGCTTCTTCCAGTAACTTTTCTAGATCGTCAAAATCATGATCGGCGCTTACCCCGGTCCCCATGGTCGGTAATGGCAAGCCCGACTCTAGCACCTGGAGGTCTGGGTTGCCCCCCTCCCGAGCCACGGGAGCAAAATCAATAAGGATATCGGACTGATCTAAGTCTGCTTCCAGCTCAACCACATCGGTCTGCAAACCGGGTTCGGGGGTAGGGCTGAAGTCCCGATCATCCCCAATCCAGGCAGCGGTAAAGTCATCCAGCATAGCCGAGAGGGAATCGAGGTGGGAACCAGACTGCAAATCTGGGAGTTCTACCTCTGGCTGATCGGCCTCACTGGTTAACCAGTCGACCAACTCCTGATCTAGAAAAGCCCCTGCTTGGTTAAGGGCTGATGATTCAGCCGCGATCAAAGGAGGAGGCGGAGACTCCCCTGGACTCTCCTCTCGCCAGAGATTTTCCAGAAGGCTCGGTTGGGACTCAAACAAATCTGCCAGACTATTGAGATCGTCCAAGCTAACCTGGGCCTCACCACCATGATCCAACCCTAGGGGTAAGGTTTGGTCTGCAGTGGTTGGGGGAGACAACGGGGTTTGCTCGACAGAAGGTTGTTCCAAACCCGTAGTAGGAATACCCATGACCGGAGTCTCGGAATCGATTGCCGAGACCAATTCCTCTCCGATACTAAAATCCAGGTCCCGGGAGGCCAAACCCATCAAGGCGGGGGATGGTTCAACCATTTCGGGACGCCCCCCTAGAACCAAATCCTGGGAGGCCTTCAGGTTTTTAATCACGATTTCCGCCAGGCTGCGATAGGTATGATCAGGATTGGCTACCACCTGTCTGACCGTATCCACCAGAGCACACCACTCCAATAAGTCGAATTGCTCACCCAGGCTATAGAGACGTTTACAAATTTGCCCCAGGCGTTGGCGCGATCGCTGGTCATCCATACCTTTAAAATTCCCCAGCATTTCCCGCAAGAGACGGGGCACATCACTGCGAAATACCAGCTGCATCGCGCTGGTTTCGGGATGGGAAGCCACAGTGGCAGGAACTACCGGTAAGGAGTTTGTCAACGGTAAGGGGATGACAGAGTTCTTCAACAATCCATCTAAGTGGGCTTCGGTCTGGTTAAAAACCGGTTCCAACGCAGCCATCATTGCCTGGGCCTGGGTTTCACTCAGGCCAAAGGGGCTCTGTAGCCGATTCACCTGTTCCTGAAGACCATCAAAAGCCTTCAGCAGCATAGACTCCAGTTCCCGATCAGGTCTCACTCCAGAGTCCTTAAGCAATTTAAAGAAATCTTCCAGGCGATGGGAGGTGCGATGAATGCTATTCAAGCCAAGCATGGCAGCTCCTCCCTTAACGGAGTGGGCCGCCCGGAACAGCTCATTCATCATCTCCACATCATCAACAGTGGATTGTAGATTAACCAACCCTTGCTCGATGGTATGCAGGTGATCCCTGGCTTCCTCAATAAAGTACCCTAAGATTCGTTGTTGGTCTTCAGGCAGCATGGCGGTACTCTTGTAAAGATTGATTAATCCCTCAGGTCGTTACAGTTAAAAATTCTGAGGTGAACTCAGCTACCCCTCAGCTTTCTCCACCTTAAATCGATCTACCAATGTCAACAAATCCCGGGCGACACCCACCAGGCTTTGCAGGGAGCCCGATACCCGTTGAGCTTCCTGGGAAGTCTCCTGGGCGGTCAGCTCAACGGACTGCATAACCTGGGCCACAGCCCGAGAGGTTTCCGTTTGTTCAATGGTGTCCGTCGTAATGGATCGAACCAGTACATCAATACGATTGGAGACCTGAATAATGTCCTCTAGCGATCGCTTGGCCTGCTCCGCCAGGTGCGTCCCTTCAATAACCTGCTGGGTTCCCTCTTCCATCGCAGTCATAACCCCACTGGTTTCAGTCTGAATTTGACGAACAATTTGCTCAATTTCCTTAGAAGCTTTAGCGGCGCGGTCAGCCAGTTGTCGTACTTCATCGGCTACAATAGCAAATCCCCTGCCCGCCTCTCCAGCTCGGGCCGCCTCAATACTGGCATTGAGAGCCAGCAGGTTAGTCCGGGAAGCAATTTGGGAAATAACCGCAACTATTTTAGAAATCTCCTGGGAAGACTCCGCTAAACGTTTCACCTTGCGGGTAGTTTCAGCAACGGTTTCGCGGATGCCTAGAATCCCGGCCACGGTACGCTCCACCGATTCCCCACCCTTCAGGGCGGTGGAAGAAGCAGAACGAGCCACCTCCTCGGCCTCCCGGGCACTTTCAGCCACCCGCTGAATCGAATCAGTCATAACCTGCACTGAGTTGAGGGTAACCGCCAACTCCTCCGCCTGCCGCAACGCATCAGCAGACAGACTGCGGGCAAAAATCTCATTTTCCGTGGACCCTCGACTCACCTGTCGAGCCGCAATACTCACCTGCTCCACAATCTCCCGTAGATTTTGGATAGTCAAGTTAAAGGAGTCGGCTACGGCTCCCAGGACGTCGGCAGTGACTTCCGCCTGTACCGTCAGATCACCGCGGGCCGCTCCTTCGACGTCGTCCAACAAGCGAATTACCTGACGCTGCAGATCTTCCTTTGCCTGTTCCTGTTCCTGGGCCTTTCTTTGCGCCTCACTAGTCGTCGTTAAAATTACCCGGGACATTTTATTAAAGCTATTCGCCAGATGACCTAACTCATCTTCAGAGAACACCGTAGCCCGAACCGAGAGGTTACCCCGCACCACAGCATCAAACTGTTGCTGGAGATCCTGTAAGCTAGCCTGCATTCGGCGTTGAGCCAAATGCCCTGTGGTCAGAGCAGCACCGAAACCAACCAACCCAGCCGAGAGGGCCATCATACTATGGACAGGCCTGGAGAAGTTTTGACCGGGCTGTAGGGCTGCGGTGGTAAAACTAACCACTCCTACAGCAAGGGTAGAGGCAACACCAGCGGCAATGGCTACGGCCAAATTTTTAGTCGGCAAGGGAGCATTGACCAGGGGAACCAGCCAGCCTGAATCAGGGCTGGTGACGATGGGACCATCATCAAGATGGGTAAAGGTTGGCAAACTATCGGTGGTAGCAGAAATGTTAAACAGGTCCTCGTCGCTGATCTCCAGTTGACCATCCCGCTCATCCAGATCAAATGCCGAAGATAGAGGATTAGTCTGACTACGGCTATCACTAGAACTCTGGTTTGACGGCCCAAGGGCAGGAGTGGCAAAGCCGGCAGAACTATCGGATAGTTGGAAATCTGGCAAACTCCCCAGGTCATCAAATTCACTGAACTCATCTAGGAAATCCAGGTTATCGGTCGAAGCCGTTTCCTCTTCCAAATTAGAGCCAGGACTGTAGCCGTAACCATTACCATTATTGAGATGGAGATCGCCCGATCCCACTTTAGTAAAGGGTAAAGCCCCCGTAGACAGAGCTGAGTTTGGGGCAAAAATTGTGATGTCGTCTTTACTGTCATCGTTCAGCCCAGACCAAACCCCACCACCATCTAAACCGGCTTCCTCCATGGGCCAGGGAAAATCAAGAGTAGCGTCACCAGGCAAGTTCAGAGAATCTAAACCATCTACAGAATCTAGATCAAAACTACCAAAGGGATCCGAAAAATCCTCACCTTCAGAGCTTTCAGCCTGGGCCGCCGCGATCGCCCTATCTCCATTCCCCTTAGTCGACCCACTCTGAGGCATAATAACTTGAGCCTCAGGGGCAATCTCCAATCCAATACTTTTTTCCCCTTTGACTTGATCCCGATCTAAAACTGGACTGGAGATAAACTGATTGGCATATTCCAGCCCATTCGTCGCGTAATCAACGTACTCAGGCTGGGAAGTATGGTCTAAAACCGCCCTATACTGCTGACGGGCGATTTGGTACTTTTGCAGACCGTAGCAGTAAATATGTCCCCGCAACAGCAGCACACTAGGATCCTGGGGATAGTCCTCAACCAACCGATCAACAATGGCGGCGGCATCTTGATAGTTACCCTGTATATAGGCCCTCTCGGCTTTCTGATAAGCCTGGGAATAATCAATGCCTGAGGCCATAACGTTCTCCTGCCAATATCGAGTCTGGGGATTAAGTTGATGATAGTAAAGTTGAGTTTAAACTAAGCTACCCAACGAGCTGAACGGATCACGGCAAGATGATCTAGCAGTCTAAGGGTAATGGTTTCAGTTCCTTCAGGGGGTAACAGCCATTCACCCCTTAAAAACGGATCCATAGCAGTATCTGCACTCCTGGAAATCATTCTCGTGGCATCAGGATTAAGCCACTGCGTACCAACAACACGATTAATCGCTAAGCCTAACATAGTTCCCTGATCTTCCACGACAATTACTGAGATTTCAGGCTTATCGGTGTTTAATGTAGAAGGATAACCAAGAAAATGGGCTAAATCAGCTATCCAGACGACTCGACCTTGCTCATTCAGGGTGCCCAATAATAGGGGAGACACATTAGGAATAGGGGTAATTCGGTCCGGAGAGCACTCAATAATACGGTGAATGCCAGTCGCCCCCAAAGCAAATTCATCAGTTAAGGTCACAAAGAAACGTAAAAACAGTTCACCTTCTGGACCTGCTGAGACTTGCGGTTCAGAGGATTGGTTGGCATCAGGGTGGTCTATTCGATCAAAGTCAGTAGTCATAGCTTAATTTAGAGTCTCTCCCCTTATCCCCGCAACAACTGCCTCACAGTACCTACCAGTTCTGCAGGCTGAAAGGGCTTGGCAATGTAAGCATCAGCGCCTTGTTTAATACCCCAATAGCGATCAAATTCTTCGCCCTTGGAGGAGCACATAACGATAGGCAGTTTTTGAGTGATGGGATCGGCCTTGAGACGCCGACACAGCTCATAGCCATTCATCCTGGGCATAACAATATCCAATACAACCACATCAGGAGGAGTAGACTGAATCTGTTCTAAAGCCTCCATCCCATCTCCAGCAATGGCTACGTCAAAGCCTTTACCTTCAAGTAGTTCGACAATCATTTCCCGCTGAGAAACACTATCTTCAACTACCAAAATCTTACTCATAGGTAACGTATTACACTAGAACAGGGTCTGAACCGTCTGCCAGAACATTAGGTACTCGAGCCATCAAGTTAACTGTAAGCCCATGTAAGAATCCTAAGGCTGGCGTCTCCCGCCAAGTACGAACTCTGATTGTAGAAATTTTAATTATAGCCGTAGCCACGGATAACGAATTGGAACCATTTTGATCTTCTTGACTGAGTCACCGCCCAGCAGGGTAAAAAGTAGACCAAAGGTAGTAGTTCTTAGCTTTTAATCTAAGGACGGCAAGCCAGCCAAGAGGGGTTGGTCTATCGCCCTAAATCCAGGTCCCATTCTGCAGAAATTGCTTCTGTCAAAAGCTTATCGGGACGTAAATTTGATACCACGCCGGAACCGACATATTTCTCCACGAGAGCAATTAATTCTCCAGGGCCAAAGGGTTTAGTCAGATAGTCACTAGCTCCTACCATACGAGCTTTAACCCGGTCCAGGAAAGCTTCCTTGCCCGTTAACATTACAATGGGAGTCTGCCGAAATACACTAGCCTGGCGAAGCATGGCACAAAGTTCGTAGCCGTCCAGACCGGGCATGGCAATATCGCATAGGATCAAATCTGGCTGCAGTTGAAATAGCAGTCCAAGAGCCTTCAATGGATTACCAATGGAAGTAGCCTCATAGCCATGGCTTTCCAGCATACTCTCAACGGTTTCCCGAATGGTAGGGCTATCGTCCACACATACAATACGGGGCAAACGAGCAAACCAGCCTTGTTGTCTTGAGGATACTGGAGAAGGTTGGATTTGTGAGGGTTTAACTGTGATATGGTCCTGTTGAATCGCTTCTAGCAGATTTTCGGCCACCGTTACCAGATCTTGTTTCAGAAACCGAGCTATTTGGCGCAGAGAAGTTTTACCATCTAGTCGTCTGCCTAAGGCTCTGTAGGCAGGATCAGTAACGCAGGATTCAAAGCCCTCTAAATTCACCAGTAAAAGAGACTGGTCTGGGGATTGCAGTTGGGTATGCAATTGATGCCAGGTCTGCATTTTTTGAGTTAAGCCCGTTACCAGATTACTTAGACTATGGGTCATGAGTTGGGGACTGAGGGCAGGGCTGAGCTGGAAAACGAAGGAGCCATGGTGCAGGTCAAGAAGATCAAACAGGGTCTCTTCTACCATATGACTGAGAATCGCTCGCCCCTGTTCCAGGGTTAGCAGATGCTGCTCCAGCATCAGCCAGAGAGTCCCATATTCAAGAGAGTTTAAAGTAGCGATCGCAGAGATTGATCGCGGTTCAGGCAGAAACGCCCTGAGGTCGTAGGCTTGAAGATGGTCCTGCAGTCGACTAAGGGAATTATCATTCGCCCCGGCATAGACCAACCCCCCGTTAGCAAAAAAAACCAGCCATGACTGCCTAACTTCGAGAGGATCTAGCCCCAGGTCGGCATGCCGACTAGAAATGGTAGCCGGGTTCACACCATAGCTTTCCAGGTAAAGCACTCCCGTTCGCTGACCCAGTTCGATCAGCTGTAAAATGCTGCGAATATCAATTTCAGAGAGATAACCCTGCATAGAGGATAGGCAGCTAAAAAAGAAATTACAATTCAGTAAGAGTTAGCCTGACTCAGAGAGTATTGGAAAACTTGGGGAGGAGTGCGAATTTCTACCGCAAAGCAACCTGGAATTAGAAAAAGTGAGCAGTTTAAGCTCTTCTATCGGCTATCAAGCTGGCAATGAGTCTATTTCT
>JBMOHM010000050.1:0-22981 GCA_049317845.1 Nodosilinea sp. | reverse complement strand
AGAACTGGTTAGGTCCAAAGGAGAACTGGTTAGGTCCAAGGGAGAACTGGTTAGGCCCAAGGGGGAACTGGTTAGCTTCCCCGATGGAGCCCATGATGGCTAGACGCCGCCGTTGAGGGCTCCATAGAATTGACCGGTGGGGGAGTACCCCGGTTTGGCACTGCCGCCTGCAGGTAGAAAGGGGAGGTTATCCCCAGAACAGGACTCCAAGAATTGCACTGCAGAAAATTCTTGGTCTTCATCTTTGGCGAGGTCAGCATGAATACAGAGTTCGCTCAAGTTTTTGAGTTAACCCTCTCGGAAAAATTGCAATTTTTAGAAGACTTATGGGACAGCATCGCCCAAGTTCCAGAGCAAATTCCCGTGCTTGATTGGCAAAAAGAAGAACTGGCTAACAGAAAGGCTGCCTACTTGCAGAATCCTAATTCAGGCAGTTCATGGGAAGCAGCCAAGGATCGAATTCGCAACGGGCAGTATGGTGCCTAGAAATCTCATTATTCTGCCAGAAGCGGAATAAGATGCAGCCCAGGCTTATGTCTGGCATGAGGAGCAGGAGCTTGGCTTGGGCGAAGAATTTCTTCGTTGTGTCGATGCTTGTATTCAGTTCATCCGGCGAAGTCCAGGGATGTATCAGGTAGTTCACGAAAGCTATAGAAGGGGTGCGGTTCGGCGCTTCCCCTACGTTGTTTTCTATGAGTACTCAGATACTACAGTTATTATCTACGCAGTTTTCCACTGTTCTCAAGACCCAAAGAAATGGCGTAGTCGGTTTCCATAGAATTAACCGGGCGCAGCAGAACGAATCGTTGCAGCGGCGGAATAAAGCTGGTTGGTGGGGATGCCAAAGTCACTCACCGCCGCTGAATGGGAACGTTAGACCGCGATCCTCCCACGGGGGGTCAGCCCCCATTCAAAGTAATGTATCTACTTTGTTACATCTCTGAAAACAATGGGTCTTCGATTCCATCCGATCATGAATTTTGTTTTCTAACAGTTCTCCTGATTCTAAGATCCGCTTCTATTGAGCAATAGAAAAGTGTTATGAAATAAACAGAAGCAGTATTTAAAACTAACAAATTACCGAACCATAGGAGTGAGTCGTTGAGCTTTATTCAAGCCGAAATGGTCATCCTCACGTTCAGAATATTCAGATTTAGGCCCCCAACTGAATATTAACTACCCACCAGTAAGGGACAACTATCCGGACGTGTAATTAAAACTTCACTAAAACGCTCATACTTTGTTTTTGGGGTGGTGGGCATCACGTCGATCTTAATTTGAATCGAAGATAGGGAAGGGTAGGTATTCAAGAGAAAGATAGCCAGTTTTTTGTTCATGATCTCCCAATAATCTGATTCATTAGGATACTCCACCAGAAATTTCTCAACTTCCTGAGATACCTCTACATAGTCTGGATAAACCTTGGGATCTATGGTTTCTATGGGTGTATTGATGCGATAGGTAACGTCAATATTAAATAGGGCATAACCCTGATGTTCAACAGGAAATTCCTTTAGAAGAAAACCAAAGGATTCCTGGTTAGCTGCGCAGTCAGCCAAATTTTTAGATGCCGCTGGATTGACGACAGAGAAAAAGGCTATAGCCGATACTAATATGCTTAAGCATAAAAATCGGAAACAGGCAAAAAAATAGTGTTTAGTCATAATTTTTACGGCGAAAATATTTAAAACTCGAGGATAGTTAGCCTGACTTAGGGGCGTTGTAGGTACCCCAACCATTCGGTCAGACTTTCCAACTGTTTCTCGGGCTTGAGGGTACCCAGCCCCCGCACCACCACCTTGCCACCGCTGTAGACAAAGCGGGATTTCAGGTGGTTGGGTAGGTTTTCGCTGATCTTTTTCCAGGCCGGTTCTTCCATGGGGGTTTCCATCACCACATGCTGTTTACCTTCCGGTTTGATGCGAGAGAAACCCGCCGCCCGGGCCACCAGCTTCAGTTCCAGCATACGCACCAGTTGTTCGGTGGCGTGGGGAATGGGGCCGTAGCGATCGCTGAGATCGGCGGTAATTTGCATCAGCTCGACCTTACTGCTACTGGCGGCGAGGCTGCGGTAGGCACTCATTTTCTGATCCAGATCGGGAATGTAATCATTGGGCACAAAGGCGGTGACATTCAGGTCCACCTGGGTGTCTTCCACCTGGGGAATTTCCTGACCCCGAATTTCGGCGATCGCCTCCTCTAGCATGTCCATGTACAGATCAAAGCCGATCGCATCCATCTGGCCCGATTGCTCCACCCCTAACAGATTACCGACACCACGAATTTCCATATCCCGCATAGCCAACTGGTAGCCCGACCCCAGTTGGGTAAACTCCTGGATCGCCCGTAGGCGCTGACGAGCCTTGTCAGTCAGGGCTTTTTTGGGATAGAACAGCCAGGCATGGGCCTGCACCCCAGCCCGGCCCACCCGGCCCCTGAGTTGATAAAGCTGGGAAAGACCAAAGCGGTGGGCGTCCTCCACCAAAATCGTGTTCACCCGAGGAATATCCAGCCCCGACTCAATGATGGTGGTGCACACCAGAATATCGGCATCCCCACTGCTGAAGGTGAGCATGGTGGATTCCAACTCCCCCTCGTCCATCTGGCCGTGGGCGATGGCCAGGCGAGCCACGGGCACCATCTCGCGAATCTTTGCTGACACCTCCTCAATCCCCTCCACCCGGGGCACCACATAGAAAACCTGACCACCACGGTCCAGTTCCTGGCGAATGGCGGTGCGCACCGCCTCTGGGTCGAGGGGGGACAGGTGGGTTTTAATCGGCCGCCGGGAGGGGGGCGGTGTGGTAATTAGACTCATTTCTCGCACCCCTGACAGAGCCATGTAGAGGGTGCGGGGGATGGGGGTAGCGCTGAGGGTGAGCACATCCACCTGGGTTTTGAGGGCCTTAATTCGTTCCTTTTGGTTGACCCCAAAGCGTTGTTCCTCGTCCACCACCAGTAGTCCCAGGGCTTTAAAGTCGATCCCTTTGCCCAGCAACTGGTGGGTACCCACCACCACATCCAGTTCGCCGGTTTTGAGCCGCTGCAAAATCTCTTTCTTTTCCGCCAGACTGCGAAACCGATTGAGCAGCCCGACTTGAATGGGGTAGGGAGCAAAGCGCTCCTTCAGGGTGTGGTAGTGCTGTTGGGTGAGGATGGTGGTGGGGGCCAGTAGGGCCACCTGTTTGCCGGCGGTGACCGCCTTAAAGATGGCCCGCAGGGCTACTTCGGTTTTACCAAAGCCGACATCGCCGCACACCAGCCGATCCATGGGGCGATCGCCCTCCATGTCTCGCTTCACATCCTGCACCGCCTTAATCTGGTCGGGGGTGGCCTGGTAGGGAAAGGAATCCTCCAGCTCCTGCTGCCAGGGGGTATCGCTGGGGTAGGCAAAGCCCTCCTGTTTGGCCCGCTGGGCGTAGAGCTGGAGTAGGTCCACCGCCACCTTTTGGATGGCCTTTTTGGCCCGCCCCTTGGTTTTTTCCCAGGCACTACTGGTCATTTTATTCAGCACCGGCGCCTGGCCCGTAGCCGCCCGGTAGCGGGACAGGGACCCCACCTGGTCAGCGGCCACCCGCAGTAGCCCATCGGCATACTGGATCACCAGGTAATCGCGGGTTTCGTGGTTGAGGGTGAGGCTCTCCAGCTTCAGGAACTGGCCAATGCCGTGGCTGCGGTGGACGACAAAATCCCCCGGTTTCATCTTGTTGGGGTCCACCTGCTTGGAGGTGGCCCGACGGCGCTTACGCACGTACCCCGGGGTGGCCAGACTGTGCTGACCGAAGAATTCCCGGTCGGTCACCACCACGATGCGGAAGGTGGGCAATATAAATCCTTCCAGTTCTGCCAGACCAGAGTATTTCAGGGCCACTGGCACCGACTGCCCCTGCAACTTGTCGATGGCGTTGTAATCTCGCGGGTTGGGGATGAACTGGGCGGGACAGTCGTGCTCCTGCAGGAGGGCCACGGACCGCGAGGGCTGGGCCGAGATCAGCCATACCGGATATTTACGCTGGCATTCTCCCCGAATGGTTTCCGCCAACTTAGCAAACTGATGGGGAATGGCGGGTACGGAACGACTGGCCAGGTTTAATCCCTGATGGTTGACCTCCGTGAGCTCGGAGAGAAATAGGCGGGGAAACACCTCGGCCTCCCCCAGGGCCTCGGTAAAGGACCGATGAATTTTGGGCAGATGGGCCCCTAATCCGTTCTCTGTTACCTGTTCCTGCCAGTGTTCTTCGACGTGGTCTAACCAGCGATCGCTGTGGGCCTGGCACTGGTCCACCTCATCCACCGCCAACAGAGTGGTTTCTGGCAGGTAGTCCAGCAGGGAGGCGGGCTGGGCAAAGGCCAGGCCTAGCCAGCGGCGCAGCCCTTCAGGCAGAATCCCACTTTCCAGCCCTTCCTGGGCGGCTGGGGAAAGCAGTTCGATCGGTTTATCCTGTTGCTGTAACTGCTGCAAAATCACCGGGCCGTAATCGGTGGGGGTGAGCACCAGGTGATCGATAGGATCGAGAGACCGCTGGGTAGCCGGATCAAACTCCCGCATCCGCTCCAGTTCGTCGCCAAATAACTCTAACCGCACCGGCAGTTCTGAGGCCACCGGGTAGAGGTCAATGATGTCTCCCCGCTGGGCCCACTGGCCTTCAGTTTCCACCACCCCGACCCGCTCGTAACCCAGGCTAGCCAGTTGTTGCCCCAGGGTTTTGAAGTTAATTTCCTGATCCAGTTGCAGTCGTAAACAGTAGGGTTCCAGGGCGGCAACGGGGGGCAGGTGGGGTTGGAGGGCCCGTTCCGTGGTGACTATGGCAATTTGCCGAGGGGCCTCCCCCTGGCGACTTAGGGCTAGCAGATCGGCTAGCACCTGGAGCTGACCCCAGGTCATTTCCGACTCTTGATCAAAGGGATCGTAGGGGGACGCTTCCGAGGTGGGATAGAAATGCACCGTATCCCAACCCATCACTTCCAGTTGGCTGGACCAGCGACTAGCCTCCTCCAGGGTGGCGGTGATCACCAGCAGGGGCCGTTGCTGAGCCCGGGCCAGGGCGGAGGCGACTAACCCCTTGGGCAGGCGAGCCACTCCATTCAGGCTGAGGCTACCCTGCTGGTCCAGCTTAGTCAGCAGCTCACCGGTTAGGGAGGATCGCTGCAGGGTGCGGGTTAGGGAGGAAAGAACCATAGGGGAGATTGGCGAAGAATCGCAGGGAGGAACAAGGATCCGGGGTGGGTGAGCTGATCAACAACGGGGAGGGTAGGGCTGGGGATTGGGCCGATTGTTGATTATTGTAATAACCCCGGGTCTGATTTTGCCCTAACCACCAATCTGGGACATGGTGCGACCGTAGGCACCGGTGACGCCCGACTCTCGCATTTTGTAGTTGATCGCGGGTTTAGCCGCCACCAGGTCCGCCACCCGTTGGCGTAGGGGGGGCAGGGGTTCACCCTGGCGCAGGGGGGTTTTTAGGTCAATCTGGCCGGTTTCATTCAGCAGGCAGGGACGGAGCCAGCCATCGGCGGAGAGCCGCAGCCGGTTGCAGCGATCGCAAAAACACTCCGACATCTGGCTGATAAACCCCACCGTACCCAGGGCCCCGGGAATCTGGAAGACATCGGCGGGGCCATTGCCCCGTACCTGGCCCGGCTCTAACCCCCAGTGCTGGCCAATCCGCTGGCGCAGGGTGGCGGAGTCCACCCAGCCCCGATCGGCAAACAGGTGGGCGTTACCAATCGGCATAAATTCAATGAAGCGGATATGCCAGGGGCGATCGCGGCTGAGGCCAGCTAACTCCAGCACCTCCTGGTCGTTCACCCCAGGGATCACCACCACATTCAGCTTCAGGGGGGCAAAGCCCAGGCCGTGGGCCACCTGGATACCCTGCCAGACCTGGTGCCAGCGGTCTTGCCCCCCGGTTAATTGTTGAAACACCTGGGGATCGAGGCTATCCAGGCTGATGTTGAGACGGCGCAGACCCGCCCGCCAGAGGGCCGGGGCCTTGGCCGCCAGCAAAATCCCATTGGTGGTCAGGGCCAGGTCCTGGGTGCCGGGCAGCTCGGCCATATCGGCGACAATGTCCACCAGGTCGGGGCGCAGCAGGGGTTCGCCGCCGGTTAACCGAAACCGGCTAAAGCCCAGGGGGATAAACACCTCCCTGAGCAGCTGCCCAAGTTCCTGGCGGGTCAACCAGTCCTGCCGCTGGATATAATCCATGGTTAACCCCGCCGGCATACAGTACTGGCACTGGAGGTTGCAGCGATCGAGGAGGCTAATGCGGAGATAGTCGATGGCGGGCATGGGTGGATGGCAATGGTTACCTTCCAGCTTAACCGCTAGGGCACTGGGGTCGCCGCCAGGCGGAAACCGGCGTGCTGATAGAAATTAGGGCGAAACCAGTTGCGATAGGTGGGCAGGGCGGCGGCGCCGCCGGTGATCCAGGACCCCCCCGCCATCATCTGGTGTTGGCTATCAAAGTAGGCCGCGGAGTAGTCTGCGTAGAGGGGATGGGGCTGGTAGCCGGGCAGGGGGGTTAAATGATCGCTCAACCACTCCCAAACGTTACCTCGCAGATCGTAGATGCCGATCGCAGTTTGGGCGGTGGCGATCGCTCCGACCGCATGGGGAGACCCGAATCGGCCCTCCAGGTTATAGTCCGCCACCGGTTGGGGGTGGGGCTCCAGGCCGGTGGCCAGCCACTGCCACTCCGCCTCCCCCATCAGTCGGGTGCGGTGCCCGGTACGCTGGTGGTACCAACGACAGTAGGCGATCGCCTCGTAGTAATTGACCTCAACCGGGTAGTTAAAGGGCATCTCCACCTGATCAAACAGGGCTCGGTAGCCATAGCCTGCCGTTGCCCCCTGGTCAGGGATCCAGAATTTGGGATGGTTGACCCCCTGCTGGGTTTTCCATTGCCAGGCGGCGGGGCTCCAGTGGGTGGGGTCCTCGTAGCCCCCGGCTTTGACAAAGTCGAGAAACTCTGCGTTGGTAACCTGGTATTTGCTCACCCGGAAGGGGGCGACCTCAACCCAGCGATCGCCATAATCGATATCCCAGCCATAGGTAGGGGAATCCTGGGATTTCCCGAGATGCACCCTGCCCCCCCCAACGGCAATCAGCTGATTGTCTTGCCTGTAGCCATTCCCCGATAGATAGGTCCAATCCGCCGGGCGACGCAGGTGCTCCACCGGCAGTTGGCGAATTAACACCGAGGAGGTCTCGATGTGGATATATTGATGCTCGATCGCCATGATCAGCGCCCAGAGGGGCTGCTGGGGGGTGACCGGGGCGGTGAAATCAGCCCGGTGAATTAAATCGGCCACGCAATCATAGACGGTTTGGCGGTAGCTCCACACCGAGGCCAGCTCGGCGCGACGCAGTTGGGCAAATTTGCCGGCAATGTCGTCGGGTTTCTCTGGGTCAACCCCCACGGCAAAGAGATCTTCGTAGACCGGATGCAAGGGGGCTTGAACCAACCCCACCCGCATCAGTTTGTTGATGTAAAAGACCGCGGTATGCCCCAGGTAAAAAATCAGCAGATTGCGTAGGGGGTCAGGGTTGAGGTAGAAGGGGGCATCCCCCACCAGGCTCTGCCATAGCCGGTCCTCCAGGATCCAGGCCCGGTTGTAGTAGGCCAGCACTTCCCGGCGATCGCAGCGATCGAGCTGGGGCGGGGGAGGAAAAGTAGCCTGTATCATGATTTAACCTATCCCAAAGTGTTGGTCTAGAAGTGAAGGGGTCGCAAATGCTATGGACAGAGAACATCTGTTAAAGCGTGTATAGAGTGGGAGTTCTGGTTGCCGCCTTCGCCAGGAGACTTACAGATGGGTTTTGATTTTGTCAAAATCCAATCATGTACAGAATGTTCAGATGCTTAGATGGGGTCATACTTCTATTCAAGTAATGATTCGTCGGGCCAGGTTAGTTGCTCTTTCGTTCGTTCCAGATAGGCAATCAGGCGATCGCACTCTTGCATGACCTCGTACTTATTGAATGTACCAGCGGAGATCGCATTCTTAATGGCCTCATTGGTGTACTGCTCAACCCGTCTTGACAGGCGATCAAAGCGATAAAGAGACCATTGTTGAAACAGTTCACCCAGATGGGAATTACCTTTTGCAGCATTTAAAAAGGTCGTATCCTCCTCCATTACGTTGGCAGGAATATAGGTAGGAATCATGGTAATTCGCTCCCTCGCATTCACAGCACGTCGAGCACAATGGGCCACATAGGGGCCCTGAATCATGACGGCATATCCTGCGCCTGGAAACTTTAGCTCAATGATGCCACCACGATTATCCCGAATGACGGTTTCACCTCCTTCAAATTTGCTGGAATCACTTAACATCACAACACAAACAAACGGGTAGTCATCTACATGCCAAAAGTCTGTAAACCTCTGAGCATCGCCGTAGCCGTCATAGGACTCTGCGACAAACGTATCGTTGTAATGGGCAGGTGTAAAGTTTTTCCTGAAAGTCGCCGCCGGTGATTTGACATGTTCCGCTGGCAGCATTGCTTCCACATTTTGTGTAACTGCATAGGGTGGGTTGAACTCATGGGGATGATTCCCATCTACCTCCGCATTGACATGCCCAAGATCCCAGTCTAATGGGTTTAACATCAAAGGGTAGCCAACTGCTTGTGAGGCGGCTTCAACCGCCTCCTTACTCCGCCAGAGATTGACCAGGAAAGGAGAGTACTTCCACACCCCGCGAATAGCATAGGGGTTGCGTTTAGTTGCAAACCGACAGTGCTGTTGCACTTCCTGACGAGTTAGTTCTGCCCGAATTTGTCGGACCCCTTCTTCTGACAGAAGCTTGAAGGGATAGGTAAAGGCGAAGTCAAGTAATGCAATCGATGGATCTAAACCAATTTCGCTCATCCTGACTCGACGAACGGTCGTTGCATCAAAATCCAGATGTACGGATGGATTGAACTCAACGGATGGCGGCATTGAAACTGTTGGTGACACTAACATTGGGGTATTTCCCATGGGTAAATTACGAAAGTGAAAATAGTTGGCAGTTACAACTGCCACTTTGTAGGGACATGCAGTGTGGTGGCTTTAAAGCCAGTCTTCCGCTATTGAACCTTCTCTAGTTTTGAGACCAGCTAGAAGCAATATCCTCATAGACAGCATCAGCCACCATGCCCGAATATTCACCGTTGTAGTTGGTGAATTCAGCCGGTGCCCGCCGAATATTGGAGAGGCGAATCTGCCAATCAGAAACCTGATCATAGGTGAGGTGATAGGTATTAGACGTTGTTGTCCACATTCCCCAGAGACAACTGTCTTCAAATTGGAGCAGTCCTTCCTTGCGTAAATTGTAAGCCTGGGGTGTTCCAGGCAGGGGAATAATGCTGTAGCAGGAGTTTTGAAATTCCAAGTTGGGGTTAATTGCCACCAGTTCATCGACTAGTTCTAAGATCGCCTCTTCCAGGTGGGCCAACGCATCGTGATCATCATCGGGGAGGCCAATGATAATACCATAGGCAATCACAGGGACACCGGTTCTGACTACAGCCTTCATTAATTCGCAGTGTTCTTGCCATGGCAATAGCTTTTTGTAGGCTTCCCGCCCGACAATGGGGCGCTCAGCCGGAATATAAGCCAAGGGACAACCAACGGTACCATCCCAGCCAAATAGGGCTTCCATCAGTTCTTCGTCGGGTCTGAGGTCGGTGCTGTCATAGTTTCGCCCCGCGCCCAGGGTGGTTTTTCTCAGCTCTAGCCCATTCGGCCACATCAGCGTCACCCCCATCTCCCGAGATCCATGGGTAATGTCGAGAATCTCCTGTCGCCCTTCAGGGAAGAGGGCGCGGGCCAGGAATTGATCGGAACCAATGTTGATCGATTTAGCCCCTGCGGCCTTCTGAATTTCCAACCATTTCAAGAAAGTCGTTGGAGACATTCTGCGAAAGCCAGTTCCATAGGTTGGGGTCATACAAAAATCGCAGGTGCGATCGCAGCCAATATCGGCGACGATGGAACCAACGGGCACAAATCCTTGAACATTAGGGACTGAACCTAAACAGTCCCGGGCCAACTCCACTGAGGGGAGCGCCCACTCATCGGGGGTTTTTGCCTTGGTTTTGCGGGGGTACTGTTTACCATTGGCAAAAATTACCCCGCTAAGGTCTTCCCGTGGTGGCTTGCCCAGCACGTAATCGAAAATTGGCCAATTCGCCGCCCCAGATTTATCCTGCACCACGGCCGTAGCACCCGCATTCAAGTAGTGATGGGGTTCCGCAAAGGCATCAGAACCGCCCACCACCACCGGCCGACCGCCCTGGGCCAGGTGCTCAATCAGCATACAACTGACCTGGCGATCCTGGGAAAAATTCACCGTCACTCCCCAGGCATCGAAGGCGTGGGGATCGACCGCAGAAATCTGACCGCCTACGTAGGTTTTGCGTAGGATCATGCCTTTCCATTCGACTTCCCCAAAGACTTCACTGTAATTTGCGTCTCTGAGGTTGACCAACTGGGCATCAAACCCGCCAGCTCGCAGGTCAGGAACCAAAACCTGCTTACTGATCAAGGAACGATGTCGATAGAGGGACGTCCAGTTTCTACCCTCAGCATCGTAGAGCCCGGTTGCGGGGACTTCAACCAATCCGATCGTAGGTGCGCGGTCAGACACATGTTCCATAACCCTATCTCCAGGAAAATCAGGTTGCTTAAGCAAAGTCACGACAAAAGAGCGATTCAAGTTTTTTCTACCATCCCCAGGTACCCGGTTCCCCTTTAAAGGGGCCGACGATATCCGCTGTGATCCAGCCGGCATAAAAGTCCCCCGCTTGGGGAATTACCTGCTCATCATTGACATAACAGGCGTCCATAACCTTAGGCAGAAAACCGTAGTATTCCTGAAGGGGCAGAAAGTTAGGAGTCGGGTCAAAATATCGCCAAGCCCCTTGCAGAATTTGCTGATCGCCCATGTGGATATCGTAGTATTGGTAACGTCCCTTCCATTCACAGACACCCCTCCTGGGGTTCAAGCTCAAATATTCAAGCCGCACATCTTCAGGCGGAAAGTAATAGCTGGGAGGATGGCTAGTTTCTAAAACCCGTTTGCCCCGGGTGGTTTCTGCTAAAACAAGTCCTCGGCAAATTACCTTAAGATGCTTAGGGCTATCCTCGAGAATGGCCGGGCGAGGATAATCCCAAACGGATTCTTGGCCAGGTTTTGGCGGTATGGGATCTGGCTTCATGGAGTGATATGAGTACTGGGGTAAGTGGGCTATGGGTGGGCTAGCGGCGGCAAAGAATCAGGCCGAACCATTGCTTTGGATCGGTCCAGACCTGCAGGGGAGTAAGCCCCTGGGTCTGCAGGTATTGCTGCATCTGCCCCAGGTTAAATTTGCGGGAAATTTCCGTACGAATGCTCTCCCCCTCGGTTAACTCCATACCAAAATTCAGTTTCGCCAACCGCACTGCCTGGGGTTGGCGACAGTGCAAATACATTTCAATCTGGCCCTCCACAACGTTATAGATAGCCTGATGGTAAAAGCCCTCCGGGTTAAAGTCGCCGATAAAGCGGTGATTGAGGTGGGCGAGCATATTCAAATTGAAGGCAGCGGTGACCCCCTGGCGGTCGTTGTAGGCGGCCTCCAAAATGGTGGTGTCCTTTTGCAGGTCGATACCTAACAGAAAGTAATCGCCCCCATCCAGCACGGTGGTGACCTGGGCAAAAAACTGGTCACATTCCGACGGGGTAAAGTTGCCCAGGCTGCTGCCCAAAAACAACAGCAGGCGGGGAGCGATCGCCGGGGGCGGTAGGGCGGTTAGGGCTTGCCCGTAGGTGCCCACCAGGGCCTGCACCTGCAGGGTGGGATAGTCGGCCAGCAATTGGGCCGCGCTTGCCGCCAGCATGCCCGCGCTGACATCAATGGGCTGATAGTAGAGGGGGTAGCCCTGGGCCTGGTAGGCGTCTAGCAGCAGACGGGTTTTGGTAGAGCTGCCGCTGCCCAGTTCCACCAGCTCACAGGCCCCGGTGGTTTGGGCGATCGCCGGGGCATAGTGCTGCAAAATCCAGGCTTCGGTGCGGGTCGGGTAGTACTCGGGTAACTCACAGATCTGCTCAAATAGCTGGGAGCCGCGATCGTCGTAAAAGTATTTGGGTGGCAGTACCTTGGGAGACTGGCTTAATCCCTGAATCACATCTTCCCCCTCCAATAGTCTGGGACAGTCAGGGGCATCAAGGTACAGAGTCTGCAAACGCCTATCGGGGTTAACAGGAGGTTTTTCAACGGATAACGGGGATGGAGGTATCATGGACGGGATGGCATGAATGGGGTCAACTAAACTGGCCTAATTTCTAGCCAACTTCAAATTTTCTTTGTACTTCTCCGGACTGGTTTCCATTTCTACGGTCAGGAAGTCAATACCCTCCCGCTCTAGTAGCTCTAAAAGTGCCAGGTTTAGATTACGTTCCGCATCAAAATACAATCTATCGTCATTAACAAAGGCGACGATTTTAATCACTCGAGCATTATTTTCAATCTGACTGAATCGCACAATAAATTCCTGGGAAATCCCGGCAATTGAGGGCAAGATTTCGCGAATCGCATCACAGATCCGCCTGGTCTGGGCGGCGGATAGATTGTCAATTTTTAGCGTCGCAGTTAGGCCCCACTTCAGCTCATCACCAGGATTTTGAGACCAGTTTTCGACAATGCCAGTAATCATCTTGGAGTTAGGCATTTTGATGATCGATCCCCACTGGTAGATGTGCAGTGTAGTGGTACGAAAACCAATTTTCAACACCTGGACAAAGCCATCTAAACCCGAAATCGCAACCCAGTCACCTTCCCGGTAAAGACCATCGGAGTAAATCACAATGGTACAAAACCAGTCATAGACAATATCCTTAGCCAGCAAGCCCAGGGTAATGCCCGCACCCCCGAGTAAGCCCACCAGTGCCGCTGCCGATTGCCCCAGGAAGATCTCACTAGCCTTGATGGCTAGAAAAATAACTGCTGCCGACTGAAAAACCTTGGGCAATAGGCGGACGTAACAGTTCATCTAGCTCGGTATCTGTACGCAGAACCACATTAGCAAGAAACTGCCCAAACACCGAGGCGCAACGATAGACGAAATAGGCGATGATAAAGGTAACGATGTAACCCAGTAAGAAGTCAATACCTTTATCAAATTGTGGCCCCAGTTCCTGCGCCCAAATGTTTTTGACAAACCAGATACCCCCAATTAAAATCAGCCAACTTAGTGAGGGCTTCAAAACCACAACCAACTCATCGTCCAGGTTACTTTTAGTTTGCCGGGTCAGTCGCTCAATGCTCTTGATAACACCAGATACCAAAAATCGACGCAGCGCCTGGATAATGCTGAGCACCAGGATGGTGACAATGATCCGACCAATGGGGAGACCGGCATAGTTCCAGTCAAAGTTCTTGAGAATCTCTAAGACGTTATTCATCGGGGTTGTTAATCAAAGTTGTCCAATCAAAATTTACATGCAGTCAGCAGTAACAGAACGGGATGGCAGCGTTTAGACCTCCGATGAAATATAAGCATTTTCTACTCTCATTACTCTGCAAAACTGCTGAGATTGAACCCTTTGAATAATGAGATGAATTGATTTAATCATCTTTGGTGAATTTTGCCAAGCTAAGATTGACCAGATTGAAATTAATAATTGCTTAATATTTTAAGGGTTATCCTAGATGTAGTTCGCCCCCAAGGGAATGCAAAAATGTTGAATTCTGAGGATGGTATCCTATCCATAGGTATGGTTTAAGGCTCTTTTTTGCTTTCCAAGTAATCTCTTCGGGTGAGTACCCATTTTTCCCGCCATTCAATCGCCATATCCCTGGTGTTTTCTTTCGCAGCTAGGGTGAAGCAGAAAAAATCGATTTAAGGATGTAAGTCTGCTGAAAAAATAGTCAGTTGACATCTTCAATCTACTTACGCTACCGCTTTTAGGATTCAAGGATCGGGCGCTGCCAATGGCGTTACTATGTCCCTATTTCCAAGTTTTTTACCAAAAACAGAATTGCTCGATCTATCCCCAGGCAGGGGCCTTAGTCCAGGAGGCTGAGTTGCTCACCCAGGGGGGCGGGGCGGCGGCGACTGGCCCGGGACGGGGGAATGGTGACATGGGCCACAAACCAGGTACGGAGGGCGGCCTGGTCGGCCCTATCCAGACTGCTCAGGTCCAGGGCGGGGGGGAATAGGGGCGGGGCGGGTGCGGCGGCCCAGTGGCTCTCCCCGCCGTCGCGATCGCCGCCAAAGGGGGTCAGGTCCGCCGGTAGGGGGGCCAGGTGGGGCAGCAGGTGGGGGGTATGGAGAAAGCTTTGCCGCTGCCGTTCCAACTGAGCCACCCGCCGTTTGCGGGCGGCTTTATAGTCGAGGATGGGGGCGGGGTAGGTGGGTCGCCGGGGCGGGTTGCCCAGTTGTTCCGGGGGCAGGTCCGCCAGTTCCGGTAGCCAGCGTTTAATGAATTGGCCCTCGGGGTCGCAGCGGTCCACCGCCGCCTGGCCAGGGTTATAGATCCGGGTCCAGGTTTTGTCTACGCAGTGGGTGACCCCTGCCTGCATGGCCCACTGGTAATGGTCAATGGGGCAGTCGCCGTCGATCAGGTGGCGCATAAAGTGGAGGGCGCCGTAGCGCCAGTCCATGCCCATCAGGTTACTGAGGAAGCTGGCGTAGATCGCCCGGCTACGAAAATTCAGGGCCAGGTAGCCGCCGGTGGCCTGCAGACAGCGGGCGGCGGCATCGACGATGGGAAAGCCGGTGTGGCCGGTTTGCCAGGCCTGGTAGAGATCGGGGTCAAAGGCCCAGCCCTCCTCGTCAAAGATGCGGTAGAGCGATCGCAGCTCCAATTGGGGCAGGTAGCGAAACCGCTGGCCAAACCCCTGACCCCAGCGCAGTCGGGAAATCAGTTGCTGGTGGCTGCGCCGCCGCCGGGGGTCGCCCCCATCCCCTTGGGCCAGAATGGTTTGCACACACTGGCGCACCGAAATCACCCCAAACTTCAGGTGGGGGCTGAGGCCGGTGGTCACCTCAGCGCCGGGATAGGAGAGCTGCCAGTAGTAGCGATCGGCCTTATCCTCCAGAAAATCCTGCAGCAGGGCCTGGGCGGCGGCGGTACTGGCGGCCGGAATCGGCTTGCCATCGGCTTGATGCCCCAGCTGGGCCAGACTGGGCAGGGGCTCACTGGTGACCTCCGGCGGCACCGCCACCGCCGGGGGGCAGGGGGCCAGGGCCTCCCCCATCTGCCCATACCAGCGCTGACGATAGGCGGGGTAGGGCACTAGGTCCGGCAGACTACCGGGGGGCTCAAACCAGCGGATTTTCATCCCCGCCGTGGCCAGGGCCTGGTTCAGTCGGGCATCCCGCACCCGGCCATAGATCCGTTCGCAATCGGTGTGGGCGTAGATCCCCTCCGCCTGGCATTGCCGCACCAACTCCGGCAGCACCTGCACCGGGTCCCCCGATCGCAGGATCAGCCGTCCCCCCAATTGCCGTAGGTCCCCATCCAGGGCCGCCAGGGCCGCCAGCAAAAACTCCACCCGGGCTGGCCCCGTTTCGGGGTGATGGAGCAGGGCCCGATCGAAGATAAACACCGGAATCACCAAACCCCGCCGAGTAGCCCGGGCCAGGGGTTGATGGTCAAAGACCCTAAGATCGCGACGAAACCAGACAAGGGTTCTATTCATTTATAGAACGTATGTACTATATTAAGGTTAATGGTTCTGGCCTCGGTTGTCAGTGTAGAAGTTTTTCCGATCTTCTGCCTTGCCTTCCCTGCAAGGGTCAGGGCCGCCCCGGTTGATTTCATTTTTGCCCCTACGACCATGGCTAAGCACATCCGCCAATCCCTATCTATCCATTATCAGCAGCAGGCCTCCGCAGGATCGGGTATTCCCCTCAGGTCTTGGCACTATGCCCTGAACGATCCTGGCGCCAGGCAGGTGAATGATGGCAATCCTGACCCCGATCCCTACTCCCCTCCAGCTCCACCTACCCCCCATCCTCCCCTGCGGGCGGTAGTCCTGGCCAGTGGTTCGATGCTGGCGGCGGCGACCCTCTGGCTCAGTCCCCATCCAACCCCGGTGATCGACTCCCAGCCATTAACGGGGGAATGTATCAAAATTGAAAAAATAGAGAATGCGCTCTCCCGCGATCGCCTCAAGGCTTTGCTGGCCGTGGAAACACCGGCACCGCGAGCAACCCTGCAAGCCCTCCTCAAAGATCCCTACTGCGTCCTGAAACCCACTACCGATGCCCAGGGGGGAGGTACCGATCGGGTGGCCTATCCCCTGGAGTTTGATCCCCACGCCTGGCTGGTGGTGATCTATCAGGGCGATCGCTACACAGGCTACGATTTCCGCTTTCGCCCGTGAGGGGTGAGAGGTGGCTGTGGCCTCCCCACCGAAGCCAGCCCTCGAGCCATGCTAGATTATTCAAGCCAACCCCTTTTGTCGGGGATAGGGGAGCGATGTTATTGAGAGTATGGCCATGGCTAAGGACGTTCTGGGAATCGGGGTGGTCGGTACGGGCTTCGGTCAGAAGGTTCACATTCCCGGCTTACAGGCGCACCATCGCACCCGGGTGGTGGCGGTTTATCACCGTGATCGGGCTAAGGCCCAGGCGATCGCGGCCACCCACGGTATCCCCCAGGCCTGCGATCGCCTGGAGGATCTGGTGAACCTGGTGGAGGTGGATGGGGTAACCATTGCCACTCCCCCCTTTTTGCATTACTCCATGGCAAAAACCGTACTCCAGGCCGGTAAACATCTGTTGTTAGAAAAGCCCACTAGCCTCAGCGCGGCTGAGGCCCAGGCACTGGTCAGCCTGGCCCAGCAACAGCAGCGGGTGGGCACCCTAGATTTCGAGTTTCGCTTTGTACCCCAGTGGCAACGGTTAGCCGAGTTATTGGCCGAGGGCTACCTGGGTAACCTGCGCCTGGTCAAGGTTGACTGGACCGTCGCTGGTCGAGCCGATCCCCAGCGGCCCTGGAACTGGTACTCCCGTCAAGATCAGGGGGGCGGTACCTTGGGGGCCTTTGCCTCCCATACCTTTGACTACCTGACCTGGCTATTTGGGCCTATCCAGCGGCTGTGTGGCCGTCTGAGTACGGCCGTTAGCCAGCGTCCAGATCCGATCACAGGGGCGATGCAGCCCGTAGATACGGATGACACCTGTAATTTAATCCTGGTACTGAACCAGGGGGTTCCCTGCCAGGTAGCGATTAGTTCGGTTACCTATGCGGGTCGGGGGCACTGGCTGGAAGTCTATGGCGATCGCGGTACCCTGGTATTGGGCAGTGACAACCTACAGGATTATGTCCATGGTTTTCGCCTCTGGGGCAGCCAGAAGGGCGACCCTCTGATGGAATTACCCATTCCAGATCGGCTCCAATTCCCCGCTACCTACCCCGATGGCCGTATTGCACCTTTTATTCGGGTCATCGATCACTGGGTCCAGGATATTGACCAGGGCTATTCCACCGCTCCCAGCCTGGAGGAGGGCTGGCGCTCCCAGCAACTATTGGATCTGGCTCGTCAGGCGGATCGGGAACAGCGATGGATAGACTGTCCGACAGCGATCAACTAGGCTGCATCTCTTCTGGTTTCTGGTACAGCCATGGCTTAGGGAAGGAAGACATTCAGGCTCAAGCTATATCCTTAGATTAATGCTCTTTAAGCCCTTGTCCTGATGGAGTTTAACCATCTCCACTTCTATGTCGATGACCTGGCCCCCTGGCGACAGTGGTTTTTAACCACCTGGAGGGGACACCTTCCCGTTTCCCAGGAGGGCGATCTGCAGGGCACGCTGCTGATTTATCTGGGCAAGGTTCCTTTGCAAATTTCCGATCGCCAGAGTGGGTTAGGGGCGGTCAGCCGTTACCTTCAGGTCCACCCTCCCGGAATTGGGGATATGGCCTTTCGGGTCAGGGACTTAGATCGCACCCTGGCCCGCCTACTGCGCTGCGGGGGCAAGGTGCTGATCCCCATTCAGCCAGACCGATGGGGACGGGGACGCTGGTGTCAGGTTCAGGGCTGGGGATCCCTGCACCATACCCTGGTGGAATCCCATATTGCCGACCCATGGGTGCCAGGTCATGGGGCTACCGCTGATTTAAGGGTAGATAGGGACAGCGGCATCGATGGCATCGATCATGCCGTAATTAACGTTCCCCAACAGGAATTTTCAGCAGCCGTCGCCTGGTACGTCGATCAACTGGGGTTGGAGCCCCAACAGTGGTTTCGGATTGAAACGGCTTGGTCAGGCTTGCACAGTCAGGTCCTGGCTTCTCCTGAAGGGAACGTCCAACTTCCCATTAACGAGCCAGCCACCCCTACCTCCCAGGTCCAGGAGTTCCTCCACTGGAATCAGGGGGCAGGAATTCAGCATGTGGCTCTGCACACCTCAGATATTTTCCACACTGTCCGCCAGCTGAAACAGGGGGGGGTGGGCTTTATCGATGTGCCCACCACCTACTACCAGGCCCTGCATCGGCGGCAGGACTACCAGGCCGACAGACCCCTAGAAGCCGCCCTTAACCAGCTCAAGATTCTGGTGGATTGGGAAACCAGCTTTCCCCATGCCAGGTTATTGCAAACCTTTACCCAACCCTTGCTGGATATTCCCACTTTGTTTTTTGAATTGATCCAGCGTCAGGTGGTGGAGATCCAGGGAGTTCCCCATCGGGCCAGGGGATTTGGAGAACAAAACTTTCAAGCCCTATTTGAGGCGATCGAGCAAGAACAACGCAAACGCCAGACCCCAAGCGGGTCACCAGAACCCTGAGATTTGTCCTGCGATGGGGCTATCTGGTCAGCACAAACAGATTACCCTGATTGCCCCGACTAATCCGCAGATTCCCATCCAGGTAGGTAATCTCTAACCATCCCGGTTCTCGCTGGCTATTGATAGTAAAGTCAATTCCCTGCAGTAGGGATAACTTGCGGTTGGTCTGGAGAGTATGGATAAACTGATCGGGATGACTGTAGCCCAATAGGCTTTGCAGGCCAAATACGCCGCGCTCAAAGTAAACCTTTACCCGCCGCTGAGAGGTCGCCTCTAGTCGGGCGGTTACCGCCACCAGCCCCGATAGCCCAGGCGGCCCCACCACCTCCGCCAGGTTATAGATGCGATTTTCCTCCAGGCGAATGGCCTGATAAATGGATCCCAGGGATGTCAGGGGTAGCCTACCCAGGTTAAGTAATTCGGTGCTGGTGGTGTAGAGCAACCGCCAGTTACCATTCAATAGTTGGGGAGCCTTCAGGGGATCGGCAGTGGGGTTGCAATCCTCTAGCCTGGTTACAGCAGCCTGCACCGCAAGGCGATCAGCAGAGGTCGCCTTTAAACCGCGATCTAGTCGAGCGATCGCTTCCAGGAGTTCTGCCTTACCTAGCATCTGGCCCTGTACTTAAAATCATCATCCCAGCTGTCATAGGCTGAAAGCTAAACTATCTAAACTATAAACCTGGTTTGCGGTTAGCAACCGCTGTTAGAATTTAATCTCTAAAGACTATTGATCCCTACTCAACTTTTTCCCCTACCCAACACCAACCTATGTCTTCGGAAATCTATAACCCCTCACTCCAGCAAATACCCCGCAGTGCCAAGGCTCCAATTCTTCCCTCCTCTGGCGAAGCGTCTATTCTTGTCTGGCTTGAGCGGATTGGTCGGCTACGCAGCCGTGATGCCATGGAAAACTTCCCCGACGAAGCTGAAAGCGAAGAGATTTCCGATCTGATGGGGGGTGACGATAGCTTTGAGGACGACGATGATGACACCCTGGACCTGGAGGATGAGGACTAGGGAGAGTAGAAACATTAAGTCTTGTTGCATCTGCCGCCAAATGTGAGATTATGCCTATAGACTTTTTGGCTGTTTACTGTCATAAGTTCTGGCCAGGAAAGTCGATTTAAGTTCGTTTCCCAGCCATGTGGTGTGATGCAGGTGAGGAACCATTGTGGATGCAAAGTTTTTAGCATCGAAGCGGTTAGGTCTAAACGGTAGAACCCTCTTCAGGGTTTTAGCTGTTTGTTTAGGGTGCAGTGCGGTTATTGCTGATCTGGTTCTCGGCCATCCCTTTCTTCTGGGTAAGTCTATTACCATTCCCTTTTTAGTAGCTGCCCTGGTTAGCAGCCTGCTGGGTTTTTGGGTTGTGCCCCTGCTCCGAGCTCTAAAAACAGGCCAGTTCATCCGCCAGGAAGGTCCCCAAGGTCACCTGAAGAAAGCGGGTACTCCCACCATGGGAGGAGTTTTCTTTATCCCAGTGGCCATTATGGTGGCCCTAATTGCCACTGGTTTCTCTAGTTCTGTCCTGGTAGTTTCCCTGCTAACCCTTGCCTACGGAGCCATCGGCTGGCTAGATGACTGGCAAGTATTACGCTATCGCTCCAATAAGGGCATTTCTCCCCGCACCAAGCTCTTGCTTCAGATCGGTGTGGCTGTTCTATTTTGTTTGTGGATGCGGTTTACTCAACCAGCGGCCATTACGACCCTGGCCTTGCCCCTGGGTTTGGTCTTGCCCTTGGGAGCTTTGTTATGGCCCCTGGCTGGGTTTGTCCTGGTGGCGGAGAGTAATGCCACCAATCTAACCGATGGACTGGATGGGTTGATGGGAGGTACGGGAGCCATTACCTTTTTGGGGCTAGCGTTGGTAGTGTCTCCAACCCATCCAGGCTTAATGGTGTTCTGTGCGGCTATGACGGGAGCCTGTTTGGGTTTCTTGCTCCATAATCGTAACCCCGCTCGAGTGTTTATGGGGGATACCGGTTCTCTCGCCTTAGGCGCTGCGATGGCGGCAGTCGGCATCCTCAGTGGTAATCTGTTTGCCCTGCTGGTGATTACCCTACTGTTTTTTGCCGAGACCCTTTCCGTCATTATTCAGGTGCTTTACTTTAAAGCTACGAAGGGGCCTGATGGGGTGGGTAAGCGTTTCTTTAAGATGGCTCCCCTTCACCATCATTTTGAACTCTGTGGTTGGTCTGAAATACAGGTAGTGGCGATCGCCTATGGGGTAGCCGCCTTACTAGCCGGCATAGCCTTTACCCTGGTGTAGACCGCTCCGTCCTCAACCAATCCTATGGATAGCGACTCTCTCCATCCCCTCGGTCCCCTGCCTAATGCCTGGTGGGTCAACGATCGCCAGGCTGATCTGAGTCGGCCTGCGATCGCCCCTCGTCTGGTGAATCTGGCTACAGAAACCAAGGATTTGCGCCTTGATCTAAATCGCTCGGCCTGTCTGGTTATAGACATGCAAAATGACTTTTGCCATCCCCATGGCTGGCTGGCCAACCTGGGGGTAGATGTTACCCCCGCCCGCACCCCCATCGCCCCTTTGCAGAACCTTCTACCCAAACTAAGAGCGGTGCAGATACCGATCCTGTGGGTTAACTGGGGTAATCGCCCTGACCTGCTGAATATCAGTCCTGCCCTGCGCCATGTGTACAATCCCACAGGTAGGGGGGTAGGTCTGGGGGACCCCCTGCCTACCAACGGGTCAGCGGTTTTGACCAAGGGCAGTTGGGCTGCAGCGGTGGTGGAAGAGTTGGTTGTTGATGCCAAGGACATCCAGGTCGATAAGTATCGCATGAGTGGGTTTTGGGACACCCCTTTAGACAGCATTCTGCGTAATTTAGGTAAAACCACCCTATTTTTTGCCGGCGTAAACATGGACCAATGCGTCATGGCCACCTTACAGGATGCTAACTTCCTCGGCTATGATTGCATCCTACTGGAGGATTGTAGCGCCACCACCTCTCCGCCCTACTGTACCCAGGCAACTCTCTACAACGTTAATCAGTGCTTTGGCTTTGTCAGCCAATCAGAGGCCCTGATCCAATCTTTTCAGAGGTGCTAATTTTTAGCCTGTAACCTTAAATACCATCAGTAGACCCTTTAGATTCGCTCCTGGTTCGTCTGCCGTCCTTATCCCCAGGGTTCTATCTTAGTGGGTCCAGGCTGATTAAGGCCAACGGTACCATAGTTGCGGCTAATCTGAAGCTAGAGTATACTTATATACTGAAAGCAACTTTTTATACTGGTAATATATGTAATTAGGAGTATTCGGGTTTGCGCTGACTGGTAGTCTTCCGGACGGCTTCGGGGCGACGGTAGGTCAGAATCCATCTATGGTTTTAATACAAGAGTTTTAGATCATGCCCCCAATAGTTCTCTACAGTGGCTCCCCTATTGCCGGTAAGACGCCTCTACCCGCGACTCAGAGCTGGCTCAGTTATAGTGCCGTACCCGGTTCCATAGAAACTTCTGGTTCTGGTTATACCACCTTGAACTCCCTGAACTCCCTGGCCAATGGTATGGCTGGTTACTCTAATTACCAACCCGGGTCTGCCAAGCTGACCAACCCTAAATTTCCTGCCCTCAATCGAGGAGATAGCTATAGACTTAGCTTTCGACTACAGCTAAACAGTGAAAGCCACAGTAGTTATGACCGGGCAGGTCTATCGTTGACCCTGATCAGTAGTGATCTCAAGGGTATTGAATTAGGTTTCTGGACTAATAGCATTTGGGGCCAACAGGGGGGTAGTAACCTATTTACCCAAAATCCTCAGGAGTGGACTAACTTTACCACCGGGGCTATGGTCAACTATGACCTCTTAGTGTTCGATAACAGTTATTATCTGACGGCCAACAACAACCTCATTCTGGTCGGAAGTTTGCAAGATTATAGGGCCTTTGATGCTAAGGCTAAGGGATTGCCCTACAACCCCTATGCTACCCCTAATTTTCTATTCCTTGGGGATAACACCACCAAGGCGGCTGCCAGCACTAACCTGGCCTCCCTGATCTTGACTACCCCGGTTTTAGGAACCAGTAATGCTGATACTTTGAATGGAACTACCGGGGATGATTTGATCAATGGTCTGGCAGGGGATGACACGTTACGGGGTGGTGATGGTAGCGATACTCTCATCGGTGGCCAAGGTAACGACAGTCTGATGGGGGATAGCGGTCAGGATGTACTTCTGGGTGGGGCTGGT
>JBMOHM010000049.1:0-22996 GCA_049317845.1 Nodosilinea sp. | reverse complement strand
GAGATTACTTCTTCAATTCACTCTTTTTCTGTCTTGACACTGGGGAGTACCTTACCTAACCATGCTGATCCAAATTAAGCGGCAAGAGGCCATCAAGGCATTTCGCGGTAAGCTACCCTGGGATAGAGACCTCAACCAGATGAGAACTGACCCATGATTCTGGTCGATTCTAGCGTGTGGATCGATCAACTTTCGCGCCCTCAGAAAACAAGGCATCACCGTTCGTAAAACGATTGATGTAATTAATGCTACCTTTTGCATTGAAGAAAACCATACTCTCCTATTTTCAGACAAAGACTTTATTTCTTTTGTTCAATATTTAGGCTTAGGTTCCGTGCTGATGGTCGAGTAAAAACTTCAGTAGCTTTATATAGCGGATTTCACTCGGGTGAAGTGCGATGTGAACACCCCCCCTCGCCCCCCCTTGGCAAGGGGGGGTACAGCGTGAAACCCTAACGGCCAGCCGCTGGGGGGTAGGACTGAGCAATTGGGTGTCTCACTCTATCGAAAACCGCTATAAAGCTTGCCCTGAGAATAAATGACCCGAGCAGAGCTTAGAATCTCAGTTTTTCGAATCGGGTTTTGGCTCTTTTCGATCACTCGCTTTTCTACCAAATCCACCTCACGGCCCACCAACTCTGACAGTTCGGCTTCCATTGTCACTAAATCCAAAATCGTCCAGGGGGCATTAGGGGCAAACGTCACCAGTACATCCAGATCGCTATCAGCCCGGAAATCTGCCCGCAACACTGAACCAAACAGCGAAAACTCCGTAACTTTCCACTTCTGGCAAAAGTTCTCAATCTGATCTTCTGACCATGCCTCAACTTGCCGCTTCATGGGATTCTGCCTGCCAAATTTTGCTCACACAATCGGAAAAACTCGCGCAGCAGCCCTAACAACACTGGCATCTCCCGAATGCCACATAACAGAGACTCAGCCACGGCCCCACCCCGATCTAGCCGGTAAAACTTCCACCCTTCCCCGTTGGTGACAATGCCATAGATCGTAAAATCTTGCCCCAATTCTCGATTAATCCACTGGCAGGCTTTCATCTCCACCAAGCATTGGGCCGTACCCTGCTCAAAGTCATCTTTCTTGGCCTCAATCACACAGGCAAAGGGGGCTTCTAAATAGGCCCGCCGTTCGGCAACTAAATAATCAGCATTGCCACAGACTGTTTCCCCCTCCAAGTAAGCCCCTTTCCAAACCTTAAGCCGATCAAATCCTTCTAAGCCCTCTTCACAGATGGCATCAATCAGCAGGGTTTTAGACACCTCTAGGCTTTCGAGGTCAAACCGTTGCAGCCGTTCTAACCGCTGGCGGAAAAAATCACTCAGGGGTACAGGTGCCGCCTTCAAGTCCCAGCGGGTTAGCTCTGTTATGCCCAGATGCTTAAACGCCTCCCGGTAGGTAAAGCTAGAAAAGGGTTGCTTGCGCTGTTGGGTGGCTTGGGTCATGGGGCAAACTAGGGGTGAGATAACATCAATTATGCGAGATCAACCGGTAACTAACCGGTAACTAACTTAACGTCCATTGAATCGTGAACAACGGCTGAAGCTCGCTCTTCTGCTCCAGCTTGCCCTCAATCTCGGCAATCAACCGATCCCGTTGTTCATCCACCTGATCCTGGGCGTCAAACAACGATCTACGCTTCTGACTCCGCAGTTTCTCCAATTCCTTGACCTGCTTCTGCCCCGCCAGTTTTTCCTCTAGGGTTAACCCTGCTGTCGCCGCCCGCTTAGCTTCCCTAATCTGTCGATCCAACTCCTTAATCTCTCGCTCCAGCACCACCTTCAGGTCTTCAGCCCAGCGATCGAGCTTTTCCGTTTCGGCCTCAAAGAAGGCCGCATTTCGTTTCGTAATGGTTTGGTGCCGCTCTGCTTCCTGCAGTTTGGTGAGGGAGTCAAGCGGGTCAATCATGGCCGCTGGTAGGGTAACCTCGGGCTGAGTCACCCGCCCCGGTAGGGAAAGCAACCGTTCGGCTTGTTCCTTATCCAGGGGCTCTCCATCATCTGTCACCGCAGCAAACAGCAGGTATTCCTCCACCTGCTCCAGCGCTGTCACCCGCAAAAGGGATAGGGACAGTGCTCCCTGCTGGCCCAACAGGGGCTCCAAAATAGTTATCTTGCCGTCGTGGGCGCTGTAGTCGAAGGTAATCATTGCCGTGGGTAAGGGGCGCTGCTTGGCCTGGGCGATCACCGCATCCGCCAGGGGGTGCCCTAGTCGATAGGTAAACGCATCCCCCGACTGCCTGGGCAGTTCATACCGCCCCAGGGGGATAGAGTCTCCTGCCCCCGCTGGCCGTTGGTATAGGTCAAAGGCCACCTGATTAAAGAAATCCGCCTTGCCATCCAGTTCGTGACGGGTGAGCTGCATCAGGCGCTGCTCAAACTGGGTAAGCATTTCCTTTGAGTCCTGCTCCCGTACCTTGAGCTTTTCCCGCACCTCGTCGTCAAAGTTTTCCAGTAGTTTGCGGCGGGTATCGCTCATCGCCGCCTTAATCTCATAGCTCAACTCCTGTTGGAGCTGGTCAAAGGCGTTGGCAATCTCCTCGGGCTGGCGGCAACGCTGGTAAATGTCGGCAATGCGCTTTTCAAAGTCCACCCCCGACTCGATCGCCCCCAACACCTCGTCGCTCGTGCCAAACACCCCCTCAAACAATTGAAACTTCTCGGATAGTAGTTCGTACACCCGCTTATCCGCTGCATTTTTGGTGTTGAGGAAGTTGACCACCACCACGTCGTGCTTTTGCCCATAGCGGTGGCAGCGGCCAATCCGCTGCTCAATGCGCTGGGGGTTCCATGGAAGGTCGTAGTTAATCACCAACGAGCAAAATTGCAGGTTAATGCCCTCGGCCCCCGCCTCGGTGGCGATCATAATTCGCCCCTGTTCCCGAAAGTAGTCCACCAGGGCTGACCGCATATCCGCCGTCTTAGACCCCGTAACCCGGTCCGAACCCTGATGGCGCTGGAGCCATTCGCCATAGATCTGCTTTGACCCGGCGTCGGTATTGGAGCCATTAAACAGCACAATGCCTTCGCTCCAGGGGCTATGACTGAGTAACTTGAGGAGATAATCTTGGGTGCGACGAGACTCGGTGAAAATAATCGCCTTTTGTACCCCGCCTAGCCGAACCGTTGCCTCAAAGGCCACCGCCAGGGCCTTAAGCAGTGCCATACCCTTGGCATTGTGCTGAATCGATAGGGCCAGGCTGATAAAGGCATCCAGATCGGCAATTTCCTGCTCCAGGGCCGCCGTCTGTTGGGCGGTCGGTGGGGGATCGGCAGCCTCTTCGCTCCATTCCTCCGCTGTGGTATCCAGCCCTTCGTAGTCCTGCTCTAGATCCTGGGTAAGGGCCTCGCTCCCTTCAGGGGCCTTAAGCTTGCCCCTCAGGCGATTGGCAATGGTGGTGAGGGCACCAGCAATGGCAAAGGTGGAAGAGGCCAGCAATTTCCGCAGCACCAGGGTGATCAGCGATCGCTGCCCCGCCGGCAGGGCCTGTAGGTTGTCCCGCTGTAAGTACTCAGACACCAGGTGATAGAGCCGATCCTCCGTCTCCTCAGGGGTAAACTCCTCCAGCAGGGCGTGGCGTTGGGTGAAGGGTACGTAGGCCGTCACCTGCCGCCGCAAAGTACGGTGACAGAGGGGCTGGAGCCGCTCCTTGAGGGTCTGGAACTTAGACTCCTGGTTGAGGCTAGAGAACTGTTCACGAAAGCTTTTTAGATCGCCAAAGGCGCGATCGTCGATGAAACTAACTAAGCCGTAAAGTTCCAGTAGAGAATTCTGTAACGGAGTAGCGGTCAATAGCAGCTTGTGGCGACCCTCCAGCGATCGCTTGATGGTATTAGCGATGACATTGGTAGGCTTGTATACGTTCCGCAGACGGTGGGCTTCATCGATCACCACCAGATCCCAGGGAACACCTCTGACCTCTATCTCCTTCCCTCGAACAAACTGGTAAGAGCAGATTAAAATCACCTCCTGGGTATTGAAGGGATTAGCCACCCCAGCTTTGACCCCGTTGTTGAAGGACTCGCCCTCTAAAATCTGGCAGGGCAGAAAAAACTTTTCCGTCAGCTCCTGCAGCCATTGTTTACGCAGATTAGCCGGGGTAACCACCAAAAGGTGACGGGCACGCTCAGCCCACTTTTGAGCAATCACCAAACCTGCCTCGATGGTTTTCCCTAACCCCACCTCATCCGCCAGCAAAGCCCCCCTGGAGAGGGGCGAGCTAAAGGCAAACAACGCCGCATCTACCTGGTGGGGGTTAATGTCTACCTGTGCTCCAGCGAAGGCTCCAGCCAGCTTCTCAAGAGCATCGGAGGGGCACCGCCTGGTTAATTCGGTGGCCAGGTATTTAGCGTGGTAATCAGTAGTTGCATACATCATCCTTTTCCATGAATTAAGGTCGTTAATAGTAGAGGAAATAGGAAAAAATATAGATGAGCATAAGTATAGCCGTAGCATCCGCCAAGGGGTGGAGGAAAGCCAGAAAACTATCCGGGCTTAGCTTTCATCAATTTACCAGGGGTAGGGGTTCCGATCAAAGCAACACCACTAAATTCCTAATTCAAAGGAAGCCAGTTCCATCAGGAAACTTTACAAAAAACAACACAGCCTTTCCCCAGTCAGATTGCTCTGTAAGCACGTCCCATGCGTAAAGGTGGTTCCCCCATACCTACTTCAAGCTGTCCTTTGGCCGTCAAGACAAAATCGCCCAACAACTCGACGCCCTGGCCCTGGTCATAGAAGACCCGATCATCCAATTCAAAGACCCCGACAAAACCCTGCTCAGACCGGCGATCGCCTCTCCCAACACACTGGCAGGTCTTACCGACTGGCCAGCGAAGCGGAGTGGGAGTATACCTGTCGGGCCGGTACCAGCACGCCCTTTTACTTCGGTGACACGATTACCATCAACCTGGCCAACTACGACGGCAACTACAGCTACGGCTCTGGAGCCAAGGGCCAGTATCGAGAACAGATCATCCCGGTGGGGCAGTTTGGGGTGAACCCCTGGGGACTGGCCGACATGCACGGTTTCGAATACGCGCTACGCGCGTTTAAGATTTTTTCCAGTGCTATAGCTGGGTAGGCGTTGCGGCTCACCTACGACCATAACCTTAAGTAACATTATGGGCCACCGCCCCATCTAGGGGTGTAGAGTGAAATTTTCACCCCCTCACCCCCACATAGGCCATGGCTCGACGGGTTATTTAGCCCATCCCTCCATAGCGAAGGGGTATGGGCAGGGTTAGTGAGCAGTAGCCTTCACCCCAGGACTAGCCTGCTGCACCAGGGCCTCCACCAACCCGGGAAACAGCCGCTGCAACCACACCGCCCCATGGCTCTGCCAGCCCACCAGAATCTCCCGGCGGCCCTGCCGCAGACCCGTCACCAGGGCCTCGGCCACCTGTTCTGGGCTGACCGGTTGCACCCAGCGAAACCAGTCAAACCCCCGCACCATATCGGTGTCAGTGAGGGAGGGCAGCAGCGCCACCACCCGCACCTGGTAGGGGGCCAGTTCACTACGCAGGGCCTGGGTAAAGCCCAGGATGGCGAACTTAGTGGCGGAGTAGGTGGCCATGGTGGGGGCCGCCACCTTGCCCATCAAACTGGAGACGTTGACAATGCAACCCTGCCGGCGCACCGCCATGCGGCGTCCCACCAGACGGGTGACGGTATAGAGCCCCACCAGATTAGTAGAAATTTCCGCCTGCACCTGGGGGAGGCGAGCCTGCAGAAAGGGGGTTTGGTGGGCCACCCCGGCACAATTAACCAGCAGATGTACCGGGCCATACTGCTGCCAGGCCTGGGCGATCGCCACATTCACCTGGATGGGGTCCGCCAGATCCACTGCTAGCACCACCCCCTCAACTCCCCACTGGCGCAGTTCCTCCGCCACCTGGCAGAGGCGATCGCGGTTACGGGCCAGTAACAAAATTCGTTGACAGCCCTGCTGGGCTAGCTGGTGGGCGATGGCTCGCCCAATGCCTCGAGACGCCCCGGTAACCAGGGCAGTTTTTCCGTTAAAGTTCATTGTTGTCCTCCTTCTGCGGGGAAACCCCGCAGTGAGATGGCAGCCAACCAAAGGGTCATTAACCCCCTAGGGGTCCTCCCCGGGTACTGCCTGGATCTAAGGTTGTAAAAAAGCAATTGGCACAATCGCCAGCGGTGACAATAATCAGAATCGGTCTCTACAGGGTCTGGAAGGATAGAGCCCTTTTCCCGACTGAATGGGTCACCTAATCAAGGGATTTGGCGATAGATAGGACCATGGTTTTATTCTCCTAACGTAAGGACTGGATCAACCATTGCCTACCGACCCTAACACTGGGATTGGGGATCGACAACCATTCTGATCAAAACCCGCAAATTGTAATCTATCGTAGCCGTCTTCTCAGAAAAGCCTGACCCTAATCCGGGCCTCCAACCTTCCCATCGCCCCAGGCCAGACCGTAAAGCCAGTCCCCAGCAGGCCTATCCTGCCACCCAAGCCCAACTTAAAACCCAACTCGATCCCATCTTAAAAATGAGAGGTTAGTATTTTGCGGTGACTAACCCATAAAATTGTCTGCCCCCTTGCCGGTGGCTACGGCTAACTAGTCTACTCCCTCGATCGGGGCAAAGCCCTGGCGCTGCACATTCTCGCTCACATGGCGGGGTTCTAAAAATTGCAGCAGGTAATCGGGGCCACCGGCCTTGGAACCGACGCCCGACATTTTAAATCCACCAAAGGGTTGACGCGAGACGATCGCCCCGGTGATGCCCCGGTTGATATAGAGATTGCCCACGGCAAAATCGGTTTTGACCCGTTCAATGTGGGAAGGGGTGCGGGAATAGAGACCACCGGTTAGCCCGTAGTCCGTATCGTTGGCGATCGCCAGGGCCTGGTCAAAGCTTGTTGCCCTAATCACCGCCAGTACCGGCCCAAAGATTTCTTCCTGGGCAATTATCGCCGTGGGAGCCACCTCAGTAAAAATCGTAGGACCGACGAAGTAACCCTGTTCTGGAGCCTCCAGGGTCAGGGCCAGGGTGGCCTCGGCCTTACCAGTTTCGATATAGGCCTTAATCTTGCTTTGGGCCGACTGGTCAATTACTGGCCCTACCTTCGTATCGGGCTGGGCCGGATCTCCCACATGGAGAGAACGGGTGGCCTCCACTAAGCGATCGACAAAGGTCTCGTAGACCGAATCCACCACAATCACCCGAGAACAGGCAGAGCACTTCTGGCCACTATAGCCAAAGGCGGAATAGACCACGCCCTGCACCGCCTGATCTAGATCGGCGCTTTCATCAATAATGATGGCGTTTTTGCCCCCCATCTCCGCCACTACCCGCTTCAGGTGGCGCTGGCCTGGCTGCCACTGGGCCGCCTCAGCGTAAATACGACAGCCCACCGATCGGGACCCGGTGAAGGCAATCACCTGCACCTGGGGATGCTGCACCAGGTGGGCTCCCACGGTGGAGCCCCGGGCCGGTAGATACTGGAACACCCCAGGGGGACACCCCGCTGCAATTAAAATTTCCGCCAGTTTAGCGGCAATCACCGCCGAGTTTTCCGCTGGCTTAAGGATAGTACAGTTGCCGGTCACCAGGGCCGCCACCGTCATACCCGTCGCGATCGCCAGGGGAAAGTTCCAGGGGGCAATCACCACCGCAATGCCTCGGGGAAAGTAGCGGTAGTGGTTGGTTTCGCCGGGATAGTCGTAATTGTAGCCCCGATCCAGCCGTTCCATTTCGTCAGCGTAGTAGCGACAAAAATCAATTGCCTCCGACACTTCTGGATCCGCCTGTCCCAGGGGTTTACCGACCTCGTATACCATCCAGGCGTTGAGTTCGTGACGACGGGCGGCCATAATGTCGGCGGCTCGCCGCAGGATCGCCGCCCGGGCGGGGGCGGGGGTGGCCGCCCAGGCTGGAAAGGCGGTCTGGGCAGCGGCAAGGGCCTGATCGGCCTGGGTCTGACTGGCCAGGCCCACTCGCCCCACCAGTTGTTGGGGTTTGGCGGGGTTGTTCGAGTCGATACTACTGTCGGTGTTCACCGCTTCCCCGTTAATGATGGGGCTGTAGCGTTGCCCCAGTTGCTGTTGCACAGCCTTCAGGGCGGCCGCCGCTTCCGTGCGCTGGGTAGCCCGGGAAAAGTCGGTATCGGGGGTATTCTGAAAAGGTAAGCCCAACTCCTGGGGGGGGGCTGGCAAGTCTATATCGATCGCCGCCAGTACCGGCGTGGCCAACAGGTGATCGACAGATACCTGCTCCTGGTTTTGTCGCAGAAAGGAACTGTTGGCCGTATTTTCTAACAGTCGCCGAATCAGGTAGGACATACCGGGAATCAAATCGCCGAAGGGCGCATAGACCCGCACCCGAAAACCCTGATCGGCAAGGGCTTTAGCCAGCTTATCGGCCATACCGTAGAGGACCTGGAGTTCGATGCACCGACGGGGAATGGCCAGTTGTCTGGCGATCGCCATGGCCATGGCCTGGGACCGGACGTTATGGCTACCAATGGCGGCGTAGAGATGGGCGTGGTTCTCCAGCAGTAGCCGGGTCATGCCCTCGAAGTTGGCGTCGGTGGATACTTTCTGGCTGTAGACCGGGCTGGGCCAGCCATTCTGGCGGGCAGTAATGGTTTCCTGATCCCAGTAGGCTCCCTTAACCAGGCGTACCGTTACCGGAGTGCCTCGGTTTTTTGCCCAGATCACCAGGTCCTTCAGGTCATTGTAGCTATCCTTCAGGTAGGCCTGGAGGGTCACCCCGATATCGTCACGCTGGCGAAACTCCGGCTCCATCAGAATATCCTTGAGGATAGATAGGGTCAGGGCCTTATAGCGGTACTGTTCCATGTCAAAGTGAACCGCCGTTCCCAACTCCTGAGCCCGGCGTAGCAGGGTGCGAATGTGGTGACTCACCTGAGTACCGCTGCCCTGGGCGTCCAGGGGATCAAACTGGGAGTAGAAAGCGGTTAGCTTTACCGATACCTGCACCTTAGCCAGGGCCTTGCCATCGGCCTGGTCGATCGCCTCAACGGGTTTCCAGCCCTGGGCGGCTTGGGATAACTGAGCCATTAAGTCCAGGTAGTGTTGCAGGTAAGCCTGGGCTTCTAACTCCGTAATCACCGCTTCCCCCAGCAAATCCATGGTAAAAGCCAGGTGGTCCTTGCGCATCCGCTCGATCGCCCGGATAGCTTTGTCGATGGTGTCGCCAGCAATATAGCGGTAGGCCAGGGTTTCCACCGCTGGGGCGACGGTGGTGGCCGCCAGTTGGCCAGCCACCGAGTCGGGATTAGAAAAGTTCAGCAGGCCCTTCAGGGCGCCGGGCAGTTCCACCGCCTCCACCGTCAGGTACTCCTGCAAATGGCGAGCGATTTCTGGTTTACTCCGTAACGCTGGCAGGGCATCAATGAAGCGAAATAGTTGCACCTTCAGGCCCGGATTACCCATGGCAAAGTCCATGATCTTATCGTCCCAGCGCATCTGGTCGCGCATCTGGGCCAATAGATTCTTCTTTTCCCGGGTTGCAGTTAGCAGGGCCCTGGCGATCGCCTGGGTGTCGGCTTCATAGGGGGAGGTATGGGGCTGGGTAGTGGTGAGAGGGGCAACCACGGTAGTGTTCTCCTTGCTATTCCCTATGACTATCTTGAGTCAAAAAGGACCCTTTTCCTAACTCTGTCATGATTTCCTGGGGAAACCTTTGGGGTCAGGTCGCCAGGGCGGCTGAGGACAGCCTTAACCTAGCCCCCCACATGGATAACCGGGCGACGGGAAACGTTTTTCTCCGCCGTACGAATCACCTCCCGGGTGACCACGGCGATGTCTCCCTCGCCAAACAGGATGAACCGCAATAGGTACTGGATGGGATTGCCTTCAATCCAGCCAAAGTAGGCGTGGGGGAGCTTGCCGGTTTGATCGCGAATATGAAAGAGAATGGCGGCGATCGCATTGGGTACGGCTGCGCCCCGGGCTCGAAGAATACGGTAATCGCCCACCTGTACCCCCTCTAAATAGAGGGTGCCGACAAACTCTGAAGCATCGGAAACCTGGATCTCTAAAAACAGAATGGGAGCCGTAGGGGCAATATGGTTATCTTCCCGGACCTCCTTCTGCTTCAAAAAGTATTCCTGTTCATCCCCGTCCTGCTTACGATTAGCAATCAGACGAATAACGTGTTCACTCTCTTCTTGAATAAAGCGCTGGGCCGTTTCATCCACCTCAATCCGTCCCACCCGCAGTTCCGTCGATCGCCATACCCGAGAAATTAAGGAGGTAACAATGATGGTGCCAATGAAGAAGGCAGCGATTTTAACCCCGTCGGGACGCTCAATCACGTTGGCGATGGTGGTGTAGAGGAAAACGAGGGTAATCAGACTAAAAATGCTGGTGCTGAGTAGCGATCGCTGACGGCGAGCCGCCAGGGTCACCGCAAAGGAGGCTGAGCTCATCAATACCAGTACCCCCGTCGCGTAGGCACCCCCCTGGGCCTCCACATTAGCTCGAAAGATAATGGTTACCACAAAGGCAATCAGGGTAAAAATCAATACCAGGGGACGGGTCGCCAGGGTCCAACTGGGGGCCATCCCGTAACGGGGCAGGTAGCGGGGCACGATATTGAGCAAACCGGCCATGGCAGAAGCGCCAGCAAACCAAAGAATAGAAATCGTACTGAGGTCATAGAGGGTACCAAACCCACCCCCCAACGAACTATGGGCCAGGTAGGCCAGGGCTCGACCATTGGCGGCTCCACCGGGAAGAAACTCCTGGGCAGGAATCAACAGGGTGGTTACCAAACTACTGGTAATTAGAAAGAAACTCATAATCACCGCCGCTGTGGTGAGCAGGCGATAGGTGCTCTGAATACGGCCGGTAGGAGTATCCTCCGTATCAGCAGCATGACCCTTGACCAGGGGCATAACCGCTACCCCGGTTTCAAACCCCGATAGACCTAAGGCCAACTTGGGAAACACCAGGGCCGCCATCACCAGAAGCATGAAAGGATTACCGTGGCTGGTGAGCAAAGCCGATCGCCAATCCTGCAGCATCACTGGGTGCTGGACAATCTCCCTGATGCCAACGGTAATGGTAATCAGATTGAGGAACAAATAAATCCCCACCAGTACTACCGCTAGCCCAATCGCCTCCCGAAAACCCTTCAGGAAAACTGCTGCCAGCACCCCCACCAGCAGCAAACTCAAAGCCACTTCCTGACCGTGGAGAAAGGCCGGAACCAGGGGATTTTCAATAATGTGGGCAGTCGCATCGGCGGCGGACAGGGTAATCGTAATGATAAAGTCAGTGGCGACAAACCCCAGCAAGCACAGAACAAAAAACTTTCCCTGCCACCAGGATAGGAGGTGCTCCAGCATGGCGATCGATCCATCGCCGTGGGGGCTCATGGATGCCACCCGCCGATAGATGGGTAGGGCTCCGAACAGGGTGAGCATGACCAGAATCAGAGTTGCCAGGGGCGCCAGGGAACCCGCTGCCAAAGCCGCAATCCCGGGTTGATAACCCAGGGTAGAAAAATAGTCTACCCCGGTCAGGCACATCACCTGCCACCAGGGGTGCTGGATCACCTGCCCCCCTTTACCGTGGCGGTCCTCCTGCAATAACCAGCGCAGTAGGCGGGCCCGGGAAATCCGTCTACTTCTAGCCTGTTTAATCATTAACTGCCGCTCCTGGGTTTAGTCAGCCGTCTGAGATGGATTGCCACGTCTATAGGTCTGTATATGTCTGCATCAATCCACCCTTCACCATCCGCAATTATCCGCCATTAAAAGTATTTCACCTCTCTGCCTATCTTTGGCCAGGGCTGGATTGAATTTTAGCTTTGACCAGCCGGCTGAGCACCGGGTGGATGGGTAAAAGCTAGGACTGGGTAGACATTCTGGCTCGCCTCCGCGCCATTGTCTGGGGCTAGGGCCATACCTCGATTAAACCAGAAAAGTTGCTACTGCTTGCCAGTAGGATAGGGGGTCTCGATCTATAGCTTGCCGCCCACAAAGGGAGTGCTCCAGAGGGTCCAGTTTTCCTTATTAAAGGGCGATCGCCAGCGTCGAATTAATTCGGCCTCCAGGGCCTGACGAGTTTTACGCTGGCTGGCTGCGTGGGGCCAAAATCCAATGTTGACCGATACCGCCAGCCCATAGCCCCGATGGGCCTCAACATACTGGAGAATGTAGCGTTTACAGTCGTGTACCCCCTGCCATCGTTGGTTAGACTTGACCGTTTCACCGATGTAGAGCAGGAGGGGAACCTGATGATCTACCACAAAGTAAAGGGCCGGTACCCCAGATTCCTGGGAAGATTCTCGCCAGAATTCGGCATTTTGGGGAGCGAGGCTAAAGGGGTCAATGGCTTTAGCCGCAGATTCCTCCACCTCAAAGAGGGTGCCCTGGTCACCATCTCCAGACCATCGCAGCCGCTCTTGATAGCTGGCTACCCGCTGCTTCCAGGCTTGCAACTCAGCTTCGGTCAGGCTGGACTTGACCGGAGCAACATAGGCAGAGGATAGATCGGCGGCCCGCAGATCGGCATCAGACAGTAGGGAAGGTTGATAGTCGGCGGTCATACTGGGTTTATTCTGGCAGTAGGGCCCTTAATAGATTTATGGTTAGCCCACCAGTTCAGTGCGACCGGGATAACGCCGCAACAGGGCCAGGAAGCGCTGTAAATTGAGACTGCGAGGATCGCGACGGGTGCCAGAACGATCCACAGCCTGATGGGTGGTAATACGGCTGTCGGGAATGGTGGTCTGGGCCAGCAGCCAGGCCAGGGAATTGTACTGAGCCTGGGTATAACCGCTGTGATTCAGGCGATTATTAAACCCATCTCGGGGGGTCTCCAGGGAGACATGGTAGGCAAAATTATTCACCGAGGGGGGTAAACTGACGTTGGTCAAAACGGTTTCCGGCCCGTCAGGACCATTAAAAACCGAATTGCCAGCCCCAAAGGCCCGCTTCTCGGGAGGCACAATGTAATAAATTGTGCCATCTCGACCGATCAGACTGTGGTAGCTGACCTGATCTTGATCCCTAGGGTGGGGAGTACGAAATAAGCTCAGGGCACTCTGGGCCGATGCTACGGTTTCGTGCAGCACCACAATAAATTCATTATGGACAGGCTGACCCTTCGAATCGGTGAGGAAGCGATCGCCGTAGTTCGTGGGGTGAGCCAGAGCCTTGACCTGGCGAGGTATGACCGGATCGGATGGCACCTCCGCCAAGGGCACCTGAAGATCTACCGGCCCCTCCTTCAGAACCTGACCCAGAAGCGGTTCAGAGTTCTGGGCTGGCCAATTTGGCAGTCCCACCACCGTAGACAGGGGCTGTAGGGGCATGGCAGCCCCTACAGGATGGATATCCAGGCCAAGGACCAGGACTACCAGGCAACTACAGAGTCCAATTAGCCAGCTACGCGCCATGCCCACTCCTCGCTTTCAGGTGTTCAGGTAGGTTTGGACGACAGCACCTGGCTAGGCCCCTACCGCTTAAACTTTCTTCAACCAGCTAAACATAGCCCGCAGGTCTTTGCCAACTGCTTCGATGGGATGCTCAGCTTCACGGCGACGCATGGCGGTAAAGCCAGCGTTACCCGACTGATTTTCTAGCACGAATTCCCGAGCAAACTGACCCGTTTGGATTTCCTTGAGAATTTTTCGCATTTCTGTCCGGGTCTCGTCGGTAATAATCCGTGGACCCCTTGTATAGTCACCGTACTCAGCGGTGTTGGAGATACTATCGCGCATCTTGGCCAGCCCCCCTTCTACCACCAGGTCAACAATCAGTTTGACTTCGTGAAGACACTCAAAATAGGCCAGTTCTGGCTGATAGCCGGCGTTCACCAGGGTTTCAAAGCCAGACTTAATTAACTCACTCAGCCCGCCGCAAAGCACCACCTGCTCACCGAACAGGTCGGTTTCCGTTTCTTCCCGAAAGGTGGTTTCTAAAATTCCAGCGCGGGTACCCCCAATGCCCTTAGCGTAGGCCATGGCGCGATCGCGGGCCTGGCCAGTAGCGTCTTGATGTACCGCGAACAAACAGGGCACCCCCTGGCCTTCCTCGTAGGTACGGCGAACCAGGTGTCCTGGCCCCTTAGGGGCCACCATCACCACATCCACGTCGGCGGGAGGTAGAATCTGGCCGAAATTAATATTAAATCCATGGGCAAACAGCAACACATTGCCATCCTCCAGGTTGGGTTCAATGGCCTGCTTGTAAATGGCTTTCTGCACCTCATCCGGCAGCAAAATCATTACCCAGTCCGCCAGATGAACCGCCTCAGCAACTGGTTTAACCGCCAGACCGGCGGCCTCTGCCTTGGCAATGGAACGGCTCCCTTCGTACAACCCCACAATGACATTGACGCCGCTATCTTTTAAGTTGAGAGCATGGGCATGGCCCTGGGATCCGTAGCCAACAACGGCTACGGTCTTGCCATTGAGTAAATCTAAATTGGCATCACTGTCGTAGTACATACGGGCCATGACATTCTCCTTCTCCACAGACAGGGGGTACTTTACAAACTTTTCATCTTATCAAACTAAGTGGGTTCCCTTAATCCCCCCTGGGGTTTATTCACAGTCCGAAATCCATCCGGTCATAGCTAGAGGTCAGGGGGACTAGATATACTCCCACTGGCTATAGAGGGCAGCCTGACCGTAGTCAGATCCCTGGTTATCCTCCAAGTTCCAGACCGTTACATCCTGAATACGGAAGCGTCTACCGGTGCGGTCAATCCGAATACCCCCATAATGCTCAATAAAACCCTGGGCCGTCACCGTGGCCAGAATTTGAGCCCGCTCTGCCTGATTGGGTAGCTCAGCGGACTGGCGCGAAGGTAGGGCGGTAAACTCTGACCAATCCATGGCAAACAGTTGCAGGGCGGCCTGGTTACCGTAGTTAAAAATGGGATCGGCCCCTACCCCATGGGAAACCACTACGTAGGGGGCATAGTAAATTACCCTGGCTGCTTCCAGGGGGGTCAGAGCTGGATCAACCAGGTCCTTGCCCAGACGACGCCGAAAGCTATAACGCAGATAATGGATGTGATCCGCCTGATAATTATTCTGCGGCGTCGGCTCAAGCATCGCCATCGGTGGCTACATCACAGCTGTGGAGGAGAGATTTTTAGTCCAGGTAACCCATTAAAATCGCTACAGGAGGATCCACTACATCGTTGGGAGCAATGGGGCGATCGCCAGGCAAAACATGGAGATCGGCGATGGGTAGGTCACTAACGGCTACAGGACGATGACCGGGCAGAGTGTCGGTAGTGGCAATTTTGAAGGTATTGGCTGCAATGGGACGATCACCAGCCCGATCGAGACTGCCCACCACTTGGAATGTGCTCAAGGCAATGGGGCGATGGTTAGGCAGACTATCGGTTTCTACCAAACGGGTATTATCGTCGAGGACAATCACTGCACCATGGTGTTCCGCCTTCACCAACTCGCCGCCAGTCCGGGTATTTTGCTTAGCCCGACTGGACCGCGTAGAGGCAGAGCTAGTCGCTGCTGGGGTTTCAGAATTACTGTTATCAATATCGTTAGCTGTAGTCATGGTGATGTATGTCCTTATCACAAAAGGCAAATGCTTAAAAGAAATCTGCCGGGAAAAATATGCTACGGAACCAGGGAAAACAACGGCCTCAACCGGGCACCAAAGCTCTATATCAGCTTTGGCCAGCAGGCTGGGGAAAGAGCTGGTTCGTCAAAGCCGAGGCCGGGTAGACGTTCTAGCTAGCCCTTCGCCCTGTCAACCGTGGCTACGGCTATACAAAGCCTAATCTCTATTAATAATTATAGGGGGCCAGGGGCCATCAGCGGCTTTACAAAAAATGATAGGAGCTATAAGCCCATGATGGGGAAAATTGGTTTCCTGGGGTCCAACCCTAGGGAAAGCGACAGACCACCTTACCCAGTAATTTTTCCCGGTGCACCGGGCCAAAACTGCGACTATCCGTACTGGCCGCAAGATTAATACCGACAATAAAATAATCATCCCCCTGGCCATCAACTACCCACTTGATCAGCTCCAGACCGGGCTGGGCCGGATGCTCTGCTACCACTAAATCTCCGGGCTGGGGAGGGGTGCGGTAATAGCTACGGGGGTTGACCAGAACTTCCTCCCCTGGTCGCAACAGGGGAACCATAGACTCCCCTACCACCCGGAGGCGTCGCCGTTGCCCTAAAAGCCAGAGAACCAAGTCTAGGAGTTGGCTACAACGCAACTGATCCGGTGGGGAAGTAGGGAGCAAGGGTATGGCTTTGGTCCGAAGGCTGGAGACAGAGGACATGGGCAAGCAGGTAAGGCTGGGTAGGTCTCCTGGTCCTCCCCTCCGCCCCGTTACTGGAGGCATAAAAATGGAGGCACAAAGACTGCACCTCCCCGATCCTTAGGAAACTATCGGTCTAGCTGGCCGTATACCAGGCAATGTCTCGGTTCTTCGTAGCCCAAAATATCCCGTGAATCTTCTGGATTGCCTCCATCAGTTCAGTAGAGTGCTGCAGGCTGACCTCAACCTTACAGGCTGAGCAAAGTTTAGCCGCCTTCCAGAAAGTATCGTGTAAATCAGGAAACTGCTCCAGATGAACAGGTTTAAAATAATCGGTCCAAAGAATCAGCAGCTCTTCCTTGGCAAGTTGGGCCTGCTCTTCTTTGATCGCGATATAACGGGACAGGGTATTGTTATAGGCAACCGTTGCCGCCTTATCCCCAGCGGCAGGTGGTTGTAAATCAATGAGTTTCTTGGTCATGGAAACCACAGCCTCGGCAGCAACCCGAGCTGAGGAAGGATCGTAAACGCCACAAGGGCCATCGCAGTGGGCATGGACCGCAGGGGCGGGAAATCTGGCCTGGAACTTAGAAATGACTTGTTTCAGCATGATCAAATCCGATTCTGATTGCGTCTCAGCGGTTAGGAACTCAACTCCATGGGCAACCTAACCCATAACTCACCAAGTCCTTCGCAGGTAAACGCGACAACAAGGGAGTATCCCCAGGGGGGGGAAGGGATAGGGTGACAAACCATTCCATTGTTATAGCTACTGGGGGTCTTATGCAACCTTTCCGAATTAAACCTTCTCTTTTGCTATGCCTGATTAGCCTACTGGCGGTCGGTTGTGGGGATTTCAGGCAGCTTATAGGAATGGGGAAGGGAAGGACTGACACCACCGATCTGCCCCCCTGTGTCAATGATGACTGTAACTGTGGCGATTTCCTCAGCCAACCCCAGGCTCAAGCAGTCCTGGAGGCCTTTCCAGGAGATGTCTATGGTTTGGATGAGGACGGTAACAGGCACGCTTGTGATGGACTGCCGCCTACCCTGCCGCCTATGGATCCAGATCCTCCACCCTCTAAAAATCCCCATCTCGTTTTGGGTAACCCCAGCCACGCTAGCACCAGGAATCCTAAAAACTATCTGTTGGAGCGGTCCCAATATGTGTTGGCCTACGATAGCGATCGACGAATTCTAGACTGGGCCAGTTGGGAATTAGATGGCACCTGGCTGGGTACGGTAGATCGTCAGGAAGACTTCCGTCCTGATCGAAACCTACCTCCCAGGTTTTACCAGGTGACCCCGGAGGACTATAGTCGTAGTCACTATGATCGAGGTCATGTGGTGCCCTCTGGCGATCGCACCCGCAATAGCCTCGACAACAGTGCCACCTTCGTTATGACCAACATCCTACCCCAGGCCCCTGCTAACAATCGGGGACCCTGGCGCGAACTAGAAATCTACGCTCGCAGTTTAGTTCATGATCAGCACCGTAGCCTTCATATCTTTGCCGGAGCCTACGGTAAAAAACAAGTCGCTGATATGCAAGGGGTTACGGTCCCCTCTCGACTATGGAAAATTATTATCATCTACGATCGCCTGGCCAATGGCCGACTGGGACTTACCCCCCGGAGCCAGGTGATTGCCGTAGATATGCCCAACAGCAATAAAATTAGCCACGACTGGCATACCTATCAAACCTCTATCCATCGTATTGAGATGGCTACGGGATACCGATTTTTAACTGAAGTACCCCAACCTTTACAGACAAAACTGAAATCATCCTTACAATAAGCTGCAGAGTATATATAATAGAAATGCGGGGCTGTATAAATTAATGCCTGTAGATTGGTCCATGGACTCAATATAGTAGTTTAATTATAGTTCCTTCCCTGTATAGATAAATTCTGCCCTTTAGCGCAGCTTCAGTTGTAACTATCTCCTTAGCCTTCTAACGCTATCGTTCACTGACGATTACTTTATCTATAGTTCCATCATATCTTTAGACCTATTTTTCTTTTTCTATGATTTTTCTATCAATCCTTCTTTTGCAGGAGGTGTAACGTTAAAAGCTTGCTTGAAATCCAGGGCAAAGTGCCGATCTGCAACGTGAGATACCTTCAGGGTTTCCAGGCCTGGGAATTTTTGCCTGCGCTATGTTAATTTCGCTACCTATGAACACCCTTTTTTCCCCGCCCTCTTTGTTTGATGAAAATTATGTTTGCTACAGGCTAGATTTTTCTGTGAAGAACAGCTAAACTACTCAACCTACCTATTACTCAGGTGAGTCTACTATTCATACACCTTTTGGGAACACTATTCTGGTCGATTATTTTGATGCAAAGTGATTAAGGGAGCAGAAGCAACAGTCGAAGCAATAACCAATCTTTATATTGGTTTGTCTAACCTTGAAAGTCAGTGGTCTTGATCTTCTCAGGTCCTTGTTGACAGAAAAACTGTTTTTCTTGCTTGTCGGACCTTCTTTAAATGAAGTTGATTTTCAGACCTCATCTCCTTCAATTCTAAAGTTCTTCCCCAAAGCTTCCCAGCTAGCTTCAATTAATTGGCTTGATAACCCTCGATTCTCTAGTGTTTTTGAAAGGTGTTCGGTTCACCTAGTCTATCTAAATTGCTTTTATTTGAATTTTTAATTTTGAGTCTTTATGTACTATAGGAATGGTTTAAAGCGACTTTCCATCTTTGTAGATGGAAACAACATGTTTTATGCTCAGCAAAAGAACGGGTGGTTTTTCGATCCCAAACGGGTTCTAGAATACTTTTTGACCGTAGAGGGAGGAGCGACTCTGGTTAATGCCTTCTGGTATACCGGTTTGAAAGATCCTCAGGATCAGCGGGGCTTCCGTGATGCTCTAATCAGTCTAGGCTACACTGTGCGCACAAAAATTCTTAAAGAGTATTACGACGATGCCTCCGGTCGCTACTCGCAAAAGGCTAATCTGGATATTGAAATTGCCATCGATATGTTCAATACCGTTGACCAGTACGACCAGGTTGTTCTCTTCAGTGGCGATGGTGACTTTGAACGGGCCATTGAGCTGTTGCGCTCCAAGAGTACCCACATTACCGTTGTCTCTACGGAGGGTATGATTGCTCGAGAACTACGCAATGCCACCGATCGCTACATCGATCTCAACGATGTGCGCCAGTACATTGAAAAAGATTAAGCTATAGCTCTGGCCAAAACCCCCAGGCCAGAGCCGATGCCTCAAAGGTCAGGCGGGTTAGGAAAGACTATTCAATTCCATGACTTTTGCCAATCACCCAATGACGTTTAAAGAAACGAGCTAGATTAGTTTCCTTCAAAGTTAGGCAAATAGGGCGACCGTGAGGGCAGGTACGGGGATGGCGGGTGCGCTGCCAGTCCACTAATAAAGTCTGCATTTCTGCCAGAGTCAGGGGTGTACCATTACGAATTGCAGTGCGACAGGCGATTGCCACCATTGCCTTGTCTATAGCGCCGCCCCGACTGATGTCCAGCAGGGCTTCGGTCAAGTCTGGGCGATCGCTGAGGCTGGCAGGGGCGCTGCGAATCACCCAGCGCTGAGGGCCAAACTCCTCTGCGGTCAGTCCCAGTCGGTGTAATTGATCTACCTGATCAGGGGATAAATTATCTAGAACTACCGGCACGGCCAGGGGGACTACCTGCCAGCGGTCCTGTAGTTGCTCATAGATCACCCGTTCATGGGCAATGTGCTGTTCGATCAGACAGAGTCCATCCGATTGCTCCGCCAGAATATAGCGGTTATGAATCTGGCCAATAGCAATCAGGGAAGGAGGGAGGGTACTACCGGAAGGGCGATCGGACAGGACCAGGTTTTCTTCCCCAGGAACTTGATAGACAGCCTGGGGCTCTGTAGCCTTAATCCAATGGGTCAGGGGCTGGTATACCTGGGTGTCATCGCTGGGGCTGTCCCCGATTAATGACTTGATCTGGGCCTGAACCTTCTCTGTCCAGAGGTCTAAATCCTGTAGGTATAGCCTGGATTTATCAGGACTGCGGTGCCAGTCAATATGATGGGGTGGAATCCGAAGATGGACAAAGCAAAGGGGATAACGGTGGCGGGGCAGGGTGTAGCGAAAACTTTGCATCAGAGCCTGCTCCAGTTCGGGTAAGGCCACCATACGACCGTTAATAGCTACCTTAACCCAGTCGGATCGGGGCCGATGGCTACGATCGGGCAGGCCGATTAACCCATAACAGGTGACTGTTGATTCGGGGGTGGCGGTAGTTGAAGAACCGGACCAGGTAATCTGAGCAGAATTCTCTCGCAGATCTGAGGGGGACACTGAGGGCAAGATCTGGGTCAGGATCGCCTGCGCCGATGGTCCCGGAGTCAGGGAAAACCAGGCGCGATCGTTCAGGCGAGCCCTCCAGGTAACCTGGGGATGACAAAGGGCGGCATGGTAAATTACCTGTTGTGCCTGGCGCAATTGATCAGATGGAATAGGCATCTGCAGACACCGATCAGGCCAGAAATAAAATAGTTCAGCCACCGTGACGATAGTACCGGGAGCCATGGCAATAGGCTTGAGAGCAGTTGGCTCACCCTGGTTGGAGTAGGTAACCTGCCAGCCACCAGCCAAGGATCGAGATCGGCTGCATAGAGTAAGCTGCCCCAATTGGGCCAGGCTATAGAGAGCCTGGCCCCGGAAACCAAGGGTACGAATTTCCCAGAGGTCTGATGGGTTACGAATTTTACTGGTGCTATGGGCGGTAGCCGCCAAGGTCAAGTTAGCCTGGGTCATACCAACACCGTTATCGGCCAACTGTATGCGCCCTGTCTCAGGCCAGAGTTCCAGAGTAATACGAGTTGCCTGGGCATCCAGAGCATTTTCCACCAACTCCCGTACCACCGCACCTGTAGAGTCAATTACCTGGGCAGCCGCCATCTGGTTAAAAATCAGATGGGATAGGGGTTGAATTGTAGCATCTTGGTCGAGATTGGGATGATCCCCATTGTCGATGGGAAGATCTCGCCAATTAGTCGGGTCGGAAATAGCAGACTCCTCTCAGTCAGGAGATAATCGGCGGTAAAAAGGCTATCGTCTAGTAATTTTTAGTATAGCTTTGGCCAGAACGCTGAAGATCGGGTGGATCGGTGAAAGCTAAGGCTGGGTCTGCATTCTAGCTTGCCTTCGTGCCCTTGCAGGGGGCTTGGGATGGGGGATCAATAAAAAAGCTCCTGCCTCGAGGCAGGAGCTTTTTTCAGGTACGTTACCCTATTGGCCGATAACCTTAATCAAGATCACCCATAGCCAATACGGGTTCCGATTCCCGATCAATGCCCTTCTCAAAGCCCGCTTCAGCCGCCCGAGCCCGACCAGCGTGCCAGAGGTGACCAACCAGGAAGAAGAAGCCCAGGACAAAGTGGGAGGTAGACAACCACTGACGGGGATTAACAAAGTTGACGGAGTTGATTTCGGTAATCACACCACCAACAGAGTTGATCGAAGCGTTGGGAGCATGGGTCATATACTCAGCGGCCCGCCGCACCTGCCAATCCTGAATATCATTGGTGAGTTTATCCAGGTCAAGACCATTGGGACCCCGTAGGGGTTCGAGCCAGGGACCTTGGAAGTCCCAAAAGCGCATGGTCTCACCACCAAAGATAATTTCCCCAGTAGGAGAACGCATCAGGTATTTACCCAGACCAGTAGGACCCTGGGCAGCCCCAATGTTGGCCCCTAGACGCATGTCACGAACTAAGAAAGTCATGGCTTGAGCCTGGGACGATTCAGCGTTGGTAGGGCCGTAGAACTCAGAGGGATAGGCAGTGTTGTTAAACCAGACGTAGCAAGAAGCGATAAAGCCCATCAAGGACAGAGCTCCCAAACTGTAGGAGAGATAGGCCTCACCAGACCAGATCAAAGCTCGCCGCGCCCAGCCAAAAGGAGTCGTCAAAATGTGCCAAACGCCACCGGCGATACAGATGAGACCAACCCAAATGTGACCACCGATAATGTCTTCCATGTTGTTGACCCCAATCAGCCAACCTTCACCTCCAAAGGGAGAACGAAGTAGGTAGCCGAAGATCACAGCCGGATTCAGGGTGGGATTGGTAATCAACCGGACATCACCACCGCCAGGGGCCCAAGTGTCATAAACACCGCCAAAGACGCAGGCTTTTAACACTAACAACAGGGCACCACATCCGAGAAGAATCAGGTGATAGCCAATGATATTGGTCATCTGATTCTTATCTTTCCAGTCGTAGCCAAAGAAAGAGGAATATTCCTCTAGTACTTCAGGTCCACGAAGGGCATGGTAAACCCCGCCCAGACCGAGTACGGCGGAGGAAATTAGGTGCAATACGCCAACCACAAAGTAGGGGAAGGTGTTAATGACTTCACCGCCAGGGCCCACACCCCAACCCAGGGTAGCCAGGTGGGGAAGGAGAATGAAACCTTGCTCATAGAGAGGCTTATCTGGAACAAAGTGGGCGACTTCAAACAAAGTCATGGCCCCGGTCCAGAAAACAATCAGACCAGCGTGGGCCACGTGGGCGCCCAGCAACTTACCAGACAAATTGATCAAGCGGGCGTTACCCGACCACCAGGCAAAACCTGTGGAAGGTTGGTCGCGACCGGCAATAAAAGAATTACTAGAGAGCGTTACCACGGGGCAGTACCTCTTCGGGGAATACAAACTTCTCATGGGGCTGGTCGGTGGGTGCCATCCAGGCCCGAATACCTTCGTT
>JBMOHM010000048.1:0-24884 GCA_049317845.1 Nodosilinea sp. | reverse complement strand
GCAGCCCTCTACCTGCTGAGCTCTACTGAGGCAAAAATGGAGAATAGGAGATTCGTTGGCGTAGCCTCTCCCCTTGGGAGATACTCCTGACCTCTGCGGTGCGATTGGCCACAGGCCAGGCTACGCCAACGCAGCGCCCTAGCCAGCGAAATCCGTCCCAGAAAGGATGGAGAATAGGAGATTCGAACTCCTGACCTCTGCGGTGCGATTGGCCCCAGGCCAGGCTACGCCAACGCAGCCCTCTACCTGCTGAGCTCTACTGAGGCAAAAATGGAGAATAGGAGATTCGAACTCCTGACCTCTGCGGTGCGATCGCAGCGCTCTACCAGCTGAGCTAATTCCCCTTTAGCTTTTCTGTATCCTACCAAAACCCTCGCTAAGCGTCCCGAGGAAAAACAGTAATTAACGACAACTCCAATAAAATTCTGGTGAGTGGGTGTAAGTCTCTGCTACACTAACCAAAGACCAATCCTTGGAAGCGTGGCTGAGTGGTCGAAAGCGCCTCCCTGCTAAGGAGGTAGGGGAGTAAACCTTCCCTCGTGGGTTCAAATCCCACCGCTTCCGTTGAAAAATTGAGCAGTCAAAGTTATAGATAGCCCATAGGGTTAACAGGGTTACCGTTTTGGCGCACTTCAAAGTGCAGATGGGGACCTGTAGACAGTCCAGTTGAACCCACAGCCCCAATCGGCTGGCCCTGCTGTACGGCCTCACCTTCCCGTACAAATAAGCGACTGGTGTGGGCATAAAGGGTGGTTAAGCCACCGCCATGGTCAATAATCACCGCCTGGCCATAGCCCCCATACCAGCCTGAGAAAATTACCCGTCCCGAGTCAGCGGCTCGAATGGTACTGCCATAGGCGCCGGAAAAATCTACCCCAGCATGGAAACGCCGATACCCTAAAATGGGGTGCATGCGATAGCCAAAACCACTGGAAAGTCCGGCACTGGAGGGGGCAATAAAACGCCCGGTGCCGCGGATCACAGTGGACTGGGACTCCGCTGCCAGCTTTTGCCGAATCAGGTTGGCCAGTTGCTCCGAATCCCGCATTAACTGGGCTTCTGCCGCCTCCAGGGCCGATCTCTGCTGCTGTAGCCGGTTAATCAGTTGCTTTTCTTCCCCCGCCTCAGCCTGGTATTGCTTCTTCTGGGAAAGGAATTGTTGCCGTAACAGGGCCACCTGATTTTTCTGATCTTCAACGGCAGCTTTTTGAGTTTGGATGGCTGCAGCTTTCACCTTGATATCCTCAAGTACCTGGCGGTCGGCGGCATAAACCCGCTTCAACTGGTACTGGCGATCGAGAAATTGGTTCAAATCCTGGCTTTGCAGCAGTACGGCCCAGCCTTCACTGGCTTGCTGTCGCTGTAAAAATTGCAATCGGCCAACGGTAGCGTTTCTGGCCTTTTCGTAGTCGGTCTCCGCCTGTTTGAGCTGGGTTTGAAATTTCTCTAAGGATTTTTGGGCCTGGGCAAGGCGATATTCGGTTTCTGCAATCTGGTTGTCGGTATAGGTAATGTTTTGCTCCAGGTTTTTCAGGTTGACTTCGGAGTGATGCTGGCGATTTTGCAGTTGTTCCTGCTGCTGGTCAATCTGACGGCGCTCTTGGTTTAAAGTTTTTTGTCTATGTTGTAGCTCTTTTATGGAGGTACTAACCAGTAGAGGTTGGGGTAAGGAGGCCAGGACTGGGGCGATCGCCCCTAGAATCAGACAGATAGCCAGCCCTAGACCCACCAGGGCCAGCCAGGGCCAGACCCTGATGCGGTAAACGGTTGAGGAAGGCAATGGGGATTTTCCAGGGGTCATAGCATTTCTAACCGGAAGAAGGCTGGCCAGACAGGATCAAGGAACTGGGAAGGGAGGCACCCTATGGGAGCACCACGGCGGTTACCCCAAAGACCAACAGCACCACCCCTGCTCCCCGATTTAACCAGATCAGTCGGGTTGGAGTCAGATAGGAGCTAAACAATGTTACTCCCCAGGTCAAGCACAGCCACCATAGGGCTGACCCCCCCCATACCCCCATTACCATCGCCAAAGCAGAGGACCAGGCCTGGTTAGGGTTACCCAGACCCAGGCTAGCAAAAATAGCAATGAAGGACACCATAGTGGCGGGATTACTCAGTGTCAATAGAAAGGTGGACCCATAGGCAACCCACCAACCAGGGCGCGGTCCTGAATTTTTGCGGGCCACTGATTTAGACCGGAGAGTGGCTATTCCTAGACAGCAGAGGGCCAGGCCGCCCCCCATCTTCAGCCAGAGGGCCTGGTGAATGAAAGGCTGGGCCAGGGTGACCAGACCAAAGGCGGCAATACTGCCATACAGACCATCGGCGGTGGCTGCCCCCAGTCCGGTGGCCAGCCCTATGCCTTGCCCCTGGGTTAGGGTTCGACCGATGCAGAGCAATGCAATTGGCCCTACGGGAGCCGCGATCGCCAATCCGAGGGCCAGTCCCTTGAGAAAATATCCAATCTCCATGGTCAGAAAATATGGCACCTTAATAAATAGTTGTTTAGCGTGGTTTGGCAATTCACCATGGTTTCCACTATACGGAATGTCTTACAGCCCATTGCCGACTGGTTTGCCGGCTTTGGTGTGCCCGATCCCATTGTGCATTGGGGTCATCCCCTGATGATGGGTATTGTGTTGTTTGTAATGGGGAGTGTTACCGCCTGGGCTGGGTGGCAGGGCCGTCTCAGCCAGGATGCTGAAAAAAAAGTTGAGAACTTTACCATGCATAGGCGTCTGGCCCTCTGGTTATTTACCTTTATTAGCCTGGGCTATACCGGTGGGGTGCTGTCCCTGGTAATGCAAGACAAACCCATTTTTGAAAGCCCGCACTTTTGGACGGGCACCACTCTGGTAAGCCTACTGGCCATTAACGGCGGCATTTCTGCTAGCAAATTTGGCGGTGGCCAGTCCAGTCTACGTACCGCCCATGCCTATGTAGGCAGCGTCGCGGTGGCCCTGATGGTGATCCACGCTGTGTTGGGGTTACGCCTGGGTTTGGCAATCTAGGGTACGGTCCCTACCTGGGAAGGTGTATGATAGGGGATCTATCCGTGCCTAATTTTGTTCAGGAGACCAGGTTTGACCTTTTCCGCTGAAGACTTTGCCAGGGCCCTCGAGGCTCACGATTATACCTTTCGGCTCGGCAGTACCGTGCGTGGTACCGTGGTAGCCCTTGCTAACGACGGAGCCACCGTTGACATTGGCGGTAAATCGGCGGCTTTTCTGCCGACCCGGGAAGCGGCGGTAAAGGCCGTTAGCTCCCTTGAAGGAGTGGTGGAAGTCGGCAAAGACTACGAGTTTGAGGTAATTCGCGACCAAGATGCGGATGGTCAGATATTGCTCTCAATTCGCCGGATCAAGGTCAAGCAACTCTGGGCCAGTCTGGCTCAGCGGGCGGAGCAGGGAGCCGTAGTGGAGGCCAGGGTGACCGGTCACAATAAAGGAGGGGTGACCGTTGACGTAGAAGGCTTGCGCGGGTTTGTACCCCGATCCCACCTGGCTTCCACCTATGAATCCCTGGAGGATTGGCTGGGGCAGAAAATTACCCTGGGCTTTTTAGAGGTCAATCCGGCCAACAACAAGTTAGTCATGTCTCAACGGCTGGCCGCCCGTAGCCAGGTCATGGGGCAACTGGCCCTGGGCCAATTGGTGACGGGTACGGTGGCCAGTCTTAAGCCCTTTGGTGCCTTTGTGGATTTCGACGGTATTACTGGCTTACTCCACATTAAGCAAATCAGTAAAACCTATATCGATTCACTGTCTACGGTGCTGCGGGTGGGACAGCCGATTAAGGCGGTAGTGGTTGCCCTTGATAGCGATCGCAATCGTATTTCCCTTTCCACCAAAGTTCTAGAAAAATACCCAGGGGAATTTCTCAAAGAACCCGATACCCTCATGGCCGAGGCTGAAAATCGGGTCGCTGACGTGGGTCAACTGCTGGCCGCCAGTGAGGCCTAGGATAAAATTATGGGATCGGTTTGGGAACTGGATTTCTACTCCCGTCCATTGCTGGACGAGAACCAGAAAAGACGATGGGAAGTACTCATTTGCGAGGGCTTTGTAGATGTCCATAGCCAGTCTGATCAGCTGTTTCGCTACAGCAAATTTTTGAGCAATACCGAGGTTAACTCCCTTAACCTTCAAGCTGCTATTGAGGAGGCGATCTCCCTAGCCCCTAGCCCTCCCGGTCGCATCCGCTATTTTCGTTATCAGATGCAGAACATGATTCAGCGGGCCTGCGACCAACTGGGTATTCCCGCTGTGGCCAGCCGCCGAACCCTGGCTCTGCAGCGGTGGATTGAAGACCGCCATCAATCCTTCTATCCTGGTCAACCAGGCTATACAACATTACCCTCCCCTACTGTCGCAGCCCCACCCCCTACCCCTCGTCCCCTGCCCGATGCCCTGATTGGTCAGCGATGGGCCTTTGTCACCCTAGAGGCCACCAGCTTTGGGGATTTGCCGGAGTGGCCGATCTCTTTTGGGGAATCCTTTCCTCTGCAGGGGATCGACCCCCACACCCCCATACCCGGCTTACTGATTTTTTCTGCTCGGGCTACAGCCTTAGCTGCCTGGCTATCGGGACTAGAATTGGCCTACTGGTGGGTAGAAACTGGCAAAAGACCCCAACTAGTTCTGGAAACCGGGGCTGCTGACAGTTGGATTTTAGCGCCCTTGACAACTGCGGCCCTGCTACAGGAAGCTCAAAGCTTCGAGGCTGCTAAGACCAGGGCTAACCAGTTACATTTTATTGCTGTACAAACTACTCCAGACAGCGATAGGTTTGACGGATTTTGGTTGCTCCAGGGAGATGTCCATTGGACCGATCAACCTGGCCCTCAGCTTTCTGCTTAATAGTTTTATCCCAGGTAATTCAGTACTAAGATCTAGACCAGGCTATTACGGTCCCCAATCATAAAATTAAAGCCTGGTAAGGGATGATACTTAACCGGGCATAGGGCCATTAAAAAGGCTTCACGCCACCTAGCCGCCTGCTGCTGGAGTGGAGACAAGGAACGGGTCATTTCTCGTACGGCCCAATGGGAATGGGGCCAAATAATGCATCGATGGGGATAATGGGGACGACGACTGGTGTAAGTCCAAAATAAGACTGACCGTTTTCCATACCTTAAGGGCATACCATGATGTAGGGTCAAACTGGTATCTGCCAGGATCAAGGTACCCTGTTTGCCGGGTACAGTAATAGGGCGACCATCCTTAACTAGGGTAAATGGTCCTGTATCCTCAGTTACATCACTTAAATAAAGGACAGCTTTAAGCATAGGGTAAGTTTGTCCCTCTTCAGCGTCATAGTGGGGAACTCGCGGTCCTGTCCAATCTAGCCTGCCAGGAATTGCCCGACTGAGGCGAATTTCTGCGCCATGATAGGCGACCGGTAGCCCCATATAGTGATGGGCAATTTTTAGAATTTGCTCATTCAAGCCAGCTTGATAGATAACCCAGTTATTAATATCGCTGAGAATTTCAGATGGATCCAAGGCCACTGAATTACATCGGCTGTAACTTTGTTGGTGAAGCTGCTGATCTAGTTGATGGCTGACAGCTTGGGTTCGAGATAAAAGCTGATCAACAACTGCTACTGGCAGCAAAGATTGAATAGTTCCCTGCCAGTAGCCTTGTGTGGCGATAGTGGAGATAATTTCCCTGTGAAAGTCGATGAGGATCTCCTTGTTAAGTAGAATTTGTTCCTTCACGACCGCCTTTTGACGTTGATTGGCAAGATAGGTTTTTATCGATCTAAGGTTTACTATGCGTTCAATAAGGTTAGCTCCCTCCTCAGAGGCTAACCTTTTGAAGGCATCTCTATAGTTTTTACTTTTCGGTATTGTCCTGGCGTCAGGGAACAGAAAGTTAGCTGGACTATAGCGGTTTTCGATAGAGTGAGACACCCAATTGCTCAGTCCTACCCCCCGGCGGCTGGCCGTTAGGGTTTCACGCTGTACCCCCCCTTGATAAGGGGGGGCAGGGGGGGTGCTCATATCGCACTTCACCCGAGTGAAATCCGCTATAGTTATAGATATTTTTCTCATTGGATAAATAAATCACTGTTTAGTTAATCTTTGACGCATCCTAAGTACTTACTTAACTCATTAAAACTCTCAGAGATCCCTTAAGAAATTTAGTGGAAGTTTTACTTGCTGTTGCAAGTCCCTGATGATCCTATATATTTAGTAGATTTTGTTTAGATGACGGTGATGTAGCTACCCACAAACACCGGCTTTAAGCAGGCACCAACCCCAGTGCACCGATTCCAGAAAGTGGACCGGAGAACAAATAGCTTTGGCCATATAGCGGTTCTCGGTTCAGTGAGATACAAATTTTCTTAGTTTCAGCCCCCTAGCTTTTTGTCTGCTAAGCTCCACCCTTTAGCCCCCCTGATTTGAGGGGCTAAAGGGGCTCACTATGTACTTTATATCTCGAACAAGATGGGTGTTTTAGCTCTTTATCTGTAATTAGAATAGCCTGGAGCTGAGGAAACAGTAGCGGAAAGATTATTGTCAGAATGGAATCTTTAAAGAGCGATTCTTAATGTGAACGTAAGACAAGTAATCCGTGACTTCTTTGCTAATTTTATCCTTTCTCCATGAATTAATAACCAACTTACTCCTCGCATATTGGGGGTATGGCGGCATAGGTCCAGTTAGATGGCTAGCCCCAGGCTAGGCAAGAAAATTGCGCCGAAACTGAGTCACCTGATCAGCCAGATTCAAGAGCTCCACTGGCATAGCGGGACCGGTTAAGATCACATCTACCTCGGGCGGGCGCTCTTGAATAAGCTCTAGCACCTCCCCCATGGAAATTAAACCGTAGTTTAGAGCCAGACTTACTTCATCAAGTACGACCAAGCCGTAGCGTCCTTTTGCCACAACGCTTCTGGTATGGTTCCATAGATCGACTACTGCTTGGCGATCGCCCCCATCTAGGTTGAGCCCATCAACGCAGCAGAGCATATCGGGTCGAAGCCAGTCCAGGTTTTGTCCCAGTTGGGTGGGGTGATTGGGACCTTGATGGATTCCTCCCTTGAGTAGTTGTACCACCAGAACCATTTTCCCTTGATCGGCAATACGTAGAGACTGCACCATGACATCGGTGAAAAAGTTTCGATGCGCAGAGGTAAAAACCTGAACGCTACCCTCAATAGTTTGCAGCAGGGGATGGCGAACAACGGTAGCCGGAGTGGAATGCAAGCTGGGGACCTGGAGCTGGGAAACCATCAGGAGAATACCACTAGGAAAGCTAGGCTAAATATAGCGTACTTTTGAGATTCGGAAGGGGCTAGGACTCTATATGTAACTATAGTACATGGATGCTATGGGAAAAATTAAGCCTGGAAATGAAAACCAGATCTTTGAGGTATTCTAGTTAGGCCCCTTCAGCAAAGTACCTATGGCCTGGCAACGTCCCGATGGTCGGCGACCTGATCAGTTGCGTCCGATTACCTTTGAGCGACGATTTACAAAATTTGCCGTCGGGTCAGTACTGACCCGTTGCGGTGATACCCAGGTCCTCTGTACCGTCTCCGTTGAGGAAGGAGTCCCTAAGTTTCTCCAGGGGTCGGGCCGAGGTTGGCTGACCGCCGAATATCGTATGCTACCAGGGGCAACTCCCCAGCGCCATGCTAGGGAGGTTTTGACCCTATCGGGAAGAACCCAGGAAATTCAGCGTCTGATTGGGCGTAGTCTGAGGTCAACTCTAGACTTTACCCGCCTGGGGGAGCGGACCCTGATGGTTGACGCTGATGTTTTGCAGGCCGACGCCGGTACTCGTACCGCGTCTATTACCGGCGGTTACGTCGCCCTCAGGGAGGCGGTAGAAAGCCTGGTAGATCAGGGCAAATTAAAGGAAAATCCCTTAATTCATCGGGTGGCAGCGGTCTCCGTGGGTTTATTAGCCGACCAGGTCTACTTAGACCTGAACTACGCAGAGGATGTAGCTGCCGCTGTGGATTTTAATTTGGTGATGAATGATAAATCAGCCATGATCGAGGTGCAAGGTACCGCTGAAGCCGGTAGCTTTAGTCGGCAGCAGATGAATGAAATACTAGCGGTAGGAGAGGTGGGTATCGAGGCCCTACTGGCAGCTCAACAGGCGGCTTTTTTAGAGCCTTAACTTTCGGGCCCCAGGTAGGGTTGCTGTTCAATAATTGGGCAAATGACTGGGACAGCATTGTGGCAACGATCGCCCTGGTTAAGCAACTTGTGTAGGGTATCCCTGAGAGTCGTCAGGTTAAGGATGCGATTATCGATGTCGCGAATCTTCTCCTCCAGGGTTGATCGCACCAGTAAACAGGGGGTCTGACCGCGATCGTGGAGCGAGAGAACCTGACCAATTTCGGATAAAGTCAGGCCCAAGGCCTGGGCCTGTTTAATAAAGCTGAGTCGGGATAGACAACTGGGGGAAAACTGGCGGAACCCCCCCCGGCTGCGACTTACCGAGGTAATCAGGCCAATTTCTTCATAGTAGCGAATGGTTTTAATCGGTAAGCCAGTACGGCGGCTTACCTCCCCGATTTGCAGCAAGGATGGATCAACAAGAGCGGATTGCATAGCAAGCCTCGACCTACCTTTTCAGCATAGCTCCTAAATTGAATAACCATTGAATCATCGATCTTGTGGCTACGATGGTCAGCAACGGTGATTTAGACCTACCGCCTCACCAATACTAGATAGGTCAGCCTGATCTAAATAGGTGAGTAGACCGGTTAGCACTCGGCGAACCATCCAGGGTCCTTCGTAGATCCAGCCAGTGTAGGTTTGTACTAGACTGGCCCCAGCGGTAATTTTCTCCCAGGCATCGGCAGCGGTAAAAATTCCCCCAACTCCAATAATCGGTAAGGCCCCTTGGGTTCGACGGTAGATGTGACTAATGATCTCTGTGGACCGCTGACGCAGGGGTATGCCGCTAATCCCTCCGGTTTCCTCTGCGATCGGGTTGCCGGTTTGGGATAGGTAGTGAGTCTTTAAACCCTGACGAGAAATGGTTGTGTTAGTCGCAATAATGCCAGCCAAACTACTGGCAAGGGCCAGGTCTACGATCGCATCAATATCGGGCCAGGCCAGGTCGGGAGCAATTTTCACCAGCAAGGGTTTACCGGAGCTGTTGGCCGTCGTTAAGACAGTCAGAATTTCTTGTAACTGATCCACGGATTGGAGCGATCGCAGTCCTGGGGTATTGGGGGAAGAGACATTGACTACAAAGTAGTCACCATAGGGCTGCAACTGCAGGAAGCTAGCCTCATAGTCAGCGGCGGCCTCAGCTAGGGGAGTCACCTTAGACTTACCCAGGTTGATCCCGATCGGGATGGTTGGAGGGTAGTCGCCCCAGTATTCCTCTAAACGCCTGGCTAGAGCCGTTGCGCCCTGATTATTGAAGCCCATACGATTCAGCACGGCCCCATCTTCCATGAGGCGAAATAGGCGCGGCGTAGGGTTGCCAGGCTGGCCATAACGGGTCACTGTCCCCAATTCCGCCAGGCCAAAACCTAGTAAGGACCAGACCAGGGCGGCCTCTCCGTCCTTATCGAAACCAGCGGCTAAACCCAGGGGATTGGGAAAGGTTAAGCCCCAGTAAGACTGGGTAAGTCGGGGACTGGTAAGACAGAACTGCTGCTGTAACCAGTGCTGTTGCCACTGTTGCCAGACCGATTCAGGGCTAGGCCGCCCCAGATAGCTAAGGGTTCTGATAGCATAACCATGGAGTAACTCAGCATCTAGCTTAAGCCCGGAAAAGAGGGCTGGTCTCAGGAATTGGCGATAGGGATCTTTCACGGACTCTACTAATGCCTATTATTAATAAGAGGTAGGTGTACCTTTATCCGCATATCCGCAATTGTCAGATAATGGCTAGGCAAAGTCCTAAATAGCCGGGCTACAACCAACCCAACGAGCAGGATAGCCTGGTTAGGACTGGCTGAGTCCCTTTCCGAATTGGATATCGCTGTTTGGAGCTTTCCATTACCAATGGTGGTCGTTGTCCCACCAAACTGCTCAAGGAACTCAAGGCGGGAAATGAACGGGATAGCCTAGCCCTCTCCAACTTGGATCACTCCCCCGGTCTCGAGTTATCCATCTGCCAACTACTGCTTAAACCCATAGGCGGGGAGGCCAACTTTGCCCTACTTAAGGATGGCCGCACCCACAGTCGTCTGCTACTGCCCCGCATCTCATCTGATCACTAAAGGTGACTGGGGATTCGCCATGGCCGTCTTCAGAGTAGTAGCACTCTGTAGTATGGGAGTATGAGTCACCGCATCGTTAGCCAGGGTAAATAGAGGATTAGACAAAATACCCGCCAGGGAAGTGGCCACCAGCATCAAAATCAAGCTTACCTGCATGGGTCGGAGTCCTGGCAGATCCCAACGTAGAGCAGGGTAGTTTTTGACTACCTCTGACATTTCCTGGGGCTCTTTCACTACCATCATCTTAATCACACGAATGTAGTAGTAAATAGAAATAACGCTGGTTACCAGCCCTACCAAGACCAGGCCATAGGCCCCTGCCTGCCAGCCAGCCCAGAAAATATAGATTTTGCCAAAGAACCCTGCCAGGGGCGGGATACCGCCAAGGGACAGCAGGCAAATGCTCAAACCCAAGGTAAGGAGTGGATCTTTTTGGTAAAGACCACTGTACTCACTAATCTGGTCAGTACCGGTGCGCAGGGCAAAGAGAATCACGCAGGTAAAGGCCCCCAGGTTCATAAATAGATAAACCAGTAGGTAGTAAATCATGCTGGCATAGCCAGCATCCGTACCGACCACCAGCCCAATCATCAAGAAACCGGCCTGACCGATAGAGGAGTAGGCCAGCAGTCGCTTCATGCTGGTTTGGGCCAGAGCTACCACATTGCCCAGAACCATACTAAGGATGGCTAGGGCCGTAAACACAAAATGCCATTGCTCTGAAACCAGGGGAAAGGCGGTGACTAAAAGACGAATGGCTAGGGCAAAGCCAGCGGTTTTAGAACCAACCGAAAGGAAGGCGACTACGGGGGTGGGAGAGCCCTCGTAAACGTCTGGGGTCCATTGGTGAAAGGGCACCGCCGCGATCTTAAAGGCAATCCCAGCAATTACAAACACCAGAGCGACCACCAAACCAATGGGAGCCTGGTTACCCTGACTGGCCAGGTGAGCGGCGATCGCTTCCAGGCGGGTTTCTCCTCCAGACAGACCATAGAGAAGGGAGGAGCCATAAAGAAAGATAGCCGAGCTGGCAGCCCCAATTAGTAAATACTTGAGGGCGGCTTCATTGGAGCGAGGATCGCGCTTCATGTAACCAGTCAGCAGATAAGAAGAAATACTTAGGGTTTCCAGGGCAACAAAAATCATTACCAACTCACTGGCGCCAGAGAGAAACATTCCCCCCAGGGTGGCGGTTAATAAAATGACCAGGAATTCTGCCAGGGCAGTGCCCGACTGCTCGATATAGCGAATGGCCATGGGCACAGTAACTGCAGCAGAGAGGGCAATAATGCCGCGAAAAACAATGCTGAGGCGATCTGCATTAAAGGCTCCCAAAAACCCTACCGTATCCACCTGATTCCACTGCCAGGCCAGGGCAGCCACCGTACCCAGACAACCCAAAATAGCCGCATAGGGTGTCCAGGCGGAGGAAGAGCGACCCTGGATAATATCTCCTACCAGAATCACCAGTATGGTCAGAATTAGAACTGCCTCTGGCCAGATGGTACCAGCATTAAATTGGGATCCAAGGCTTGCAAAATCCATAGGGCCTTCCCTTTAATCTTTCCGTTGTAAGCAATAACACGCATCCTAACGCTTGAGCGCCGGTTTGAAAAGGGTACTGGTGAGCGGAGCAGTTGGGAAACGTTAAGTTATGGCGTGTTATGGGGTTGACCAGAACCCTTAGAACCGGGTTGATCGCTCAAAGCCAATCCTGGGTAAAAGATTAAAAACATTTAAGAATCACCTCAATCTGAACAATAATCAGGCTTTTTTAGCACCTTTAGCGTTGACGAGTTCTACCGGTGCTGTAAATTGATTAGTACTCTGGATAAGGAAAGGTCTAATTTAGAATACTGCTCAGGAACCTCTCACCAGTCCTATGTCAACCCTTGTTATTGTTGAATCTCCCACCAAAGCCAAGACCATTCGCAACTACCTGCCTAGTGGTTATCGGGTAGAGGCGTCCATGGGTCATGTGCGGGATTTACCCCGATCCGCCAGCGAAATTCCCGCCAATGTTAAAGGCGAGAAGTGGGCTCAACTTGGGGTCAACCCAGAGGCTGACTTTGCTCCCCTGTACGTTATTCCGGGGGATAAAAAGAAGGTGGTGAAAACCTTAAAGGATGCCCTCAAACAAGCAGACGAACTGGTTCTGGCTACGGACGAAGACCGGGAAGGGGAGAGTATTAGCTGGCATCTGATGCAGGTCTTAAATCCCAAGGTGCCCACCAAGCGCATGGTTTTCCACGAGATTACCGAGGAGGCTATCCATGCTGCCCTACAGAATTGTCGGGATATTGATAACCAACTGGTCCATGCCCAGGAAACCCGACGCATCCTGGATCGGCTGGTGGGGTATACCCTTTCTCCCCTGTTGTGGAAGAAAATTGCTGGAGGCCTGTCTGCTGGTAGGGTTCAGTCTGTAGCGGTCAAATTGGTTGTCAACCGGGAAAAGGAACGGCGCGCCTTCCGGAAGGGAGACTACTGGGACCTAAAGGCAACTCTCCTGAAGAAAAAGGCAAGCTTTGAAGCCAGGCTCTATAGTCTGGAGGGAACTCGCTTGGCCACCGGTAGTGACTTTGACGAAGCCACTGGTCAGATTGCGGAGGGGCGCACCGTAGTTTTATTGGATGAAAGTCAGGCGCGGCAGCTACAAACTCGACTGCAAGCTGGGGTTTGGACCGTCAGTAACCTGGAGGAACGACCCTCGACGCGCAAGCCCGCTCCTCCCTTCACCACCTCAACCCTGCAGCAAGAGGCTAACCGTAAATTACGGCTTTCTGCCCGTGACACGATGCGGGTGGCCCAAAATCTCTATGAGCAGGGCTACATTACCTATATGCGAACCGATTCCGTCCACCTATCCCAACAGGCGATTGATGCGGCTCGGTCCTGCGTTGAGACTCGCTATGGTCAGGCCTACCTAAGTCCCCAGCCTCGCCAGTATGCTACTAAGGCCAAGGGTGCCCAGGAGGCCCATGAGGCCATTCGTCCGGCTGGGAGCACCTTTAGAAGTCCCAATGAAACCGGGCTGACCGGGCGGGAAGTGGCCCTTTACGATCTAATTTGGAAGCGGACGATCGCCAGTCAGATGGCAGAGGCCCGACAAACCCATATCACGGCCTCTATTGAAGTCGAGACGGCAGTGTTTCGGGCTACCGGTAAGCGGATTGATTTTCCTGGTTTTTTCCGTGCCTACGTAGAGGGGTCCGATGATCCAGAGGCAGCCATTGAGGATCAGGAGATTTTACTACCATCCCTCCACACTGGCGATAGCCTGGCCTGTGCCCAATTGGAAGCGCTCGGCCATGAGACCCAACCACCTGCCCGCTACACCGAAGCTACCCTGGTTAAGGTATTAGAAAGTGAAGGGATTGGCCGTCCCAGCACCTATGCTACGGTAATTGGCACTATTATCGATCGCGGCTATGTTCGTCTGTCTGGCAATAGCCTGATTCCCACCTTTACTGCCTTTGCCGTAACCGCCCTGCTGGAACAAAATTTTCCAGATCTGGTGGACGTCCACTTTACTGCCCGCATGGAACAAACCCTGGACGATATTTCCACGGGTGAGGCTGATTGGCTACCTTATCTGAGATCTTTTTACGCGGGTGACCAAGGCCTGGAACACCAAGTGCAGGCACGGGAAACCCAGATTGATGCTACCGTAGCCCGTACCGTTCTCCTCAATGACCTGGCAGCCAGAGTTCGCATTGGTCGTTACGGTCCCTATGTTGAACTGGATAGCGATGGAGAATCTGTGCGGGCCTCAATCCCTCCAGATGTACCACCCGCCGATCTAGACGATGATCAAATCGAGCGTATTATCAAGCAAAAGGTCGAGGGCCCTGATAAAGTAGGCCTCCACCCAGAAACAGGTGAACCCATTTATCTGCGCATAGGTCCCTATGGTCCCTACGTGCAGTTAGGGGATAGTAGCGACGAAAACCCCAATCCCAAGCGGGCCTCTTTGCCCAAGGGGCTAGATGCCGGGCAGGTAACCCTAGATTTAGCGGTGGGTTTGCTGGCCCTACCCCGCCACCTGGGACAGCATCCCCAGACTGGAGCTGCTATCAAGGCTGGCCAGGGTAGATTTGGACCCTACATCGTCCACGATCAGGGTAAGGAGGGACGAGATTACCGTTCTATCAAAGGGGAGGATGATGTCCTCACCATTACTCTGGAAAGGGCCTTAGAATTACTAGCCCAGCCCAAAACTGGACGTGGTCGGAAAAAGGTTGAATCCCTTAAGGATTTGGGGTCCCATCCCGAAGATCAGGAACCTATTGGTATCTTTAATGGTCCCTACGGTCTCTACGTTAAACATGGCAAAGTTAATGCCTCTGTGCCAGAAGGTATGGCAATAGATGGTATTACCCTGGAGCAGGCCCTGAGTTGGCTGAGTGCTAAAGCTAGCAGCAAGGGCGCAAAAAGTTCCAAGACCCGCAGTGGGCGATCCAAGAAACAAGAGGATGGGGGTGAGCAGCCATCCAAACGGGCTACAAAGACAGCGGCTACCAGCAAAAAAACGGCGGCCACCAGCAAGACAGCGGGAACTGAAAAAACCACTAAGGCTAAATCCACCCGGTCAAAAACAACCCGTCCATCTACTTAGTCAGGGGCTAGAAATATATACTTTTAGCTAAAACGCCAAGGGCAGCCTTCTGGCTAAAAGTACCTCTAGGTAGGTGTCTAGTTACCTAGGCTCCCTTAAGCCTGGCCAGAGCTGTCGCAGTCCGGAGTTAAGGCAGGACTGCGACAGTATCATTTGAAGTTAGGGAGCATTTCCCCCTGCCGGTCAGGACTTTTGCAGGTAAACCGTCAGGGCATCGGCCATGACTTGACTCAGGGATCGGCCTTCTTTATCCGCTGTAGCCTGTAAGGTCATGAATAGATCGTGGGAAATACTCAGGCGATGGCGTCCTTCTCGGGTATGACTGGGAATGTAACGTTCAGGGTCATAGGTAGCCGCAAATTGGCGCAGGGCTTCAAACCCCACTCGATGACAAAAATCTCCAAAGCTTTCACTGGCTTTGCGACCATCCCGGAAAAAGACAAAGAGCGGCTCCAGGGTGGTTTCCATGAGCCCATCGGCCATACGCTCTAGGTAGGGCCGGGCCAGGCGAGTTTGGTGGGGTGAGCCGCCTAGCCACACTTGGTAAGCCTCAGGAGCACTACCCACAAAGCCTAGCTCCGCCATGTAGGGACGGGCGCAACCGTTCGGGCAACCGGTCATTCGCACCACAAAGTGTTCATCCTGTAGACCCAGGCGGGTGAGCAGAGTCCGCAGGCGCTCCAGCATTGTGGGCATGATTCGCTCTGACTCAGTAATCGCTAAACCGCAAAGAGGCAGAGCCGGGCAGGCCATAGCATACCGCACCAAGGGATCAATGTCGGTCTCCTTTTCTATTCCACAACGGGACAAGATCTCCTGCACGGCTACCTTGTCCTGAGGTTGAATATCGTAGAATAGGACACTTTGGTTGGGAGTAACCCGCATGGACAGGTTAAATCTTTCGACAATTTCCCGTAGGGCGGTTTTAAGTTGTAGGGTACCGCGATCCAGCACTCGCCCATTTTCAATGGCAACCCCAACGAACCAGTTGCCATCTCCCTGCTCATGCCAGCCCAGATAATCGTAGAACGTCCACTTCGGTAGTTTTTTAAAGGGCTTGAGAGGTTTGCCCAGATAGGTTTCGACCTGCTGGCGAAAGCGATCTACCCCCCAATCATGGAGCAGATACTTCATACGGGCATGGCGGCGATTGTGGCGATCGCCGTAATCCCGCTGGGTGGCGACAATGGCCTTCATCAGGTTAAAAACGTCGTCCTTGTCAACATAGCCAATCTCGTCGGCCACCCGGGCAAAGGTTTCTTCCTTATTGTGGGTACGACCCAGTCCCCCGCCCGCCAGAACATTAAATCCCTTCAGTTTGCCAGCCCGATCACCGATTACCACCAGGGTGACATCCTGGGTGTAGGCATCAATGGAGTTATCCCCGGGTACGGTAACAGCGCACTTAAATTTACGGGGCATATAGTAGGTGCCATAGATCGGCTCCTGGCTATCGGGAATCAGGGTACCGTTGCTGTTGTTTTGCCGGGCCGCCACCACATCGGGATGTTCCTCCGCCGAGAGAAATTTTTCCCCATCCAGCCAAATCTCGTAGTACGCCTCGGTTTGGGGACGCAATAAGTCGGCAATACGGTTGGCGTAGTCCTGAGCCAGTTGATACTCAGGTCGATCTTTAAAGGGAGCCGGTGGAGCCATAACGTTGCGGTTCAGATCACCGCAGGCTCCTAGGGTGGAGCCCAGGCTGCGCACAATAGCACCGATGGTCGCCTTCAGGTCCTTTTTAAGAATGCCATGGAGCTGAAATCCCTGGCGAGTTGTAGCCCGTAGCGTATGGTTACCATACTGATCCGCCAGGCGATCGAGGGTGAGATAAAGCTCTGGAGGGATAAACCCACCAGGGTTACGAGTGCGAAGCATCATCTGGTATTGCTTTTCCTCGCCCTTGGTACGGTTATCCCGATTATCTTGTTGGTAGGAGCCGTGAAATTTCAAAATTTGAATCGCCGACTCAGAAAAGGAGGTCGTGTCTGTCAGCAACTCGCTAGCCAAAGGTTCACGCAGAAAGTGGCTATTTTCCTTAATGGTTTCAACCTTTGAGCGTTTTTGCTCACCAGGCTCAGAGACAGGATAGGCAGGCTTCAGAGGAGTTTGAACCATAGCAGCAAGACGTTCTACGATATACAAGAAAATACCCTAAGTTCCTCATATGACCAAAAATCAGAGATTCAGGCAAATTCTCGAATCTCCGGTAAACCGGTCGGGATTTAGGTTGAATTCTGCCCCATATTACCATTGGATCCAAAGGAAATAATGATTTCACCACAGAAGTTAACGGAGTACCCATGCCCGACGTGATTATGTACCAAGGTGATACCTATGTCCTGCTGGTTCCTGGAGAACCCGAGGAATTCCTGTCGCCTCAGGAGTTGCTAGATCGCCTGACGACCCTGCTGATTGATCATCGGGAAAACCTTCCTCCCGATTTACAGCGCCAGCCCTCCATTCTCGATCAGGCCAGGCACCTGCGCGATACTGCCTGTGAGTTTGCCCTCGATTCTGGGCAAAGAGTTCAGTGGTATCTGGTACGGATGGAGAAAAACTGAGCGATCTCCAATCTTTAGCCTAGCTTAAACAATTCTTGAGTAAGCTTTGTCTCGTCTTTACCCGGAGCAGGGGAAAAACCCCTTGATACCGGGTATAATTTCAGAATTAAAGTATTTTAATTAAAATTAAAAGATTTTTGTGCAACTCTAGATATTTTTCTATACAAATACATGGTAAAACTTTATGATAAAACAAGGCAGGTAAAATATCATGATATAGCCTTTTAATGGTTTAACTAGATTTATGGAAAACTATAAAATTTTCTGTTAAAAACGCAAGTAGATGGGCTTATTAACCATAGGAAGGTCTTTAATATATGCTTTCCAGGTGTAGATTTAAATCCTATTTTTTTGAAGGGGCTTTTCTCGCGTTCATTCAGATCGTTTTTTGTGGTTACCTTAACATAGGTTAGGGTATACTATGGAAAGTATCGTGTTTCTTGTCCCTAGCCTTTTCAGATATTTTGAGAGGGTAATAATTATTCTGGACTAGGGGTTTTTCATTCTATTAAATTGTAGCTATTGTCAGTTTTATTTTTAAGTAAATAGATTATTTCGGAGTAAGCTAAATTGAAATTTAACGACTTACGTGACTTCAAGGGCGATTCTCTTTTTCAGGCAGATCTTTGCATTATTGGCAGTGGACCCGCCGGACTATCTATCGCAAAAGAGTTTATTGGAACAAAGGTTAACGTATTAGTTGTAGAAAGTGGAGGACATGAAGAAGAAGTTGAGACCCAATCCTTATACGATATTGAAAATGTAGGAGCACCTAGATACATTCAGCAAGATCAGGTTCGGAATCGTATTTTCGGGGGAACATCCCATACATGGACCGGAAAATGTGCTCCCTTTGATCCAATTGATTTTCAGAAGCGGGACTGGATACCCCACTCTGGTTGGCCAATTCAACCTTCTGATTTAGAGGATTATTTGGACCGGGCCAGGGAAAATCTGAGGTTGGGTTCCAGTTGCTATGACGAGAGGCTATGGAAGGTTTTTAAGGTTTCTTCCCCCTATAGGTTCAATTCGAAATTACTCAAATCTCAGTTCTGGCAATACAGTAAGGTTTCTAAGCAAGATAGGCAGCCTATGCGGTTTGGGCCCTATCTAATTGCCGATGCTAATAATATTAGTGTTCTACTGCATGCCAATGTAACTCATCTGAATACAGATGAGCAGGGAACTAAGCTGGAATCCGTTGAGATTAGTACTCTAGATAAACGAGTTTCCTTAGTCAGGGCTAAAGTAGTGATTCTATGTTGCGGCGGTGTAGAAAACGCTCGCCTACTTCTCGCTTCTAACCGTATTATTAAAAACGGAGTTGGCAATAAAAATGACATGGTAGGACGATTTTTAATGGATCATCCTGGTAGTCTTTTGGGTACCTTTGATCCTAAAAAATCTCAAGCAATATCAGAACGATTTGGAAGCTATTTTCTTAAGAGTTCTAATGATTATAACGTCTACCAACATGGACTCGCACTAGCTCCAGAACTACAGGAGAAGGAGCAACTTTTAAATGCTGCTGCCTTCTTAATAGAGGTTGCAGCAGAGGATAATCCCTGGAATTCATTCAGGCGCCTAAAGGCTGTCTTAAGACAAAGGAAGTTGACTAAATCAGCCTGCTTAGATGTACTTAATGTTCTGCGCCATTTACCCTTTGTATTATGGGGAGCCTATCGTTTTTTAGTCAGAGGGCAACCACCCATCGCGAAGGTTGATGAAATGCTGCTGTACTCGCTAGTTGAGCAAAATCCGAATCCTGAAAGTCGAGTTACCCTATCGGATCAGAAAGATCTGTTAGGTATGCCAATTTCTAAGGTTAATTGGCAAATTAGTGATCTTGAAAAACGCACGGTTTCCAGGTTAGCCTATCTCATAGATCAGGAGTTTGAACGCCTGAATCTACCCAAACTAAAACTTTCTGACTGGCTCAGTAAAGACGAAGACTGGCGTTCTAATTTTATTGATAGAGCCCACCCAACGGGAACGACCCGCATGTCTAACCATCCTGAAGATGGAGTTGTTGACCCTAACTGTCAAGTCCACGAGCTCGAAGGTCTCTTCATCTCTGGTAGTTCTGTTTTTCCTACTACTGGTCATGCCAACCCAACTTTAATGATTGTAGCCATGGCAATTCGCCTGGCTGATTGGTTAAAAGCAACTACTTTTAGTTCTGCAAACCAGGAAAGTCAGCCGTTGATGGTTTCTGATCTACAAACGTCAATCTCAACAGTACGGTCAGTAGACTGAAATTCTATTCCAATGTAGTGGTAGCCACGTTTAACGGGGCGGAGGCACATCAGAAAATCTGCCTATCTCTCGCTTTTTCAGGTCTCGTACCACAGCACCACCCTGTCAGTTACGAGACCTGAAATTGACCGGTCCGTTTTGTCTTCGGTGTTCTGGCCAAAGCTGTGTTTTGCCTGAACTCGCCTGAGTTTATTAATCTAGCCATATTCTCCCAGGTATTGACCATGGATATTAAAGCCTTCTTTGATCGTATTTACATCGTGAATCTCCCTAGTCGAGCCGATCGTCGTAAATGGATTACGGCTGAATTAGAAAGAGTCGGATTGGAGCTAACCCCAGGCAAAATCGAGATTTTTCCAGCTATCCGACCCGATCATCCTGGGGGTTTTACCAGTATTGGAGCTAGGGGTTGCTTTCTGAGCCACTTAGAGATTCTCAGAAAGGCCCAGCAGGATGGGTTAGCTAATGTTCTCGTGATCGAAGATGATCTGGCCATATCCAATCTCCTCAAGACCCATGAGGAATCCTTAGTAGAAAAACTCCAGGTGAGTGATTGGGGTTTTCTCTACCTGGGCCACTGCCATGAGTTTAAAGAACAACCCGATCATGGGTTTAGCCTGGAACCGTTCAAAGGTCCACTACAAACAACCCATTTTTACGCAGTCAATGGATGGATTATTCCTCAGCTAATTGAGTTTCTAGAGCAAATTCTGGAACGACCGCCCGGTCATCCCGATGGTGGTCCAATGCATGTTGATGGGGCTTACAGCCGTTTCCGTGAAAAATATGCAGATATGTTGACCTTGATAGCTTCACCCAGTGTGGGGTTTCAGGCCAGTTCCCGCAGTGATATTACGACTAGCTGGGTTGATGAGGTTTTCATCCTTAAAAACGTTAGTAGCGCTGCTAGAAAAGTTAAATTGCACTTGCGAGGCCTGAAAAAGACCATTGCAGGATAGGTATCGGGGGATATCAACTTATTAAGCTAGAACGCACTGATGGGCAAGGACTTCAGGAGCCAGGCGGTGAACACACTACTAGATTTTGGCTTCCGATCCCTGCCCCAATAAAATGTCTCGCCTTACGCTGTTACCCTATGGACGGTGACGGCGATCGCTACGATAGCGTAGGTATTCAGCTACCGCTGAAATCAGGGCTGATCCAGCCATCAGTACCACACTCAGGGCATTGATATCGGGTTTAACGCCGGTGCGAACGCGGCTGAAGATCTCCAGAGGCAGGGGGTTGGCCCCGCCACCAGCGGTAAAGCTGGAAATCAGCAAGTCATCCATACTCAAGACAAAGGCCAGTAGACAGCCAGCTAAAATACCTGGGGCTAATTGGGGAATCAACACCCGGATTAAAGCCTGCAGGGGAGTGGCCCCTAAGTCCAAGGCCGCTTCCTCCAGGTTAGGGTCAAGGGTTTGTAGACGACTGGCTACAACCACGGCAATATAGGCCAGGCAAAAGACGATGTGGGCGGCAATAATGGTGCCCAGGCTGAGGGGAATGGCTACGGTGGTGAGAAAGACCAGGGTGGCTACAGCCATGGCAATATCGGGGATAATCAAGGGCAAATAGGCCATGCCCTGGTATAGTCCTTTACCCCAAAATCGATAGCGAGATAGGCCGATAGCCATGAGAGTGCCTAAAACAGCGGCAATCCCCACGGCGACAAAGGCGATGGTCAGACTATCGCGGAGAGCGGCAAAGATCCGACTATCGCTGAATAGGCTGCGATACCACTTGAGGCTAAAGCCTTCCCAATGGGCGCTATAGCGGGATTCGTTAAAGCTATAGACTGCCAGCACCAGGATAGGAAAGTACATAAAGCCATACATCACCGCACTGAAAAGGCTCTGCCAGCTTACTTTCGGATCAGAAGGGGTCATAGATAGTCAGGGTATGGATAAAATTTCTCCGGTTATGGGAAAATTTGGGAGGTCTCATCCTATAGAGATAGGTCTCAGCCAGAGGTCTGACCAACGGCGAGGGTCGCTTGAATTTCCTGGCGCAGACGGGTCAGGGTGGCGGCCCGGTCAGTTTGTTGCAAGATGGTAGCCAGGGTAGTGCTGATTCCCTCTGGTCCCCAACTACAGCCCCGTTCCAGATAGATTTTAGCTGCCTTGCCGACGGTGTAGGAGCCATAACCAGCCGCACTGGCCTGGGCCATCATCGCCCCTGCCAGGGCAGTAACCCCAGAGGCGCTATCGATCAAGCTAAACAGAGCTGCGGTGGTTTTGCCCGCTCCCAGCAGGCCACTGCCCAACTCGCTCAAAAGTAAGGCCCCTGAACTTTTCAGGATGGCTTTCCAGAGCTGGCCAGCCTGGTGGCTGGTGAGGGGAAATCCATAGAGTTGGGCCAGTTTACGAATCATAACCAGATCAGCCATGATGCCCCCCAGCCAGTCCAGACCCGCGATAGGGTTAAGGGCTACAGCCAGAGCCTTGTAACGGGCAAACTGCCAGATAATAACATCAGCTTGAGGACTGTGGATCTGGCTTAAATGACTAACCATGTCACCTTCAACCTGGCGAGCGCTGTTGAGAGCGTTGATGGCCACCAGGGCTGATCCCTCTCGCTCTACCAGGGTGAGTAGGGCTTCCCGCAGGGGCCCAATCTGGGGGGCAGGGGTTTCCCAGGTTTCACTCAGGCGACCATCGGGCCACTCCACCCTTACCGGCCAGGGGGCTGGGCTGGCGGCTACCATGACTACCCCATCCATTACCGCTGCTGCCCCCTCCCTTGCCCCCAGATGACGCTGGAGATTGCTAAGATTGGCGACAATGGCTTCCTGATTAATGGCCGGATAGAGGTCGGTTTTATTAAAAACCAGGAGTAGTGGCTTATGTTGTCGCCATAGTTCTAGCAGGGCCAGATATTCTGGTTGGGTAATTTCCCCAGCCACTACAAATAGAATCAAATCTGCCTGGCTAGCGACGGTTTGGGCCATATCGGCGCGAACATCGCCATCGATCTCATCCAGGCCAGGGGTATCAATCAGTTCGACTTGCCAGGGTGGCTGACCGGACTCTGGGGCTACAGGGATTTGCCAGTAGAGCGATCGCGGCCAACGGGTGACCCCATGCAGCGGTCCAGTTTCCAGGAGAGCCTCCCCCATCAAGGCATTAATCACCGCCGATTTACCTCGACTAACCAGGCCAAATACGGCTACTTTCAAGCAGCGAGATTCAAGCTTGGCCTGAAGACTTTGAATTTGTCCTAAACCGGTTTGAACGGCAGTAACGTGCAAGCTATCACCACCCTTGATGGAGGCAGTAGAATAGCGGCTCAGAAGCTGACTAAGGCTCTGGCGGGTGAGGCTAATCAGGGAGAGGGAAGGGATCACAGAATATGAAAACTATAGATGGCTGAATTTTAGGCGGGGATGCTATCGGTGTCCAGGGTGTGTCCTCACTTACCTTAAGCTACCGCTCCATGGAATTAAACGTCCCCTTCTTCCCCTGTAAATAGGGTTTTCAGAGGCATGGCCTCGATTTGCAGGGCCTCGCCCAGATAGCGAGATAAGACCTCAGACTGGCCATGGGTAACGTAGACAGTGCTAGCCCCCGTATCCTTTATGGTTTGAATCAGCCCTGGCCAGTCGGCGTGATCAGAAATTACAAAACCCCGATCGTAGCCCCGTTGACGCCGGGCTCCCCGCACGGCCATCCAGCCTGAGGCAAAAGCAGTCCGGGGTTGCTTAAAGCGTTGCATCCAGCTAGACCGATAGGCCGCAGGGGGAGCCAGTACCAGATCGCCTGCATAGTCATAATCTCGAGGCATTTCTGAGGTTGCCAGAGTAGGCGCCATGGTGACGCCCTGGGCCCGATAGAGAGCGGTTAAGGCCTGTACGGCCCCGTGCAGGTAAATGGGGCGATCGCTGAATTGGGTTAACTCACTGAGAATCCGCTGGGCCTTACCAAAGGCATAGCAAAATAAAATAGCCGGTCGTTGCCCATCAGCCTGCCACCAATCATAGATCTGGCGAGCGGTAGCAGATCCACTCTGCCAGCGATAGATCGGTAGGCCGAAGGTTGCCTCGGTAATAAACCTATGGCAAGGCACAACCTCAAAGGCCGAGCAGGAGGGATCGGCGCAGCGCTTATAATCCCCAGAGACAACCCAAACCTCATCCCTATGCTCGACCCGAATTTGGGCCGAACCTAGCACATGGCCAGCGGGATGGAAAGATACCCAGGTTTCTCCCAGTTTCAGGGGTTCGCCGTAGTCCATAGCATGCAGCCGCATATCGGCTGCTAAACGGTAGCGCAGAATCGGTTCTGACTCCCTGGTGGCAATGTACTGAGACGACCCATGGCGAGCATGGTCACTGTGGGCATGGGTAATCAAAGCCCGATCTACAGGGTGCCAGGGATCAATAAAAAAGTCTCCTTTCTGGCAATAAAGCCCCTCCGGGCGCACAGTAATTAAAGTCATGGAGCAGTGCAACTGTGTATTTAGGGGGTATTTAGGGGCAAGCCCTTCGGTGCTATGGTAAACAAAGATAAATGGATTGGATTCAGGTAATGCAGCAGCGACGCGGGGTAACGGTTTGGTTTACAGGTTTGAGTGGATCGGGTAAATCTACCATTGCCCGAGCCCTTGAGGCTCAATTGCGGGAATGGGGCTACGGTCTGGAGGTGCTCGATGGCGATATTGTACGCACCAACCTGACCAAGGGTTTGGGCTTTAGTCGAGAAGATCGGGACGAAAACATCCGTCGCATTGGATTTGTTTCCCATCTGTTGACTCGCAATGGAGTCATTGTACTGGTATCGGCAATCTCTCCCTACCGGGATATTCGTGATGAAGTTCGCGATCGCATTGACGATTTTATCGAAGTCTACGTGGACGCCCCCCTAGCGGTGTGCGAAGGTCGGGACGTAAAGGGTTTGTACAAACGGGCCCGAGCCGGGGAAATCAAGCAGTTCACCGGCATTGACGATCCCTACGAAGCTCCCCTCAATCCTGAAGTGCACTGTCACACCGATCAGGAAACCATTGAGGAGAGCGTAGTCAAGGTTTTAAGCAAGTTAGAATCCCTGGGATACATCCAGATTCCGGTCCTAGCCGGAGAGTCGCCCACACTCACCTGAAATAGCTAAAGTTAAGCAGTAAGGTAGATCAGCAGAATATCTGGATTAATCTGTAGAAAGACTCAGGATCGCAATTGATCGCTGCGATCGCCTAAAATTAAGCAAGATTTTTACCGATCCTGGCCCATACCAGGAGTTCTC
>JBMOHM010000047.1:0-25110 GCA_049317845.1 Nodosilinea sp. | reverse complement strand
AGGCCCGAGTCGAGGAAGCCGCTGCCGCCCAGGCCCAGGCCCAACGAGAGCGCGATCGCCTGACCACCCTGTACGAACAGGGAGGAATTGCCCGCCAGGAATTAGAAGCCCGCCAGCTGGCGACCACCCAACGTCAGCAGGAACTCACCATGGCTCGCCAGCAGGTCACCGCCACCGCCGCCGAGGTAGAGGCCGCCCGTGCCGCCCGCCGCCTGATTACCGCTGAACAGCGGGACCCCGATTACCTGGTGGGGGTCTACCAGGGCCAAATTGCCGCGATCGAAGCGGAACTGGTCAGTCTAGCCGATGCCGCCCGCCGGACCACCGTTACCGCCCCAGCGACGGGCCAGGTATTAACGGTGATCGAGCCCAACCGCCGCTACGTCACCGCCGGTACCCCCCTACTCAGTCTAGGGGATCCTAAAAATCTAGAGTTAGTCATTGATATTCTCTCTACCGATGCGGTGCAGGTAGGGCCTGGAGCCCGAGTCATCGTCAATCGCTGGGGGGGCGACCAACCCCTAAAGGCCCAAGTTCGCCTGGTGGAACCCGCCGCCTTTACCCAGATCTCTGCCCTGGGCATAGAGGAACAACGCGTTAACATCATTGCCGATCTACACCAAACTCCCCCGACCCTGGGTGATGGCTTTCGGGTCGAGGTCCAGATTGTCCTATGGGAGGCCCAGCAGGTTCTGCAGGTACCCATCAGCGCCCTATTCCGCTGCGAGCCTGACTGGTGCGTCTTCGTGGTTAATCAGGGACGCGCCCAGCGGCGATCCCTAGGCTTGGGACGGCGCAACGATCAAGGAGCGGTGGTAGAATCCGGACTAGCAGTGGGGGACCAGGTCATCCTTTATCCCGGTGACCAGGTAGGGCCGGGTAGACGGGTACGGGGCCGTTAAACTGAAGAAAATAGACCTGAGGAGGAAACGCCATGAGTCCTGAAACTGTGAGTAGCCGCCATTACCAACAGGTGATTAGTCTGCGATCCTCCGGTAAGGGCCTTTACCCAATTACCCAGGCAATACAGGAGCAGGTGAGCAGAGCGGGGGTTCGAACCGGATTGTGTACAGTATTTTTACGCCATACCTCCGCCAGCTTAATTATTCAGGAAAATGCAGACCCCGATGTGTTAGCCGATCTGGAATCCTTTATGGCCCGACTGGTGCCGGAATCCTACAGCTATCGTCATTGTAACGAAGGCCCCGATGACATGCCCGCCCACATTCGTACCGCCCTCACCCATAGCTCCGAGACCATTCCGGTGATGGAGGGACGGTTGGCCCTGGGGACCTGGCAGGGGCTCTACCTATGGGAGCACCGCAGCCAGCGATCGACTCGAGAGATGGTTGTACACATCAGCGGCATTTAGATAGCATTCCTTGCCCCAGGCTATAGTCACGGGTAAGGGGGCGAAAATTTGACAGGAGATATTCCCGGGTTTTGCCCTAACCGATCAAGGCTGTCTTCGACCTTCTGGCTAAAGCTATACCGATAAAAATAAAAAAGTCTGCCGATTAGCTCAGGTGCCAACCAGCAGACTCCAGGAATCACAGTGTCGGAAATGCTATTTGATAAATAACATTTCCTGGTAGGTAGGCAGGGGCCAGAGGTCGTCGGCCACTTCCCCTTCTAGGGCATCGGCATAGCCCCGAATCCTATCCATCAGAGGACGCAGGGTATTGGCACAGAATTGCATATGCTCTTCGGGAGTCGAGAAGTGCTTGGTCAGCAAATCACTTAACTCAGCCACAGAGGCCATCATGGATTTAACCAGGTCGGCGACGAGGGTGAGCCCCTCTTTACCCAGGTCAATGCCAATGTCTCCCAGATTACTGACGGCCAGAGAAACCTCAGATAAGTGGCGTATAGCGGCAGGGTAAATAATGGTTTTAGCCATATTCACCACCAGTTTGGCCTCCACCTCAATAGATTGAATGTACTGCTCTGAATAGGCCTCAAAACGACTATGCAGTTCTATGGGGGTGAGTACCCCTTCCTGGGAAAACAGGTCTTCAATGTACTTTTCCTTCAACACCGGTAGGGCATCGGCGGTGGTGCGCAGGTTAAGTAAACCCCGCTCCTTGACGGCCATTTCGTGCCATTCAGCGGAGTAACCATTGCCGTTAAAAACAATTGCCCCGTGCTGAAGAATGACCTCCTGCAAAATGCTCTGAATAGCCGCATTCAGCTCACTCCCACTGGCTAGCTTAGCCTCCAGTTGATCGGCCATCCAGTCGAGGGAATCGGCGAGAATGGTATTCATGGCCACCAGAGGGCCGGATACCGACTGCCCCGAACCCACCGCACGAAATTCAAAGCGGTTGCCGGTGAAGGCAAAGGGAGAGGTGCGGTTGCGATCGCCCGGGTCCTTGGGGAACACCGGCAGGGTATCGACCCCCAGATTCATCACGCCCTTACCCTGAGAGCCCTTCACCTCACCCTGGGCAATCTGGTCAAATACATCCTGCAGTTGGCTACCCAGGTAAATGGAAATAATCGCAGGAGGCGCTTCATTGGCCCCTAGACGGTGGTCATTACTGGCGGTAGCGATAACGGCCCGTAGCAACGGTCCATACTTATGAACGCCACGAATTACCGCTCCGCAGAACACCAGAAACTGGGCATTGGCATGGGGGGTATCGCCAGGATCCAGTAGATTACCCTGGGTAGCATTACCCACCGACCAGTTAACGTGCTTACCGGACCCATTCACCCCTGCAAAGGGCTTTTCGTGGAGCAGACAAACCATGCCATGCTGCTTCGCCGTAGCCCGCAGAACAGTCATAATTAACTGCTGGTGGTCACTAGCTACGTTAGCGGCTTCAAAGACCGGGGCAATCTCAAACTGACCAGGGGCCACCTCGTTGTGACGAGTTTTAGCAGGAATTCCCAGACGGTAGAGCTTTTCCTCCACATCCTGCATAAAGATCTGAACCCGCTCAGGAATAACCCCAAAGTAGTGGTCATCAAACTGCTGTCCCTTAGCGGGGGGACGACCAAAGAGGGTTCTACCGGCCAGTAACAGGTCGGGACGCACACTGGCAAAGTTAGCATCTACCAGGAAATACTCCTGCTCAGCCCCGCAACTAGAATTAACCGGAGCCACTTCCCTATGACCCAACAGCTTTAAAACCCGGGTAGCCGCCTTACTCATAGCTGCGTTAGAGCGCAGCAGAGGGGTTTTCTTATCCAGGGCTTCCCCAGTCCAGGAGACAAATACGGTGGGAATACAGAGGGTCACTCCATTTTCCGTTTCCATCACAAAGGCCGGACTGGTGACATCCCAAGCGGTATAGCCCCGAGCCTCAAAGGTGGATCGAATTCCACCATTGGGAAAGGAAGAACCATCGGGCTCACCCTGTACCAGCACCTTGCCAGAAAATTCTGAAATCACCGATCCATCGCTCTGGACAGAGATAAAGCCATCGTGCTTTTCGGCGGTAGCGTTGGTGAGGGGATAAAACATGTGGGAATAGTAAAGGGCCCCCTTAGAGACCGCCCAATCCTTCATCGCCACCGCCACCACATCAGCTACGGAAACGTCTAAAGGAGCTCCACTTTTAATGGTTTTCTGTAGTGACTTGAACACAGACTTGGGTAGGCACTCCTGCATTTTGCTGAGGGTGAAGACATCTTTAGCCCACAAATCTTCTAACCGTCCTGGCAGCTTGTGAGAGTCCGAATTACGATTAGTAATACTGGCAATAGCCTGGGCCCGAAGTTCGTTTCCACTCATGATAATCGTCCTGGGTGATTGACTAGAAAACTAGTAACAGCAAAGATCAAACCAACGGTTAAAGATCTGAAGAACCAGAAACAAAAGAATACTCTGATTTAGGTCAAGATGCTAGATTTTAAAAAAATAAAAACTCTAGAGAAAACCATTGATTAAGGACAATCTTAGATCGGATTACATCTAAGGAAAGAGAGACATCAAAACATTCCTCGAGCCTTTGACGACTCTCAACTCAAAATTAAAGGATCAATTAGGAACCATCAAGGGTACGGATAAAGGCTATTCTCAGCGTCGTGACCAAAGCCATAAGTCCAATGTCCCACCGCTTACCCTATATCTTAGGAACTTACTGAAAATAGCGTAAATAGACACCCTTAGAAAAGCCAAAGGAACATACATTCCATGAAGTAAAAAAACATGTCCCAGGTTTTTAACCCGGTCAGGCATCTAATTAAAATTTTGCAAAGCCAGCCCTACTCAGCGAATATTAAAATTCGAATTTACTTTCAGTTCAAACAACATAAAGGAGTATGATGATGCTTTTTGTATTCAGGAGCACTTATTTTATTCTTTGTGCAAAATTAATAATTACTTTAGGTTGGGTCTGGGCCTATGGCCCTAGCCCCATAGCACTGGATAGCCAGGAGGCGAGCTAGAATGCCCCGTTACATATTTCCCGGACCAGTTCTAAGAACCCATCTAGCTCTGGGGCCTGGCTCACCCAGGTGGGATGGTGGCCCAGTACGTCCCAGTAATGGCTGATATTGGCGACCCCCAGGGAGTGGGGAAAAATCTGGGAATCAAAGAGGCTTTCATCGTTAGGACTGTCACCAACGGTGAGTACAGCCTCTGGGCCAAGCGGGGAAAAATAGGTTTTAAGCAGACGCTGCAGGGCGATCGCCTTAGTTTGACCCGGCTTAAACAGATGCACCTGCACCGTACTGTAGGTCAGACTCCAACCCCAGTCCTGGCAAGCCTGTTGCAGGGCGACCAGTTCTGAGGGGGTCACATCGGTAACGGCAAAGGTCCAGTCGGTCAGGCGAAAGGGGTTATCTAGAGAGGGTTGAATCTGGGGCCAGCGCTGTTGTAAACGGGCAAAGAGCTCGGCCAGTTGCTGACGATGGGTCTGCCTCTCCCAATTGGCGGTAAGAATTTCTGAAGTACCATCAGCGGCTATATAAACCCCGCCATTCTCAGCGATTGCCCCAGCCACCGGCAGATAGTGAACCAGCCCGCTAACCCAACCCGCCGATCGCCCCGTCACAATGATCACGGCTATACCTGCCTGCTGCAATTGGTCCAGGGCCCGCAATAGATCGGCGCTAAATTTGCCCGCCCGGGTGAGGGTGCCATCCATATCGGTGGCAATCAACTGAATCGGCGGGTGAAGAGAGGCAATTTCCCTGATCATGGAGGATGGCATAGAATCCATAGATGCCTTAGGGGTAGGGATCACTGGCCGCTAAAAGTTGCTCGCGCCGTTGCTGATCCAGGCGGCGATCGCAACGGATTTCCAGTACCCGAGCTCCCCGGTCTGGCAAAAAGGTCAGACAGGCCCGCAACTGGTCCCAGGTGCTAACCTGTTCATAGCTTACCCCATAGGCTGCACAGAGTCGGTTCAGGTCGACCCGCTGGGGCATGGCAAACCATTGCTCAAAGGGCGGTTCAAACTGAGCGATGGGGAGCGACTGAAAAATGCCGCCCCCCTGGTTGTTGATTACCACCACCGTCAGGTGACCGTCTAACCAGGGTAAGGTCAGCCAGCCATTGGTATCGTGGAGAAGGGCCAGGTCACCACTGAGTAAGACGGTGGGTGGGCCGCCGTGGGCAACCCCCAGAGCCGTAGATAGGGTACCGTCAATGCCGTTAGCGCCTCGATTACAGAGGGGACGAATGCCCCGATTGCCAGGGGGCCAGAACCACTCCGCCTCCCGAATGGGCAAACTATTGGCGATTACCAGGGGCGTTTGGGGAGGTAACACCTGAGCCATCAACCAGGGGACCTTACCGGAGAACAGATCGGTTATCGCCCCCAGGTTCCGATCCAACTGCTGGCGAGTCTGCTGCTCCAGGCTTAGCCAGCGCTCCAGGTACACTCCTGAACACTGGGACGGGGGAGTTTCCTGAGCCAGGGCCAGGACTATCTCTGGGAGGGAGGTGGATAGGGCCGTAGTATGACCATGGAGTGGATCCAGGTTATCCGTAGTAGAGTCTATAATCCAACGTCGGGCCAGACTGTGATCCAACCATTGGCGCAATACCTTACTGGTGGGTAAGGCACCCACCTGGAGGATCTGATCGGGCTGCAACCCCCTGGCCCAGTGGGGCGATCGCAGAATCAAGTCGTAGGTGGTGACCAGGTAGGGCTGAAGCTGGGCATGATTACGCAGGGGCGACAGGGCTTCCGCCAGCACCGGCCATTGCAGGTAGGTAGACAGGCGGTTGATCGCCTGGCTATAGGCCAGGGGATCAACCCCCTGGGCCGGGCCGGCGATAATCAGACCGCGATCGCAGCTCTGACGCGCCCCCAACCAACCCTGCAGGGAGGCGTGGACGCCCCCTAGAACCGGAGAGGGGATCCCCGAGTCCGGTTCCAGCCCCAGCCAAAATCGATCATCCAGACTGGCCCGTAACCCCTCGGTGGAGTTGTCCTCCACAGGAGCTAGGGGATCCTCCAGGGGACAGTTAAGGTGTACTGGTCCAGGACTGGGCAGCAGGGTACGCCGCCAGGCCTGGACCAGGGTTTGGCGCAGGTAGGCCAGCAAGGCCAGTTGGGGACGGGGCAGGGCCAGCTCGGCATACCAGTTAGGAAAATCCCCAAACAGCTTCTGCTGATCAATGGTTTGGCCAGAGGCACAGTGGCGCAATTGGGGCGGGCGATCGGCGGTGATCACCAGCAGGGGCACCCGACTTTCCCGGGCTTCGATGACGGCGGGATAATAGTTGGCTCCGGCCGTACCGGAGGTACACAGGATTAGCGTCGGTAGGCCGGTGCCCTTAGCCAATCCCAAGGCAAAGAAAGCCGCCGATCGCTCATCTAAAACCGGTATGGCTTCTATACCGGCATGGGCCACCAGGGCTACCGTTAAGGGGGTTGATCGGGAGCCGGGAGAAATTACAGCTGTCCTCAACCCTAGCCGCACCAGGGTCTCCACCAGCACCGAGGCCCAGAGCGTATTAGTATTACGAAAGTCAAAACCCATACAAGCTAATAATGGGTACCAGTCTGGCGATAGTGAACAGCGGTTTTGGCCTCTCCATCTAAGACTCGGCCCGCCTCTACCGTGGCATAAACCAACCAGTGATCACCGCATTCCATCCGTTCTCCCACCTGGCACTCCAGGTAGGCGATCGCCTCACTCAAAATCGGGGCACCGTTGCTAGCTGGAGTAGTTTCTATGCCAGCAAAGCGATCTTCCCCAGGGGCAAAGGGCTTGAGAAAATGCTTCATAGCCCCCAGGTGTTTACCTTCCGCCAGAATATTCAACACAAATGGACGGCCTGGGTACAAAAGGGCCTCGATCGCCCGATCCTTAGCCACTGCCACCGTAAAGCCGGGCGGAGTAAAGGAGGCCTGGGAAATCCAGGAAGCCACCATGGCGCTGGATAATTCTCCCTGGCTAGCGGTAACGATGGAGAGGGAACCCACAATCCGCCCCACCGCCTGTTCTACCGACGAGGCAGGGGTCCGAGGTTGCTTAGCCCGTCTAGCCTTTTTCAAGGTTTGGGCAAAGTCAGTACCGATCTCCTCACAATACTTTAGCGTCACCTCATTGGGCTTAAACTTCACCCGAATTGAGTCAAAGGCCAGGGAATAGCCCCCGTCCTTCAGCTTCTGCTCCAGTAAATCAATGGCTTCCCCACTCCAGCCAAAGGATCCAAATACCCCCGCCAGCTGAGTTTTAGAGGCCGTAGACAGGACAATACCCAGGGCCGTCTGCATGGGGGTCGGCAGGTGCCCGCCCAGGGTTGGCGAACCCAGCAAAAAACCAGCGGATTGCTCCAGCGTAGCCTTGATTTCCGCCGGATCGGCCTGCTCGGCATTAATCGCCTCTACCGCCACCCCCGCCTTAGTCACCCCCCGGGCCAGAGCCTGGGCCAGGGTGGCGGTATTACCATAGGCCGAGGCGTAGATCAGGGCCACGGTAACCTCCTTAGTCCGCTGCGCCTGGCTCCACTGGCGATAGCTGGAAAAGAGCTCCCTAGCGCTATACTGCACCACCGGTCCATGGCCAGGGGCTAGCACCTGCCAGGGAAAGGTCTCTATCCGCTCTAAGGCTGATAGTACCTGGCGAGTACTGGCGGCAAACAAACAGTCAAAATAGTAGCGGCGATCCTCCAGCAGGTCTTTCCAGCCAACATCGTAGACATTGTCGCCGCAGTAATGAGCCCCAAAAAACTTGTCACAATACAGAATTCTGGAGTAGGGGTCAAAGGTTGCCAGACTACCAGGATAGCGGGGGGTAGGAGTGGGCCCAAACTGCAGACGATGGCCCTGACCTAAATCAAGGTAGTCTTCACCACTGCGAATCACCCGCACCCGGGGAGAGCTATCGGGGAGTAAATCCTTCAAAGCCAGAGCCGCCGGGTTAGAACAAACGACAGTTACCTCGGGGAGGCGCTTTAACAAGAGCTTGAGGGTTTCTACCCGGTTTGGGTTGATGTGGCCCAGAATAATGTAATTAATTTGATAAAGATTAATCTGGCGTTCTAGAACGCCTAAGAACATCTCATTAAAGGACTCCCCCGGCGGATCGATGAGGGCCACCCGATCGGCCTGAATCAGGTAACTATTGGCAGTGGTACCGTGTTCCAGACCGTACTCAATTTCGAACCTGAGACGGTTCCAACTACGGCAGCGCAACACCGTCGTACCGGCAGCAATGGTATAAACCTGAACGTCGCGAGGTTGAGAGGTCATGGTTGGAGGGGATCAAACCAGTCAGGACAAGGAACCAATCAGCACAGAGAAGAACGGGGCTTCTCCCTTTCCCTCTTTAAGATTACTAGACTGCCGAGGGCAGGTACAGCATTCCAACATTGGGCTTATCAATTACTAGCATCAATCTCGTCGGGTCCTGACCCAGCGTTTTTCAGGCCGCATTAGAAAGGCGAGGTAGAGGGGAATTTTCCAGAGCATATAGATAGGAATCATCACCAGTTGTCGCCAGCTCAAATCCGATCGCCCGTAGCGGTACCAGGCCAGCATAACCGCTGTAAATAGGGCGGCTCCGGCCAAGCCAGCTAACTGGAGGGGGAGCCAGCTAGCACTGATCAGGGCAAACACCAGAGTGGCCAGGGTTAGGGCTCCCCAGGTCATCACCAGTAAGGATAGGGGCAGGATACCCAGCTCAAGGGCCAGGGCTAGGAGGTCCAGGCGGCTTTGCCGCAAAGCCTGACCCAGCAGGCGGGGCAGGTATGCGCCCATGATTTGCAGGTGACCATGCTCCCAGCGGGTGCGTTGTACCGTTGCCGCATCCTCCTGACTGGGTAGTCGACTCAATACCCTGGCCGTGGGTAGAAAGGTGGGTGGGTAACCGGCTAAGGCCAAATCCAGGCCCCACTTCATGTCTTCAGCGATGTGACCACTGGCGATGGTGACGGCGGTAGCCGCTGACCAGGGTAGGGCAATGCCCGTACCGGTTAACAGACAGGGCCATCCCAAGCGCTGCAACCCCAAGGGCCGAACAAAGTTTTTTACCTTGATGGCAAAGGCCGAAATAAATCCCTTCAGACTGGTGGCGGGGGGCTGTTCGATCAGGTAATTAGCCTGCACCGGCCGCTGGGTAGCCAGGGCGTGACTGGCCAGATGCATCAAGGTATGGACCTGGCAGGTACAGTCAGCATCCATTAAGATCACCACATCTGGGGGGTCTGAGCTGAGCTGTTGGAGACCGTAGTCCAGGGCATAGCCCTTGCCCCGCTGGTCAGTAGAAAAGCGTTCTACCACGGTGGCTCCAGCCCTACGGGCCAAAACGGCCGTCTCATCGCTGCAGTTGTCTGCCACCACCAGGATCTGGTCCTGCGATCGCAGGGCTGGCAATAACCCCTGAATGGTGGCGACAATACCCTGGGCTTCATCGTGGGCGGGCATTAACACCGCTAACTTCAGGCCCTCTGGCAAAGACCCGGCCGGGGCGGCCCCAGCCTTGCCCGCCGCGGCCCAAACCACTTCCCACAGTAAGGTGCCGCAGGGCAGCAACCACAGCAACGTGGCCAGACCTAAAGCAATCGTTAGTATTGGAATAATCATAGAAAGAATTATAGCCGTAGCCACGTTCAACGAGGCGGAGGTAGGCCAGAACCCCTACCCAAGCCCCCCTTCACCCATCCATAGGGTTCCCAGCGGGTTGACCAAGGCTATCCCAGACCCTTTCCTCTAAGCAACTAAGCCGGGAATGGTAAACTGGCCCATTTTGGGGGTGGGGGGCAGGTTGAGTAACTGGCAAACCAGGGGGGCGATCGCCAGTTGGGGCAGCACCTCGGCATAGGCTCCGGGCCGCAGCCGCGGGCTGATACAAAACAGGGGCACCGATCGCTCGGCGGTGGAGGTACCGCCGTGCTGACCATCCCCATTCATACCATGGTCAGCGGTGATCACAATCTGGTAGTCCTCCATCCAGAGGGGAAGGTACTGGGCCAGCAGATCATCCATGGCGATCGCCTGGTTGCGGTACTGCTTGGATTCCCCCCCATATTGGTGGCCAGCGGTGTCAACCCCGCCGGGGTGGATCAACAGAAAATCCGGATTATGGTCCCGCTGCAGGGCGGCGGCATCGGCAAACAGATGGGAATCGGGATAGGCGTCATCCCAGTAGAACCGACTGTGCTGAATTGGTTGATCCAGATCGTGCTGCTGCCGATGGTGGAGGGGGTGGAAGGGGGCCTGGTTATAGAGTTCGCTAAAAAAGTAGTAGGCGGCGGCGGCGGTGGTGCCCCCCTGCTGACGCACCAGATGGAACAGGCTGGTCTGGCTGGAGGGGCGGACAACCTGGTTAGAGGTAATGCCGTTCACCGAGCTGGGGGTGCCGGTCATCAGCACCTCGTAGACCGGCCGGGACACCGAGGGCAACTCCGCCTGCACCGGGTGGAAACTGGCCTGCCCCACCTCCACCAGGTGGCCCAGGTAACCCAGGGCCACCTGGGCCACATCCAGCCGTAGTCCATCAATCAGGATAAAAATTAGCTTAGCCCTGGGGGCGGTATCGGTCATGGCGAGGATCCTAAGATAGCGGTTAGTAGCTGGCAGGGTAGAGCCCTCGGGCCGGGGGTTCTATCCCCTTACCCCTCGGCGGGAAACACCCGGGCCCGGCTGGGATGGATGTAAACTTTAACGGTGTTCCCCGGTTCTAAGCTATGGGCCTGACGACTCGGCAAATCGGCATAAAATCGACCCACCAGTCCCTCTGCCTCGGCCACCAGATGCAGCCGGGTATGGGCACCCTGAAAGATTTTGCTCTCAATTCTGGCGGGGTGGCCTACACCGTTCTGACTAAATTCCACATCCTCCGGACGGAAAAAGACGATTGCCCGACGGCTTCCCAGCCCCGGAACGGCCATATCCAGCACCTGGCCAAAGCGAATACGACCATCTTGGAGAGGCAGTTCCAGGGCATTACGGTTACCCACAAAGGCGGCACTAAACCGGGTTGAGGGGGTTTCGTAAAGCTCCAAAGGGGTGGCGATCTGATCGATGCGACCCTGGCGCATCACCGCCACCCGGTCGGCCATGGCCATGGCCTCTCCCTGGTCGTGGGTGACAAACAGGGTGGTAATTTGCAGGGTTTTCTGAATGCGGCGAATCTCCTCCCGCAGTTGCTGGCGCACCAGGGCATCCAGGGCGGATAGGGGTTCATCCAGAAGCAGTACCTGAGGAGCGGCGGCCAGGGCCCGGGCCAGGGAGGCCCGCTGCTGTTGGCCCCCGGAGAGTTGGCTGGGATAGCGATCGCCCTGGGGGCCTAAATGCACCAGCTCCAGCAGCTCCTCCACCCGACTGGAGCGCAGGTGAGAGGGTCTTTGGCGCGCCCTCAGGGGAAAGGCAATGTTTTGTCGCACGGTCATGTGGGGAAATAGGGCGTAGCTCTGGAACACCATGCCGATGGGGCGGTGGCGGGTGGCCAGGGCGGTGACATCCTGGCCATCGATCAGTACCTGCCCCTGGTCGGGCCGCTCCAGCCCGGCCACACTGCGCAGCAGGGTGGTTTTACCGCAACCGGAGGAGCCCAACAACACCACCAGCTCGCCGGCGGGAATATCCAGGCAGAGCTGGTCAAGGGCACACACGGAGCCGTAGTGTTTGGTGATATGGCGTAGACTGACACTTCCCATGGTTGTTCCTGCTGAGTACCGCTTTAGGCTTTAGACCTGGAGCCGATCATGAGTCGGCGGGTTTGACCCTGGCCCCGATTTAGATAGACGGAAAGGGCCGACAGGCTGAAAACAATCAAAAAGGTGAACACCGTGATCACCGCCAATTTATTAAAGTCCGCATTGGTGCCCGTCAATAGATCCAGACTGTAGAGGGAGACGGTTTCGTAGCGGGCCCCCACCAAAATCTGCACCAGGGCGAATTCATTAAAGCTGACCGCAAACACCAGCATGCTGCCGGTGGCGATGCCGGCGCTGATGTTGGGTAGGATCACCTGGCTCAGGGTACGCCAGGAAGAGGCTCCACAGGTTTTGGCCGCTTCATTGAGGAGGACTACATTGGCGGCGGCCATGGCGTTATCCACCGCCCAATAGAAAAAGGGAAAGGCCACAACCCCATGGCCCAGGGCCAACAGCCCTACCGTTCCCTGCACCGCTGGGACGAACTGGCCGCTGAGGGTGAGAATGCCAAAGGCAATCACGACGTAGGGCAAGACAAAGGGAATGGCCGCCGTTAACTCCAGGTGGGGGCGAATACGAGGATTGTGGATCCACTGCCAGTAGACAGCCGGTACAATTAGGAGAATATCAAGTAGGGTGACCAATAGGGCCAAACCCAGGGTACGCAGGGTGACCGCCACTAACCGGGGATCGGTCAGGGCTTGGAGCCAATGATTGGCGGTATAGCCATCGGGTAAAATATGGGCAGTCCAGCGGGTGGAAAAGGCGTAGAGGACTACGGCCCCAATCGGCAGGAGCAGATAGACCACCAGGAGTCCCATTAATAACCCGCGCCCCAGGCAGGGGAAGGGTTTCCCCTCTAGAACCATCGGACCGCCCTCCCTACCATCCAGCGATAGGTGCAGAGGGAAAATACCGCCATTAGCAAGAGCAGGATGGCCAACACCGCCGCCTCCCCTTGACCGGAAATATTGGCTTGTAAAATATCTCCGATCGCTAAGGTTACCAGGGAGACCTTACGGGTAGCTCCATTACCAGCTAGGGCAAAGGGAATGCCGTACAACCCAATCGACCAGGTGAAGATCAACAACCAACCGGCCCCCAGAAAGGGCATCAGGATAGGACCCCCGATCGCCCGCCAAAATCGCAGTTGGGTAGCACCGCAGGTTTGGGCCGCTTCCCACCAGTCTCGCTGGAGAATCCCCATGCCAGGAATAGTGAGCAGGATGAATAAAGGAACATTGGTGTAGTTGTAGGCCAGCACCAGTCCCCAGAAGGTGTTAGGGGCGGGGGGGACAAAGGGCAGACCTAAATCCTGGCAAGCCAGGGTTAACATGCCATAATTACCCAAAATTGCCACAAACCCAAAGGCCAAACCGATACCACTGAAATTCGTGGCAGTGTTCAGCATCGATAGCCAGATCGATCGGGGTACTGGCATCAGACGGGATACCCACCAAGCCATGGGTGCCCCCACCAGAAGGGCACTCGTGGCAGAAACACTACCCAGGCAAAGGGAGGTAAAAATTGCCCGGCGATCGGAGCGGCTGGTCAACACCTCAACCCAGTTGGCCAGGGTCAGATCCCCCCCACCCCCTTGGAAACTCTGCACCAGCAGAGCCAGGACTGGAGCTACCAGGAGCCCGTAGGCCAGCACCAAAATGGGAAGGGCCGGTAGCCAATCCCCTAGCCATTGTCTCAGGCGGTGGTGGAGAGGCTGCAGCCCGGAGGACAGCATCGTCTCTTGTTGGAGGGGTTTGCTGCCCATACATCTAGCCCCCGATCACCTGATCTTTCCAGAACTTACCGATGACTTCTGGATCGACCTTAGTCCAGTCCTTAACCTGCTTCACCTGGGCATACTGACTTTCTGGCAACCAGTTACTCTTAGCTGCCTCCGGCAGCTTCAGATCCCCCAACACGTAGCGGATAGGACGGGCACCAAACTTAGCAAAAATCTCCTGGCCTTCGTCGCTCAAGACGTAGTCGACGAAGAGCTTGGCCGCGTCCATCTTGCTGGTGTAGTACTTGTTCAGCATCAGGGCAGAGGGAGCGTAGATCGACACGCCCGGAATCACAACTTCTGCCTTAATCCCCTTTTCTGTCACCTTAGCGGCGGCGGCATTGCAGTTGTAGTCGTACTTAATTTGAATAGGCACCTCACCCTTTTCCAGAGTTTGGGCGTTACCTTCGGCGGCCGCAAAGTTAGCTACAATCTTTTTCGCCACCTCTACCCCTGGAGTCATATTGGCCTCATCCCCACCACTGGCGTAGACCCAGGAGAGGAAGGATGTGGCCGCCGTACCGCTCTTGGTCGGATCAATCGCCCCCACCTTACCCCGATATTCGGGCTTAGCCAGGTCAGCCCAGGTACGGGGCACGGTTTTAATCACATCGGTATTCACTACAATCGCCGGCACCCCCACAAAGGTAGCGACCCAACCCCCACTAGCAGCCTTAAAACCAGTACCCAGGGCGGCAGCGTTGGTCGGCAAATAGTTGGGCACCACCCCGCGTTTTTCCGCCAGGGGACCGTAGAGCATACCGATATCGGCCATCATGGCCTTAGGATTAGTTTTCTCGGCATCAAACTTAGTAATCTCTTCCAGGGAGGACATATCGGTGTCCTGATGCTGGAACTCAAAGCCGTACTTTTCAGCAAACTTTTTGCGAACTTCACCGTAGTTGGCCCAGTCATCGGGCATGCCATAGGTGATAAATTCCTTTACCTGATCCTTGGCTCGAGCCACATCCGCTGGTTTAGGCCAATCTTCAAGGGTTAAGGTTGCCGCATTGTCGCCAGGCTTGGAGGAGCAGGAACCTAGCTGGGCGAGCAAAACACCGGAACCGAAAGCAGCAGAATACCTGAGAAAACCACGCCTTGAATAACTCATAAAATTCGTGAATCTCTGAAGAAATATCGAGAACTTCGTTAACACAAAAAATTAATCAGAGCCAAAAAGCACTGATTATGATCAAATAAATGATCGCAACACTTTTACGAGGAACTTGAATAGATAACTTAAGCAATAAAATGCTTAAGCAGCAGTCTCAAGTCATTTTTGGCTAATTTGATTAGATTTATATGCGATCTGGTGAGCATGTAAACCTAAAACTGAATAGCCTTACACCTGTGTTAACATCGCTTTAGACAATAAAACCTATTGATTATGGTCTGGTTAATGGCAGTTGATTCTTTCCTTAAGAAGTGTACCTTTGCAAATTGTTTGAAAAGGCTGGCTAGAGGTAGCCAATTGACTGACATAACAGGTACTGCCCACTCACAGAGAAGCCGCTTCGTGTCTATACCCTAACCCAGAGCGGTAGAGGGGCTTGCGGGCCAGGTTTGCGGCTTGCAGCCCCTTCGCCCACAAGGGGCGAAGGAATTTAGGGACCGAGGGTGATGGCTACAGGTTTTTGATCGGGAGACTCAGATGATGGCGATTCAGTTAATTGTCTTTGATATGGCGGGTACCACCGTAGGCGATCGCCAGGAGGTCCTCCAGTGTTTTACCCAGGCCTCGGAGCGTACGGACCTGATCGCTCCCAGGGCGACGGTTAACGCCATGATGGGGCTACCGAAAAAGGTTGTGTTTGAAACCCTCTGGGCCGATCAAATCGGGGCTGATCACCCTGACTACCGCCATCGAGTCGAGGCTTCCTACCGGTGCTTCCGCCAAGTTTTAGAAGACCACTACCAGAACCAACCCCTAGAGCCCACAACAGGATGCCTGGCTTTGTTTGATTGGTTGCGATCGCGCCAGATTGCCATTGCCCTGACCACCGGCTTTTACCGGGAAGTAACGAACATTATTCTGAGTCGCCTGGGGTGGAACCAGGGGCTCGATGATCGCTACGTCGGATCGCCCGACTCCACCATCCAGGTATCCGTTAGTCCCTCAGAAATCTACGGCAACGAAGGTCGTCCGGCCCCTTTTATGATTCAAAAGGCCATGTATCGGCTGGGCATTGATGACCCCAAGGCCGTCATTACCATTGGCGATACCCCAGCCGATCTGGCTGCCGGTCGCCATGCCGGTTGTCGCTATAACTGCGCCGTAACCAACGGTACCCATAGCCATGGGCAGCTAGCCCAATATCCCCAGGATGGGCTATTTGCTGATCTGGCCGCCTTTCAGCAGCACCTAGAGCAGTGGCTGGCCGAGCCATGAATCAGGCCACAGAAATTGCCATTGTGGGAGCCGGTATCGTAGGGCTGGCCCACGCCCTAGCCGCCGCCCGGCGGGGCTATCGGGTGACGGTGTTTGAACGTAGTGATCGAGCTGTGGGGGCCTCAATTCGCAACTTTGGTATGGTCTGGCCGATGGGGCAACCCGTGGGGCCTTTACGGGAGAGGGCCATGGTTTCCCGCCGCATCTGGCTAGAACTGGCAGATCGGGGTGGATTTTTCGCCGACCCGGTAGGGTCTCTCCACCTGGCCTACCAACCGGATGAATGGCAGGTTTTGCAGGAGTTCTTTCACCTGGCCAGGGACTATCCCCTGCAATTGCTCACCCCCAAACAGGTCGCTGAAAAAAGCCCGGCGGCAGTTACCACAGGCTTACTAGGCGCCCTCTGGAGTCCAACGGAGGTGATTGTAGACGCCCGGCAGGCCATCGGTAAAATAGCAGACCTGCTGGCCAGTGCCTTTGGGGTGGATTTTCACTTTGGGGCGACGGTAACAGAAATTGCCTATCCTTACCTACAGGTACAGGGCGATCGCTGGCAAGCTGACCAGATTTTTCTATGCTCTGGGGCTGATTTTGAAACTCTGTATCCCGATTTATACCGGACCAGCGGTATCACTAAAGCCAAACTGCAAATGCTACGCACTGTCAGCCAACCTCACCGCTGGCGCTTGGGCCCAGCCCTCTGCGGAGGATTAACCCTGACCCATTATGGAGCCTTCGCCCATTGCCCTACCCTGCCCGATCTTAGGCAACGGCTACAAACCGAAATTCCCTTTGCGATCGCCTGGCATATCCATGTGATGATTTGTCAAAATGGCCTCGGTGAGTTGATAGTGGGGGATTCCCACGAGTACGGCCTCACCTTCGACCCCTTTGACCGAGCCGATATCAACACCTTTATCTTGAAGTATCTGGAGAGCTTTGCCCAGGTCCCCAACCTCGAAATTGCCGCCACCTGGCACGGTATCTATGCTAAGTTGCCAGGCCACAGCGAGTTTATTGCCCATCCCGAACCTGGGGTGACCCTGGTAAATGCCCTCAGCGGCGCGGGGATGACCCTATCCTTTGGCTTAGCCGAAGCTGTGATTGCGGCTGAGTTATAGGTTTGACCAACTTCACGCCCATCCCCAGCAACCATGATGGTTTAAGGCGATGAAGCATCAGCTACAACTTAATATTTTTATAAATATTTCATGTTTCAGCGATCAAGGGCTGGGGAATCGATCTAAAGCATTTAATATTAGATTAACCCATTGATACATAGCTTTGGCCAGTCCGGTCAGGGCAACACTAGTATGCCATAGCGCTATGGACCGAGACCCAGGACCTTAACCGGTGTCTCGAGCTAAATAGCTATAGCAAGTCTGGCTATGGCTCTTAAATTTATGCCTTCCTACTGAACTATCTTAAATTAGAAATCAGGAAAGACTAGGAAAATGCTTGCTAAAAACTTACAAGAAACTAGGTTAAGACAAGATTTATTTAATTTTTATTTAAGGCGCTTTTCCAGGTATCCTAAAAAGTTCATCGATCGGTTAGATTATAAACTTCAAAAAATAGCCTGTTTAAGTTCTCTACCAACCCTGTCTGATGTAGACAGACAAATCCTCCATAGTCTCAGGAAGGAGGGCATAGGTATGAGTTCTCTGGAAAGTCTGGGAATTACCAATAGCGATCGCCTGCTGGCATCGGCCAGACGAGCGATGAAGTGTTTGCCCCCACCCCTACCCCCTGATCCCACTAATAATTGGCATATCGGCAACTATGCTAGTCAACTTTGTAGTGCCGAAATTGCCTCAGACTATCCCGATATTTACCTCTGGGGAATGGAGCAAAAGCTGCTCACCTTAATTACTCACTATATTCGCCAACCAATTGCCTACCTATCGGTAAATCTGCGACGCGACATAGCCAACGGTCAACAGCTTGGTAGCCGGGTCTGGCATCGAGATCGGGAAGACTACCGAATGCTCAAGGTTATCATCTATCTCAAGGATACAGATGAAGATGGAGGACCCTTTGAGTACCTGCCTAAGGCAATAACACCTACAATAGACCCCGTCTTTAATGGTCAAGGCACATTAACGGATGGGGAAATGGCCCAGTTCGTCCCCAGGGAAGGATGGAAATCCTGTCCAGGATTAGCGGGTACCGTCATCTTTGTTGATACGGCCGCCCTATGGCACCATGGCAAAGTACCACAAAAGGATAGGTATAGTTTGTTCTTTACCTATACCTCCAGACGTCCCCAATGGATCGATATCTATAGGGGAAACTTTAAAGCTGAGAATGCTCAGCGGCTATTGGCACCCCTATCCCGAGGACAACGGCGTTATGTCCTGTGGAAAGCTGATTGAAGCCCCGCTCCCCCAGGTCCCTATCAACCCTCAACGAGGCTGGGTCAACCGTTATTTTCACTTTAGCCTGGATACCATCGATCGCCAGCAGTATGGTGATTCTTCTATCCCCTTCGTGGAGACCCTTTTGCAGGAGATCATCCAGGACGCCAAGGGGTTTGGACTACCAGTCGGATTCACCGGTTCCCTAGGACCTACTATGGGAGGTCTAGGGTTTCCCGAAGTAGGGTGATAAAAGAGGAGCCCGATTGTTGGGATTTACCAGGGGGTGGGTTGGAACCCGAAGAGGACTGACCTGATGCATACTTAGCTACAACGGCATACTAATGATTAACCATAACTAGCAACCCGGGGAAAATGTAGATGAAGCCTATCCTTTGGTCCACAGCCCTGATTTGGCTGGGCATAGCCATACCGCTCCAGGCTCAGGTTTTTAACGTGGATTCCGAACAAAAGGTGAATGGAAAAATAGGCTGGGGAGACCTAACCGCCGTCATTTATGTGCAGAAAACAACCCCGGAGTCCCAAGGCTATACCGGCTGGACCCCAACGGTAGAGGTATTTGTGAAGAAAAAGGCCGTAGGCACAATCCAGGGGGCTGAAGCACCCTTTCCGGCGGCTCTGGTGCAAATTGTGGAGTTAGATATAAAGAACCCCTATCCAGAAGTACTCCTAGCCTCTTTTACGGGGGGAGCCCATTGCTGTAACCAGGTGACCGTTTTAACCAGTGATCCCTCTGGCCAAACCTGGCAGAAGGTAGAGTTGGGAGCCTTTAATGGTTCTCCTCATCCAGCCGAGGACATCGATTTCGACAACCGTGATGAATACATTACCGCCGATGATCGCTTCCTCTATCAGTTTTCTTCCTACGCAGGCAGTGCGGCCCCTGCCCAAATTTGGCAATTAGAGGGAAATCGATTTGTAGATGGAACCCACCAACCCCAATTCATAGACTTCCATCGAGAAAATTTAAGGGGTATGGCCGATTGGTTTAAAGAACTAGATCAAGAGAGGGAAAAGAATGGCTTTCTGGCTGCCTATGTTGCCATGAAAGCTCTGGTCGGAGAATTACAGGATGGCTGGCAGCAGATGCTAAAAGCCTACGATTCCGAGTCAGATTGGGGATTAACAAACTGCGAAGCTGGCTACGACGATACAGGCAATTGCAAAGCCCCAGAGGTCCGTTACCCGTCCTATCCCCAAGCTTTAAGGGCTTTTTTACTGCAAACTGGCTATCTTCAACCAGAAGATAAGCTACCCTAATCCACGGAAGGCTCTAGCGGAGATATCCCTCGCTGCCTTGCGGGCAGACCGCCAGTCCCTTACCTTTTACTGTTAAGGATTGACTCCTGATTAACTATGAGATTTGTCCTATATAGCAAGCCCGGTTGTCACCTGTGTGAGGGGCTGGAGGTAAAGCTGCGGTCCCTTAATCCACCGATCGCGCTGGAGGTGCGAGATATCACCAGCCGGGATGATTGGTGGCAACGTTACCAGTACGAAGTTCCAGTTCTGTGCCAGATTCGCCTAACCCCCTCCGGCAGCGTCGAGACTCCCCTGCCGCGTCCATCCCCCCGCATCCCCCAGGGCAAGCTGGAACAGTTGATCCAGAAGTGGTTAGCTGAGAATATTTAAAAATTAGGGATTATGGGGAAGGTTGCGGCCATGAAACTAGGTCAACTACTTGACAACTTATCGGTGAACCTGATTAAACCAGGCTTTGCCCTATCGGGGGAGCAGCGTGATCTAGAGGTGAGGGGATTGTGTACCCATTCCCAGACCTGTCAACCAGGCGATCTATTTCTGGGTATGCCCGGTGGTCGGGTGGATGGGGGAGAATTCTGGCCCGGTGCCCTAGCAGCTGGGGCAGTAGCCGCTATGGTCTCAACCCAGGCCCATAGCCAGCGCCCACCCACCGGTAACGACTGTGTGCTTCCCCTCACCGATATGGCCGTGGCCTGTGCTGAGGCGGCGGCCTGGTTTTATCAGTATCCAGCCAGCCAAATGGCCCTGGTGGGAGTCACGGGCACCAATGGTAAAACCACTACCACCCACCTGATCGAACATTTATTGTCCGCCGCCCATCAACCCACGGCCCTGCTGGGCACCCTCTATAGCCGCTGGCCCGGATATCAGCAAAGCGCCTTCTACACCACCCCCTTTGCCGTTGATCTCCAGGCTAACCTGGCGGCGGCTTACCAGGCGGGTTGCCGCTATGCCGTGCTGGAGGTGAGTTCCCACGCCCTGGACCAGAAACGGGTGTGGGGTTGTCCCTTTGAGGTGGCGGTTTTTACAAACCTCACCCAAGACCACCTGGATTACCACGCTGACATGGAGGCCTACTTTCATGCCAAGGCGCTGTTATTCACCACCACCTATCTGGCGGGTCGAGCGGTGGTGAACATCGACACAGCCTATGGGCTACCCCTGGCGGCCCGCATCCCTACCGATCAGCTCTGGACCTATAGCACCGCCAATCCCCAGGCCGACTTTTACACCCAAGATCTCACCTACCAGGCCCATGGGGTTACGGGTACCCTCAAAACCCCCGGGGGGGATAGCCCCTTTAGTTCTCCCCTGGTGGGGCAATTTAACCTGGAAAACCTGTTGGCGGCGGTAGCCTCGGGCCTGCACCTGGGTCTATCTCTGGAGGCCATGGTGGAGGCGCTCGCTGACTTTGGTGGGGTGCCGGGACGCATGGAGGCGGTTAAGGTGGGGGTAGATCAAGACATCAGTGTCATTGTTGACTACGCCCATACCCCCGATAGCCTGAAAAATTCCTTACAGGCTGCCCGCCCCTTTGTACCCGGTCGCTTAATCTGTGTCTTTGGCTGTGGTGGCGATCGCGATCGCAGCAAGCGTCCCCTCATGGGTCGTATTGCCCAGGATCTGGCGGACATGGTGGTGGTTACCTCCGACAATCCCCGCACCGAAAACCCTGAACAAATCCTGCAGGATATTGTGGCGGGTATGGCCGCCGATCCTCAGCCAGAGGCGGTGATTGGTGATCGAGCCATAGCCATCCAGCGGGCGATCGCCCTGGCCCAACCTGGAGATGGCATTCTCATTGCTGGCAAAGGACACGAGGATTACCAGATCCTGGGGACGGAGAAAATTCACTTTGATGATCGGGAGCAGGCCCGCCATTACTTAAAAGAACGGTATTGTCGTTAGTGAAATTAGCATTTTTATCAAAAATTCTGTAAATTCTCCTCAAGTCCGGTCGGCAATCCTTCAGATCTAAGCATAGGCTAGGAAATAACCCTGAATTGATGGTTGTGCCCCATACTGTAGCCACAGGAATGGGGCCAAGGCAAGCCAGAACGCCTGGCCAGCCCTGGCATTTACCGATTACTACTGTCCTCATCGTTCTGGCTAAAGCTATCTATAAAGCTATATGTCGTCTAGACTGTGAACTGCTATGCCGCCTAACTTCAAACCAGGACCCTCCCTTCTGGATCTGTGGCAAGCACAAGCCCCCAGACCTGCCTGCATTACGCTGCTCCCAGAAAAGTTTGAAGCCCATCTTCGATCGCTGGTGGAGTTTTTGATCCATCATGGCATTCAGGCTCACCTGCTCACCAAGTTACCCGTTAGCGATCGCTGGCATGGACCTCTACGGTGCTATCACCAAAACCTGGGGAGTTCCTATAGTTGGTGCCAATTCTCTCCCCTTGCCCATCCAGAGCCAGATCAAGGCCCTCAGGCACCAGCCACCTCTGCGGTGATGTTCTCCCTAAAACCGCTGACTCTCTGGCAAGATGACTACTTTGTCATGGTGCAAGCCGAGAATTTTGTCAGTTTGCTACTGGCCCATGGGGATCTGGGGTCTGCAGCTATGGCTGCAACGCCCCAACCAACTGCTACCGACCGGCTGACGGTGGCCTATTCTATGGCTCCCTCCGGGCTGGGCCTGCTACTGGCGGCCATGCAGGACCAGCTCCAACACCTCACCCAGGAATCCAGCCCCCACCCCGGGCTGGAGGTGCTGGCGGCATGGCGTCACCGCCTAGAGGCCATGGCCCAGACCGCCCCTTCCCTCCAGATCATGCGGGATTGCTGGTGGGGCTGGCAGATGGAAAATTCAGCCCAGGTAAACCCAGCCCTCTGGGCTAACCAGCAGCCGGTCCAGGGTCTTTCTACCCTGGCGGATCAAAATCAGCTACTACTCAATACTCTGCGCCTCAAGGATAAGTTCCTCAACGCCATGGGCCAGGAGCTGCGGACTCCCCTGACCACCATTAAAACCGCCCTCACCCTGCTAGACTCGCCCCAGATTAAACCAGCCCAGCGGCAACGCTACCTGGAGATGATTACCACCGAGTGCGATCGCCAGAGTGCTCTGATTAATGGGGTCTTGAACCTACTCCAAATGGAAACCAGCGTTAGGGAAATCCGCTCCGGAGCGGTGTATCCAGCCGATACGATACCGCCGGTGGTGAGCACCTATCAGCCCCTGGCCACAGAAAAGGGGATTAGTTTAGCCTATACCGTTCCCGACCATCTGCCCCAAGTTGCCTGCTCCGACCTCTGGTTGCGCCAGATTATGATTCATTTGCTGAATAACAGCATCAAGTACACCGGTAGAGGCGGGCAGATTTGGGTCACGGCTCGCCAGATGGGACGATCGGTACAGCTAGAGGTGCGGGACACGGGGGTGGGCATTATCCCCAGCGATCTCCCCCATATCTTTAACTATTTCTACCGGGGTCGTCACCCCGAAGGGGAGGCAATGGAGGGATCGGGCCTGGGCCTGGCCATTGTGCAGCAGCTTTTACTGTTCTGCGATGGCCACATTACGGTTAGCAGCGAGGTTGGACGCGGGTCTCGTTTTCTGGTGCAGCTACCCATTCAGCCAGTAGTGAGTCCTGAACCTTAAGGCTCACAGTCCCTGGATAATCTGCTTCATTTCCCGGACCGCCCGCTCTAAGCCCACCAGAACCGCCCGACTGATGATGCTGTGGCCGATGTTCAGTTCCTCCATGCCCCTAATGCAAGCCACAGGATAGGTATTCCAGTAGGTCAGGCCGTGCCCGGCGTTCACCCGCAAACCCAGCCCCTGGGCCAGATCAGCTGCCTCGACCAGGGCTTGCAACTGGCGATCGCGATCGACTTGGTCCCGGGCCTCGGCATAGGGGCCGGTGTGCAGTTCGATAAATTCAGCTCGGGTATGGGCCGCGGCCTCAATTTGCCCTGGGCTAGCATCAATAAACAAACTAACTGGAATCCCCGCCCCTTGCAGGCTAGCCACCACCCCCTGCAGGCGATCGATCTGGCTGGCAATGTCCAAACCTCCTTCCGTGGTCACCTCCTGGCGCCGTTCCGGCACCAGGGTCACGTAGTCGGGCTTGACCTCCAGGGCAATAGCCACCATTTCGTCGGTAGCAGCCATTTCCAGATTCAGGTGGGTGCGTAGGGTTTGACGCAGTAAACGCACATCCCGATCCTGAATATGGCGGCGGTCTTCCCGCAAATGCACCGTAATGCCATCCGCCCCCGCCAGTTCCACCAGCACCGCTGCCGCCACCGGATCGGGCTCAACGGTACGACGGGCCTGGCGTAGGGTAGCCACGTGGTCAATATTAACGCCGAGGGTAGGCAAGGCTAAAACTCCTAATCAGGTTAGGGTTACAGTATAGCCGGAGCCAGCTTCCCCTACCCAGCTTTGCTGTCCTCAGGATTCTGGCCGAAACTCTCCTTACCCTGGGTCAGGATCATCCTTGCTGGTCAGGTAGATTAACGCCAGGCCGCCACAGGTAAAAAATCGAAAGGCAGAGGGTTGGCCGTTCCAGTCGGGAGATTGCCACATGGTAAACCACTCCCCGCCAATTACCATAAAACCCACTAACCAGAATAGGCAGGAGAGGGTTAGACCGTAGATGGCGATTGTCTTGCGCTGGTTAAAGATCGGTCCGGTTTGGGCGATCGCGGCGGCCAAACGACCAGCCCCCACCAGACAGAGTAGTGCCGTGAGCAGTTCGGTGCCAATCATGGTGGCGTAAACCCATCGGTGCCAGAAGGGGGAGCGCAGGGCTCGCCAGGTTAACTGACTATCGGCAAAGACCGTATCCATGGCGAGAACGTGGGAGACGTAACGGAAATTGCCCTGGTAATCAGTAATGTTATTCAGGGCTATGAGCAGAAGTAGTAGCCCCATGGCGCCCACCAGGGCAATTTTAGAGAGACGAACAGCCATAGTTGAGCCGATGGCAAGCAGTAGCAGATCCTCTGTATCCTACTCGGATGTTGGCTTGAAAGGGGTTCTGAATTCTCATTGCTCAGTTGGGGTTTTTCTTTCCCGGGGAAATCGCGATTTCCCCCGGACTCCCTCGCCCAGGGCGTGCCGCCGCCCTGGACCTCGCGGAAGGGGTTAAAGGGTGGGTGGCCGATCGCGCTTCGCTTCGCTCTCAGCCTGTAGACCTTGGTGGGTGGGCAGGAACTTGCTGTGGGTGAGAGGGTGGGTAGGGCAGACTTCTGATTACTGACCCCTTACTGG
>JBMOHM010000046.1:0-25645 GCA_049317845.1 Nodosilinea sp. | reverse complement strand
ACTATGTGAATAATAACTGAAATCTGATAGAAATTCAAGATTCATTGAAGATGAAGTGAATTTCACTTCAAATATAAAAACATAGCTTATGGTGATTCTTCCTTGAGTAGGAGAAGGATGCGCTGAAGTTATAGCTGTCTTTTCCTGAACTAGGATAAAAGCTGTCTTCTTTCGTGAGCTGAAACAACCCAACTAGCTTCGACACCCTAGAAATAACGGTAGGGAAGTGTTTGACTATTTTGGCGATCGCCATGGAATATAGCCGCAGCTACCTGTAACGGAGCGGAAGCAAGCCAGCATGTCACCCGGGCTCTGCTTGAACCAATCAAATCTGTCCCTAAGCGCTGTGGTCAGAGCTGTATCAATCAGTCGGATAAGTTACGGAGGCGAATAAGCTGGCGACGCATTAGGGGAGAAGCATCTACTTCAGATACCTGAACTATCTTGACCTGGGAGTCTAGTGCCTCAACAAAGTCGTCATTGCCGTAAGAGAAGGCATCCATCAATACTTCCAACAGGTGCTCACGGTTATTAACGACCTGATTCTCCTCCAGAAAACGGAATCTCAAAGTAATCTCACACTCATAGACTCCTACCTGAGGTGGAATAGATGTTTTTTTTGCAGAACTAGCCATAAAAATTTTCCTGGAAAGTAATATTAAAAGAATTGCTGAGGATAGAAAAGTAAGGTTAAGGACCTTGCTGGAGATAATTTCTTGCTTTCAATAGGACTTAGACTGAACCTGAGAAGATCTTCAAAATAGTTATAAGAGGGTATTTAATAAAGATCTGTACCAGCCACTAAATCAGTAATACCTAAATAAGATTCTTCAAATGTTTAGGATTTGACAATGACTCGTAGTATTAACCTCAACTCCTAAGATATTTAATCTATAGGCACTTTGTCTATCAGGGCTGAGAAATTTATCGGAAGCATTTCATGCTTCTAATTTTAGATGTCTCCCCTAAGCAGAGGAGGAACTTGAGCCCTACTATTCATTCCTGACTGAGATGAAGGAATAGTAGGATGAAGCTTATAAACATGGACACTGCCACGGATTTTCCATAAGTCCATCAAGGAAACTCATAAGCTTGAGTTGTGTGTCTATACAGCCAAAAATCGGAGTCTTCTACCATTTCCTAAATTAGCCCCACAAAATTAATCTATATTTTCTATGAAAGCAAACCTACGCTTTAAAGAGAATTATAAGGAGTAGTTTTCATAGGATTCATACAGTTATGTAATATCTGGATTAATTGTACTCTGATTCCCGATCTGGTCAGGTAATAACAAATGGGTTTACAGCGCCCTGGCTGTCCAGGTTTTATAGCTGTAGCCATGGGCAATAGAGTGGATGCGAGTCATGACGCCTACCCAGACCTCGTTTTGGGCCGTCTCGTAACCCAAGACAAACTTCTCCACATTAACACTGTCCTCAGCCTTCTATAGCGGATTTCACTCGGGTGAAGTGCGATATGATCACCCCCCCTGCCCCCCCTTATCAAGGGAGGGTACAGCGTGAAACCCTAACGGCCAGCCGCCGGGGGGTAGGATTGAGCAATTGGGTGTCTCACTCTATCGAAAACCGCTATAGCCAAAGCTATATAGTTTAATCCCCCTAGCGCTTAGGGCATGATCATTCAATGCTACTCAGTTAAAAATCGCAGTACAAGCATTGTAAAATCACTCATTACCTCTGTACTCAATCAGATTTTCACACTAAAAATTGTTGGTAAAGGATGTACCTGCATGGATAAAGGCTGCTATGCAAGCATATAAGAGGACTAACCTTCTGCTGGTTACCGATTCTACTCGTTAGGGAAAAACAATAAAAGGATAGTCGAAATGTCTACCCGAGCTTAGTCTTTTGATATCTCGTAACTAACAAAGTAGTCTGGTGTTAAAAAACATAAAACTAGAAAACCAACTATTTCCTCGGCGTTCTGGCCGAAGAAAGCTCTAGCTTAAGGTAGATTGTTGGCTAAAAGATTATTTTAAAGGAATATTTATCGTTAGACGAGGAGTTATGGCGTAGATAACATTCCGCGATAATTTAGAATTTTGAGAAACGCCACGGTATTATTTACAACCTTTTATAGCGGTCCCTAGTCAGACGATGTATATGGCGGATTTCACTCGGGTGAAGTGCGATATGATTACCCCCCCTTACCCCCCCTTATCAAGGGGGGGTACAGCGTGAAACCCTAACGGCCAGCCGCTGGGGGGTAGGACTGAGCAATTGGGTGTCTCACTCTATCGAAAACCGCTATAGTAGGAAGTTTTTCGTACAAGTAATACAAACGTTTCTACATACCTCATGCCAGCAGCAACCGCTATATAGCTTTTTCAACATGCTCTAAACATAGTTGGTCACAAAGCCTACGCAGGGAAGCTGGAAACTTTCCATGCTTTCAAGCATTTCAGTAGTTGCCGACTTACTGGTTTTCCGTAAACCTACTACTACTACTAGGCTAGAAGCATAGGATGCTACAAATCCAACGTCTGAACTCTCATCAAAGCTAGGACTATCATAAATAACTAAGTCGAAACTACTCTTTAGCCTTTCGGCCAGTTCTCTCATGTGCGAAGATGCCAGTAACTTAGAACTACTAGCTAAAGACTGTCCAGCCGTTAAAACAAAAAGGTTAGAGCTAGCTTTTACGGCTGAAATAGCCTCCTCCAGGCTAATTTTCCCTGCTAACACATCACTAAGTCCCTTTGTGTTAGACAAACCAGAGAGATGATGAATCTGAGGGTCTTGAAAATTAGTATCAACTAATAAAACTCGCTGATTAGCCATAGCGGCAGCCATAGCTAAGTTAACAGCTATGGTAGACTTACCATCGTCAGAGGACGGAGACCCTATGGCGACAGACTTAATCCTATCTCCGGTCGGAGACAGGCGAAGGCCCGTATACAGATTATTGAAGGAGTTAACAAATGGATAGGAGTTTAGAGTAGAACTAAAGTCTGAACTGGTTAGACCACCACGACTAACATCTTGATCATAGGGTACGCTTGCCAGTAGGGGGAAGGGTATAGCCTCCCGTAAATCCTCAAGACTGAAAAAGATATCCTTGCTTCTTTCGCGTAAACTAGCTGCAGCAGTTCCAGTAACAAAACCAGCCATTAAACCAAGAATAAGATTCCTAGGAAGCTTACTTTTTCCTGGAATAGGCTTACCATTTTGGTCCTTGGGAACCGATGGATTGGAAACAAGTTCCCAGGGAAATTGGCTTTGGGCAGCCTCAACCTTAAGAGTTTCCCGTTGGGTCAGGAGTTGATCAAGGGTTTGGGTAGCCAAATCTAATTCACGCTTTAAGTCGGCATACTGGCGTGAGATAGAAGGAAACTGACGGAGCTTCTGATCAATAGAATTCGCGGCTTGACCTAGAGTATTTACTCGCGACTGCAATACTTGAATTTGATTGATGGTATTCACCATCTGACCAATCAAATCAGTACTAATGGAGTTTTGAAAGGACCGCATCTGCGAGTCATCAATGCTTTGAAAAGCAGGTCCGAGAACATCTCGAGCCCGCTTAGCTTGAAGATCGGACAACTTTCTCTCCTGATCAAGCAAAGCCTGAATAATCGGACTACTCTCATTATAAAGAGCTGATTGCACGGCAATTTTACTTTCAATGTCCTCTCGCTGCCTCAAAAGAGCCTGATAGCCAGCATCTTGACTTAAAGTAGAGGAAGCCAGACCCTGACTTGGCCCCATACCCAGCTGTTTCTGTAAGTTCTGATAAAGGGTTACTTGTTCGCGTAGAGTTGACTCAGCCTCTAGTCGCTTACCTGAAAGATCCGACAGTTGGGTAGAGAAGCGTTCTGCCTGGGTGTCTGGATCGGTAATCAAGTACTGCTCTTGAAGGGCCTGCACTTGAGCCTGTAGGGAAGCTACTCGACTTTCTAAGGGAGGCACTTGTTCGTCAATAAACTTAACCCCTTCACTGATTCGACTTTTTCGCTCTTCTAAGCTGTATCGCAGGAATCGATTAGCAGCTTCTTCTAGAACAAGTTCAGCCCGACCTGGATCACGATCAGTATACTTAACCTCTAAAATACTGGTCTGAGTGGCACCTAGTCCAGTAATCGCGTCGCCAGAACAGCACTGAGAAACTCTCAATGCCCTTTGTAGGTCGGCTGATTTAAAACCTGGATAAACTGTTTTAACCTTATCGGCGATGTCAGACAATAGCTTCGAACCCTGGAGGATGACAATCTGAGTAGCATAGTCCCCTGCCGTTGCTCGGGGTCGTACCTGACCTCGAGCAACAGAAGCCGGGTCAGTTTGGCTGGCTTCAGGAGTAGCCGCTTCAACCAATAATCTAAAGTTAGCTTCGTAAACTGGCGGAATAGTTGAAGTTAACCAATAAGCTAATCCTCCCGCTAAGGCGGTAGTGGTGCCAATTAGCAAAGCATTGCGCCGCATCGTTCGTAAGAGAGGCTTAAGATTAATAGCACCCTGGGTTGATGCCTGGGAAGCAGGCTCTGACGCTGGCAGCAAAACCTGTTCAGTTTGTTGACCTACCGTTATAGCTTGAGAATCTTGTATGGTTTTCATTTGAGTATCTATCTAGTTAGTTATGAGTGAGATAAGTATAGAAATGAGTTATAGAAGACTGGAGTATGCCACTAAAACCACCAAAAAATTAACAGTCATACCGTTTTATCGATAGATAAATACCTAAACTTTACAGAGGGCAAAATAATCTAGTCAAGCTTTATGGTGCATAAACACCTACCTGTCTAAACAGGTTCAAGATACCATTCAACGGGTTGGTGACTCCAAGGACAACGTTACCAAATAAACCAAGGAAGTCAGAAGTTTGGGCTAAATCTCGACGAGAAATAAGCACTATATCATCGTTGCGAAGGGGAGGATTAGTTTCCTCATTAAGAGGATTAGAGTAATCAACCTTAATGATGCGATTGACAACGCTACCATCGGCATTCAGGCGAATTAGGTTAGCATAGCCACTATCAGCCCTCGGATCATTAAAACCGCCTGCGGCTAAAATAGCTTGATTTAAGGAGGAATTTGGCTTAATCTCAACAGCCCCAGGAACCTTAACCTCACCCGCAATATTAATTGCAATGGTGTCAGGAGAAAAGTTGGCGGCGGCTATTTGCTGGGCTTCTGCAGGATTGAGGGCCTTAGATAAAGGCACTAAAATGGTATCGCCATCTCTCAGGGAAATATCTTGGGAAAATCCACCACCCTGGAGTAAAGCCCAAAGATCAACAGCCATATTCTGGATACTTCCATCTGAGTTTCGTCGTCTTAACTCGACGTTACGAAGATCGGCTTGCTGCTGTAAACCTCCTGCGGCTTGAATAGCGGTAACTACTGAAGGCCAATCGTTAGGATTTCCCCCAACCTGTACCAAACCGGCATTAACCCCCTTCTCCCGGGGAGTCAAGGTATAGGAACCGGGACGCTGCACCTGACCCGCCACCGTAACTCGCAAAGAGCGCGGACTAACTAGAGAGACCGTAACCTGAGGATTTTTAATAAAGGGTGCATAGCTACCGGCAATTTTTGCTTGCGCCTCTTCAAGGGTTAAACCGTCCAGAACAATTTGTCCAACCCAGGGCAAATTCAATCGACCGTCTACAGGAATAATGAACGTCTTCGCGCCAAAGAAATCATCCCCGACACCATAGATTCTAATACCTATCTCATCGCTCCTGCCTAGTATGTAAGCATCACTGGCACTCGGCTGTGTGCTGACCGTTCCATGAACGGCACCAGCAGCTACTCTGTCATTGCCACCTATGGACTGAACGGTCTCAGCATTAACTGGAAGAACAGACCCACCCGAAGTATAAATAAAACTGATAGCAAAAAAAGCTGCCGTAGCTATCTTAGAAGAAAAGTCAAAACTGTGAACTTTCGCAACCAAACAAGCACGGAGAGACCGAGAGGAAAAATAAGACTTCATGATAAGTATCTAGGTAAATAAGAAGATGCTCTAAACTAAAGCCCAGGATAAAGCTCTAAACAAACTATATACAAAAAATGAACCTAGTCTAACTTATATAAGCAATATCAGTTAAGAATAGATGCGTAGGTAGTTTCAGGTAGAATGCGCCGCTGAAGAATAATTTCAGTAAATTTGGTCTGATTATAACATATGAACGGGGTTAATGTTTCCTTGTAGATTAATTCCCAAGGATTTTAGACTGGAAACTCGGCGAAAGATAAAGCAGAAAGCCCCGTTTTCTGGGGTTTTGGCCACAGAAGCAGCCTATGGTATGACTGTAGTGATAGAGTGGAAGCGAGCCAGAGCACCTACCCTATACGCGACTTGATCGATCTACCGTGTCCTAAGCGATTAATCTAACGCTGTGCCGAAGGCCAGCCCTGGAACAAAACCAAGACGTATTTATAGATCGGATTTCCTCTGGAGAGGTTTCTTGAAAGCGTTCTGGCTAAAGCTATGACAACTCTGGATCTATCCACCCCGCGGACACTTGTTTCCGTCCATGCTTCTATTACAATTTATAGATACCTTTTTCAAAGGCCCTCTGATGCTGCCTTGGCAGTAAGGGGCTATGCTTGTATAGTCCCTTACTGCCAGGGGGCGAAGACGAGCCAGAATGCTTACCCAGTATTGGCCTTTTCATGTCTCGTAACATGGGACAAGCCTGTCAGTTACGAGACATGAATATTGACCGGTCAGCTCTGTCCTAAGCGAGCTGACCAAAGCTATAACTATAGGCAGATAGCAAACTTGGACCAGCTGCTAGAACTGGTCATTTTTCTCTAAATTTAGGTACAAGAGTCCTGTATGAACTTAGGTGATCGTGTCAAAGTTAAAGAGTCGGTAGTTTTCTACCATCATCCCCTCCATCGGAACACTGCCTTTAATGCCCAAGGGTTAGAAGGAGTAATTGTAACTATTTTGAGTGATTACCAGGGCCGTCCCATTAGTGCTAACTTTCCTGTTCAGGTGGAGTTTCAGGTAGAAGGCGCCAAACGACCCTTTCGGGCCCATCTTAAGGGCGACGAACTAACCTTGCTCTAGGGGCTAGAGTATATAACTATGGCTTTAAACCCTTTCTGACAGGGTATCTAGCAGTGCAAACCAGTTGTTTATATCATTGTCAGTGGTGTAGGGGTTGAGCAGGACTGCTTTAAGCCAGCGCTCCCCTCTCCACCAAGGTAGGGAGAAGAATACCTGCCCCTTTGCCAGCAGGTTCTGCTGTAGGTGGCTATTCCAGTCATCCCACTGGGATTCAGGCAAGGAGGCAGGGCAGCTGCGAAAGCAGACCAGGTTCATAGCTGGAGTACAGGCTAGGGTCAGGTGAGGCCGCTGACTAATGCAATCCACCATCGATCTGGTGAGCCCATAGCTGGTTTCGATTAGGGCGGCGTACCCTGCCTTACCCAAGTGTTGTAAAGACAGCCATAACTTTAGGATATCGCCATGGCGGGTACCCTGGAGGGTGATTTCTCCCAGGTTGGCCCAGTTATCCTGGCGGTTCATGTAAGGAGCACTAATACGGAAGTGTTCTTCCAAACCGGTCATATCTCGAAATAGGACAGAGGCGCAGGTCTTAGTGACGTAGAGCCACTTCTGCGGGTTGAAGGTAACTGAATCAGCCAGATCAATCCCCTGTAAACGGTAACGATGCTGGGGAGAGAAGATCAGCGCCCCGCCGTAGGCGGCATCGACGTGAAACCAGAGATCGTAGGTGCGGGCCAGACGATGGATCTCCAGGAGAGGATCGATACTACCGGTGACGGTGGTACCGGCAGTGGCCACCACAGCAAAGGGGCGCTGACCCGCTCCTAGACAAACTTCCAGGCAATCCTGCAGAGCTTCAGGGTCCATTTGTCCTCGGGCGTTAGCGGCTACCGGGACCACCCCATTCCGTCCTAGCCCTAGCACCATGGCAGCCTTCTGAATGGAAGTGTGAGCCATTTCGGAGGCCAGAATCACTGGTGGAGCTTGACCGGTCAGACCTTGATCTAAGCAGTTTAACTTTAGGTTGCGAGCCACGGTGAGGGCCTGCAGGTTAGCTAGACTGCCACCGCTCACCAACAGTCCTCCCGATCGCTCGCCGAGGCCAAACATCTGGGCGATCTCCGCCATCAGTTGGGGCTCCAACCGGGACAGGGCAGGGGACATCTCCACGCTGAGCATATTGTTATTGAGGGCAGCGGCTACCCAATCCCCCAAGAGGGAAGCCGTAGTGGGTAGGGGATCCATGTGGCCAACATAGCCAGGGTGGGCGGGATTCATGGACTGGGCCATGATCCTCTGGAGGGGAGCTAGAAGCTCTGCCAGATCTCCTGATTGTTCGGGAATAGTTACCAGCGGTAATGGGGCGAGATCAGGGATGGGGACATGGGTGGCGGCACTGGTGAGATAGGCGAGGATTTGATCGGCTGTAGCCTTGAAGAGAGACGCAATCTGCTGCTGATTGTAGCCGTGGGGATGAATAAAGGCGTTCTCAGGTAGGGGTAAAACCATCGGTTGTGGGAAAAGCTACTTTTGCAAGCGTTGTAGAGTTTTGTACATTTCGGGCAGGCGACGATAAATCGCCGACGCCTTTAAGAAGACCTTATGGGGTAGGGCAGGAATACCCGTGACGATTTCCCCTGGAGCGACGTCACTATGGATACCAGCCTTAGCCGTAGCGATCGCCCCTTCGCCAATGGTGGCCTGGTTAGCAATGCCCACCTGGCCTGCCAGAATTACCCGGTTGCCAATAATCACCCCACCTGCCATACCCACCTGGGCTGCCATCACGACCCCTTCTCCCACCTGACAGCCATGGGCAATGTGGACCAGGTTGTCCAGCTTGGTGCCCCGACCCAGGCGAGTCACGCCCACGGCTGGGCGATCTACGGTGGAGTTGCTCCCTACCCGTACACCATCTTCAATGACCACCAGGCCTGACTGCTCCATTTTTTCCCAGCCAGCGGCGGTGGGTACGAAACCAAAGCCCTCCGCCCCAATCACGGCGCCGCTGTGAATGGCGCAATCGGCCCCAATCTGAGTACGCTCATGGATCACACAATTGGCATGGAGCACGGTGCGATCGCCCACCCGGGCCTCCGGATAAACCACCACGTTGGGGTGAAGGCAGACCCCGTTTCCCAGGACTACACCAGCACCAATCACCACATGGGCGCCAATACTAACCTCAGCCCCATAGCGGACAGTGGGATCAACAACAGCCGTGGGATGGATGCCCGGCTGGGGTCGATAGGGGGTATAGAACAGGGCAATGGCCCGGGCGAACCCCAGCCGCGGATCGGTGGTGCTGAGCCAGGCGATACCGCGATCGCTGGCCTGCTGCTGGAGCGCCTGATCCACAGGTAAAATCAGGGCGCTAGCTGCCGTTGTCTGAATCATCCGGGCAAACTTTTCCCCCTCCACGTAGCTAAGGCTACCGGCGGTGGACTGATCTATCGCGGCGACCCCGTTAATCTCAGGGTCATGGCCAGGGTTTACCGTTAAGCTAGAGGCGCTGGTAATGCCAATAGCGCTGGCAATGGTGCTGAATTTCATAGGATGGGTCCTAAAAGTGGATCACAGGTCCGCTTTTACGCTACCAGAAAGGCGACACATTCAACGTGGGGAGTCTGGGGAAAGAAGTCGGCGGGTTGTACCCTGGTCAAGTTATAACCTCCTTCATCCCGCAAAACTTGCAGATCCCGGGCCAGGGTGGCGGGGTCACAGCTCATATAAACGATACGAGGGGGCTTGAGGGCGATCAGGGCCTCTAGAACCGGGCGATCGCAACCTTTGCGAGGCGGATCCAGAACCACCACATCCACCTTCTGGCTCAGGGAACCGGCCACCAGGGGCAACAGGGTGCCCACCTCTCCGGCCCGAAATTCCACATTGTCAATGCCATTCAGACCCGCATTAGCCAGGGCCTGCTCTACGGCCTCCGGCTGAACCTCCAGTCCCACCACTCGTTTAGCTCTCTGGGCCAGGGATAGGGTTAGGGCTCCCACCCCGCAGTAGGCGTCAATAATGGTTTCCTCGCCCGTTAGGGCCAACTCTGATAGCAGGGTGGTAAGCAAGCCTTCGGCCTGCTCCGTATTAATCTGGAAAAAGCTGGTGGCATGGATACGGAAACGCAGGTTGGCAAAGATTTCCTCCAGGTAGGGCAAACCATCAATTACCAGGGTCTCAGAACCAAAAATGGCATTAGTTTTGGCGGTATTGAGGTTGAGGCATACCCCCACCAGACTGGGGTAGCGTTCCATCCACATCTGAGCTTGTAACTCAATATCTTTGAGTTTGGGATCGGTAGACACCAAAACTATAAGGTGCTGCCCGGTTCGGCGACCGACCCGCAGACCCAGATGGCGCAACCGTCCCTGGTGCCGACTTTCGTTATAGATTGACCAGCCCCGTTCCTGAATATCCTGCTTGATAGCTGCCAGCAGGGGATTGAGCCGTTCATCCTGGACTGGACACTGATTCAGGTTTACCAGTTTGTGACTGCCCCGGCGAAAGTAACCCGCCTTGACCTGTCCCTGGGATGAACGCTCCAGGGGGTAGGTGGCCTTATTGCGATAGCCCAGGGGGGCTGACGCACCCGCGATCGGATCGACGGGAGGATGATCAAATTTACCAATGCGGGTTAAGGCATCAACCACCTGCTGCTGTTTTGCCACCAGTTGGGCACCATAACCCACCGACTGCCACTGGCAACCGCCACACTTATCCGCCACCATACAGGCTGGTCGCACCCGTTCAGGGGAAGGGCTGAGCAATTGTTTAACCTGTCCCCGGCCAAAGGTAGGCCTGGCCTGTACCACCCGCACCCGCACCCGATCCCCCGGTACGGTGTCAGGCACAAACACCACCCGCTCCTGGTATCGACCCAAGCCGTCCCCACTACTGGCCAGGTCAGTAATCGTCAATTCGAGGATTTCCCCCTGCTGCCATGTGTCCATAGATCTTTCCTTAGAGCACCAGTTCAGTATTACTTTTCTCTTGGTATCGGTGTCCTATACCGACGCTCTAGCGCTGGTTATCCCTTTAGTTTGCCTATAGACTGTAACAACAATAGGAGCGATCAAGCCTGTATTTTCAGAATGAAAAACGAAACCACTAACCATTTGTCTATCCTTGAAGTGGGGCAGGCAACCACGGCCCAAGCTCTAGAGCTCTTTGATAGTCTGGATCCCGTAGATCTGGAGTTTATGATTGGTCGTTGGCAAGGTTCGGAGTTGCCCACCTCCCATCCCATGGATGGCTGGTTAAAGGCCTCGAATTGGTACGGCAAAGAGTTTATCGATGCGGAGCAGGTACATCCCCTGTTATTTCGTTCGGGCCAGGACAGCCTTATTAAAGTCGCCCCCCATCCTCGTCTTATGCTTTGGGCGCTGCGATCGCCCATGCTCAAACAGGCCTTCTTTAAACCCGCCCTGGTCCTGGGCACCAGGTTACTCCAAACCAATAGGAGTCAGGCTCGCCTGCGGATGATGGTGCATCGAGGTCAGCTTACGGCCACCATGATCTACGACTATTTACCGATTAACGACTCCTTTCGTAAGGTAGATAACCATACTGTCCTGGGCATTATGGACTTTAAAGCGCTACCCCAACCTTTCTTTTTCCTGCTGCGACGCTGCCCTCCAGAATAGTGCGGTCTTTCCCTATCACAGCCATTGCCTGCACTCTACCCTGCGGCCGGGATTGGGCCTAGTTAGTCGCCTGGGTAACCCAAGCGGTAATGGCTGCCGCCAGGGTTTCCGCCAGTTCTGCCTGGGCCTGGATGTCTCTGGTCCATTCAAACTCCACCGGGTTGGTCATAAACCCTAGCTCCAGCAGCACTGCGGGGGCAGTGGTAGGCCGGGTGAGGGCTAGATTATTCCAGTAAACACCGTAGCTGGGACGATGCAGTGCCTGTACCAGATAATCGTGAAGGAACCGGGCCAGATCATGGGCCTGGGTCTGGAACCAAAAGGCTCCTATACCAGCGGTATGGAGAGCATCGCCATTGTCGGGCAGGGCATTATAGTGCAGGCTCAGGGCCAGGGTAGGTGACTGGTCCATAATTTGGTCGGCGCGATCGCCAGGACGCCGGGCAATATCACCTGTGCGAGTGAGTACTACCGTGGCTCCCCGAGCCTCCAGATCGACCTTAAGTCGGGTTGCCACCGCCAGGGTAAGGATTTTCTCGGGCGTGCCATCGGGGCCTGTAGCTCCAGGTTCGTCGCCACCATGACCAGGATCTATCAGAATAGTCGTACCTTTCAAAGGAAGAGCAGCCCCTAGCTGGGGTGGATGTTTGAGGGAGAGAACCAGGGTAGTACCCTCGTAACGCACTTTATAGCCCCACTGCTGCCGGGCTTTAAAGTGAAAATGGTACTGCACCTGGTTAGGGGTAAGGGTTTGCCAGTCCAGCCGATCAACCAAGCCGTCTTCTGCCATGAAGATCGTGTCGGTCTGGGCAGTGGTGTTATAGAGGGTAAGGGTAAAGCTGTTTCGATCTTGACTAATGGCCAGGGGAACAGGGGTCTGTAGGGGAAAATAGACCTCTGTCCAGTTACCCACCACCCGGGAGGTAACCCCCCGGATAAGGGAATGGGACGGTACCCCGGAGGCCAGAATTTTAGTTTCATTGGCCCGAATCCAACCGCCGTAATCGAGTCGTAGCCATTCGCCCTCCCGTCCGGTCACCGTAGCCCGGGTACCCTGGGGTAGGGGCGTCAACCGGGAATAGTCGGTGCTGGGGCCGGTGCGAGCCACCCCAGCGGCAGCGGTAACCGTAGCTACCTGCCATGTATCCCTGGGTAGGATAGTGATGGTACCGGGGGCAGTGGCCGTGATGATGTGACCGCGATAGGCCAGGCTATAGGTGGGCTGACCCAAATTGCCGGGGCGATCGCCAATCAGGCAGGCCTGGTACAGGGTCGGTTCAGCTTGTCCTGATAGGGGAGTAACCTGGTGAGTCAGCACCCCATCATTGCCGCGTAGATGGGGTGTCTGGGGTTGGGGACGGAGGCTATAGGTACGACCTCCCAGGGTAGCCGTAACCCGAGCCGGGGCCGGGGCCATGGCCGCCAGACAGATCGGCTCTCCAGGCAGACGGGCCAGATCCACCGAGGGCTGCAGGGAGGCGGGCAGAAAGTTGGGGGGTTGGGGCAGGGTAGGGGTGGCCGGTAGACGAACAACCGTTAGATCAAAGTGGTCATCGCCCTGAATAAAGCTAAAGTGATTAGCCCCTGGCTGCAGGGGTAGGCTGGGAGCAAAGTATCCAGATGGGCTGCGGTTTTGAATGGGGGCGCCGTTTAGTAGTACCGGGTAGTCGGGGTTGGCGGCACCGACAAAAAAGATGCGGTCGGCGGTGGTTTGATGATTGGCGGGCGGATAAACCACCCTTAATTCAGCCCTGGCCATTCCCCCATGGATTAAAACCAAACTACTCAGGGGCAGCGCCCAACCGAACTCCCATTTCATTGCATCTAAAGGTTCCTTGCGTGCGAAGGTAGGGGGCCCTGCCCCTAAATATCCAGGTCTTCTAATTTCATGCGGGGACCGTAGGTTTCAATGAACTCCCGTCGGGGAGCTACCCGATCGCCCATAAGAATGGTAAAGATGCGATCGGCTTCGGCGGCATCCTCAATTTCTACCCGCTTCATCGTGCGAGTTTCGGGGTTCATGGTGGTTTCCCAAAGCTGTGCCGGCATCATTTCCCCTAGACCTTTAAAGCGCTGCACGGTATAGTTAGCGTTGCCGGGAAATTGCTCGGCAATGAGACTGTGTAATTCTCGCTCGTTATAGCAATACCAGTGATTACGACCCCGCTCTACTTTGTAGAGGGGAGGGCAGGCAATATAGACGTAGCCCTGATCCACCAGATTACGCTGGTAACGGTAGAAGAAGGTGAGTAACAGGGTGCGAATATGGGCCCCATCCACGTCGGCATCGGTCATCAAGCAGATACGATGGTAGCGTAGTTGAGAAGGGTCGAACTCTTCGCCCTTAATGCCTAAGCCCAGAGCCGTAATGAGGGCCTGAATTTCGGTATTTTTATAAATTTTAGAGTCGTCAGTTTTCTCAATGTTAAGAATCTTACCCCGCAGGGGCAAAATGGCCTGAAAGCGGCGATCGCGGCCTTGCTTGGCGCTACCGCCAGCGGAGTCCCCTTCCACAATAAAGATTTCCGACTCACCCGGATCGCGGCTACTGCAATCCGCCAGTTTACCCGGCAGGGTAGAGGACTCCAGTACCGACTTACGGCGTACTAATTCTCGGGCCCGTCGGGCAGCCTCAGCTGCGTTAAAGGCTTGAATAGCCTTTTCCAGAATGGCGTCGGCCACCCCAGGATGGAAATCAAGATACTCGGTCAGGGCCTCTCCCACCAGGGAATCAACAATGCCCCTCACCTCCGTATTACCCAACTTGGTTTTGGTCTGACCCTCAAATTCTGGATCGGGCACCTTCACCGAGACAATGGCGGTTAAACCTTCGCGGATATTTTCCCCAGCCAGGTTAGATTCAGCATCTTTGCGCTTGTTTCGTTTGCGGGCAAAGTTATTCAAGGTGCGGGTGAGGACCGCTTTTAACCCCTCCAGATGGGTGCCCCCATCGATGGTACGAATGTTGTTGGCAAAGCCCAGAAGATTGTCAGAATAGGCGTCTATGCACCACTGCAAAGCTGCTTCCACCTGTACCCCATCACGCTCAGCGGCAATATGGATGACCTCGTCGTGGATAGGCTGCTTGTCACTGTTGATATAGCGAATATATTCACTAATACCACCGGCATAGTGATAGGTAGAAGAATAGGGTTGATCGGCTTTAATCACCGCCAGACGGTAGTCAGTAAAAATAATTTCAATTCCCGCATTCAGGTAGGCCAATTCCCGCAGTCGGCCTGCCAACATGTCGTAATCAAATTCAATCCCGGTGGCAAAGATCTGAAGATCGGGGAGAAAAGATACCCGGGTACCCTGGCGCTTTTCGGTCATCGGCGCAGTGGCCAGATCGCCTATGGGAATACCTCGCTCGTAGCGCTGCTGGTGCTCTTTACCGTCTCGCCAGACCGTCACCTCGACCCATTCCGAGAGGGCGTTAACTACCGAAATCCCGACGCCGTGAAGGCCACCAGAAACCTTATAGCCCCCTCCACCAAATTTGCCTCCGGCATGGAGTACGGTCATAACCGTTTCCAGAGCCGATCGACCTGTGCGAGGATGGATATCGGTGGGGATACCCCGCCCGTCGTCGGTTACCGTTACCGAACCATCGGCATTGAGGGAAATATCAATGTGCTGACAGTAGCCCGCCAGAGCCTCGTCAACGGAGTTGTCGACAACCTCATAAACCAGGTGGTGCAGGCCCCGCGGCCCCGTACTACCAATGTACATACCGGGACGCTTGCGTACCGGCTCCAGTCCCTCCAGTACCTGAATCTGCTCAGCACCGTAGTCGGTTGTCATACTATACGCTCCAGGAAACGGCCTCAGGCCGCCCAAATAGGAAACAGGTTAAAATGCCCTGAAATTATAACACAAAGCCGCCAGGGAGGACTCTAAAGCTGACTCAGATGAAGAACCGATTAGGGGTGGAACCCCTTATTTCCCATTCCTTCTATTCTCAGAATACAGGAGAACTACCCCTGGTGGTAATTGGTGGCGCTACCGCTACGGGCAAATCCACCCTGGCTTTGGGTCTGGCGGATCGGCTGCCGACTATGATCCTGGGTGCTGACTCTCGCCAGGTATACCGCGAATTCGATATTGGTACCGCCAAGCCTACCCGTGCCGATCGCCAACGGGTTCCCCACCACTTAATTGACATTTGCGATCCCCAAGATACCCTTACCCTAGCCCAGTACCAGCAACAGGCCCAGGCATTAATTACCCAGATTCACCGTGATGGCGGGGCGATTCCCCTACTGGTAGGGGGAACGGGCCTTTATATTGAAGCGGTAGTCAAGGGGTTAAAGATTCCCCCCGTAGCGCCCCAGCCCCAGCTACGGCAGCAACTCACGGATCTGGGCCAACCCCATTGCTATGCCCTGTTGCAAAGCCTTGACCCTCAAGCAGCTCAACGGATTAAACCCCAAGATGGGGTCAGAACCCTGCGCGCCTTGGAGGTGTTCTATGTCAGTGGGGTACCCCTATCTAACCTGCAAGGGGAAGCGCCACCCCCCTACCCGATTCTTTACCTGGGGCTGGACTGTGATCGCTCCAGCCTGGACCGGCGTATTGCCGACCGTACCCAGGCCATGGTGGCGGCAGGGCTACCCCAGGAGGTAGGCACCCTGGCCCAGCGCTACGGGACCGATTTACCCCTACTGCAAACCCTGGGCTACGGCGAAATCCTCAACTATCTGCAGGGGGACTGGAGCCTGGATCGGGCGATCGCCGCTATTATCACCCACACCCGCCAGCTCGCCAAACGCCAGCGTACCTGGTTTCGCCACCGGGCCCAGGTGCGGTGGTTTGATGCAGAGGCCATCGATCTACTGGATCAGGTGTGGGCGGTGGTTGCCGCAATGGTCCCTAAGCAACAGGACTAGTTGGTTGTTCAAGGAACTGTTGCAAACGCACCATGGCCAGATTTTGGCCTAAATTCAGGGGAAGGATAGAAACTCCTTCCAGGCGAGCCTGCACCCAGTGGTCGCCCCAGTACCATTCATGAAAGCCATCAATGCCACCAGACAGTAGCATAACCAGGTGGTTATCACTGACCTCGGTAACGCGGTGCTGAATTTCGAGAGGCCCTAGGGAACTAGTAAAGGTTAAATTGGCTGCCAATTGATCCGCTAGACCCGGGGCAAAGTGCTGGGGCCATAACCACTGGCAAAGCTGTTCTGGTTTTAACAAAGCAGCTCGAATCGCTTCCTGGGAAGCTTTAACTTCGACACGCAGACAGGTTTGCTGGAAAGTGCCAAACATAGAGGGAGGCGGCAAAGAATAACTGCTTACCAGTATGCCAAAACTGTTCTACAGGTCTGATTGGAACAGCCGCCCCAACCCAAACCACTTTACAATAGAAGTCACTAAGAATTGTTAAGGAATTCCAGGCAACTATGGCAGATCAACTGATTCGGGCTACCGCCGCCGATGGTGGGATTCGGGTGGTGGGGGTCGTGAGTACCCGATTGACGGAAGTTGCTCGCCAACGCCATGGTCTTTCCTACGTAGCCACAGCGGCCCTGGGCCGAACTATGGCAGCGGGACTGCTGTTGGCCTCTAGTATGAAGCGATCGCCATCCCGGGTCAACATTCGGATTCGGGGTAATGGCCCACTAGGAGGCATTCTGGTGGACGCCGGCCTGGATGGTACGGTGCGAGGCTACGTTGATAACCCTGGCATCGAATTACCTCCCAACAGCCTGGGCAAGCTAGATGTAGGAGCGGCCGTGGGCCAGCAGGGCTATGTCTACGTGGTCCGAGACGTGGGCTATGGCTACCCCTACTCCAGTACTATAGAATTGGTTTCCGGTGAGATTGGCGAAGATATTACCCACTATCTAGCCACATCGGAGCAAATTCCCTCGGCCCTTGTGCTCGGAGTATTCATCGGGGCGGATGGGGTAGAAGCAGCGGGAGGGTTGTTGCTACAAATTCTGCCCCGGGCTGCCGAAGATCAAGAAATCATCACCACTCTGGAAAATCGCTTTGCCTCCCTGGGTGGATTTACTCCCCTGCTCCGGGCCAACAAAACCCTACCCCAGATTTTCCAGGACCTGCTCGGGGATATGGATCTTAACCTTTTGCCCGGCAGTCAACTGGTGCAGTTCCACTGTCCCTGCTCCCTTGATCGCATGTTGGACGCCCTCAAAATCCTTGGGGAAGCCGAACTTAAGGACATGATTGAAAAGGATAAGGGGGGCGAGGCTACCTGTCATTTTTGTAATCAGGTGTACCCTATCACCATGGACCAGCTCACCCAGGTGATTCAAGACCTACGGGCGGATCAGCCATCGGTAAATTAGGAAAGCTGGGGTTGGGAGGTCAAACTACTGGCTATCCTCAGGCCATCAGAACTGACCAATCCCTGGGTGATATCGCCTGTACCCAGAGCTGTCCGCCTGTCTTGCTGCAGTTTAGTAACTTCCGACTCCAGCTCCGCAGCAATTTCGAGGGCGGTTTTAGACGGTGGGGGAGACTGCTTCATAATATTTAGCTTAAAGCTAACCTGCTGAATTAAAAGCTGGTTATCGACCAGATTTAAATCGATATCCAGGCCAAAGTCTACAGTCTTTTTCAAAATCGTGCTCAAGGTCTGCTCAATCAAACCTTCGCCAATTTTTTCCAGGCTAGGGGCAAACTGCTGGACATAGGCCGTAACGGTTTCACTGACGGCGTTTTCTAGAGGTTTCTGACTAAAGGCTGTGACCAGGTGCTTGATTAGACCGGTGACCGCAGGATTAACCTGGCTAGCGAGGGCTTTTTCTAGATCAAAGCTATCTAGGACTTTAGCTAAGAGACCGTTGACCTCCTGGCGACTGATTTCTTTCTCCGTAATCAAGGGGAGAGCCGTTAAGACCGTATCCCGCACCCCTGCCATATCCAAACCGGGAGCATAGCTCTGGATATAGGCAGATAGCATATCTGTCACCTGCTGGCCCACGTTGGCCTGCCATTCATGGGCCTGGGTTACCAACAGTTGTTTACCCTGGTTCAGCATAGCTGGCGCGATCGCCCCGGACTGCCAGACCTGAATCACCTGATTGATTACCTGTGTTGAATCCTCCAAACGCGGTACAGAAGGTTCATTGGCCAGGGTCATGCGCAGCAGGGTTGCGGCTACTCCCTGCAATTGTTCCACTGCAGTGGGTAAACCGTAGATTTCATCGTAGATCTTTAGAACCGCAAGCAAATCCTCTTCCAGCATTGGGGTAGCCATGGGAAGACCTCAAATATATGGAGTTTCAACTCATATCTTAATTGAAGGATCGGTAGACCGTTCAGAAGCAAGGGTGACCGATTCTATCCATCTCTCTGAGGACTCGAAAAATCACTTGGATCCCATTTAGAGACTGAATTGTGCAATTACACAAGGGGATTGGACCGGTAATTGCAACCGGTTGGTTGAGGCTCTAACGATTGATCTTAAAGGAGTCAAAGGAAGGAGGGATAGGGGTATTTGGGGGCCGGGCTATAGGTTTCCTGACACCAGAACTAACCAGGCTAAGGTTAAACTGAGCCCCAGCTGGTACTAGCCAGATTAACAGTAGTAACCTCAACACCTGCAAGTTAACCATCAGCAAAAGTTCATAGGCCAGATTCTGGCTATCGAGCCAATGGATGCCCCACTGGCCGAGGCCCCAGAGGCCTAATCCGAGTAGGGCCGTTAGCCCCACCCCGGGCCATAGAGGACACCCCGGCAGCCAGCCTTTAGGGCTGAGACGATGCAGCATCGCGAGGGCCAAACTAATCACGACGGCGCTGGTCAGCCAACCGCCCAGGTAGGCTAGATGCTGCCAGATGCCTGGGGTGGTGTGGCCGAAGAGCCCATTTCGTAGCAACCCACTGACGATCAGAACCATAGTCAAGAGGGCTGTGGCTATGGTGAGCATCAATAACCTGGCCCTCCAGCCACGCCGGTGTCGGTAGGTGCCCTGGTAAATGGTAGCTACTGTAGCGATTAATTTTTCGGCACCCGTTAGCCAGCTCAGCCCTGCGCCCCAGCTGAAAACCACTAACCATGGCCAGGCTAAAGACCGGTGCGGGGGTGGAGTTGGGGAAATGGCCAGGCTCCGTTGGATATCCTCCGCCAGGCTTAAAACTCCCGTGGGTAAGGGTAGGGAATCGCGATCGCTAATCTGCAACACCACAAAGGCAAGCCCTAAGAAACTCAGGATCCACAGCAGGGTAACTGTCGCCGTTAGGGTTAACCATGGCTTGCGTCGACTCTGGCGCCCCAGCTCTCTCCATGCCTGCCAATTACCATAAACAGCCATTCCATGGAAGAAAAAGTTGGAGATTACCCTTAAGGTACGCTGCCTGACCATAGACTCCCAGGTATTGATTAAAGGTCTGTATTATAGCTGGGACCAAAAGGTTAAGGACAAAGTTAATCGATGCAATCCAGGCCGAGCTAGATATTCTAGCTTGCCTCCGCCCCATTGACTATGGCTATACCTAAGGGATTTTTTGAAAGGGACATTCCTAAGCAGCCGTACTAACATAATACTTTTTAAGATTAGCCTAAGATTTCCCAGCTATTAGCAACCGGTGATTTGTCTTTTGGTACGGGTCCGCACATCACCTTGGCTTATCAAGTATGCTATCAATTTCAATGGCCCCTCGTAGCCAGTAATTGTTCCTCAAGGGCTGCAATCCGATGGTAGGCTGCTGTGAGCTGAGCGGTTAGCCGCTGAATTTGAATATCTTGAGATAGATGGATATCCGTATTTTGACGATCAAAGGCAATGTAGTTGTTATCCATCAAAACATCTTTATGTTCACAAACACTATCTAGCATGGTTTGGCCATGTCGTTGGTTGCTTCCATAGAGAATATTACCTAAGCCAATTTCTTCCTCAGGGCTGTTTTCTTGAGCTGTGGCCAGGATCACTGATATTTGACCATTAATTTGATCAATCATCTGGTGTAAGGCATCAACTTTATCTGTCAAAACAATGACCTGTTTCTGAATCGAGTCCATAGGTCGCTACATCCAAAGTTTCAACTATCATCCTAGGTCTAGGCCTATAAATTGGAGCGACTTTCCCAAATCATTTAACTTTTGTTGGCAGAATTTGTCAAAACTTTTCACGGATAAAAGTAACTTTCTGTTCAAGCTTAAAAATACTTAAAGAAAATCAGGAAAAAATGCTGTGAGGTGATTAGTGATACGAATTCTATATAATCCATACCCCTAGGATAGAATCCTTATGCCTGTCTTGAGGATTTATAGCCTTGGTCAGAACCCTTAGGCTCCAGTTGATCGACCAAAGCGAGGGCTCGGTCGGCCTTCTGACTTGCCTCTGCCTGTTTAAACCCAGCTACGGCTATATTGCCAAAGGATACCCAGGGGTGTTGCGCCACTCTTGGAATGGGGAGATACCTGAAAAGCTATGGCCTTGCCAAGGCTTGGCAAGGCCATCCGGTCTGACCCAGGGCTCTAGTTGGTTTGCCCATGGCATTGATTTTGCCTATAGTATTGGTCAAACACTGGCCAGTGTTCCTATTACCCCCCGCCTGTACTCATGCAGACTCCAGGTTTTTTTCGTAACGCTCAGCAGTGGTTCTTTCGCACCCCTGAAAGGGCTCTCAATCAAGCCTATGAAGCCGCCCAAATGATAGAAGCGATTGAACGGGAATATTTTGGGGGGAATCCCATCTCTTCCCGTTATGGCAGCTATGGTGACAGTGCCATGGCCTATTTCCAGGGCGAGCTCAGGAAGTATTTAAATTTGGTGCGGGTGCGCCTGGCTGAATTTCGAGCGAGTCGTACGGTAATTCGTATGTCCGACCCGCGGATTATGGAGGTGCAATTACCTACGGGTATGGCGGATGAACTGGCAATTAATGTAGTTGATCGGCAGGCGATTTTTTTCCGGCAACTGCGCTTAATTGATCAGGTGCTGGAGCGTTACCAAGGGCTCGATAATCTGGGCGATCGCCTGATTACCCTGAGTGACACAGCCTCTCAAAACCTCGATACATCCCTGGCGCGAGTTAATCCTGAGCCCTCCAGGCCCCAGCTCAAGCAAGCCAGCCTTTCCAGAGGTAATCCACGATCTGAGGAGTCTTCCCCTGAGTCCCTAACGGACCGGGTTAATGTTTTACCTCGGTCCATTCTGCGCACCGTAGATCGGATTCGTAAGGATCTTGATCCAGATGCTGAGCAGGAGGTGGTTCAAGACTTTCGTCGGTCTAAGGGCAGAACTACCGCTGCCATTCGGTTTTTATTACTGCTCATTATTGTTCCGCTGTTAACCCAACAGGTTGCCAAGGCCCTGGTAGTGGGTCCCATCGTAGAACGGTTCAGATCGGAAACAACTGAAATATTTTTGAACCTTGAGATGGAGGAGGAAGCCTTAAAGGAACTCCAACACTTTGAAGAGCATCTGCACTTTCAGGCATTGTTGGGCCAGGCCCCTCCCCTATCACCTGAAAATGTAGAAGAAAAGTTACGCCTCAAAGTGGACGAGATTCAGGAAGACTACCGTTTCCGTAGTAAGGATGCCATTAAGAATGTATTTGCCGATATTCTGGCAGCCCTGGCCTTTGCCCTGCTGTTGATTTATCGCAAGCAGGATATTGTCAACCTGAAAGCCTTTATCGATGAAATAGTCTATGGCCTCAGTGATAGCGCTAAAGCCTTCCTGATCATCCTATTTACGGATACCTTTGTGGGTTTCCATTCACCCCATGGGTGGGAAGTACTGTTGGAAGGTCTATCCCGCCATTTGGGACTGCCCGCCAGCCGAGACTTTATTTTTCTATTTATTGCCACCTTTCCGGTCGTCCTAGATACGGTCTTCAAGTACTGGATCTTCAGGTATCTGAACCGGATTTCCCCGTCTGCTGTGGCTACCTACAAGGATATGAATGAATAGAACTCAAGGGATTGTCAGAGCGACCCCCATTCCATGATTCACAGGAGTGGGTTCTGACCTGTCCCAAGTTGTCATGATGCGGATGAAAGGACTTGAACCTTCACGTCCGAAGACACTAGAACCTAAATCTAGCGCGTCTACCAATTCCGCCACATCCGCATGTTAGCTATAGGCTAGTGTACAGTGACAAGTACTGCTTGCGCCAGGGCCGATGGGATTTTTCATAGCAATTCTCATACTGAGAATTGCTGAGCCAAACCTGGAAAGATTTCAAGCCGTTCCTAAGTTTGCTATACTCAAGCTTTAGGCTGATAACGGCGACATAGCCAAGCGGTAAGGCAGAGGTCTGCAAAACCTCCATTCCCCGGTTCGAATCCGGGTGTCGCCTTTCACCCTGACGTAAGGGGTAAGGAGTATGGGTTACCCCGGGTGAAGTTACAACGGTAGTAGAACTGATTTACCTTAACTTTCTTTAGAAATTGGCATAGGGCTATGGAAAGGAGTGACTACCTCGCCCAGCTTCTGGTAGATGGCTATAACATGATCGGCGCTTGGCCAACCCTGGTTAAGGCTCGTCAGCGTCATGGTTTTGAGGCCGCCCGGCAAGAACTGATTGAGCTGTTGGTTAACTATAGCGCCCATAAAGGGTTAGATACCCAACTTATCTTTGACGCCTATAGCGTGCGATCGCCCCAAAACCACGCAGTAATTACCCCTAACCTGTCTGTTTTTTACACGGCCTTTGGGCAAACCGCCGATAGCTATATTGAGCGAGTCTGCGCTCAGATTCGCCATCCCGCCGCTGGTAAACATCGGGTGATTGTAGCTACCTCTGACCGTAGTCACCAACTTACGGTAATGGGTTACGGAGCCGAATGGATGTCGGCTAAGCAGTTGCAAGGCGACATCGATTTTACCCATCGGCAGGCTGTACGGTCTTCCCATGCACGGATCCAGCCCCGGTCTCTGCTCAGCCATCTCAACGATGAAACCCGGGAAAAGCTCATTCGCCTCCGATCAGGCTAGTATCCCATTGGCCACAACGCTCAGGACCCGATGGAAGGGGGTTGGCCATCCGTCTCAGAGAAATTTTTGCCGGGGGTTGTCAAGGGGACAGATTTATCGTTACTATATTTATTACCCTTTAATCCTCAGTAGCTCAGTGGTAGAGCGGTCGGCTGTTAACCGATTGGTCGTAGGTTCGAATCCTACCTGGGGAGTTATGGATAACCTGATTACCTCTGACTGGCTAAGTCGTTCGGCCCTGGAGGTGGCTCCTAACTTGCTCGGATGTCGTCTGGTGCGCCGTTGGCCCGACAACCGCCAGTTGACAGCCATCATCGTTGAGGTGGAAGCCTATACAGCAGAGGACCCGGCCTGTCATGCCTATCGTCGGGAAACCCCTCGTAATCGGGTTATGTTTGGCCCAGCGGGCTATAGCTACGTCTATCTGATCTATGGCATGTACCACTGTTTTAATGTAGTCACCGATCGCGACCGGGTGCCCGGTGCGGTGCTGGTGCGGGCAGTAGAACTGGTGACTATTCCTGACTGGTTACAGGATTATCGCCGGGAAAAACCTACCCGTTGGGGAGCGGGACCCGGCAAGCTTTGCCAGGTAATGGATATTGATCGCCGCCTTAGCGATCGGCCCCTCCATCCCCCTACGGGTCTCTGGTTAGAACAACCTTGCGGGGTGTGGCAGGAAAGACTAAAAAGCCTGGATAGTAAGGTTCAAACAACTCGTATTGGTATTACCCAGGGAACTGACCTACCCTGGCGCTGGTACGTTAAGGACTCTAAATCGGTTTCCCGACCTTAGCAGGTCCCTAAACCCTACCTAGCCCTAGCACCAGGAAGCCTCCCCTACAGGATTATGTAATAGTTCACGAATATTGGCTTCTATGACCCGATAGCCCACATTGCCATTCAGGCGTTGCCGACCTTCGTTAAAAATCAGGGTTGGACTAACTGTTACCCCATGCTCTTTTACCCGGTCAAAGTCTTTGGAGAGTTCGCCATAGGGCTCACCAGTGTTAAGCTGCTCCTCTAGCAAGGGGATGGGCAAACCCAGTTCCTCGGCGATTTCAAACTGCACCCTGCGATCGGCAATGTTGGCTAGCTTACCAAAGAAGGCCTGACGAAAGGCCCAAACCGCCTTTTCAAACAACTTTTCCGATGCTGGGACCATACCTTTTTTCTCCAGCAATTGGATTCCATGGAGAAATAAATGACAGGACATAGAGGAAGCGGGCACCACCTGGTTCCAAACCTGGGGATGGACAGTGATGTGATCAAATTTCTTCACCACCTCCTGGATATGGTCTCTATATCCCTGCAAGCCACCCTGATCGCGCCAACGATTGGCTAATTTCTCGGGGGCGTTACCAAAAACCGAGACAAAGTGGTGTTCAATGGCGATCCTATCCTGGAAAGTGGCTTGAAGTTCATCCAGACGAATTTGGGCAATGTAGGCCCAAATGCAAAGAACATCAGAAAAGTAGGAAATATGAATTGGTTCCACTTAGGTTTGAGAGTAGCTAGATCTGAATTATAGCCCCAGAACCCTGAGGCCCGGATAGCTTGGTCCAAGGGAAGGCTGGATAGGGTTCTGGCTCGCCTCTCCTTGGTTGGCTATGCTCAGACCCCAACATTACCAGCCTTGAGACGGGCGTTAACCTCTTCTAAAGTCCATTTTGGATGGGCTATGACCTACATTCCGCAGGTTGACAGGGAATAAAAGATGTGGGGTGTTCTAGGCTAAAGGGAAGTCCTTCTAGCAGTAGGTACCTCCCTTGCAAATCGAGAATTTAGACCATCTCGGCTTAGTGGCCGGGATGATTGACGAATTGGGCCTAGTGGAGCTGACCAACGAGCAGATTGAACCCCATTGCCTGGAGCACGTGAGCGCAGGGCAAGTGGTGAAAGCGATGATCCTCAACGCCTTGGGGTTTCTGAGCGCCCCGCTGTATCTGTTCAGCGAGTTTTTTGAAAGTAAGGCGGTGTCCCACCTGCTGGGGGAGGGCGTCGAGGCCCGCCACCTGAATGATGACCGCTTAGGGCGGGTGTTAGATCAACTCTACGAGGCAGGCATTACCCCATTGTTCATGAAGGTGGCGCTGCAAG
>JBMOHM010000045.1:0-26442 GCA_049317845.1 Nodosilinea sp. | reverse complement strand
TTTATTCCTACTTGACAGTTAAAAGGCTAAGCTTATTTAGGGTGGGCATCTAACCATTTGCTTAGCGTTTTCCCTGGCGTTATTGTTGAGCTATCGTGGTGATTTCCCAATTAAGTCCTTATTTAGCCCTGAGTACTGGCTCTGGTAATCGTTACCTACCTCTACAGGATGTTCATTACTGGACCGTTGGCCGCAGTGATGATAACAACCTGGTATTACCCGATCGCTGGATTTCTCGAAATCATGCCATGTTCCAGGCGATCGACGATGGCCAGTTTTACTTAATCGATCTGGGCAGTCGTAACGGTAGCTTTGTCAATGGACGGCGGGTAACGGTCCCTGTGATTTTAAAAGATGGCGACCTGATTGTATTTGGTCAAACCGAGTTGCACTTTTTTAGTCCCAAACTTGTTGATCCCGCCGCTTCAAAATTGAAGCCCAATCGGGAAAAACTCTCCTTGCCCACCGCCATGCTCCATGTGCGTCGGTTGATTTCGGTGATGGTCGTAGACATTCGCGACTTTACCGTTATGGCCCGACAGATCGATGAGAAGGTACTGGCAGAGGCTATTGGCACCTGGTTTCGACGGGCTGGTGAAATCATTGGCCAGCACGGCAGTGGTATCGATAAGTACATTGGTGATGCGGTCATGGCCGTTTGGGTACACAGTTCAGAAGATCCAACCGCTACTGCCGTGGAGATTCATCGCATCCTAGAGGCGGTGAGTGCGCTGGCCCAGATGAGCAACACCCTGCATCAACAGTTTCCCCTCCCCTTTCCGCTGCGTATTGGGGCTGGCCTCAACACCGGTTATGCCATGGTCGGTAACACTGGCTCTGGCGATCATCCCGACTATACCCCCATCGGTGATGCGGTTAATGCTGCCTTTCGCTTAGAGTCCTCTACCAAAACCTCAGGTTTAGATGTTGCCATTGGGGAAAGCACCTACGCACGGATGCAAGCCCTGGGGGTGAGTGAGTCCATATTTCAATCCCACAGTGTTCTGTTAAAGGGCTACGAGACTCCCATGATGGTGCATGGCAGCACCTTCGCCACCTTGAACCACTGGTTGGCCAACCTGGGTAGTGAGAACTCCTGATCCTATAGATTTGCTTCTTCCGGGGGAGGCAGTTAACCAAGGGGCAGCAAACTGCTGGCGATTAACCCCACCAATGCCCCGGCTGTAACCAACTGCCAGGTTGGTTGACGCCAGCCAACCTGGGCTAACAAGGCTAGCAGAGCTACCGTTACAGCCACCCCGGTACGGAGCCAGGTGCTATGGAACAGGGCTGTTTGGGCCAGGGGTAAAACCGCCGCTCCAATCACCCCCAGTACGGCTGGCATTACCCCTTTCAGAAAGCTCTTGACCCAGAGTTTTTGCCGTAGCCGCCGTAAAAAGGGAGTAGCGGCCATAATAAAGGCAAAGGATGGGGCAAAAATCCCGACGGTGGCAGCCAACGCCCCCAGGGCACCCGCTACCTTATAGCCCACAAAGGCAGCAGTAATGACCACGGGTCCGGGGGTGATGCTGCCCAGGGCGACTCCATCAATAAACTCGCTATGGGTCAACCAGTGGAAATTGTAGACCACTGTGGACTCCAATAATGGAATAATGACTAGGCCGCCGCCAAAAACTAACGCCCCCACCTGGATGAAAAAGCCAGTCAGGGGTAAAAGGTAGGTTTGAATGCGCTCCAGTCCCCAAAAGCTGGCTACCGATAGGGTTTCTACCGGCAGATTGGCTACGATCCCGGTAAGTTGGATCAGGCCCGGTAGGGGCAACCACCAACCCTGGTGATGGGCGGTTGTGCCAGGGCCGGACTGGGGGGGAGGATAGATGGCCAGGCCCAGCCCCCCTGCCAGTAAAAATAGGATTAGCACACTGGTATGAAGGTACCCGTGGATCAAGCCGACGGTCAGGGCGATCGCCACCGCTGGCCAGTCCCGGATTACCTTTTGGCCCTGCTTCCAGCAAAAGGCCACAATAATCGCAATGACTACAGGGGAGATCCCAAAAAAGAGGGCCGTAATTTGGGGCACCCCTTGAAAGCGGAAGTAGGCCCAGGAAAGGCTGAGGACGATGATAAAGGCTGGCAAAATAAAGCAGATGCCAGCCCCCAGCGCCCCCAGTGGGCCGGCCCGTAGGTAACCGGTGTAAATTCCCATTTGGGTCGAGGCGGGACCCGGCAACATTTCGCAGACCGCCACCCCTTCCAAAAATTGGGCCTCCTCTAGCCAACCCCGGCGCACCACCGCCTCATCGTGAATCATGGCAATGTGGGCTTGGGGGCCACCGAATCCGATCGCCCCTAATCGGAGAAAGAGTTGGAGGATTTCCCCCAGACGCCCAGGGGATGGATTGGGCTGAAAATCACGGGTATCGTTCATAGTGTCATCGGCTCGGTAAGGCTAATATATCCAAAGCTGCCTATTCCCCTCTATATCCCGCAATACAAGCCGCTATGGCCCGCGATATTTTGATTCTTTCTAATGGTCCTGGGGAGATTTCTACCTGGGTGAGACCGGTGGTGGAGGCGTTGCGCACAATTCTGCCTGACCCTAAAGAAACCCGGATTTCGGTAGTGCTCTCCCCCTGTGCTAATGCCTCTGGACGAGAAGCCGCGATCGCCGCGGGCTTTCCAGGGGTCGATCGGGTACAGGCGGCGGCGGACTTTTTCCCCTTTTTGTTGAGGGGTAGGACGGCTGCCAATTGGGACTGGCATCCCCAGGGAGTGGTGCTGTTTTTAGGCGGCGATCAAATCTACCCGGTCCTGATTGGTAAACGCCTGGGTTACCGTATCGTGGTTTACGCCGAATGGGAAGGGCGCTGGCCCAGGTGGGTAGATCGCTTTGCCTGTATGAATCCCAAAGCGGTGGCAGCGGCTCCGCTGCAGTGGCGGTCCAAATACCAGGTGATTGGGGATCTAATGGCGGATATCCCGATCACTCCAGCCCGAGTCCAACAGGTCCGCGATCGCCTGGGGTTGGCTCCCGGTCAGGAAGTAGTCGGTTTAATGCCAGGCTCGAAACCAGCCAAATTGAGCATCGGCCTACCCTTTTGTCTGGCCACCGCCACCTTCATCCATAGCCAACGGCCCCAAACCGTCTTTGTCATTCCCGTTGCCCCCATGCTGGCCGTAGAGACCCTGGCCCAGTTTGCCGATCCAGCTCAGAACCCCGACACTGTTCTGTTTGAGGGCTGTACCACAGCGGAGTTAATCAGTTCCGCCCATAGCCTACCCCGCCTGCGTACCGCCACTGGTCTGGAAGTATGGCTCTGGCCAACCCAACCAGCCTACGATCTGATGAGTCAGTTCCAGCTCTGCCTAACCACGGTGGGGGCCAATACGGCAGAACTGGGAGCGCTGGCCATACCCATGCTGGTTTTATTACCCACCCAAAAGCTGGAGGCGATGAAGGCCTGGGATGGTCTCCCAGGGTTGCTGGCCAACCTACCCCTGGTGGGAGATAGGATAGCACGGGGGATTAATCGTCTAGTTCTACGCCAGATCCATCAGCAGCGACGGCTCTTTGCCTGGCCCAATCTGTGGGCCGGGCGATCCATCGTTCCCGAGTTGATTGGGCCGATCCATCCCCAGACCGTGGCCACCCAGGCCATCGCCTACCTCAGCCATCCTGAACAGTTGGCGGCCATAGCACAGGATCTGCGATCGGTGCGGGGTGCGGGGGGAGCCGCTGCTCGGTTGGCGACTATGGTGATAGCTGAATTGGAGGGGTATGGCTGTAGCCCGGGATAGGAACCCAAACGCCCAGCCTAAAGTTATCAATTCTTACAGGGAGAGGCTTGACCCCGATCTACCCATCTGTGCTTCGCTAAGATCAAAGTAGCGTCTCACTCCTTAGTCTATGCAAATTTTGCTCATCCATGGCCTGGCCAGAACCTCCCTATCCTTGCTTAGCCTGGAACATTCTCTGCAAGAGGCGGGCCACACCACCGAACAGTTTAGCTACTTCGCCTTTGCCGAAACCTTTGACGCGATCGCCGATCGCCTGGGGCAACGCCTGGGTCGGTTAGGCCAGCAAGGCCCCTACGCCGTTGTCGCCCATTCCCTCGGAGGCATCCTCACCCGGGCGGCCCTGGGCCAGAGTTGGGGGCCTCAGCCCCACCATGTGATCATGCTGGGTACTCCCAATCGTCCCCCCCGCCTAGCCAACCTGGCCTGGCAATTACCTCCCTTTCAATGGTTCACCGGTCAGTGTGGCTTTAATCTCACCAGCTCTACTTTCTACGCCCAACTGCCCCCCTTGCAGAGCGCCTACACCATTGTGGCTGGCACCGGTGGCCCCCGCGGTCGCCTCAGCCCCTTTGGCCATGAGGTTAATGACGGTATTGTGGCCCTCTCTGAAACTGCCCTGACCAGCCCTGAGGAAGCGATTCAGGTGCCGGCCTGGCATACCTTCATGATGAACCATCCCCAGGTACAGAAAATTGTCAAGGAGTGTTTGAAGAGGCCATAAAAAGCCAGGCTTGGTTAACGTCTGTTAACCATTAGGGGGTAATATGTAAACAATTTAAAACAATCCTGGGTTACTACCTGGTTCTTTGCTTTTTTATCCCCAGTTGGCCTGCATGTTAGCCACTCCTTCTAGTGTTTCCCCCAGTTCCTTAGGGCTCAAATCAACTCACCCGCAAAAGGTTGTGGTGATTGGCGACAGTTGTGTGTACGGCTTTGGCGATCCTGAGGGGGGAGGCTGGGTAGAACGATTACGGCGACTTTCCATGACCCCTGGATCCTCCGGAGCGGTATTTTATAACCTGGGGGTACGGGGAGATCGGGTGCATCAGGTACGATCGCGGCTAGACCACGAGTTTCGCTACCGGGGCGAAATTCGCAACCGCCTTCCCGATCTAATTATTCTATCGGTGGGTATTAACGACTCAGCCCGGATAGGTCGTCCCCTCGGTCGCAATTACACTGACTTTGGGGAGTTTGAGCAGAATATTCTGGCCTTGTTAACCCAAGCCCACCACCTCTGTCCTGTGCTATTTGTTGGCATGACTCCGGTGAATGAGGTCGTTATGCCCTTTTCTGAGGTGCTTTACTATTCCCACTCTCAGCAATGGCGCTATAAGGAGGCAACCCGTCTGGCCTGCCATAGTTTGAATATTCCCTACCTGGATGTGCTGGAGCAATGGCTGGGGCGGGGGCAAGCCTGGTGCTGCGATCGCCTCTCCAGTGATGGACTCCACCCCAATATTTTGGGCTACCAGACCCTGCTTCAGGATCTCATGAACTGGGATGCCTTTCAAGCTGCCGTTGAGCTACCCCAGGTTTAGGGCTGGGGCTGACCAAAGCTAACGTCCCCCAGCCACCGCTAATGACACTAGCTCCAATCTTCCCGGCCTCGCCCCAGACCCTTATAAACCTCACCCTGCTGGTGAATGGCGCGGGTTCTAGTAAATAGATCAGCCTCTGTCAATTGCCAGCGGGCCAGGGCCTTTTGGAGATCGGCCTGGATATCCCGAGCCCCTGGAAATCCATCGTAGCGAATAATTAAACGAGCTAATTCAACCAAATTGAAATCAGAAACATCGGCCAATAGCAACTGACTCACCGCCTGGCGATCGTCTTTATACTGGGGGTGCTGTTGGTCCTGGATAGCATCAGTCATCGGCAAGGAGGTAGGGAGAGAAGCAGAGATCAGGGATGGGCTTCGATGAGCCCACCGCCCAAGACCCGATCGCCATCGTACCAGACGGCCGCCTGACCAGGGGTAACTCCAAACTGGGGCTGATCAAACACCAGTTTGACCCGGTCAGCACCACCGGTGAGGGGAATCAGGGTTGCCCCCGCCGCGTCACTGCGATAGCGGATTTGCACCGATACCGCCAGGGGCGCGTCAACAGCAGGGATCGAAACCCAATTGACTTGCTGTACGGTGCAGTCGGACCAGTGGGCAGCGCTGCGATCGGCAACGATCACCTGGTTGCGGCCAATATCAAACCCAACCACGTAGAGCGGTTCAGCGGCCGCAATACCCAGTCCCTTGCGCTGGCCAATGGTGTAATGGTGAATGCCGGTGTGCTGGCCTAAAACCCTCCCAGATCCATCCACAATGTCTCCTGGGGTGGGAGCCAGGTAGCGATCCAGAAAGCTTTGCATTGAGCCATGCTGCTCAATCAGGCAGAGGTCCTGGCTGTCGGGCTTAGTGGCGGTGTGTAACCCCAAGCTCTGGGCCAGGCGGCGGGTTTCTACCTTGGTTTGGTCCCCCAGGGGGAAGTGGCAGGTGGCCAGAATCTCCTGGGGCAGATCGTAGAGAAAGTAGGACTGATCTTTGCTGCCATCGACGGCTCGACGCAATTCGTAACGGTCAGTGGCGGGGTTATGGGTGAGGCGGGCGTAGTGCCCGGTGGCAATGCGATCGCAACCCCACTGCTGACGCGCATAGGCCAGCATGGGGGCAAACTTCACCGCCCGGTTACAGTGGGAACAGGGCAGGGGAGTTACCCCGCTGGCGTAACCCGCTACTAAGTAATCGATAATTTCCTGTTGAAAGAGGTCGCGGCTATCAATCACATGGTGGGGAATACCCAGGTCTTCGCAGAGCCTGGCGGCATCCACCAGGCCTTCAGAGCAGCACTGCCCCTTCCCCTTCATCAGCCACAGGGTTAGGCCAACCACATCGTAGCCCTGCTGGCGCAGGGTCGCGGCCGCCACCGAACTATCTACTCCACCCGAGAGGCCAACAACTACTTTTTCCATGGCTCAATTGCTCCCCCTCATTGCCGGCTAAGTCCCCAGATAGAGGTGATTAAAATCCGAGAACATTTTAACTTACGGGGCCAAACTCTTGCTTGCACTGGAACTCATCCCTGGTTAAACTGAGCCCAATAAACTTCACTTTCTCTCCCCCCTATGGAATGGCACGTTAGCGATGCTCAAAACCTGCAGTTAATCGATCAGGCCATAGGTAACCATCACTTTTCCCCATCGGAATACGAAATTGTTCGCCGGGTCATCTACGCCACTGGCGATCTGGACTATGGCTCAATCATTCACTTCTCCGACCAGGCCCTCCAATCTGGTGCGGCGGCCCTGGCGGCTCGCACCACCATCGTTGTGGATGTTCCCATGGTACAGGTGGGGATCACCCCTACCATTCAGGCCACCTTTGCCAATCCAGTCTATTGCAGCATGGACGCCCTTACCCGTCCTCAAAAGGGCAAGAGTCAGGCCGCCTGGGGCGTTGAAACCCTGGCTCAACGCTATCCAGAGGCGATCTTTGTGGTGGGTAGTTCAGAGGTTGCCCTGGCTACCCTGGTGGATTTAATTGAACTGGGTCAGATTCATCCCGCCCTGGTAATAGGCGCTCCGGCAGGCTTTCTGGAACCAGCCGTGCTCAAAAGTCGATTGCAGGATACGATGGTCCCCCACGTTCGCATAGACGGATCAAAGGGCAGTGCTGTAGTAGCTACCGCCATTATGGATGGCCTGGTGGATTTAGCCTGGCAGGCTTACGAACAGGAAGCCCCGACAATCAGCTAGGGCAGTCACGATTTTCCACGGAGCCATCGGGCATAGTGGTGTTGCAGAATAAAACCTGGCTGCGATTAACTCCTCGCAGATTCGCCCCCTGGAGGTTGGCTCCCTTCAAGTTCGCAGTTCCCAGGGTAACGCTGAGCATAATTGCCCCCTGGAGATTAGCATTTTCTAAATTGGCGTTGTCCAGGTTAGCCTGAGTCATTTCGGCTCCAGAGAGGTCAGCCCCTGAGAGATTCGCATTAGGCAGGTTAGCCCCATTTAACTGGGCTAGGGCCAGGTTAGCAGAGGTCAGGTTAGCCGCCTCCAGGTCACTGAGCATCAGGTTAGCAGATTGGAGGTCGGCTCCCGCCAGATTGGCCTTAGCCAAAACGGCAATTTTAAGGTTGGCATGGGCCAGGTCGGCATTTTGTAAATTCGCCTCATTCAAAATACAGACCGGACATTCATTGGTGTCGATGAGTTTCTGTACATCTTCGGCAATCGCAGCAGTGGCCGTACTACCGCTGTTGCACCAGATCATAAGAACTATTCCTAAAATGACGAATAACCGTTTCATGGGCCCTACCAATAGTTAGATCATGGATATTCTCCCACCCAACGGCCTGACTCTAGTCAATTACCCAGCCAAAATTGCTCCGGTTGGGGATGGGGCTGACAGGGGGGCCAGTATCTGAGGCGATCGCGATCGGGGGGAGGAAGGGGCCACCCCTGGGCAATGCACAGGTGGGCAAGGGTTTGATAAAAGGGTTCACCATGGCCAGGACTGCGGGCCATGGCATGGGCTACTTCGTGGCCCACCAGTTGGGGCCAGTTGGCCGCGATGATTCGACCTGGATCAACCACCAGGGTAATCGGCTGTGGATGGAAACAACAAAACCCGTCTATACCCAGGTCCGGATCGAGGGGAGCTACCAGAATGTCCATGGCAATCCGCTGGTGCACGGGCCAACAGGCGATTAGGTCGGTCAAAATTCCATGGAACTTCTGATTCAGGGTATCAATGTGGTTACCCATCCAGGTCAGGACTGCCAGATACTGGTGATCGGGATTGGCCATCTTAATCCAGTTGGAATCGGGCGATCGCCGCCGTACCTGATACAGATAATGACTGGCCCTCACCACCGGATCGGCGGATGGACTGGGGGCATGGTCAGTAGAAGGGGGACCGGGCACGGCTGACCTAGGCCGCCTGGGTAACCAGCTGCGATCGCCCTAGTCGGGCCAAAATATCCAGGGTAGGTTGGGCCTGGTTGAGAATATAAAAGTGAAAACCGGGGGCACCCATAGCCATAAGCTTTTCGCAGAGCTGAGTCACCACTTCCGTACCAAAGGCTTGCAGACTGGAGGGATCATCCTGGTAGTCGAGCAATCGCTTTTCAATCCAGCGAGGAATTTCGGCGCCGCAGCGGTTACTGAACCGAACCAGGCGGTCATGGTTGGTAATCGGCATGATGCCGGGATAAATAGGAATCGTAATATCCTGCTGCTGACACCGGTTAATAAAGTCTTCGTAGGCGTCAGGGTTGTAAAAATACTGGGTAATGGCCGCTGAGGCACCCGCCTCGACCTTACGCTTAAAATTGACCAGATCCTGGTGGGCGTTAGGGGCCTCGGGATGGACCTCGGGATAGGCCGCCACTACCAGATCGAAGGTACTGCCGTAGTGTTCTCGAATAAAGGTCACCAACTCGTTAGCGTAGTGGAACTCGTGGGTGATGGTGTCCCCGTCTTGGGGTAAGTCTCCCCGCAGGGCTACAATGCGATTAATACCAGCGGCCCGATAGGTATCCAGAAGCTGTTTGAGAGACTCTGGGGTATCGCCAACACAGGACAGATGGGGCACCGCCGGTATGCCTGCCCGCTGATGGCAGGCCATAACAATCTGGGTGGTGCGATCGCGGGTTGATCCACCCGCACCATAGGTAATGGAAAAAAACCGGGGGCCGTAGGGTACCAGCAACTCATGCTGAACCATTAGCTGGCTGATACCGTCTTGGTTTTTAGGCGGAAAGAACTCAAAGCTAAGGGGCAGGGTATTAATGGTCATAGCTACAGGAATTTAACTAAGATTGGCACAATAACCGCCGCCAGGTTAGGAAAAAACTCCGCTAGCCTGGCGGTTCCAGGGAAACCCAGAATTGCAATTGTTCTAGGTTTCCCTCAGCTGACCTTAATACTTATAGCTTTCGGGCTTAAAGGGACCGCTCAGAGGCACATTGATGTACTTGGCCTGGGGCTCGGTCAACCTGGTGATTACGCCACCAAAACCTTCTACCATATAGCGTGCCACCTCTTCATCCAGATGCTTAGGCAGAACCTGCACTGTTAAAGCCTTGGCCTTCGCCTCCGCAGTCAGGTTAGCGAACTGGCGTTCAAATAAGAACATTTGGGCCAGCACTTGGTTGGCAAAGGAACCATCCATAATACGGGAAGGGTGACCAGTAGCATTGCCCAGATTCACCAGACGGCCTTCGGAAAGCAAAATCAGATAATCCTGAGCATCATCGCTGCGATAAACCTGGTGTACCTGGGGCTTAACTTCTTCCCAACGCCAGTTTTGCCGCATATAGGCAGTATCAATTTCATTATCGAAATGGCCAATATTGCAAACCACTGCACCCCGTTTCAAACAGGCAAGCATGTTGGCGTCACAGACGTTAAAGTTACCCGTAGCGGTGACCAACAGGTCTGTGGTGGCCAGCAGTTCACGATTCACGCTAGCCAGGGTACCATCACTCACTCCGTTAATATAGGGAGATACCACCTCGTAGCCATCCATACAGGCTTGCATGGCACAGATGGGGTCGACCTCAGTGACCTTAACAATCATGCCCTCCTGCCGTAGGGAGGCCGCCGACCCCTTGCCCACATCTCCATAACCAATGACCAAAGCTTTTTTGCCCGCCATCAAGTGGTCAACGCCGCGCTTAATAGCATCGTTCAGGCTGTGGCGACAGCCATACTTGTTATCGTTTTTAGCTTTAGTTACCGAGTCATTAACGTTAATGGCGGGAATCTTCAGTTCGCCCTTCTCCAGCATTTCGTAAAGGCGGTGTACCCCGGTGGTGGTTTCTTCCGTAACCCCGTGGATAGCCCCTAACAGTTGGGGGTATTTCTCGTGGATATAACCGGTGAGGTCACCCCCGTCATCCAGAATCATATTGACATCCCACAGTTGTCCATTAGGTTGGCGACAGGTCTGCTCAATACACCACCAGTACTCTTCCTCTGTTTCCCCTTTCCAGGCAAATACGGGCACGCCTGCCGCCGCAATGGCAGCGGCAGCATGGTCTTGAGTAGAAAAAATGTTGCAGGAGGACCAGCGCACTTCTGCTCCTAATTCCTGCAGGGTTTCGATCAGTACGGCGGTTTGAATGGTCATGTGGATACAGCCCAGGATTTTAGCCCCTTGTAAGGGCTTGCTGTGGCGGTACTTAGCCCGAATCGCCATCAGGGCAGGCATTTCGCTTTCAGCGATGGCAATTTCTTTGCGGCCCCAATCGGCCAGGTTAATATCGGCAACCTTGTAATCTTGGGCAATTAGAGTAGCTGTCATAGTTGTTTTACTGGATAGTACAGATGGAACCGAAAGCAAGCCAGAAGTCAAAATGACTTGGAAAAATCAGAATCACAATAATTATTAATTATTGTGACGTGAATCAAAATTTATTACCAGAAATGGCTCGGATTCTTTAAAGGCTAGCAGCATCTCGATGATCCGCCATAGAACCGGTGCAGCGAAGGTTGAGTAGTAGCCTAGCTCTCTGGAGACTCTCCCTAATCAACCCTAGATAGCTCCCTATAGGCCTGATCGTAATGCAGACCTATAGGGGCAAGACTCTCTACAGAGAGTCAACTAGAGGCTAGCCCTGAGGGCGTCAGCTTTATCCCTTTGTTCCCAGGTAAAGTCTGGCAATTCTCGACCGAAGTGACCGTAGGCAGCCGTTTGTCGGTAAATCGGACGGCGCAGGTTGAGCATATTAATTAAACCCTGGGGCCTTAAATCAAAATGTTCGCGCACCAGAATGGCAATGCGATCATCAGAGAGCCTACCAGTACCGAAGGTATTAATCGAAATGGAGGTAGGTTCCGCCACCCCAATGGCATAGGAGACCTGAATCTCGCAGCGATCGGCCAGACCCGCAGCCACAATATTTTTGGCTACATAGCGACCAGCATAGGCAGCAGACCGGTCTACCTTGGAGGGATCCTTACCGGAGAAGGCTCCCCCGCCATGGCGAGCCATGCCACCGTAGGTATCAACAATAATCTTACGACCGGTCAGGCCACAGTCACCCACAGGTCCGCCAATAATAAACTGACCCGTAGGATTAATATGATACTGGGTACCGGCATGGAGCCATGCATGGGGTAGGACGGGCTTGATAATTTCTTCCATAACCGCTTCACGAATATCACTCTGACTGACATCAGCGGCATGTTGGGTGGAAAGCACCACCGCTTCAACGGCTACGGGCTTGGTATCGGCGTAACGTAGGGTAACCTGACTCTTTGCATCGGGGCGCAACCAGGGCAAGACCTTATGCTTACGCAGATAAGCTTGGCGCTCTACTAGCCGGTGGGCGTAGTAAATGGGGGCAGGCATCAAGGTTTCGGTTTCGTTAGTAGCGTAGCCGAACATCAAACCCTGATCGCCAGCACCGAGATCCTTATTATCCCCCTCGTCTACCCCCATGGCGATATCAGCAGACTGCTTGCCAATGGCATTAAGGACAGCGCAGGAAGCCCCATCAAAACCGATCTCAGAGCTGTCATAGCCAATATCTAAAATGACACCCCGGACAATATCCTCAAGATCAACATAGGTGCTGGTGCGGAGCTCTCCGGCAATCACCGCCATACCAGTTTTAACCAGAGTCTCTACCGCAACCCGAGCATTGCGGTCCTCGCTAATAATGGCATCTAACACAGCGTCAGAAATCTGATCCGCCATTTTATCTGGATGGCCTTCAGAGACGGACTCTGAGGTAAAAATACTATACTCACTCATAGGTATAAATTTCCTATAGGGCTAAAGTTGGCTTTCCGGTAAAAAACCTGGGGTTTAGGGGCTAATCATGCCAGAACAAGAAATTAAAAAAAGTCGCCACTTATTTTAAGTATTTATAATCCTAAGCCATTTGGAAAACCGAGGCAAGAGATATGGCTGTAGCCCCGGATACAGAAATATGGCTTTGGCCAGTATCCTTGAGACGCGTAGAAACGGTTGCAGCCATGCTGGGTAAGTGCTCTAGCTTGCCTCCGCCCCCTTGCAGGTGGTTACGGCTACACAGAGGAGTTTACCAGGCCGTTTGATAAAGCACCATATGGGCTTTGATTAATCCCACGGAACCACCAGGAAAACACCATGACCCAGTGACTGACGGATGCTATGGCAAATGACTGAGCTGAGTTCTTAATAATCCCCGCAGAGTCAGAATGGATCCGGTTTTTCGGCAGAAATCTTTAGCTAAACTCCTTAAATTCCTTACCAAGGTTTTACAGTCACTCAAGCCATAACTCTCTATGCTTAATCTTGATACGAGGTTTGACACCAGTAGCTATTTTAGAAAAGGATAGATATCAGTAGACTAGCGCCTATGGGACCAGAACCAATCCTCAATTACTTTGGCTGCTAGGAAGCATCTCGGATCCCAATCATAGAAAATTTATAATGAATGACTTTCAAGGTTGGGGATTACTGTATCCAATATATTAGGGACTTATATCTATGATTATCGTTGATAACGCCTTAAAAGCTCGCCAGGCATTGGGGACTCCTCTTCGAGTTGGCATGATCGGAGCGGGTGCCATGGGCTGGGGTATTGCCAATCAAATTGTCAACTTTGTACCCGGCATGGAGTTGGTTGCAGTCTTCAGTCGAACCCTTAAAAATGCCCGAAAAGCCTATGCGGAAGCCGGTATTTTAGATCCGCTGGAAGTTAAGACTGTTGCCCAGTTAGAAGCGGCCATCCAATCCGGGCAACCGGCCGTTACCGAAGACTTCACCTTACTGTGTCAGGCTCATAATATTGACATTATTGCCGAAGTAACTGGAACTATAGAATTTGCTACCCAGGCGATTTTAGAAGCCATCAGAAATGGCAAAGATGTTGTCATGATGAATGCTGAAGTCGATGCCACGATTGGGCCTATCCTGAAAACCTACGCTGACCGTGAGGGTGTTATTTTATCCGGTTGTGAAGGTGATCAACCTGGTGTAGAGCTAAATCTGTACCGTTTTGTCCAGGGTTTAGGCATACAGCCTTTAGTGTGTGGAAATGTGAAGGGGATGATCGATCCCTATCGTACCCCTACTACCCAGGCCGAGTTTGCCCGGCAGTGGGATCAAACGCCCCATATGGTAACAAGTTTTGCGGATGGTACAAAAATTGCTTGTGAGCAGGCCATTGTAGCTAACGCCACTGGGATGGGAGTGGCCCAACGGGGCATGATTGGCCATAGTACCGTTAAGCATGTTGATGAGTTAACCGAGGTCTATGATGCGAAGCAGCTTTTGGCCATGGGAGGAATTGTAGACTACGTTGTGGGAGCCGAACCAGGTCCTGGAGTCTACGTAATTGGCTATTCTGAGGATCCCTTGCAGCAGCACTACCTCAAGTACTTAAAGCGAGGATCGGGACCCTTATATTCTTTTTACACTCCCTATCACCTGTGCTGCCTGGAATTTCCTATTTCCCTTGCCCGCGTAGGTTTATTAAGGGACACCGTAATCGCCCCCCTAGCCGGACCAGTTGTGGATGTGGTGACAACGGCTAAACGTGACTTGAAGGCTGGTGAGGTCCTGGACGGCATTGGTTTTTATATGACCTACGGGCAATGCGAAAACTCTGACGTTACTCAACGTGAAAACCTGTTACCGATTGGTTTATCGGAGGGTTGTCGCTTGAAACGAGATATCCCCAAAGACCAGGTAATTAGCTATGGTGACGTTGATTTACCGGAAAGTCGCCTGTGCGATCGCTTAAGACAGGAGCAAAACGCCCTGTTTACTAGCCCTCAAGTTCTGGCTCAAGTCTAAGGGAGCCTTTGTAGTATGGGTGGCTGGTCCAATCCCCATCGGCTAGCCAGGGTCTCTCCAATGCTCAGGATTGGGCAGTAAGTGGCTCATGGTGCTACAACCTTTGCCTTAGGATATCTCGTAACTGACAAACCTGTCCTGTTACGAGATATCCAACTAGCGGAGTTTTCCATTTCTTATAGTAAACAGCTCAATTGGTTGGTCCGCTGGGTAAACAATAGGTTTTCCCGATAGTCCACTGGGCAATCTATGACCGCCGGGACCGTGTCTTCCAGTGCGGCTTTTAAAGTTGGCACCAGGTCTTCGGTGGACTCTACCCGATAGCCCTTTAACCCCATACTTTCAGCCAGTTTGACAAAGTCGGGATTGGTAAAGTGAATAAAGGAAGACTCACCATAGTAGTTCATTTGCTTCCACTCGATTAAACCGTAGGCACCATCATTAAAAATAATCGTGACAAAGGGAGTGCCAATTCTGAGGGCGGTCTCTAGTTCCTGGCAATTCATCATAAATCCCCCATCCCCCGTAGCAGCAATCACCTTACGATTGGGATGCACTAATTTGGCGGCCAAGGCTCCCGGAATCGCAATACCCATAGCCGCAAAGCCATTGGAAATCAGACAGGTATTGGGACGCAAACAATGGTAATTGCGGGCAATCCACATTTTGTGAGCCCCCACATCGGAAATTAAGATGTCTTCAGCCCCCAGCACCTGACGCAGGTCGTAGATGAGTTTCTGGGGCTTGACCGGGAAACCATAATCGTCAGCATACTGTTCGTAGTCGGCCCGAATTTCTTCCCGAATTTTCAGTGCCGCTGGCTCGGGCATACCCTGACGTTTAACTCGACTCAGGATTTCCGTTAGAGAGTCGGAAATATCGCCAATCACTTCGACTTTAGGAATGTAGCTGCTGTCGATTTCGGCCTGGGTCAGGTTGATATGGAGAATAGGCAGGCTACCATCGGGATTCCAACGTTTAGGGGAATATTCCACCAGGTCATAGCCCACGGCAATAATTAAATCTGCTTGCTCCATGGCACAGGTGATAAAGTCTCGCTGTTGCAGGCCAAAGGTCCATAGCGCCAGGGGATGGGTGTAGGGAATCACCCCTTTGCCCATAAAGGTATTGGCTACGGGAATATTTAATTGGGTCGCGAAATCTGTAAGGGTTTCACTGGCACGGGCGCGAATCGTCCCATTGCCTACCAAAATCATCGGGTTAGTAGCCTGGGAAATGGCCACTGCAGCCTGCTGAATACTGTGCAGGGAGGCGTAGGTTTTTTCCTGACTATCCTTGCGTAGGGCCATGCCCTTCACATCCATATCGGCAATATTTTCTGGCAAATCGATATGAACCGCGCCTGGTTTTTCTGATTGGGCAATCTTAAAAGCCTTTCGTACAATCTCAGGAGTATTGGTGGGGCGAACAATCTGGGCATTCCATTTGGTTACAGGCGCGAACATGGCCACCAGGTCCAGGTATTGGTGGGATTCAATGTGCATGCGATCGGTACCAACCTGTCCGGTGATTGCCACAAGAGGAGCCCGATCCAGGGTAGCATCAGCAACTCCAGTCATCAGGTTAGTGGCTCCCGGCCCCAGGGTAGATAGACAAACCCCGGCTTTACCGGTGAGACGACCGTAAACATCGGCCATAAAAGCCGCTCCCTGTTCGTGACGGGTAGTAATAAATTGAATCGACGATCGCCGCAGAGCCTGGAGTAGTTGCAGGTTTTCTTCGCCAGGCAAACCAAAGATATACTCGACGCCTTCATTCTCAAGGCATTGGACTAACAATTCAGCGGTGTTCATGGGTGTAATGTATAGGAAAAAACTGGGACAGAAGTTAGAAGAGATCGGTGGAATTGGCAGGAGGGTTAAAAACTTGGGTAGTTGGATATCTGGGTACAAGGGGAAAGCTGATCAGGTCAGAACGATAAAACTCTGAGCCCCCAACGGAGAGGGCATCCATAGGTTTATTTAATCCACACAGCTTTAATATTGACGAATTCACGGATCCCCTCTATGCCCAACTCTCGGCCATAGCCCGATCGCTTAATACCGCCAAAGGGTAACCGCGGATCGGATTTAACCAGGCTATTAATAAAAACTGCTCCGGCTTCCAACTCCTGGATCAGGCGGTCTTGCTCAGCCAGGTCCTGACTCCAGGCGCTGGCGCCCAGTCCCAAAGGGGTAGCATTAGCAATTTGAATCGCCTGATTCAGGTTCTTAACGGCAAAGACCAGGGCAACGGGGCCAAAGAATTCTTCCTGATCCGCTGGAGTTCCGGCTGGAATTTGGGTGAGGATGGTGGGGGGAAACCAGTTGCCGCCTTGGAAGGTGGGAGAGAGTTGGGCTTTAAAGGCAGCAACATCGCCACCTAATAGGGCGATCGCCCCCTGATCCAGGCAGGCATTCACCTGCTGAGTGAGGTCCGCCACAATGGTGGGAGTCGCTAGGGGACCAAGGGTGGTGGTTTCTAGCATGGGGTCACCCGCCTGTAGGGCCATAAACCGATGCTTTAACCCCTGCAAAAATGGCTCGATAATGGTTTCATGTACGAGAAAACGCTTAGCTGCAATACAGGACTGACCATTATTGAGCATACGGGCCGTAGCCGCACTGCTGACAGCCGCCTCTAAATCAGCACTGGGCATGACAATAAAGGGATCCGTGCCACCCAACTCCAGCACCGTTTTTTTAATCTGGTGACCACAGGCAGCCGCTAGACTAGCCCCCGCCACCTCACTACCGGTCAGGGTAGCAGCCTTAATGCGATCATCGGCCACCAAATTGGCTACCCGAGCAGCACCAATCAAGAGAGTTTGAAAGACCCCCTGGGGTAACCCGGCTTGCGCAAAAATAGCCTCAATCGCCAGAGCGCATTGGGGCACATTGGAGGCATGTTTGAGTAGGCCCACATTACCCGCCATAAGAGCTGGAGCCGCAAAACGAAATACCTGCCAGAAGGGAAAATTCCAGGGCATAACCGCTAGAATCGGTCCCAAGGGCTGATAGCAAACGAAGCTCCGGCTGGCATCGGTAGGAATAGCCACATCGGCTAAAAAATCAGCTCCGTGATCGGCATAAAAGCGGCAGACCCAGGCACTTTTCTCCACCTCTGCGATCGCTGCCGCTAGGGGCTTACCCATTTCCAGGCTGATCAACTGACCGTAGTGTAGCTTATTCGCCTCCAGTACCTGAGCAGTCAGGGTCAACCAGTTTGCCCGTTCTTTCAGGCTACTCTGGCGATAATGCTCAAAGCTAGCCGCCGCTTTGGCGAGGCGGACTTCCAGAGCAGCATCGGTTAGCTCTGCAAAGACCTGCAGCGTTATCCCTGTCGCTGGATTAATGCTGGCAATAGCCATGGTTTAGTCTCCTACGGTAGATTATGGAACTAGCGATCGGATATCCAGCCCATTAACGGCATAGCCCTAGCCACATTTGACGGAACGGAGGCAAACCAGAATGCCTATCCAGGCTCCGTTTTTGATGTCTCGTCAGCAACAATACACCTGATAAACAGATCAACTTGGTCCCCAACGTTCTGGCCAAAGCTATATTTACCTGGCAACCAGACCGCCAGGTAACCATTGGCAAAGGTTAGCCATAGGTAGCGAACCAACCCAAACAACCATAAAAACCCTGAAACCTCAAGGGCTTCAGGCAGCCTCACAATATGAATCAGAAGCACTTCAGTCCTGTTCAATTACCCCCTAAAACCAACAGCCCTAAAACCAATAGGTTTTTAGTAGGGGTATCTGACAAAGCCTGACGGTGTCATTGATTTATAATGTGTCCGAAAACACAAAATTCCTTAAATTAATCCTATACCGCCTATTACCCAATTGGTGTTAAGTAACGATGACGGAAAAGAAAAACGTAACCCCTGGGAATGGGATGGAATCCCTGGTCACATCAGGCTTCCTGCCCTGGTTCCATCTGAAGAACTAGGGAAATACCGAATATATATAGCGGATTTCACTCGGGTGAAGTGCGATATGAGCACCCCCCCTGCCCCCCCTTATCAAGGGGGGGTACAGCGTGAAACCCTAACGGCCAGCCGCTGGGGGGTAGGACTGAGCAATTGGGTGTCTCACTCTATCGAAAACCGCTATAGCTTTAGCTGGAACGCTTAGAACAAGGTAGATCGGTAAAAGCACGAACTGGGTAGGCATTCTACCTCGCCTCCGCCCCCTTGCGGGTGGCTATGGCCATAAATGGCGTTGCAGTCTTACGATTGGCTCCCACTGACATAACCTGAATCTGGACTCTACCCCACCAACTGATCGGATTCCAAACGATGACTGCTACAGACTTTCTGAGGGACCATCTGAGTCGCAATCAGTCGGCTTGCATCTGCTGGGCTTACGGGTTTAGAGAAGAGATAACCCTGACCATACAAGCACCCCATGGACAACAACATATCAACTTGGGTTGAGCTTTCAATGCCTTCGGCAATTAGGGTCATACCCAAATTACGCCCCAAATCAATAATGGTTTGCACAATTTCCCAATCTTCCGAGTCTTCATCCTCCATACGACCAACAAAGGACTGATCGATTTTCAGGGTATCGGTAGGAAAACGGTGAAGATGGCTGAGGGATGAGTAGCCTGTGCCAAAGTCATCAATGGCGAGCTGTAGACCGAGAGCCTTGAGGTCTTGCATTACCTGGCGACTTTCCTCTACGTTCCGCATGATCATACTTTCGGTAATCTCTAGCTGAACTTGCCGACCATCAACCTTCAGGTTATGCAGACAGTCAGCAAACTGACTAACCAGATCAACCTGTTGAAACTGACGTCGGGAAAGATTAATACTCATCTTCAGAGGTAGCTCAGGATATTCTTCCGTCCAGAGTTTTAATTGTTGGCAGGCCTGACGAAAAATCCACTGACCCACGTTAATAATTAGCCCAGTTTCCTCCATAACTTGAATAAATTGCCCTGGCGATACAAAGCCCTCACCCTGGCGATACCACCGTAGCAGAGCTTCAAAGCCCGTTAGCTTGAGGGCACCCGTCTCCATAAAAGTCTGAAGACAAACGATGGGCTGATAGTGCAATAGGAATTCCTGGTTCTCAAAGGCATTCAACAGATGGCTTTCCAGCTCTAAGCGGCGGAGGGCCTCCTCCCGCATGGTAGTAGCAAATATCTCGTAGCGTTCTTCGCCCGTTGCCTTAGCTCGATACATAGCCGTATGGGCATCGCGCAGCAGGTCTTCAGGCTTGGTAGCGTGATCGTCTCGGGCAATTAAGACCCCCATACTACTGGTAATGGAAAGTCGATGCTTAGCTATGGTGATCGGTTTGGACAACTCTGCCTGGATCTGGTTCAACTGTTTTTCCACACTGGGTTGATCGGTCATAGGCAGTAAAAACGCAAATTCATCTCCTCCCACCCTGGCCAGTTGGGCCGACTCTGGAAGAATCTGAAAAAGACGACGGGTAATGGTTTGGAGCACCTGATCACCGACGGAATGGCCAAAGGACTGGTTAATCAGTTTGAACCGATCAATATCCAGAAAAACTACGGTCACAGGTTTATCCAAATTACTGCGGCGCTGATAGTTCAATTCCCGTTTCAGATGCAGCAAAAACACATCCCGACCTGGCAACAGGGTCAACTGATCGTAACTGCTGCTGTAAAGGGCTTTCTGGGCTACCACTATGCCTGCAGCCAGGAGAAAACCTGCCATTGGTTCTATGGTCGGAATCCACCATAGATAACCCAGAGCAATATGGTTAATGGCAGCAATTACAAGAATCAACGATCCACTTGCCAAAATCAAAGTGGCCGGACGGCGAATCTTCCAACCCAAAATTCCAGCGACCAAAATCCAACCCGTGAGCCAACCAAACTCACCCCACTGGGGAAGGAAGCGATAAAGAATCGGTTCACCCGCGATCGCATCCAGGAGTTGACTGAGACTCTGGGCATGAACTTCTACGCCAGACATCATAAACCGACTGGATTGCTCCAGACTAAAGGGGGTAAAAAATTCGTCCTTGAGGCTGGAGGCGGTTGTACCAATCAAAACAATCTTATTGCGTACCCATTCAGGGGGAATTTTACCGGCCATCACCTGTTGAATGGTGAGCATGCGAGCTGGGGCGTAGGGAGTACGATATTTCATTAAAATCTGATAACCCCGGTTATCAATTTTGGAGTAGCCTCCGTCCCCCGGCATTAAAGCTGGCAGATTAACTTTCCCAATCCGTAGTTGGCTATTATTCGAGTCAACTTTAAAGCCTAAGCTCTTGTAGTAGCCTAGGGCTAACCGCAGGGGAAAGGAATAATAAGGTCGGCGATCATTACCAACGTAAAGCAAACTACGGCGCACCACCCCATCAGGGTCTAAGGCAAAATCGTTAAATCCTACCTGCTGCTTAGACCACTGAGGGGGGGCAGGCACCTCTCCTCCCTGATCAGGCTGCTGCCCTACATTCATGATGCCAATCACGTTAGGAGCCTGAAATGCTCGCATCAGGGCTTTCCTACCCTCTGACTGGGCAATGTTGCGATAGAGATCGAGCCCAATCATCGCAGGCTGAGATCGTTGCAAAGTATTAATGACATCAGCCACCTTCTGGTCCGATAGGGGCCAGCCATAGGTTTCCAGATCTGCTTCAGTAATCTCAACAATCAGCAAACGATTGTCAGAGGGTTGGTAAGGTTGCAACCGGGTCATCAAATCGTAGCTAGCCGTTTCAAGGGGCTGAAAAACGGCGCAACGCTTGAGGATACTTACGAAAGATAGGGTAAGCAGACTTGACACCAGGATAGCGCGGCTACCAAAGTTGAGGTGCTTAATTAAACCAGTTGTTAATTGCTGAAGACTAAAGGGCACTAGCCGAGATCGAAAATGCACCATGGAGACTGTTAATGAACGGTAGACAGAAAAATTAGTTACATATAGCCCTGAATTCTTCTCTATACAGAGGATTCCCGGTCACATCCGGAAAGAATGAAGTTTTTTGAAGTCATTATCCACTGGAGCTTTCCATCTCGTAGATATAAAATCGAAGTCCGGATCCTAGATTAGTCAGATATAGCCTCTGCCCCCTTGCAGGCGGCAGAGGCTAGCTGGAGCACTTACCCAGCAGTTTTACCGATCAACGCTGTCTTCAGCCTTTTAGTCAAAGCTATATTTCTTCACAGGACTTAGACTTCCCAGAAATCGGTCAACTATTGACAAGTTGGTTTTGTTTTAGAGAAAGGAAGGAGAGTTGGAAAGGTTTTTAGGTTCTACTTAACACCATCAAGTCCAAAGCCATTCCTCTATTTGATGGATTCGCAGTACGTCGCCTGCCTCTGCCGAGGGTCCAGCTATCTAAGATGGTGACCACGATACCATCTCACAATTCCCTGCCAGCATCCCTGGACAATGGCCGGTTAGCTAGCAGTTGCAAAAGGCTGTAGAGCAGGGAAAGCCCTAATCCCAGGGGAGTGAGGAAAGGAAGACAACCGTAGGTGTGATATAGGTCTGGCTAGAACGCTGAGGGCCGAGTTAATCAGTCTGGTAGATGTCTTGTAACTGAGCGGTGAATCTTGGGTGACGAGACAGCACAAAGCCGAGCCTGGGTAGGCGGTCGAGTTCGCCTTCGCTGAGGCGATTAGTCATTTTCTAGAAAGAAAATAATCAATATATAGAAACCAGGTTTATAGCGGTTCCTGGACGTATGAGATACACCTGAATTGGGGAAAACCTTTCAGCTAATAGCTTCGGAGCATACAACTACACTTCATCAGACTAAGAACCGCTATATCAAGATCTAAAAATCCAGGATAGGGTGATAGCCTTGGTCATCATAACAGCGGTTTGACGCAACTGAGGAAAGCAAAAGCATAAACCATAGGCAGAAAGGCCTTGGGCGATTAATGTAGCAGTTGCAGCACCCAGGCCTCCATATCTTGGAATCAACATAAAATTCAAAGCTATATTAACGAGGGAGGCGATAATCATGATCATCAGATGTAGTTTACCCCAATTCATAATCATAACTAGAGCATTTCTTACTGCCCCGAGATTAACAAATAGAGTAGTCCAAATCATGATTGCTAACATTGGAGCTGAAGCTCCATACTGATAACCATAAAAAAGATGAATGATAAAACCAGAAAAAATACTAAATGGGATAGAGGCTATGTAAGCAATGATAGTCATCAAGTGATACAATTTTTGCAGACTTTTATAGAAAGAAATACTATCTTTATCTTTTAAGGATATTATTTTTGGATAAACAGATGACATAACAATAATTGGAATAAAGTACCAGACTTCAGCAAGTTTTACCGCTGCCGAGTATAGACCATTTTCCTGATTACCAATCATCATCGAGATCATAATTTGATCAATACGCATATAAATGATTATGGCTAGGCCTGAAAATATAAAAGGCCAGCTATCTCTTAATAGACGCCATCCCAAAAATAAATTTATTGATTTAAAATTCAATCTATTTCCATCTTTAACATATAAGCATATTAATCCAATTGCGGTAATCAAGAACTCAAAGAAGCTGGCCCACGCAAAGGTAACTAAAAAAGCTTTTTTAATTACTAGATAAACTTTTAAAAGACTAGACAGAATCAATGCAAAATCTCTGACTATAATACTATTTCTAGAATTTATTTGGGACTTAAACCAAAGATCAATCGTTTCAGAAACTATTTGGGGCATAACAATAATAGCTGTAATTATAATAATTTTTTTGATATTTTCATCCTGCGGATACAACCATGTTGCAATAATAAAAATTAAAATTATATTTATCGATGTAGCTAAGACTCGCAAGGCTAGAGCTGTATTGATTAATCGATCTTTTTCCCAGGGAAATTTAACGATGTCTCGAATTAAGATCTCATCCAGGCCCAGGCTCGCTATACTGCCAAAAAGAGCTACAAAGGCAACTGCATAGTTGAAAATACCAAACTGTTCAGGGCCCAAGTACCTGGCAACCCAGGCACCCAGAAAAATGCTGACAAAAATTCTTAATATCTTATCAGCTAAAAGCCAAGTAATATTGGCTGTAATCTTTCGGATCTCAGATTCCTCAAGTTTTTGACGTATCAACTTTGGTATATAGGTGAACCAAGACATATTCATAAACTATGGAGGAAATTTGCAAAGGCTATCCATAGGTAGTCATTTTTATCTATAGCCTTAGCCACGGATAACGGGATGGAGGCAAGACAACATACTACCCAGGTTAGGCGTTCTGACTAAAGCTATACTTTGGATTTTGAGAGATCCCGTGGTATGAGTTAGGACTTCTTCCGAGTTTTCAAGCATCCTCCCAGTGACCGCTTCTAGCTACCTTGTCAGATAGGCTCTACGACCTCTGATCTTGAGGATAGTGTAGACCCCACTGTTCCCTTAAACTATCCATCACCTGCAAAATTCGTAGCGACTCGTCCAAAGGCATAATAGAGCTTTCTAGTAATCCCTGACGCAAGCACCTGTTAACCTCCGCCGCTTCATAGTTGAGGCCGTTCCCCACAATAGGGGAGGAGAAGGTTTGGGTTTTATCTCGTAATCGACTGACTATTTGTCTAGCCCCAGGCAACTGTTTTATCCAGCTACTTAGACGACCCTTAAGGCCAGAAGGAGAACGATAACTTGAACGAGTGGTGACCACTGGTTCTGGGGATAGGGGTATCACCGAAATGCGATCGGGGCGACAAAAGGGCGGGTGAATAAGGATTTTTCCTGTGGTGCCAGTAATAGTGGCCGTGTTCGTAGTGTAAGCCCGTAACGAGGCGGAAAGCTGGGCCATAGATCCCCCCGGATAGGACAGTAAGTAGGCAGACTGTTCGTCAACACCAGTGATTCCCAGGTAGGCCTGGCCGGTCACTGCCAGGGGTTCACCCAATAAATAAAAAGCCAGGGAAAGGGGATAAGCACCGCGATCTAGAAGGGCTCCACCCCCTAAACTGGAATTAAAAAAACGATTCTCTGGATCAAATTCAGTGGGATAGCCAAACTCTGCGGTTAGGGTTAGGATATCGCCTATGCTCCCCTGATCGATCAGCAGCTTAACCTGCTGAATTAGGGGGATAAAGCGCATCCACATGGCTTCCATGCAGAATAACTTCCGTTGGCGGGCTTGATTGATAATTTCTTGGGCCGCCCTGGCATTCATAGCCAGGGGTTTCTCGCATAGCACCGCCTTCCCTGCCTCCAGGCACAACAGACAGTCATCCCGATGGCGCAGGTGGGGAGTAGCGACATACACTACGTCAATATCCGGATCGTTGACCAGATTCTGATAACTATCGTAAGCCCTTGGAATCTGGTAGGCTCGAGCAAATTCCTGAGCTGTAGTCGCAGATCGGGAACCAATTGCCAATAACTGGGCTTCTGGGAGAACCCTTAGTCCTTCGGCAAATTGACGGGCGATCGCCCCCGAACCTAAGATGCCCCAACGAATAGGAGATGCGGTAAAAGCCATTTACCCTAACCTAACCAGTGTCATGCTTTAATCCAAATTAACAACTATCCGATCAAGTCGTAATACCAAGCAGGTGTTTGAAAAATCCGAGGGAGAATCTACTCTATTGTCGAGCCGCTCTACATATTGCAGGCTTTTACCAGTTTGACTACCCCGAGAACCCTTTTCAAACACCCTCTAATGTATATCCTGAAGGGAAGGCAATTACGAATAAAACAAAAAACTTACGGATATAGTGCCCCTTTACCTGATCCTCCCCATCCTTTTCAAGGAGGATACCCAATAAAAAGGGCCACCGGAGTGGCCCTACACAGAGAGGGAAATTAGCACAAAGCCATGCTTATGACAGCTATCTTAGCGATAGGTGCGGTCTAGAGCCATAGGGTCTGACCCCTCAGGCGGTAGCTATGGGGGTCCTGATTGGGTCAGATATGTAATCACTGAATTGATAGCTTTAGCCAGAACCCCTACCTGGCCTTTGCTTTGACCGTTCGACTCGGTCCTGGGCAGGCTGGCTCGCCCCTGCCCCGTTAGCTGTAGCTACGGCTATAATGACACCAGGATCATTGCCTCGCAACGACTTGAGGATCTTTATGAAAAGTTTTATCTACTGGTTGATGGGGGATCGGGCAGGACGAACCATTGTGGGGACATGGAACTGGTTGTGGGGAATTCCAGTGGAATCGGGAGGTCAGGTGGCCGTGGCAGTCGCCGAAGAATCTCTACAAGCTATGCAAGACTCAGTGCAAAAACTGGCAGGAGCTGTATCCATACAGGTTGGAGCCTACCAGCGGGCCAAACAAAAGTATGAAGATAAGCTGGTGGAGTTCAAAAAATTTGAGCAACAGGCGGCCCTAGCGCAGCGATCGGGTAACTCAGAAGCGGCGCGTCTGGCCATGACTAAGGCGATTCAGGTAGAGACGCTGCTGCCCCAACTAGAAGTTCAGGTACAGCAGGCCGAAAAATTCGTGGAGACATCTAAGGAAAAACTGAACCGAGAACGGTTGAAGCTGGAACAGTATAAAACCGACATGCAAAATATGAAGGACTTGGCGGAAATCAATAGCGCCCTAGAGTCCATTGCCAAAGTTAATAATGAATTTGATATTGGCTCAGCTCGGTCTTCCTTTGAATCAGCTAAAACGGCTGTAGAAGGCCGTCACCTGCGGAGTAGCGCCCTAGCAGAACTCTCTGAAAATCCTAACGAGAAACTAACATCTGACTTGGAACAACTTAGCCTTGATGAAGAAGTATCACGGCGCTTACAGATGATTGAAGGATCGGACCAATCAAAATTGCCAGGGTAACTATTGCGGTTCTCGATCCAATCAGGTAGATAGGGGACGAATTTGCTCCCCCATCCCAGACTATCCTTTTTTCCTGTACTAAGAAATGATGGCTTTAGACAGAACGTTGTGGATAAGGTAAATTATCCTAG
>JBMOHM010000044.1:0-27190 GCA_049317845.1 Nodosilinea sp. | reverse complement strand
CTTTAGCCTTAGGTGTTAGCTATGGGTTCCAGGGTTGGGGTGAGTTAGAACGCTTGCATAGAATTTGCCTTGACCGATTAACCTTGTCCTTAGCCTTTTGGCAAAGGCTATAATTTTATTTCCCGAGAAAAAACGGTAAAAAAAGGTTCTCTACCCAGGTGGGAGAGAACCTTAAAATTGGAACAGAACGGTATAGGAATTTAGGCTACAGTCAACCAGGGGGCTAGCAAGGACCCGTTGATTCCGTTCTTATAGGGTTAAGAGACCTGCAGATTGCTGAATTGGCACAATGTCTAGAACATCTAACTGAGCGCAGTACTGCAGGTCGGTTTCGTTACTTAAACGCAGTAAGCGCTGACCGTGACTGGCGTAATGAATTAAAGTTAGCAATTGATCCTGCCATTGCAGATAAAGACTGACAGCGGCGATCGCGGCGTCATTACCCGTTAGTTCTGGCAGGCTTTGCCCTGTAGCGCTGAGAACGCCGTGGATAATCGCACCGGCACAGACCGTATCCTCAAGGGAGTAGGTGCCCTCCCATCCAGAACCAACCAACCAGACAATGGCAGGATTGTGCCTAATCAAAAAGTTCACTACGGCCTGGCGAGTAATTAAGGCCGCGGTAATCACCGTAGGAGCCTGCTCGATACGTTTCAAACAGCGAGTGCCATTGGTGGTCGACATAAATAATCGCTTACCACCTGAGCGCTGGGGGCTGTGATCAAGTGGCGAATTACCCAGTTCACAGCCCTCCACTCTAGCCCCGCCCCGTTCTCCAGCACGCAAGCGCCTATCGCTGGGCCAGGCTTCACTCACCTGCATTAACTCATCAATATCGCTGAAAACCTGAATAGCCTCCACCCCCGCCTCAAGAGCCGCCGCCATGGTTGAGGTAGCCCGTAGCACATCAATGGCAATGGCGCAGTTTGGAGTTGCATCGTTAGGAACTTCTTCGGGAATATGGTAGAGAAATAACTTCACAGGTCAGGATCTCAAGGATAAGGGTAGCAAAAGACAAGTTCTAATTTTAGGCTGGTAGCAGCCTAGTTTAAGCCTTTTTTTTCCAGGACAAACAAAGTAGAAAAGGAGCGTCTGACGACGCTCCTGATATGGCCGTTTCCATTAGCCAGAGCTTACCTAGGGTAACCACTCCAACACGGCTTCATCTTTGGTATTGGTATGACGAGAAGGAGTGGCCCGATCAAAGGTCATATGGATGGACCGAGTTTGTTCTCCATCGGCCGCTACTGCCATGATGGGGTAGTCAATGTTGCCATCCTGGAAGGACATCTGGAAGCGGAAGGTCCCGTCTGGGTTGAGCTTGATAGGCTTGCCCCCAATCGTAACCGTAGCATCGGGCTCGGTAGCACCGTAGACAATTAGCTCAGCATCGGCAATTAACCAGAATTTACGGGGCCGGATCGGTGGAGCGGAAGCTGAGAAGCCAACCCCAGACATGGTTAAACCAGACATGTTGGGAACCATACCGGGTATAGCCCCAGCCCCAGGTACAGCCCAAAGCCCTGCTCCTGAGGGGAAGACATAGGAACTAATCGCTTGCTCCGGTGCCATAGAACCAGGCACATGGTGCATAGAGCCAAACAAAGAACCAGCCACCCGTTGGGCTTCGGCGGATTGGGTCAGGGCGAAGATGTTGTCGTAGATGGGGTTACCGTTATCGGTGACTTTCTGACTGGGATGCTTCAAGGTCATTAGAGTCTTACCGCGCAGGCTAGACTCCCAATCGACAGTTATAAAGTGATCCTCAACCCAGTCAGAGGGATACACGGGGGGAATGTGGACCGGAAGGGAGCGGGCCAACACCAGCCAGCGACCATCGTTGCAGAGGTAGCCAATTTCCGAAACATAATCGCGATCGCTAACGGGAATGGGAAGATACCAGTCCCGCGCCATCTCATCACATTCATACTGCTGCAAGCTGTGGGGTGCCTGGTAGCTCAGGTCAATATCGGTAACATCGTAGAATCGCAGGGCTAACCGGGCACCGCCCTGACGGCGTAGGTCCTCCTTATGTTCAACGGGCACATCCCAATAGGCGTAGGCCCACTGAGGATCACGGGGCATCAGGACGATGCGACTTTCACCGTAGCCTCCAGGCAGGTCCGCCAGGCCTTCATCTACCGATACTAAAGCTTCCAGGGGAGGAATATTGGCGGCCATATACTTGGAGGCTTCCATTTGGGTTTGGGCCGCCATAGAAGAAGTTATCACCGATGGAGCAGGAACCTGGCCCCGCTGGGCATCAATCGTGCGAATAGCATCAATCAGCTCGGTTTTTCGCATACGGCTGTAACGAGATACTTCGTAATCACTCGCCAACTTTCGCAACTGACGCAGGGTCAGATCTTCCAGGGGAGCATACTGCTGAGACATAGGCCAATTTCCTCCTCGTAGTGGGACAGGGACGACTTTGTCAATAGGTAAACCGCGGCTACATAAGCTTCAGTTAAAAACATCAAACTTGAGCTGGCAGCACAGGTAAAACCGGCATCGGGGATCGTTCTTGCATGGGTAGTATGACAAAGATAAAGGCGGGGATCAAGCTACTGAAAAGGCTCTTCTGGTGATTGGCGCGAGAAATCAGGGCTTTCGGGATCAAAATATGCTGATTTCATGACATTTTGATCCCCATGAGTATAATTACGTCAAGTTTTATTGACATTTGATCTCCCGTGGCTTGCACAAGACACTAAAGAAGGATCGGCTGACTGACAATGGATCAACGGCTAAACTCTGTTAAACTGGCATCCACAGACGTCAGTGCAGGGGTTTATGGATACCCTTCTCAATCAACTCCTCGGAGGCAATCTGGCTGTAGCCGCGGATCATGGAGTGAAGAACAGGAGTAACTATGAATCATGACTCTGAACCCTATGGGGTCCCTGCAGAAGCCTCTCCTCTTCGAGGCAGTCGTCTAATTGGTCGGCTCTTACCCCCTGCTATTCGACTCTGGCTGCACACCCAACTCGATCACCTGGAGGGGTTGGACTTTGGAATTCAGGGTCAGGATCGACAAATTCTCTCTGGTTACCTACCCCAGGTGACCCTGTCAGCGGATCAAGCCACCTACCAGGGGCTGCGCATTAGAAATGCTCGGATCAGGGCTAGTGATATTTACCTGAACCTGGGTCAGGTACTGCGGGGTAAGGCCCTACGACTGCTACAGCCCTTTCCCGTCAGGGGAGAAGTGTATCTCAGTATTGAAGATTTGCAAGCTTCTCTGCAGGCACCCCTGATCATTCAGGGGTTAGGCGATGTGGTAGGGAGACTAGAGCCTCTAGCCCCATTCCCTGGCGAGGGGTCGGTTCAGTTACCCTGTCTTTCTAAGGTAACCGATGTTACCCTTGGCCATAATTGGCTGGCCCTTACCTGGGGTGGGGCTGAGCCCCAGGCAAACCAATTGCGCCTAGAAACAACTATGGTACTGCGGGATCAACGCTGGTTATATTTGCATCAGCCAGTGATCAGCCGTTATGCTGATAGGGCCTGGTCTGATCCCATTGCCATGGAGACGGTCGCCTTTGATTTGGGGCCAGAAACTGAGATTGATGACTTTGTGATTACTCCAGACCATATTCAAATCAAAGGGACCGTCAGGGTAATTCCAGCCGATCCCTAAGGCGTTTGCGATTTGATCTGTCTATGTCCCTGTCTCCCAGCTTGACCAGAATACAATCCTATCGGCAGGCTCTTGATGCCCTGTTAATTTACGGGGATATGTTTGGCGATCCGGTGGGACAAGGGTTTCGAGCCCTATTGGAAGCACTTCTCCAGGCTAGGGTGCCTACCTGCCTGCGAGCCTACGGTCACTGGTTTCAGGCCCTAGCCAGCGCCGAGGAAACCTGGCCTAGCTATGTGGTCCGACGATTGATCTATGCAGATAATCCCTTTACGCGCCAGGTCCAAACCCGATCTCTAGAACAGTTGCCACCGGCCCTAGTGCAGGCGGTGTGCTCCGATTTGGTGAATTTGCAGTATCTCCATGATCTCGATGGTGGGGAGGTAAGCGCCTGGGTACGGGAGATAGCCGACTTACCAGCCCCTCCCGTTGCCTGGGTGGGAGCCAGTCCCACTCCTCTGCCCTTTGAATTTGCCCCCGATCTAGCCTGGGTAGAAGGTCTATCTAGTCTGGCTCACCACTATCGTCAGGAGGGGGTGGGGGTTTTTGGCCAGTATCGGGCTGTGCGATGGCAGGCCCAGACCCTGGAGGGTATTCCCCATCCCGATCCAATTCGTCTGGCCCAGTTAACTGCCTACGATCGCCCCCGACAAGACCTGATCCAAAATACCCTGGCCTTGCTGCGGGGCTACCCCGCTTTAAATGTATTGCTCTACGGTAGCCGTGGGTCGGGTAAATCCTCTCTGGTCAAAGCCTTGGTGAATGAGTACTACAGCCAGGGACTACGGCTGATCGAGGTACCCCGGGCCAGGCTTCAGGACTTAGCCCAGATTGTGGAGCATCTACGGCCCCTTCCCCAGAAGTTTATTATTTTTGTGGATGACCTTTCCTTTGAAACCGATGATGAGGCCTTTAAGGCCCTAAAGGTGGTTCTGGAAGGAGGGCTCACCGCCCGTCCCGATAATGTGGTGGTCTACGCCACCTCTAATCGGCGTCACCTGGTGCCAGAATACTTTGGCGATCGCCCCCAGGCCAGCGACCAAGAGGAGGTACAGGCCTGGGATACCGTCCAGGAAAAACTTTCCTTCAGCGATCGCTTTGGCCTTACCCTCACCTTTGAACCAGCAGACCAGCAGACCTATCTCACCATTGTTCAACATCTGGCAAAGCAAACTGCCATCACCATGGATATGGACCAGTTAACGGCTCAGGCGCTCCAGTGGGCGACACGCCATAATGGGAGGTCGGGGCGAACCGCACGCCAGTTTATTGATTGGATTCGGGGTCAGGGATAGGGATAGTCACCGGAACGCTGGGGACAGATCTGAAGGTAAAAGGGAAGGTTGGTTGAACCCTTCTGACCCGCCGCCTTGCCCGTAGCTAGGGCTATACGTAGCTTTTCTTAACGTAAATGCCATATAAAATACCTCAGAAAAAACCAGTAATTTCCCCAGCTTTACAAGCTGATGTTGTTTTGGCATTATTGACTTAAGTCTACGTCAAGTGAAGTATATCTCTATGAAAATATCCTGCACCGACATTCGTTATGAGCAAGAAGTAGGTCAGGGCGTGCTACCCCCAGTAGCCCTGTCTTCCGATCGGCTTTTGGAAGGACAGCAACAAATTCTAGAAATGGTAGCCACGGGTAAACCCCTCAGGCATACTCTGCGCCGCATTGCTGAGTTTGCCGAAGCCTGTGTTCCAGATATGTTTGCCTCTATTCTTTACTATGATTCCTATTGTCAGTGTCTTGTCCGGGGAGGCTACGGCCGTCTACCCAAGACTTTTCAGGATATGGTAGATGGCTTGATACCTGGACCTAAACACGGCAGCTGCGGCACCTGCGCTTACCGCAAACAACAAGTTATCACTGAGAATGTTTTTACCGATCCCCTCTGGGAAGATTTTCACCCGTTGTGCCGTAGCTTCAATATACACTCCGCCTGGTCCACTCCCCTCATCTCCCCTACCGACGACAATTTATTAGGGGTATTTGGCATGTATTACAGTACCCAACGAGTACCCACTACCCTTGACCTGAAACTGGTAGATCACCTGACTTACCTGGCTACCCTGGCGGCAGAACGCCATTGCCGCGATGAAGAACGACGACGGCAAACCGAGGAGCAGCACCGACAGGCCATGGAAGATGCCCTGACCAAGCTGGGTAATCGGCGTAAGCTACAAGAATGGGCCGGGCAGGAGTTGACCCAGCATCGGGAGAATCAAAGTTCTCTAATATTAGTTTTTTTAGACCTGGATTATTTCAAAGCCTTTAACGATAGCTATGGTCATAATTTGGGGGATAAGTTGCTGCAGCAGGTAAGTCGCAGTCTGGAAACAGGGTTGGCTCCCTTTGAGTTATTGGTGCGCTTTGGGGGTGACGAATTCGTTGCCCTGATGGCTGCCCCCCTAGAGGAGGTGGAGCAACGGCTAGAAGACTTCTCCGCAAACTTCGCAGATCAACTGATGGAAATTGAAAAGGCCAGGGCTCGCCTTACCTTTTCTGCGGGTTTGGTGGACTGCGCCACGGTGGCCTGGAATCTGGAGGAAGCGATTATTCAGGCTGATCGGGCCAGCGGTCTGGCCAAAAGCCTGGGTCGTAATCGGACCATCGTCGTCGATAACAGCCATCTGAACCAGGCCTATACCCGTGTACAGCTATGCCAGCAAATGGAAAAGGTGGTTGGTCAAGATCTGATTAATCCCCATGGTCAACCCATTGTAGACCTGAAGACTGGTAAACCAGTCGGGGTAGAAATGCTATTTCGGCCCAGTGCCGGGGTTTTGACCGGTGTCAGCCCCCAAACCTGCATTACCATCGCGGAGGAGACTGGCCTAATTGATGACATCGGTCAACGGATGTTAAGGGCAGCTTGTACTCTATTGCGCGAACCCATGGTGGCGACCAGTGACCTGGTGGTGAACATCAATCTTTCGGTGCAGCAGTTAATGCGACCTAACTTTTTTGCCACTGTGATGATGTTAATGGCAGAGTACCAAATTTCTCCATCGCGTATCTGTCTGGAAATTACCGAAAGCCAGTGGCTCGATCCCTCTGGTCCTTGTAAAGATGTGATCAACCACCTGCTAGCAGAAGGTTTTCGACTAGCCCTGGATGACTTTGGTACAGGCTATGCCTCCCTGGCCTTATTGCGATCGCTGCCCTTCCACAACATCAAGATAGACCGTACCTTTGTCAATAATCTGGGTCAAAGCCGAGATGCCAGAGCCTACTGCAGGGCTATGATTGATATGGCCAGAACCTGCCAATTGGTGGTCACGGCAGAAGGGGTAGAAACGGAGGAGCAGCGGCAAATTCTAATGGATTTAGGCTGCTGTCGGGCGCAGGGCTATCTGTTTGCCCGGCCCCAGCCCGAGGTCGATTTACCAGGGTTACTGGGTGACATGACCAGGCAAGCCCAGGCCAAAAAAAAATTGGATCAGTGGACTTCTGAGAAAATACAAAGGCTGCTAGCCGCAGCGAAGCAGCTAAAGCCCTTTTGACCCTCAATAGCCGGTTGAACTATAGCCCTAGCCATGGGTAATGGGGCAGAAAGAGTATTTCCTACAGTCTATTCAATCCCAAGGCTTGGGCTCAGGCTGGTAAACCCCCTTTGTGGCCAGCCAGAACAGGGACCCAGGCTTTACTGTGATCGATTAACTTTAACCCCAGCGTTCTGGCCAAAGCTATATGTTTTGATAAAGACCTTTAAAAGGCCAGGCTGAGGTGTAAGGTCTGCGGTCCAATCGGCAAATAATAGATATTAATATCTTTTTTACGGGGGGAGTACACCTATGGCTTTGACCCATGCCCTTGAGGATCAAAGTGTCCAGGCTAGTCTGGTAGTTAACTGTCTACACCTGATTGATCAACAGGTAGCGGCTAAGGGGGGGCTATCGGGCCTGGCCTTGAAGACGACCTACGGGGTGGTCAAGGGTATTGGTCCGACCTATCTATCGGGAGCGATCGAACGCCTGCTGCCAGAAATGATGGCAGCCCTCGATCCCCTCTGGATAGAAGGATTACACATCGGTAATCCCGTCGATTATCTGACCGAGAATCGGGGGCAAACCGCTGATAGACTCTTGAGTGTCACCGATAATAGAATCGCAGGCAGCCGTAACACCCTGGTGAAAACTTCCTACGGTCGGCTGCGCCAATCGGTGAAGCATGACGTTGAAGCTGCCGTACCGGGTCTGGCAAAAATTCTGGGTGACCATGTGGGCACCGGTGGTTAAATCCTCAGCCCATAGCTTGGTAAAACCTGTCCCAGTAGGGTTCAGCAAACCTGGTTAGCCAATCTTTGACCTGGTAGGTAGCCCGGCAGTCATCTTCGTTATAACGCAGAATAGCCTCGAGGTAGGCGCGATCGCCGGTTTCCCGCCAGGCATTGTACCAGCAGATTGACTGGGCTCCGTTAGCCCCCTCGTCTCGCCAGTCGAAGCCAACCCATCGGGCAATGTGCTTGAGGGCGTAGCTCTCAATGGGAAGGGTAACCCCATCGGTAACACAGCGGTGAATATCAAAGAAGCGCCCTAACAGACTATCAATCAGGCGATTCGGGGTGTTATACAGCTTACCTAACCTGGCAACGGTCTGGGCTTCATAGGGGCAAAAATGGTAAATCGGCGCATGGGGGTAGGCCTGCACCAGGTCTAGAAAATCATGCCAAACCTGGCGCTGTTGCAGGTGATCTTCCGCCAGGAAGGCGTGGAAGTTTTCCGATCCATTACGTCGATTGACCACCAAGACGCCATGCAGATAGATCAGGTTTTGATCGGGAGCGGCTTCAATATCAAAGAAAAGTTCTACCTCTCCAGTGGGTAGATCCTCGGGCCATAGGGGAAACCCGTGGGGCGATCGCGGATCGGAGCGAGGGATAGCCTGATTATGGAGGAAGGACTGGGCCTGGTGAATCAGCTTGTCTGCCACTAACTCGCCGAAGCCTGGGAGAACCGCCAGATCGGCGGGTTGGGCCAGGGCCAGGGCCGGTAAGGTAATTAGCTGTCGTTGCTGAAGTAATTCGTAACGGGCTGGGGTAACCCCTGGCAGTAGGGAAAGGTGGCTGCTAGCCTGGGCCTCTTGATAGCAGGAGCTAAACCAGTGACATAGATCGCAACGACTATGGGAAATAAATAATTCGGGAGCGGTTCTGGACTTCAGGTCTTGCAAACACTGCTCCATAACCTCCTGTAGCTTGAGCGTGAATCGCTCTACTGAAACTGGGTAGAGGTTGCCCTCGCGCAGGGCCAGATAGCTGTGTGCAGGCCAGACTCCCTGTAACTGAGATAACAGGTAGGCGTGGTAGGCCACCATCACCTGGTAGTCGAGTTTGGGTTTCTTGCCCAGTTTGATATTGATCGGGGCGTAGCGCCAGGGACCCCAGCAAGACCAGCCGGGCTGCTTAATCAATAGGTCGGGCTGGCTAACCAGAGATACCTGATCCAAGGGGGAAGCCAGGGCCAATACACCCTGGTAAATCACCTCCACGCCCTGGGCCATCAGATCCAGGGTAGCCCTGGCGCCCCCAGCCCAGTCACCGGCGGCAAACTGGGGCTGATGGCAAGGTTCAAAGGATTTGAGCACCTGGCGTCGATGGTGAATACTATCCTGACGGAGTTTCAGTAGATAGTCGGAGGGAGGGTCCTGGTTAGCGCGATCGCCGTAAAGATCTAGAAAAGCTCGCCGCCGACAACGTTGATACTGAAACAGCAGATCATCGGTTAACCACTCAACTGGTGATGGAGCAGCCCATGGCAGATCTGCAGGCAGCAATTCCCGGGAGAGTTCCGGGCACCTCTCTCCATGGGTAGATGGTAGTAGAGGGTGGTTAGCGAACAAAATTTTGAGTGGGTGGAATAGGAAGAAAGGAGAAAAATTTTATGACTGGATCGGCCTGGTAAAATTGGTCTATCTCAAAGTTTGTACCCTTGTCGTAGCCATGGGTAGCCGGGTAGAAAAGAGGGTTAGAACGGTTAAAGGTTTTTGTCCCAGTTTGCAAACAGCCTTGGGGAAGAAGCTGAAGGTCTTTCCCCCTCAGGCTTTGAACCATTAACCGAGTCTTTAGGGTTCCGGTCACAGCCCTAGGGCTCCGAGACCAGGGCAAATAGCCTTGATCTTGACTGGAACTGTGGAGAGAGGACCTAAGACCCATAGACGATTCAACTAGTGGTCAGTAAGAATCTGAAGCAGAATAGATAGTTTTCTTCAAAGAAAATTATACAATCAGGGTAGAAATGACCCTGGCTCTATGGTACAGCCTATCCCAGTAAAGTGGAAAGGTCGCATTTGTCACCATTCTCATAAAGCTTAGAAACCGTGGTTAAGAAACGCTGAAAACTCTGTGTCGGTTAAGTTAATCCAATTGAGTATAGGCCATCCCTATGTTGTGGAATCCAGCCATGGTAGAACCAACTGTCCAAAATATTCTGGATCGCGCCCTAGCGGGGGTTGACCTGACTCCCCATGAGGGGTTGGTTCTCCTGACCCAACAGCACCCAGACGCCCTCGAAGCCCTGCGTAGCACCGCCGATGAGCTGCGACGGCGGCAGGTGGGGGAGACCGTCACCTACGTAATTAATCGCAATATCAACTACACCAATATCTGCGAACAACACTGTAGCTTTTGCGCTTTTCGCCGTGCCCCTGATACCCCAGGGGCCTACTGGCTTGATTTTGGGGCCATTTTAGAAAAGGCGACGGCAGCGGTGGCCTTAGGAGCTACGGAGATCTGTATGCAGGGAGGGCTAAACCCTGCCGCCCAGATTGACGGCAGTTCCCTGCGGTATTACCTGACATTGGTGGAGACCATTAAAGATCAATTTCCCCATCTCCATATCCACGCCTTTTCTCCCCAGGAGGTACAGTTTATTGCCCGTCAGGATGGCCTCAGCTATGGTCAGGTTTTGCTGGCTTTACGGGACGGGGGGGTAGATTCCCTTCCTGGGACGGCAGCCGAGGTCCTGGATGATCGGGTGCGGCGAGTCCTTTGCCCAGAGAAAATCGACAGTGGTACCTGGCTAGAGATTGTGGGCCTGGCCCATGCCCTGGGTTTACCCACCACTAGTACGCTGCTGTCGGGTCACATCGAAACCCCAGCACAGCAAATTCATCACCTCGATCAGCTGCGCCGGTTGCAGCAGACTGCTCGTCAGGCAGGTCATGGCGGGTGGATTACGGAGTTCATTCTCCTGCCCTTTGTGGGACAGCAGGCACCGCTGTCCCTGCGGCGTCGAGTTGGCCGCGATCAACCAGCTCTGCCCGAGGCCCTACGCCTGACCGCCGTCGCTCGCATTTATCTGGGTAATTGGATTGTCAACCACCAGCCCAGTTGGGTGAAGTTGGGCTTGGCGGGAGCCACGGAAGCCCTGCGGTGGGGTTGCAATGACCTGGGCGGCACCCTAATGGAAGAGCATATTACCACCATGGCGGGAGCCCAGGGGGGAACCTCTATGGAGGTAGCCGATCTGGAGGCGGCGATCGCCTCTCTCCAGCGTCCACCTGAGCAGCGCCTCACCCTCTACTCCCGGGTGGAGGCACCGCCAACAGACACAGCCCCGGCCCGGCAATCCCGTAACCACAGACTAATTGCCTGACCGATCAGGCCATCGCTGCTTTCCTGGGGAGGCGAGGCGGGCCGGTTACCGCCTGGGTAGGGGCCCAGGCTGGAATAGAGTAGCGCTAAGTGCCAACCCTCTGGGCCATCAACCAAAAATAACCAGTGGTACTGCTGTAGAGCCATGACCTGGCCCGTCAGATACTGGCGTTCCAGGGTAGTAAAGAAAACCTGATGGATTTGTGGGTCTTGGTCTAAACCACTGCTCAAGGACGGCTGGGTCAGATCAAGGGGTTCAAAGTCAGGGTTGCTGGCAATCAGCACCGTACCGGCTGGACCCGCCTCCCTGACCAAGGAGCCCAAATTCCGACTGGCCACTCGATTGGCATAGGCAGGTAGGTCTCCCAAAAGGGCGGTGGTGAGGGACGGCAGGTCGGTCGGGCAAGCCTGGGAAGGACGGAGAAACCCGCCCCCTTGATCGGCGATCGCCACGGGGGCTGTCGGGGGAATGGCCCCCACCGGCCTGGGTCCCCCCAGGACCAGCCAACCCAGGCTCAGGATAAGGCTGATCACAAACCTGGCCATAGGTCCTATCCCTCAGTCTGCGAGTCCGCTACATTCTTCGCAGATGCGATCAAAGACGCCAACGGGATCGGCGCTGGTCAGAATGGGCCGACCTATGACCAGGTAGGTGGCTCCCGCCCTTAATGCTTCCAGGGGCGTTAGGGTACGGCGCTGGTCGTTGGCCTGGGCCCAGGCTGGCCGTACCCCTGGACAAACCAGTACAAATTCAGGGGGCATGACCTGGCGCAGCAGAGCCACTTCCTGGGGAGAACAAACCACTCCTCCCAGGCCCGCGGTTTGGGCCAGGTGGGCCAGGTGCAGGGTGTACTCTCCTACGGACAGAGGCACCTGCAGTTCCCTGGCCAGGTCAGGGGGAGCCATACTGGTAAGCAGGGTAACTCCGACCAAGACGGGTAGGGGTAGGTGGGCTTGCTCAGCTTCAGCCTGGGCCGCCCATCGGGCTGCCTCCAGGGCCGCTGTCCCGGCGGTAGCATGGAGGGTAAGCAAATCCACACCGTAGCTGGTGGCTGCGGCACAGGCCCCCGCCATGGTGTTGGGAATATCGTGCAGTTTCAGGTCGAGAAAGATGCGCTTTTGGCGGGCCTTTAATTCCTGGATAACCAGCGGTCCTGACCGAATAAATAGTTCCAGACCGACCTTCCAAAAACCCACCTGGGGTAGCTGGTCCACCAGGGCGAGGGCGGCGGCGGGGGAGGCCACATCGAGGGGAACAATCAGGCGATGGTTTACCGACATTACGGTTCTCAGCTAGGGCGCACCAGCATTAGGGTCTGGCCAAACTCGATGGGTTCACCGTTATTCACCAGGATCTCAACTACTTCGCCGGCCACTTCCGCCTCTAACTCATTCATGAGTTTCATGGCCTCGATGATGCAAACAGTTTGACCCGACCGGATGCGATCGCCGGTTTCTACAAAGGGCGGCTCATCGGGAGCTGGCGATCGGTAGAAGGTACCTACCATGGGGGAGGTAATCGGCGTCAACTCCGGTCCCTTGCCGGGGGGAGCCGCCGGGGGGCTGGCTGGGGTCAGGGGAATGACCTCGACAGGGGGAGATGGGGGCGCTGCAACGGTGGGCGCGATCGCCACCTCTACCGCCGGGGGAAAGGGGGATGACACCGATGGTGCAGCCTGCTTGCGCAGGGTCAGTTCAAAGGTTGAACTCTTCAACGTAAGCTCAGCCAGACTGCTCTGGCTCAGAGCAACGACTAAATCCTTAAGCTCGTTAGCTGTTAATTCCACTGACCAACCCTCACTCCAGCATCACTATTAACACCTTAAGCCCAGTTATCTAACCCGGCAAAGGACTGCCACAAGGGGCTTGAACTGACCCGGACCGGCAAACCTGATCGGAAAACGTCATGTAAGCTCAGCCAGCTACTCGCGCCCCAGGTAAGTATCGGTGCGGGTATCTACCTTGATTCTCTCGCCAATGTTAATAAACAGGGGCACCATCACTTCAGCACCGGTTTCCAGGGTAGCAGGTTTAGTTCCCCCCGTCGCCGTATCTCCCTTCACTCCTGGATCGGTTTGAGTTACCTCCAGCACAATGGAGTTGGGTAACTCCACATCTAGAATCTTCTCCACAGCTTCCTTACCCTTGTTGTCCGAAGTTGTATCCGTCCAACTGAGGACGCTGACCACCATACCCTCCTTCAAGTACTTCACCCGATCGCCAATGTCCTCAGCACTGAGGCGAAGTTCTTCGTAGCTCTCCATATCCATAAACACCAGGTCTTGACCATCCCGGTAGGTATGCTGCATATCGCGCTTTTCGATCGCCGCTTGGGCAACCGTTTCCCCGGCTCGGAAGGTTTTTTCGACGGTGTTACCCGTGTCAAGGTTTTTGAGCTTAGTACGGACAAAGGCAGCGCCCTTACCGGGCTTGACATGCAAAAACTCGACTACACGCCAGACTGAACCATCGAGGACAATGGTAACGCCGGGACGGAAATCATTGCTGGAAATCATAGCGGAGGCTTTAGTAGACAGGTGGGCAGGTCAATCTTCGGCATCTCATTTTACCCCTCGGAGGGCATTTGCTTGAAGAGTTTCGTCGAGAGAAACTGGTCGATTACCTATAACGGGGCGGAGGCCTTCTGACCCCAGCTATACCTGGGGCGTTAACCAGGAGAATGGGGGGCTATTCTCGCTGCCAGCGATCGCCCTTCAATTGTTCCAGGGTTTCTCCCAGGGCTGCTGTCAGACTTTGCCGGGTTTGGGCGTGGGCGTTTTGCTCGGCCTGAAGCTCTTGACTGAGCCGGTCACAGCGGGCCTGTAGGAGGGTCACCTGCTGTGGAAGGGACGGGGATGGTGGAGCCTGAAGTTGGGGCGACTGGGTCAGGGCTTCAAGTTGGGCTTGTAGTTGATCAATGCGCCCTTGCAACTGCTCGGCGGCCTGACGCCGCTGACTAGCTTCGATTTCGTAGAGACGTTGCCAATTAGCAGCGCTTTTATAGGCCTGATCCCGTTGTTGGCGAGTTTCCTGCAGCTGGCTTTGCAAGTTCTCTATGGCCGCAATCCATTCAGGTAAATCCTTAGGCATGGCTTTAGGGGGAATAGATAACAGGGTCTGGAACCCTTCCAGGCTTAAAACAGGAGGTGAACCAAGGGAGAGGGCAGGGGCAGGATAATCATCACCAATAGGGTTAAGGCCATTAGCCCTAGGCCATTACGGCGGTCGTCGAGTTCACTGATGTCGTTCAGGGCTGGTTCATCAACGGCGGGAATAAAGAATAGCAGGATGGCCCAGATTAAAAATTCACCATGCACAATGACCAGCAACAGGAGAAGGAGCCGAGAAATTTGTCCCACTAGAGTAGCCATCCGTTGACCATACATAGCGTGGACAATATGCCCTCCATCTAGCTGCCCCACCGGCATCAGATTGAGGGCGGTAACCAGCAGCCCCAGGCAGCCCGCGATCCCGACTGGATGCAGGTGAATAGCCTGGCTGACTCCCAGACTGTCGGTAAACACCAGTTTCGCCATCAAGCTCAGCAGAATTGAGGCCCTGGGATTAAGGGCTTGGAAGTTCAGCAGACCGGAGCCATTTTCAGGCATGGGCACCAGGGTTGAGTGACCCAAACCCCACCACAGTAGGGGTAGAGTAATTACCAGACCTGTCAGGGGACCGGCAATACCAACATCAAACAGAGCCCGCCGATGGGGCACGGGCGATCGCATCTGAATAAAGGCTCCAAAGGTGCCCAGGAATAGGGGCACCGGGATAAAGTAGGGCAGGGTAGTCCGCATGCGGTAGTAACGGGCAGCCAGGTAATGGCCCATTTCGTGGCAACCCAGAACCAATAGCAACGCTAAACTGTAGGGCAAACCCTGCCAAAACAAAACGGGATGGCTCTGGAGTTGGGTATCGGTGATGCCAGCCAGATAGGCGCCCACCCAAGTGGTGGTAAATAGGGTGGCCAGCAGCAATCCCAGGGCCAGGCCAGGGCGGGTCAGGGAAGGTTGGGGCTGGTCTGGTGCGGTCTCCCGCTGGGGATTGGGAACCAGGGTGAAAATTGGTTTTCCCTGGATTCCTTCTTGAAAAATGACCAGAAAGCGATCGCCGAAATGACGGCGCACATTTTCTCGCACCGTATCGTAGGCGAGGGTGGGAGCGGTCCTTAACTGGCCTCGACAGATCAGGGCCTGGGGCCGGTACTCAATGTTTTGTAAATAGTAAACCGACCAGGGAAAACAGTTTTTCAGAATTGATTCTTCCGCCTTATCGATGGGCCGAAGGGGCGGTTTAGGGAGTTGTTTGGGCTGTTCTGAGGGCAGGGAGGATAGTTCCCCGGGCTGAGGCTGTAGGCCAGGGGGACGCCCCCACAGCACCAGCAGCCAGTAAATCACCGGACAGACCAGAAACAGGGCCAGTAGCAGACCCAGAGGCGGAACTGACTGGCTCCCACTACCAATAATCCAGATGGCTACGACTAAGGCAGGTAACATCATGACCAGCCATAGCAGCCATACCGGGGTGCGAGTTATCGATCCTGCGTTGCGCTTGATCATGGCAAAGGTCCACAGACCTAGCAGAAGCAGACATAGCCAGAGAAACAGCATCTACAAATAACACCAATGAACCAAAACTGAAGCTTGTTTGAAGTTGAAAAACATATTCCTTGCTAGCTAAACTACCATGGAAAATTATTGGAAAAAGTTACCTGATGATGACTCCCAGACTTTAGGAACATTTCAAGGTAAGCTAACCCCTGCCGCCCTACGCCGTTTCCCCTGGTAAGGAGGGATCGGAGAACAGTGCCCTAGCTCCGGTCAGAGTTTCCCTGGCAACCACCTAGTCTGGTTTTGATCATGAGTCCCCAAACCCCGCCTCCCAAATCACCTCGTTCGGTATTTGATACCATCTTTGCCTTCCCCCCCAACCGCGACACCCAGGGAGGAACCGCTTACCTTATTGTAAACAATTCTCCTCTGCAGACTCAGGGAAATCTACTCATTGACGCTCCCCCCTGGACCCAGGCTACCCAGGACTTCCTGGCCGCCAGGGGAGGAGTCCGCTGGCTGTTTATTACCCATCGGGAAGCCTTGGGGCGGGCGGCTATGATCCAAAAAACCTTGAACTGTGAGCTGGTAATCCAGGAGCAGGAAGCCTATCTGCTGCCGGGTACGCCCACCACCACTTTTCACCAAAGCTTTTGCTTTAATCCTCAAACGGAAGCCCTTTGGACCCCGGGCCATTCCCCCGGATCGGCCTGTGTCTATCACCGGGATTACGGCGGTATTCTGTTCACCGGTCGGCATCTCCTACCCAATCCCCAGGGAGACATTCAGCCCCTACGTCTGGCTAAAACCTTTCATTGGCCGCGTCAACTAGCCCAGGTGGAAGCTCTCCGGCATCGCTTTAGGGAAGGGGATCTGGCCTACTTCTGCCCCGCCGCCAATATAGGTTTTCTCAGGGGACAACTCTGCCTGGACCGGGCCTTTGATCGGCTTCAGCAAATTGATCTGGTTGGCAGCCGAGAATAGGCCCTTTACCAATGGCAAGAAATCGCCATAAAACGTTAGTAGGTGAATTTTCTAGAACCTGATTAAACGGTTCAAGAGGGGCGGGTTACTCTGGGAATTAGACCCCTTGGAGGGGGCAATAAGGAGTTGACCATGAGCCAAAATGTTGTTTCAGAGCGGCGCAACATCGCCTTGGTGGGTGCTTATTCGAGTGGAAAAACTACCCTATTAGAGAGCCTTTTGTCGGTGACCGGCGCCCTTACCCGGAAGGGTAAGGTGGAGGACGGCACCACGGTGGGAGATAGCTCACCGGAAGCCCGCAGCCGCCACATGAGCGTTGAGTTAACCGTCGCCACTACCAACTATGGTGGTATTGACTTTACCTTTATTGACTGCCCTGGTTCTGTGGAACTGCAACAGGAAGCTAGCCATGCCCTGATCGGAGTAGATGGGGCGATCGTCGTTTGCGAAGCCGATCCTAATCGAGTCCTGACCCTTTCTCCCCTGTTGCAGTTCCTCGATACCTGGAAAATTCCCCACCTGATCTGGATTAACAAATTAGATCGGAGTAATGGCAGCTTTGTGGAAGTCCTAGCTGCCCTCAAACAGGTTTCATCGCGACCCATCGTGCCCCAGCAGTACCCGATTCGTCAAAATCATGAAGTAGTTGGCTTTATTGATCTGGTGACGGAACAGGCCTTCCACTACCATCCCCAAGCTGCCGCCGATGCCATTCCCTTTCCGCCTGACCTGCGGGCAGAGGAACAGGCGGCCCGGGCCGAAATGCTAGAAACCCTGGCGGACTACGACGATCACCTGCTGGAGGACTTGCTGGAGGACATTGCTCCATCCCAGGAGGAAATTCTCAAGGATTTACGCATGGAGTTGGGGGCCGACCTGATTGTGCCCGTATTGCTGGGGGTCGCCCAGGCTGACTACGGCGTTCGGCCCCTACTGGATGCCCTGGTGAGGGAGGCCCCGCCTCCAGCGGTGACTGCCCATCATCGGGGGATTGGGGCCAGTGGGGAGACCCTGGTCCAGGTCCTGAAAACCTTCTACAGTCCCCAGGGTGGCAAGATGTCCCTGGTGCGCGTATGGCGAGGAGAAATCAGGGATGGGGATAGCCTCAAGGGCGATCGCCTGGGGGGTATTTATGATCTTTTAGGGAGTCAGCAAATCGGTCTTAATCGGGCCGAAGCTGGCCAAATTGTGGCGATCGCCCGCCTCGATCAGGCCCAAACCGGCGATACCCTGACTACTGGCCTGCAGGTCCCCGATCCCCTACCTCGGGTATCGGACCTGAACCCGGTCTATGCCCTAGCCCTGACTCCCGTCCATCGCAGTGACGAAGTTAAACTCAGTGGAGCCATGGCCAAACTGCTAGAGGAAGATCCTTCCCTGGCCTGGGAACAGCACGGTGATACCCACGAAATCATTCTCTGGGGGCAGGGAGACGGGCACCTGAGCCTGGCCATGGATCGCCTCCACCGCAAATACAATTTACCCATGACCAGTCACCTACCCCAGGTGGCCTACAAAGAGACCATTCGCCAGGCCACCGAGTCGGCCCACGGTCGCTATAAACACCAGAGCGGCGGCCATGGCCAGTTTGGTGATGTTTACCTGGCGATTAAGCCCCTATCCCGGGGTGAGGGGTTTAGGTTTACTGACACCATTGCGGGGGGAGTGGTGCCCCGGCAGTATATCCCCAGCGTGGAAACCGGTGTGCGCGAGTACCTCAACCATGGTCCCCTCGGCTTCCCTGTGGTGGATGTGGCGGTAACCTTGATTAACGGCTCCTACCACAGCGTAGATAGCTCCGATATGGCCTTTAAGCAGGCGGCTCGCCTGGCCATGCAGGAGGGTATGGCGGCCTGTCACCCAACTCTGCTAGAACCCATTGCCCGGGTGTACATTTCCGTACCCAATAGCTATACCGCTAATGTATTGAAGCTCATTAGCGGACGCCGGGGGCAAATTTCGGGCTACGATGCCAAGGCCGACTGGCCAGGGTGGGACCTGGTTTCTGGTTACGTACCCCAGGCAGAGATGCAAACCATGATTCTGGAACTGCGATCGCTGACTATGGGAGTGGGCTTTTTCCATTGGACCTACGATCACCTCGATCCCGTGCCCGACAAGCTAAGGGAGAAAGTTCTAGCCAGCTTGGGTAGTCCTGGCTAATTCCTGATCATCCTGCGCTTTCCTAGATCACCCCAGGAAAGTGATCGATTTGGGCATAGCCACTGAACACCAGTTGGTTACCCTTAGTGTCCAGGCGATTAACCCGCAGGAGCACCCCATCCAGGTTAAAGCGCTCCAAATCAACCATGCGGTTGAGAATCACAGCAAAGGAGCGGGTAAGGTTGGCGGAAAGACCCTTGAGGTCTTCAGGAATACCGTCAGGGATAAACTGGGGATCGGCAAAAATAATCCGTCGCCGCTTTTCTACCGTCACCTTTGCAGTGAGTTGAATGGGCACATCCTGACGATTGGGCAAGTCGGTCTTGGCGCTGATGTTGACCTGCTGGTCGGGTAGGAGGGTCATCTGAATGTCTCGAAAACTGACGGGTTCACCGCCGGAGAGGTTGGTGAGGGACTCTTCCGTCAGACCCTCCAGGTGCTGGCGCACCAATTGGGCGGTAAAGGCCCGATTAATGGCGGGCTCGGTTAAAATCACCTGGGCGATCGCCTGGGTAGGCTGACGCAGGCGAATTTTACCCCCAATTGCCGCCGCCACATCAATGGAAACGGCGTCTGTCTCAAACATCATCTCCGCCGCTTCAAACTCGTTGCGGATCAGTAACCCTCGCCCTTCCATGCGAAAGCTGTCGATCACCCCCTGCAGCAATTTACTAGAAGGAGAACAGCGCACCGCCACATCAATGAAATCACTGCGACTAAACAGGTGCCGCAGGGACTGGGTGACCACGGAATTGATCATCCGCTCACCGAAATCCTTCGTCGTGTTGGGTTTCACGCCCGTAAAGCTACTTAACATAGAATGTCTAACCCCAACCCGATATCCCTATTGTTGTAACAAAATATAAAGCATTGTAACAACCCAGGTGTGACAGTTTCGTTTCCACGGACGGTATTCCTGGCTAAATGGTTAAATCTTCTGGGCTGTTTGGTCTGGTTAAGAAACCATGGGTTAGGCTTAGCCAGGATGAATTCGGTCATTTATTTGTCTGAATTGCTACTATTAATTTTTCCTGGGAATGTCAGGAAAATGGTGGCCCGGTTCTAGGTTAACGTCCCTGTCATCCAATTTACCTCCGTCAGGATACTATGACCTTTGATGTTGGCGATCCCACGCCCTTTGCCCTAACTACCCCGCTGTACTACGTCAATGACCTGCCCCACATTGGCAGTGCCTATACCACCATGGCGGCGGATGCAGTGGCCCGTTTCTATCGCCTAACCGGGCGTCCAGTGTTGCTGATTACGGGCACGGACGAGCATGGGCAGAAGATTTTACGGACGGCGCAAGACCGGGGAGTTCATCCCCAGGAGCACTGCGACCAGATCGCAGCGGGCTTTGAACGCCTCTGGCAGCAGCTGAATATTGCCTGCGATCGCTTCAGTCGTACCACCGATCCGCGCCATGAGGTAATTGTCAGAGAATTCTTTCAGCGGGTATGGGACCGGGGCGACATCTATCTGGGGCAGCAGCAGGGATGGTACTGCGTTTCCTGCGAAGAATTTAAAGAGGAGCGAGATTTACTGGCGGATCACCGCTGTCCCATCCATACCAATAAATCGGTGGAGTGGCGCGATGAGCAAAACTATTTTTTCCGTCTTTCCACCTACCAGACCCAACTGGAGCAACTCTACGCCGAACGGCCCCAGTTCATCCAGCCCGAAGCCCGGCGTAATGAGGTCCTCAGCTTTGTCAAACGGGGCTTGCAGGATTTCTCCATTTCCCGGGTCAACCTGGAATGGGGTTTTGCCGTACCCACCGATCCTAGCCATACCCTTTACGTCTGGTTCGACGCTCTGCTAGGTTACGTCACGGCTCTGCTCGATCCCACCGAGCCCGCCAGTCTGGAGGCCGCCATTGCCCACTGGTGGCCCATAAACCTGCATTTGATCGGCAAGGATATTCTGCGTTTCCATGCGGTCTACTGGCCGGCCATGTTAATGTCAGCGGGCTTGCCCGTTCCTGGTCAGGTGTTTGGCCATGGTTTTTTAACCAAGGATGGCCTCAAGATGGGAAAAAGCCTGGGCAATACCCTGGATCCCGTAGAACTGGTAGAGAAGTACGGGGCCGATGCGGTGCGCTACTACTTTCTACGGGAAATTGAGTTTGGCAAGGATGGTGACTTTAACGAAACCCGCTTCATCAATGTCCTCAACGCCGACCTCGCCAATGATCTGGGTAACTTGCTAAATCGCACCCTGAACATGGCGCAGCGTTATTGTGGGGGCAGGGTGCCAGAGATTGATGGAGCTACCATTCCAGCCAATCACAAGCTCAAGTACCTGGGTCAGACCCTGGCCACCACCGTAGGCGAATTCTACAGTAATTTGCAGTTTAGCCAGGCTTGCGAAGCCATTCTGGGGCTGGCCCAGGCAAGTAATAAGTTCCTGGATGGGGAGGCTCCCTGGAGCCTCTATAAGCAGGGCAAACAGCAGGAAACCGAAGTGGTGCTCTACGCTGTGCTGGAATCGGTACGGCTCGCCGCCTATCTGCTATCTCCCGTGATACCCCAGACCAGTACCGAAATCTATCGCCAGTTGGGGTTCGATGTCGATCTCAACCAAAAAACCATCGGTGCCATCCTTCCCTATAGGGACCACGCTACCTGGGGAGGTTTGCCAGCCGGACAGATTTTGGGGGAAGCGCACCCGGTATTTCAGCGCATCGATCCCACGACAACCTCCCTCTAGGGCCGATCTACTCTCCATAAAAAAACTGGTTTCTCTAATTAGCTCCCTTTTAAAACTCCTTCAGTTCTCCCTATTTCCCCATGCTAGAAGCCCATTCCCTGATTAGTGAAGATGCTATTTTTACCCCCGAACAGGTTTTAGATAACCGGGGTCGGGTGGCCATTTTTATTGATGGATCCAATTTATTCTACGCGGCCCTACAGCTGGGCATTGAAATTGACTACACCAAGTTGCTCTGTAAGCTGACCTCAGGCTCTCGCCTGTTTCGATCCTTTTTCTATACCGGTGTCGATCGCACCAACGAAAAGCAACAGGGCTTCTTGCTGTGGATGCGCCGCAATGGCTACCGGGTAATTGCTAAGGACCTGATCCAGCTACCCGATGGTTCAAAAAAGGCTAACCTGGATGTGGAAATTGCCGTGGACCTGGTGGCCCTGGTGGACTACTACGATACGGCGGTGATCGTCAGTGGCGATGGCGACCTGGCCTATGCTGCCGATGCCGCCAGCTATCGTGGGGCCCGCATTGAGGTGGTTAGCCTGCGGTCTATGACCAGTGATAGCCTGATCAATGTAGCCGATCGCTACATCGACCTGGAAATGGTTAAGGATGACATTAAAAAGCTGCCCCGTAGCCCTCAACAGGGCTATAGTTACAGGCCCCTGGTCGAGCTAGGTCCACCCGAGCAGGTATCGGTAGAGCACTAAGGAGCCAGGGTAGGGAGGTAGAAACCCATGGTAAAAGGCTGGCAGCTAGGAGCCATGGGGGCGATCGCCCTGGCGGTGGGGCTAGGACTGTATCAACTGCTAGGGCCTGGCTTTGTCCCCCCGCCCTCCTCGGTGGGTTCGCGAGCCGATAATGAACCCGGGCTAAACCTGCGCAATGTTACCCTGGAACAGCCCGACAAAAACGGAGTACTGCTGTGGCGGGTGAAGGCTCGAGAGGTAGCCTACCGGTCTAATCAGCAGGTAGCCCTGGTAACGGATCCCGACAGTGAGTTATTTCAAGATGGCAAGGTGATCTACAGAGTCGCCGCAGACCAGGGAGAAATTCAAAACAACGGCAACGTAATTTTCCTGCGCGGTCACATCGTCGCCACCGGAGTGAAGAATGGCTCGGTATTACGGGGTCAGGAACTGGAGTGGCACCCCAAGGAAGATGTGTTGATTATGCGCCGGCAGATTACCGGCACCCATCCCCAAATGCGGGCTAGCGCCGAGGAAGCCAGGGTCTACAATCGCCAGAACCGCATGGAATTAAAGGGTCAGGTGGTCGCTAACACCGTGGTTAAAGACCCCAAAACCCAGCCCTGGTTGAAGCTGAAGGCCGAGAAACTGGTCTGGCTTTGGGATCGGGAACGCATTGACACCGATCAACCCATTCGCATCGAGCAATTTAAGGATCAAACCATCACCGAGGTGGTGACGGGTAAGCGGGGTGGGGTGGATCTGGGCCAGCAGGTGGTCAGCCTACAGGATGCCGTCACCATGGATATGCTGGAACTGCCCTTGAAGTTAATCAGTACGGCCCTGGAATGGCGCGTCGCCGATCAGCAGGTTCAGGTCAACCAAGCTCTCACCGTTATCCATCCCCGGGAAAAGTTGCGGGTCGCAGCTCAGCGGGGCGTCATGGACCTGAAGAGCCAGGCGGTGATCTTGAGCCAGGAGGTAGTGGCCCTGGGGGAGCGTAACCAATCTCGCCTGACCACCGATCGCCTTACCTGGAAGGTCAAAACCCAGGATCTGATCGCCGAAGGTCGGGTCCACTATCAGCAGGTTAATCCCCTCCTGAACCTAACGGGCACCCGGGGAGTCGGCCACTTACAAGACAACACCTTTATCGTCGATGGTGGGCCAGTGGTAACCGAAATTCAACCCCCCTAGAGGTTGTCAAAAAAGTCCGGGAGTAGTCCGGGTCAATCCCCGATCAACCGAAAACCAAAGTCCGCCGTACCGACGTTCCCACCTACAGGAAGCCTCTTCCCAGGCAGCCAAGGTCTACAGGCTGAGAGCAAAGCGAAAAGCGATCAACCACCCACCGTTTAACCCCTTCCGCCAGGTCCAGGGTGGCGGCAGAGGGGGCCCGGGGGACATCGCCATTCCCCCGGTAAGGGAAATAGTAATTGAGGGGTCAGGAGGGGAGTGTTCAGAAAACCGTGCCGGATCAGGCTGAAACCATTGATTTCTGGTTATCAGGCCTAGGATTTACACAAAATTCTGAACAGTCCCTTTTATGATGGACCTACGAGATATCCATGCCCCCCACTGCGTATGTATTCATTCAAAAAAACGGACCTTTTACTATCAATATGATGCGAATTAATCTGTATGAGCTCCGGGGTCTTCCATATTTTCTTGTTTTGAGCAGACGGTACGCTAACCTGTTCGTTCAGGTTGGTTTCCAATACGTGGGGCATCGATATACTACTCCGTACGTATATTAAGTAAGTAGATAATACAACCCTTTTTTAAAGCAGATAATCGGGCGTTTGCGTAGCAGAATCTTGTCCAGCAGCGGCATGAGAGAGTTTTTCATGTTTTTACGGCGTTTGGTAATCAGCTCTAGTCCCCGTTCAAAGAGGGACTCAAATAACGACTGGGAAATATATCCTCGATCACCAAAGAGTTTGCCGAACAGGGTTTTGGTCATCTGAGGGACGGGCTTACGGTCATCGGTATTACCAGGTGTCAGGGCGGCGAGCAGTTCGCCTTGATGATTGATGATGAGGTGCAACTTGAAGCCGAAGTACCAGCCTACCGAGGATTTGCCCCATCCCGCCAGCCCCTTGAACGTCCTGTGAACCTTGGCCCGTTTGAGGTGACAGACGGCCACCGAGGTCGAATCAATGAAACTGATACCGGTCACCTCGCCTAAACATCGACGGTTCAGAAAGCTTACTAGTGGCATAATGCTCCAGAGCATGAGCTCAATAAACCGTCCGTAGCTCACTAAATTGGGAAAGGTATCTTGCCAATCCGCCAGAACTTTGCCCTTGCAGAAGTCCTTAAATGTCCGGTAGCCGGAGCCATGGAACGCGATAACGATCGTCATCACCTCGCTGATACTCAACTTGGACTGATAGCGTTTGGGCTGGCCATCAAAGGGTAGGCGGGGGATATTTCGTTCACAGAACCGCTCAAATTCGCGATAAGAAGTCGTCAACGTCGCAGAAGATTTGGGTTAGGTCGAGGCGCGGTAGACTTAAGGACATGGCTGAGGGGCTTGGAATTTGATACTTTGAGCATAACCCTCAGCCTTTTTTCAGTACTCTACTGTTTGTCGAACTCAGGTCTGGATGACCTTCCCCTGCTTGCCGGTGGCTCGGGCTATACAATAGAAAGGGAAATTTGTTGTGTTGGTGGGGAGGTAGACCATGGCCTACGACTTCGACCTATTTGTGATTGGCGGGGGCTCCGGCGGCATTGCCGCGGCGCGACGGGCGACGGAGTATGGGGCGCGGGTAGGACTGGCGGAGGCTGGACGGTTGGGGGGCACCTGTGTGAACCGGGGCTGTGTGCCGAAGAAACTGATGGTCTACGCTTCCCACTTTCCCGAACAGTTTGAGGCGGCGGCGGGCTATGGGTGGACGGTGGGCGACCGCCGGTTTGACTGGCCTACCCTGATTACCGCCCTGGACCGAGAGGTCACCCGCCTGAATGGTATCTACCAAACTATGCTAGAAAAATCCGGGGTGCAACTGTTTCGCCACTACGCCCGCTTCCTGGACGATCACACCCTGGCGGTGGGGGAGGATAAAATCACCGCCGACAAGATTCTGATTGCGGTGGGGGGGCAGCCGGTCAAACCCGACATCCCCGGCATCGAGCACACCATCACCTCCGATGATATTTTCCACCTCCCCGAACAGCCCCGGCGGATGGTGATCCTGGGCGGGGGATACATCGGCTGTGAATTTGCCTGTGTGTTACAGGCCCTGGGCACCCAGGTTACCCAGGTGATCCGGGGGGACAAAATTCTGCGGGGCTTTGATGGCGATCTGCAGGGGGAAATTCAAGCCGCCATGGCCCAACGGGGTATTACCCTGTTCACCCGCAGTGAAATTGTGGCTATCCATAAAACCGAGGGCGGCATTAAGGTCACCCTCGCTACGCCGGACAAACAGGAGCAGGTGCTGGCGGATGCGGTGGGGCTGGCGGCCACGGGGCGACGCCCCAATATTCAGGGGTTACACCTGGAAAACACCGGGGTGGAGGTCAGCCAGGGAGCGATCGCCGTGGATAGTCTGCACCGCACCAGCCTGCCCCACATCTTTGCCGTCGGCGATGTCACCGATCGCATCAACCTCACCCCGGTGGCCATTAAGGAGGGCCGCATCCTGGCGGACCGGGAGTTTGGCGGCAAACCTGGGCTGATGAACTACGACAATGTGCCCACCGCCGTCTTTACCACCCCCGAGATGGGCACCGTTGGCCTGACGGAGGACCAGGCCCGGCAGCGATTTGGCGACGAGGATATTCAGGTCTATCGCTCCCGCTTCCGGCCCATGTACTACACCCTGCCCAACCTGGAGTCCCGCACCCTGATGAAACTGGTGGTGCAACGGTCCACCGACCGGGTGCTGGGGGCCCACATGGTGGGGGACTACGCCGCTGAGATTATTCAGGGGGTGGCGATCGCCGTCAAAATGGGGGCCACCAAGGCCGACTTTGACGCCACCGTCGCCATTCACCCCAGCTCCGCCGAGGAGTTTGTCACCATGCGATGAAGCAAATACCTGCGGTCCCACCTCCGGCATACCTGGCCACCGCGGGCCATATCAGGGTGCCGCAAACCACCCTACGGGGACTCAGGAAGTAGTCGTGGGGTGTACGCCGTTGTCTCAACAGTTAGGGAGCTGAGGTGGTGAGGATAGGGTGGACGGCGGTGCTTGCTTTTGTGATGACTCGTTATCCTTGTGAACCACTAATTTCATTTGACTCTCCTATCAAAAAAGAGGGTGACTATTCGTTTCTGAATGTGAGCCTCACTAAACTTAAACTTGCGGATCAAATTAACCGATACTTCATTAATAACTTGGGTGGAGATGTAAGGGTTAATGCTTACAATTAGGTCTCTGGCCGCATCATGACGCAGATCCGGAGTTGCGGCTTGAGATTGAGTTGCGGCATAGATCCAAATGTTGGAATCGACAAAACAGTGCCCATTACCGGTCATAAATCTGATCTCGCCTCAGGGGCTTAAAGTCATAGACAGGAATAGGATGGGTCATAAGATAACCGATGCTGCCTTCTTGATCGTCGATATTACTTGAATTCTCAGATCGCCCCTCCCGTAATTAACACGACAGGCTCTGTAGATCGGGGTAGACCCATTTCTCCACCTCTGGTTTGGAGTACATGTTTTGGAACATAGGGCATAATTACCCCCAGGGGTGATTGTGCTGCCAGGGGTGATGGGGCAACACTAGATTGGAACAGGAACGGCTAGGCCAGGTCAAGACTAAAATCTAGGAGGCCGATACATGGTTTGGCGGAGACTTGCTGCAGAAATTTGGGTCGGTGGCCTGGTGACAGCAGCGGTGG
>JBMOHM010000043.1:0-27786 GCA_049317845.1 Nodosilinea sp. | reverse complement strand
TTATAAACCCTTATGATCTTCAGCTGGAGTGGAGAGAGGATGAGGCCGTCCGGTGAGCCCCGGGGGATCTGGCTAGCTCATAGTTTTTAGCTCAGATCCAGAACTTTCCAGAACTTTCATGTATTGGCGAAGTTGGGGTCCTAGGGGATTATGCTTCTATCCTGTAGACTCGCGTGTGCTCCAAAAGCTAATACTGGGTAGGGCTTCAGGACATTGGTAAAGTTCAGTCTGACTAACTGGCCAATGATAATGCCTTACCTAGTTTTTTTAATCTTATGCAGTAAAGCTTTGGCCAAAACGCTCAGGTCCTGCGACACCATCGACCCAGGACCCGAGCTAAAGGACTCCACCTACCCTATTCAAATCAATCACCATCCCTTCTTTGGCTACCACTGCACCCCTAAAGGCGATAGTGGCTTCATCTGCGACCTGATCCATAAAGTCATCGTTGTGGGAAGGATCGTGATGAAAAATAACCAGGGTTTTGACCCTGGCTGCCTTGGCTACCTTAACCGCTTCCTGCCAGGTGGAATGGCCCCAGCCTACCTTACTAAAGTTGGGATTATGGTATTCCTCGTCGGTGTAGGTAGCATCGTAGATCATCACATCGGCATCCTGGGCCAGGGCAATGACGTTTTCATGCAGGCGGTCAGATAAATGCTCGGTGTCGGTAATGTAGGTGGCATTTTTGCCCTGCCAGCTAACTCGGTAGCCAACGGATTGCCCAGGATGATTAAGCAAAGCATTTTCTACGGTAATATCTCCCAGCTGAAGCGGCTCCCCAATTACCAGGTCGAAAAATTCCAGATTTGCCCTCATCACCTGCAAAGGTACGGGGAAGTTGGGATGGAGCATCTGATCGTGCAGACATTGCTCGATAGTTGAACCATTGGGAGCGATCGCCCCATAAATTTGGAACCGATTACCCGGTATGAAAGCAGGGGTAAAAAAGGGAAATCCCTGAATATGATCCCAGTGGGAATGACTAAAAAACATCGTAGCCTTCACCGGCATAGCCTGGAGCAGGGAGAGTCCCAACTGTCGTAAACCAGTACCCCCATCAAAGATCAGGCGCTGCCCCCCGACCAACATTTCAACACAGGAAGTATTACCACCATACCTTACCGTATGTGGCCCTGGGGAAGGAATACTACCACGAACGCCCCAAAACCTCACCAGGAATTGGGGGGTGAGCTCAGCCATGAAGATTTACGTTGATTTCGTTCCAAAAATGGCTAGATGGTAGTACTGACCCTGAAAATTGATAATTGGTAATGCTTCAGGTATTTTATCTGATAACTAACCTAACCGGGGAGCTCCGGTAGGCGCCATTCAGTCAAATGATCTAACTGGGTAACGGCGGTCAGGTTATATTGCAGTGGAGTAATGGAAATATACCCCTCATGAATGGCCTGGACATCGGTGGAAACCCCGCTGATTAACTGTCTGAGTTCTTCCGGCCAACTCTGATAAAGGCTGGCATCCTCCTGGTCTTCCAGGACTTCTCCCGCTAGCCAGTAGTAGGTCTTGCCTCGGGGATCGAGACGTTGCTCAAATTGGTCGAAATAGCGCCGTACTCCCTGACGAGTTACTTTGACGCCTTTGATGTCAGCCATCGCCAGGGCTGGCACATTAACGTTAAACAGTAAGGCAGAGGAGAGGGGGAACCAGTCACGACTGGCCAGTAGTTCGCGGATAAAAGTTGCGGCCGGTATAAAGCTGCGCTGAGTAAAACTGGTGAGGCTAACGGCGATCGCCGGAATACCTTCAATCGCTCCTTCCATCGCTGCCGAAACCGTACCAGAGTAGAGGACATCGGTACCCAAATTAGCGCCGTGGTTAATCCCCGAAACCACGACATCGGGCGGTGGGTCCATGAGCGCTCCCAAGGCTAGTTTGACGCAATCGGAAGGGGTGCCTGAACAACTCCAGGCGCGAATATCTCCATGGAAGACCTCCTCAATCGCCTCCGCCCGAATTGGCTTGTGTAGGGTCAGTCCATGGCCCGTCGCCGATCGCTCCCGATCAGGGCACACCACCGTCACTTGGTGACCGGCAGCGGCCAGGGTCGTAGCCAGGGTCCGCATGCCCAGGGCAAAAATACCGTCGTCGTTACTGATTAAGATGTTCATGACCGCCCCCACCGCATTAAAATAATCAAAGCTAATCGGTTCTACCACATATCCATCATCTTTATCCTCGGATGACCACCCCACCTACCCCTCTAGAAAACGATTTAATGGCTCTTAAGCAAACGGTTCAAGCCAGTATTGCCACAGCCACCAGCCTGGAGGATTTAGAACAAATCCGGGTAGGCTATCTGGGTAAGAAGGGACAACTTTCCCGAGTCCTGGGGGCGATGGGCAAGCTTTCGGCAGAGGACCGACCCCGAATTGGCTCCCTGGCCAACCAGGTGAAGGAACTAATTCAGGAGCAGCTCGAACAGTCAAAGTCTGCCTTGCTAGCGGCTCAAATTGCTACCCAACTAGAGGCCGAAACCCTGGATGTGACCATGCCGGGGGTATTTCGTCCCCAGGGACGTATCCATCCCATCAATAGTATTATTGATGGGATTGTTGACATCTTTGTGGGGCTGGGGTATACCGTTGCCAATGGTCCTGAAGTTGAAACCGACTACTACAACTTTGAGGCCCTGAACTTTTTGCCCGATCATCCTGCCCGCGACATGCAGGATACTCTCTACTTGCCCAACGGTGATCTGATGCGGACCCACACCTCCAATGTGCAGATTCGTTACATGCAGACCCACGAGCCGCCCCTGCGAGCCGTTGCCATTGGCCGCTGCTACCGTCGAGATACGGTAGACGCCACCCACGCCGCCGTATTCCATCAAATTGAGTTTTTTGCCGTTGATACCGCCATTACCTTCAGCGATCTACGGGGCACCATAAAAGTCTTCCTGGAAGCCCTTTATGGTGAGGTTCCCGTGCGGTTCCGACCCAGTTATTTTCCCTTTACCGAACCCTCTGCCGAAGTAGATGTGCAATGGCAAGGTAAGTGGCTAGAGGTGCTGGGCTGCGGCATGATTGACCCCAATGTGCTGAAGGCCGTTGGTTACGACCCTGAGGTCTACAGTGGTTTCGCCGCTGGTTTGGGGGTCGAACGGTTAGCTATGGTTCAACACCAAATTGATGATATTCGCCGTCTTTACTCCAGTGATTTGCGCTTTTTAAGGCAGTTTTAGGACCTGGATAGGCTTCTGGACAACCTTAATGACCTGTAAAAACCTTAATAAGGATAACGGGGTGCTCCATGGAGCGCCCCGTTATGACTTTGTACCTAGGTATTAGACCATTGCACAATGGCACGCAATGACAACAACTGCGACCAGGTTACATCAGCATCTTGAGTTCCCCAAGGATTACGCAGGTGGAAGGTTCCATTGGTGGAGTTGTAAGCCGTCATAGTATAGGCATGGCCATTAACCACGCCGTAACCGGCCCCATAGACAAAACCAGCGGTTAAGATCTGATTGGAGTTGATCAGATTAATTAACTGGGTTTGGGTCATGTTGCCAATACTCTGGGAGGTGGCCGCCAGACCGGTGACCTGACGAATCACCGCATCCATCCACCCTCCTTCGATATCGGCATAGGCGTTATTCGATGTAGAAGAACGACTCCAACCGGATTGCGCCAGTTGAGCATAGGCTTTTTCGGCTAACGCAACCCAAAGCTCATTACTAGAGGAAGAGATAGATCCTCCGCCCCAACCGGCATAGGCCCTGTACCCGGAGCTGGTGGTGGGTAAATAGCGATCCACCGTTAGATAGTCAGCCACTCCATTGTTAAAGAAGCGAACGGTAAAGGAGTTGTCACCATTGTCACTAAACATATCCTGGATATAGGAGGGTTTCTCCTGGGCGATGGAGGATAGGGTCGCCAGGTAATAACAATCCCCTAAGGCACCCTGAACAATATCATTGACACCAGCGCCATTCTGGAATAGCGAACCATTGGCATATTGGTAGCTATAGCTGGAACTTGTGAGTAGGGGACGATCCGTTCCTAAGAACCATTTGCCAATTAAACTCTCCATTTGGGTATTAGTGCTACCTGCAGACAGGTTGCCAATACCCGAGCGAGCGTTAGCCGGATCGCTGTTGGCAATTTTATTGGATAGCACCCGTACAGAGTCGGCCATAGTAAAACGACTGGCGTTAGCAACAAGGGTCCGCAGGTCGGTAAGCTCATTGGCATCAATAGTGTTACCATCCTCCGCATTACGGAAAATGGAGATCATATCGTTACGACTCAAATTGCCATCGGTAGCTAGAGATCGGGTTAAGTTAATCAACTCAGCATCACGGAGATTTTGCCCAAACCAATCAACTGGATTGGGCGGTACGACTGCTGTAGCTGTAAGCGCCAGGCTGTAGTTGGTGTTATTGGTACTAGCGCTGTTGGGGAAAACCCGCACATAATAGTTACCCGCCGTCAGAGACTGGCTCGTGATGGACTCTGCAGCGGTACCGGCATTGGTAGAACTTTGCAGCACCGTACCACTGCTGTTCAAAAGTTGAACGTCAGCATTAGCGCTAAGGCCGTTGAGGGTGAGGTTAAAGCTGCTGGCCTGGGCCAGGTTGAAGAGGTAATAGTCGTTGGTATCAGCACTACCAACAAAGTCGGAGAAGGTCTGGGTACTGCTCAGGGTACCAATGTTACGGGCGGTCCCCAGGGTGTTGCCGGCATTATCTACAGGAACACTGGCGGTAGCCGAAAGGGCCAGGTTATAGTTGGTACTGCCGCTGTAGGGGTAAACTCGCACGTAATAGGTATCTGCCGTTAGGGACCGGGTGATGGATTCGGCGGTGGTACCCCCATTGGCAGAACTTTGCAGCACCGTACCACTGCTGCTCAAAAGTTGAACATCGGCGTCGGCACTGAGGCCGTTGAGGGTGAGGTTAAAGCTGCTGGCCTGGGTCAGGTTAAAGCGGTAATAATCGTTGGTATCGGTGCTGCCAACCCAGTCAGAAAAAGTCTGGGTACTGCTGAGGGCACCAATGTTACGGGCGGCGGTCAGGGTGTTGCCAGCGTTGTCGGCAGGAGCATTGACGGTAGCCGAAAGAGCCAGGTTATAGTTGGTACTGCCGCTGTAGGGGTAAACTCGCACGTAATAGGTATCTGCCGTTAGGGACCGGGTGATGGATTCGGCGGTGGTACCCCCATTGGCAGAACTTTGCAGCACCGTACCACTGCTGCTCAAAAGTTGAACATCGGCGTCGGCACTGAGGCCGTTGAGGGTGAGGTTAAAGCTGCTGGCCTGGGTCAGGTTAAAGCGGTAATAATCGTTGGTGTCCGTGCTGCCAACCCAGTCAGAAAAAGTCTGGGTACTGCTGAGGACACCAATGTTACGGGCGGCGGTCAAGGTGTTGCCAGCGTTATCGGCGGGGGCAGCCAAAAGGGCCACAGGACTGTCGCTACTCTCGCTCTCGCCCTTAGGATCGACTAAGGGGTCAGCTACAGACTGGCTAATTGAGGCACCGATCAGAGCATCGGGGCTCGGCAGCGATCGCCGCAAGGGCGTAAAAATATTGACATTGTCAGCGAATCGACTGACGGGGGCTAGGCTCAGGCTCTGGGAAAGGTCTGACCCAGAAAATAGGGTCAGGCTGTGATCCACGCCAGTCTTAGCTCGAAAATGGCTAACCAGATCAGCTATACCCAGTCCCTGGGAAGACGAAAATGAGAGCTGTAACTGGCGCTGAGCGGAGTCCAGAACGGTTTCAAATAAATTACCGCCAGCCACAGAATTGGTGGGATTAAATCCCAGGTCAGTAGACAAAATGTTATCCATAGTTATGGGTCATGGTTATGGAGTAAAAGGTTCCAAAAACGGTCAACGTAGATGGCTAAAACGCCCCATCATTAAGGCAACCAGGAGGCATGGGGCAGAAAGACCTGCCTTTGAAATGCAGCCAATGTAAAACTCAGCAACAGACAACCTATTGCTGTCAGGGTTAATTTCAAAAACCCTAGAGCTACACAGACCCTTTTATGAGGGGGCACATGGGTCAGCCAGCATTAATCCATACCCAAGCTAGGGCCCGGTTAGCTTTAAAGTCTGTACCCAAACAATCCTGGTTTAGCTTTTATGCTAACCATTATATGCGTCTTAAAGCTTAGGTAGAGAGGGGTGTGACAGAAGTTATTGATGGCACTTTTGTCGATTCAGTTAGTGCTTCAGGACTACCGGCCCTACGGAGCTGGGCCCGGCTAAGGGGCAATCGGTAGGCCCAGTTCATTCCATTGGCTCTGACCAGGGGCTATTGCGAACAAAGGTTTCAAACTGTTGCATCAGAGTTGGATCGCGCCACCCCCGATCTACTTCCTGCCACATCATCTCCAGGGCCTGCTCCAGGGAAAAGCCCGGTTTGTAGGGACGAGCATGGATCAGGGCATCGAAGATATCGGCCAGTTGAAAAACCTGGGCCAGCTTGGGAATGGCCGATCCCACCAAGCCGTCGGGATAGCCCGTACCATTCCACCGTTCATGGTGGTGACGGATAATCGGTACTACCCCCCGCATCGTCCGAAGGGGTTGGCAAATAGTTTCTCCGATCAGTACGTGACGTTCCATGACTAGCCGTTCCTCCTCGGTCAGGGGACCGGTTTTCATCAAAATGTTATCGGGAATACCCACCTTACCAATATCGTGGAGATACCCTCCCCACACCAGGTCCTTAATATGGTTGTGGGGTAGCTTGAGATAACGGCCAAAGGCTGAGGTCAACCTAGCCAGCCGCTCACAATGGTCGCCAGTATTGGGGTCGCGACTTTCCACGGTCCGGGCAAGGGAAAATAACACCTGCTCTGCGTGATCCAGATCTTCGTTCAAGCGCTTCTGGTGGATGAGCGACTTAATCCGGGCGGAAAACTCCAGATGGTCGAAGGGCTTGATTAAAAAGTCATCTGCCCCCGCTTCAATACCTTGCAAACGGGCTTTCCGATCGCTCAGGGCACTAATAAACACAACTGGAATTAAGCGAGTCTGCTCGCTCTGTTTGAGCTGGCGGCAGACCTCATAGCCATCAATACCCGGCATCATCACATCCAGCAAAATTAAGTCGGGTTGGCTATGGGCTACCTGGTTTAAGGCTTTTTGACCATTATCAGCTTGCTCAACTTCGTAGCCATCGACAGCCAGTAGAGCGATGGCGGTCATACGACTGGGGGCGTTGTCATCTACCACTAACACTCTAGCAGGGGGGGAATCGGGGTATGCCACGGAGACAACCTATTGAATACAAACGGGAACACGGTACTAAACACACCACTAAAACTAGGGTATCAACTTAATTTAGAAGTTGATATAGGGTGTAACCATCGTTTGCGCCAATGGGCCGTTGGTATTAAAGCAGACTGAGTCTGATCCTGGTGACGCCGCTGGCGAATACGGTCAGCAGGATCGGTTAATTCAGGATCGCGGTAGGGAACAGCCGCACGAGTTAACAAGTGTTCCTGTTCTTGCTGAGAAAGGGGAGCTAAACCCTGGCTGCCCCACTGGGCCAGGGTACCCGGCCAGCGCCGACCAGTAGCGACGCTAGGCCCGATGGACAAGCCCACCTGCTGAAAGGCAGTGCGCACTGCCGCTGCACAGGAGTAGGTGGCCAGACGACCCTCGGCTTTGAGGCAATGGGCCACCTGGCGAATAAAGTCTACCGTCCATAACTCGGGACAGTGGGGTGGGGAAAAGGGATCAAAGAAGATCACATCCGCCTCAAAGCCATCTCGAACCAGGTTTTGGATGGTCTGTCGAGCATCACCAATTTTTAAAGTAGCCCTGACCAAGGATTGGTGACAAAAGCCCGTGAAAGCCAGTTGCTTGAGCACACCTTGAACTGATGGAGGCCAGCGTTCAATCAGAGGTTGGCTGGCGGCTCGCTGGGGTACGCGAGCATCGAGCTCTAATCCGACCAGGTTAACCTCACAGCTTGAATTAACCTGCTCTACAGTAGCCAGGGCGGCGGCACTGTTGTAACCCAATCCGTAGCAAACATCAAGGATGGTAAGGCTGGGGGCCTGAGCCAGATCGGCCAACCCTGTAGCCGTAACGTAGGTAACGTAGGCTTCCGTGTAAGCTCCACCCCGACTATGAAACCACTCGCCAAAATCCTCGGAGAAGAACGTGAAGGAACCATCCTCCGTCGACTCGAGTGTTAAGGCTCCCGTCAGCGAGACCATAACCGTACCTGGCTATAGGGGCTTGTCAATCTAGGGCGAGTATACTCTAAAAAAAACGCCTTTGCCGATCGCCGCCAGGGTTGTTATTGCCCCAGCTATAGAGAGGCTTTGCCAGAGGGCTTCAAGCTCAGGGTCAAGCCACATCCCCCGGTTGAAAGATGCAGTGGGTACCACCGCCTCGACGCTGTCCAGGAAATTGGTCGCGATCGCTAGCAGCCTGCAGATGGGGCTGCGGCAGGGAAGCATGGATAACTATCAAACTTAATAAACTGAGAACCATTAGTAGGCTAATGCCACCGGGTAGGATAAAAATTCGAATTAAAGTGGATTTCATAGAACACGCAAGATTGTGGAATACCAGACATTTTTGCGGTCTAGGTGACAAGGGGCAGGGACACCAGGAACTCACCGCGTTACGGGGTTACTACTATCCTTGACTGTTCAGGTAACATCGGAAACAACGGTCTGACAATTTTACGGAAGCTTTATTCAGCCATGCCCCTAGCAAGGGGTTAGCTTAACGAAAGTTCCTCTTCTCCCACTTGTCAGGCTTCAAACCCAATGGTCTTATTGCAGCCCAGCTAATCATGGAGCTTTACCCAACTTCAAAATAAACGGGACTATAGCCAGCTTTGGCCAGAAGGCTGGCTAGGGACTAAACTCCCTGGGTTGTCTAGCAGAAGGTCCTTTTCGGCAAGAATCTTTAACCCATCCCGTTTCACCTTAAGAACTTATTAAGACTAATTACCGGTGGAGCATAATCGACTATATTAATGGCCAAGATACCTCCTAACTGCGTCTCCAGCCCTGACTGACTCCTCTGTTGATGGTCAAACGTCAGGGCTGCTACTTTTTAAATCCGTTTGTATCATTTATGGCCCTTTCCACCTCCAAGGAGGCAGAAGGGGTGCCTGATCAAACCTATATCAATCCGAAGGCTTTTGCTAAAGCTTTCAAGCATTTTTGATGGCGGGCCAGAACCCCGACCCACCCCTCACCTTTGCATGGCTCGTAACTGACAAACTTCCTGTTACAAGCCATGCAATTGACCGATCTATTTCAGTCCTTAGGGTTCCGGCCAAAGCTATCCGCCTATGGATCATGCCCACCTATTTTTTACTTTGCGGCGGGGCCGGGGCTGGACACTGACTACCATCGTAATCCACCTGGAGAGTCAGCCAATAAAGGGTTGGATTGGGCCAACTGCTATTAGCAGCTTGGGAAAATACCTGGCCGGCAGCTTGCTGTACCCCCAGGCGATCGAGGGCATCATAACCGGTAGAGGCGACTAACTGGGGAGTTCTGAGAAGCGATCCGTCGGAATTAACAATAATTTCCAGGCGACCCAGCGCCGGGGGAGGGTTCAGGCATTTCTTCAGGCTGGACTTTACCACCAGGGGGGGGAGATTTTTAGCGCCTGGTAAGGGAGGCAAGTCACTGTGGCTCCAGTCTTGCTGGTTATACCATGCGATTAACTGCTGGGGATCGGCGGTCGGAGCCTGGGGTTGATGATTATAGGTAAAGCCATCGGGTTCGGGGGAAGCCGTGGGAGGCAGGGCCACGGAGCCAGGATCGGGTCGCGGCGCAGGGGACTGGGGCGATAGCTGGGATTCCCTGACGGCAGTCGGTAGGGTCTCGACCTGGGGGGAAGACTGGATTGAAGTAGCCGGTAGGCTTGTGAGGGGAGGGTTAAGCACTCCGATCTCTGAGCTTTTTCGCAGGGTGGTAGGACTGACTAAGGATACCCTTGATAGCTGGGATGCCGGGGGTGGGGTAACCACCGGATTTTTCCGCGGCTTAGATAGATCAGGCACGGCCACACTTAGCATCAACCCATGGAACCCCAAGGAGAGGAGCAGTACCCTCCCCCCCCATGGAGAGAAAATTGACCAGTTGGAGTGAAGGTGACTGGGCATGGTAGATTTGCCAATGCTAAAGTCTGCTTCGATTCTAGACCGCCGCTATTCTAGCTATCCTGCGCTACGGTTATGGTTTTGGCCAGCACCCCTAGGACAGTACCATTGACTGGCCCCTTGGATATCTCCCCACCACTGCCCCATTCCTCGGAGCTCAGGCCATACCTGATAAACCCACTCCTGTCGGCCCATATTAAGGAAATAGAGTATCCTGAAGCATCAGCATAATCTCTCCCCCGCCGAATCGAAACTATGGACTACTGGGAATTTCTGCTGCAACAGGAGGGTGATCACAGTTGGTTGCCCCTGGATACGGCTCAGGTAGAAATTTTAGAGGGCCGTTATCGGATTATGGCCCATAGTAACCAGGCCCATAGGCCGGTGCAGATTCAAATCAGCCAGGTTCTCCCCGATCTCCGATCCTCTAAACACCGCAGTCTTACCCGCCAGGGGCAAACCAATGGAGAAGGGCTGATCGTGGTGTTGCCCTTTACCCGCCTAGAGGCCGGTATCTGGGACATTCACTGTACCGGGATTGGGGCCGATGCCCTTGACTCTGACCAGGCGGACTGGGCCTACGCCATTCAACTGCGCGTACTACCCCAAGGATCGGGGGAAGACGATGATTGGTTTGCCGATGAGGGGAGTCGGGAACCGATCGCCGAGCCCATCCCCCCCGCCAATTTGATTTTTTCTGAACCCGATTTGATTCCCCCTGCACCAGCCCCTATCCCCATCGGAGTTGGGTTTAAGGCCGAGGATCTGGAGACCGCCTTGAATCAGTCCCAAACCGATCTAGCCAATGGTGTGCCCCTGCCGTCGAGTCCCTATAATCTGGTTTTGTCCCAGACGGCCCTCTCTGGTCAAGACGGTCAAACCATCGAGGTGAGGGGAGAAATAGTCGCCAATCACACCGATCGGAACTATCCCCAAATGGCACTGGTGGTGCGTCTGATCGATCCCCAAACGGCTACCGTTGTAGACCTGTCCCCCTTTCCCTGGGTAGGCCCCAGCCTGCCTACCCCCTTTAACCTGCCCCTAGCCATGCCCGCAGGCCTATCTACCCGCCTGTTGTTGGGAGAGTTGGCTCTCATGGCCAGCTCTGAGGATGGGGTGAGGGTCCTGGCCTTACAACGGTTTACGGTAACGGTGGATCTGTCGGCCCTATTTGATACGATCGCCAACCAGGGTGAACCTCAGGACACCAGTAACCTGGACTTTGATGGCGATGGATCGGCCTCGGCCCCAGAGGCTAAAAAGGAGGAGGGCGAAGGTCAGATTCACCTGCCTCCCCCCCGTTCTGTTCCCCTCCTTACCCTGCCCCGTAGCGGTCTACCCCTTCCCCCCAGAATCTACTACCCTTCCAGCCACGAAATCAGCGTGCACCGACCCACCCTGCCTCCCCTGGGTCGCCCCCTGGATCAAAGCCCCAGTCCCCCACCCCCACCTTCTCTAACACCGGATGATCGGTCTCCAGTTGAGGCCAGCGTCGATGGGGGGGCGGCCCCAACTCAAGACCTCACCCTACCCCCGATCCCGCCTCTCCGCCCCAATCGGGAGGTCAGTACGTTGGGTTCCACCCAGGCGGCAACCCCTAAAACTCCCCCCAGCCTCCTCTTGCCTTCCCACGAGGCTATGGGTTTTCGTAATTTAAGGCTGCAGGATCGCTTTTGGGGCAGACTCAACAACCTGGCGGAAAAAATTCAGCAGCAGGCGATCGCCAAGCGAGCCGCTGAAACCGCTTCCCTGGCCCAGGGTGCAGCTGATCCAGGCAGCCCCTCAGAGCCCCTTGCCTTTGCTGGAGAGGTGGTGATCTACGCAGACGAGACCGATTCCAAGCCCGTCCCCAGCCGTGACCCATCCAAGCCCTCCGATCAAGGGTTGGCCCCATCCCTGGATCTAGTGACGCCTCCCGTCCCCCATCTGGACTTTCCCCCAGGGGATTGGATAGCGGGAGAATCGTTACGCCTGCGGGTGCGGGTGCCCTTCCATCCCAATCGCCTGTATATCAAGGTTTGGGTCACGGATCCCCAGACCCGCCAGTTGGTGAATGAACCCCAACAGGTGCTGCACCTGTTTCCCAATGGTCAGGGTGAACTGGAGGGTAGTCTATCCCTGATGGTTCCCCTGGGTTGCCTGGAGGCCGAGGTGGAGGCGATCGCGGTGGATCTGCAAACCCAGCAGGAAAGCCACAAGGCCAGTCAACGCTTTACCATCACTCCGGCGACCTCCGAGGATACTCCCTAAAGCCATAGGTCTTAACATTTGGGGATGGGGGGTACCCCCTGGTTGATGCCCCCTACCCCTGGGGTGTAATGCAATCCCCATTAATAAGAAATTCGATCTCTATAGTAGATAGGGAGAAAGTATTTCTTATCAATGGGTACTCCCTGGCGGCCTCAAGGATGACAGCGTGACCAAAGCTAGGGTTCCCCTCCAGCTATGGGTAAGCCTTGGTTATGGATGGATACCCATTTATAACCAAGGTAAGCCCCATGGTATGGGGTTAGTTCCTGAGGACAGGTAGAATCGCTCTTCCTTGGCTACACTCCATTGTCGGTCTTTTCCAAATATTAAGAACCCACCCCGATCCCATCCCCTTGCATTATCGTGGGAGCCTGGTAGACGACGATCACTAGACCTTAAGATCGATAACTATGACTTTACTTGCTAACCTGAAGGCGGCCACCGTGACTGCCGCCACCCTGAGTCTATTGGGGAGTACCGGGCTGGCCCTGGGGGCGATGCCGACCCCGATTCAATCCATGGGATCAACAGCCCGTACCCTGGTGGCCCAAAACTTCGGCAATGTGGCTGTAAATGAAGCCAACTTTTTGGTGGTGGCGGTCCCTGGCAGCGCCACTCAACCCTACAAGCTGCTGATCGTTGAGCAAATTAAACCCAGCCCCACCTGTTGGAGCCTGGCCAATGGTACTAACCGCCCGACCCAGGTGAATCCCCTGTGGAACTCCTTTGACTACACCGGGGTGTGCCGATTGCAGAAAGATAGCAATGGCTATGGCATTCGTCTGAACGGCCAAGATTTAGGGTCTCCCCGCTTTGAGGTCAACGAGCAGAATGGGGAATTACTCCTGCAGTTTGCTCCCACCACTACCTCCCGCGATCGCATCACCATTGGGCGCACCGGCGGGATTAGCTCCACCCGCTTTACTAAAATCTATCTTGAACCAGGCTGGTCCCTAACCAAGCGTACCTTTAACGGTCAAATTGTCAGTTCCCATCTGGTGTACTTCACCAATAACCTGACTCTGGCCCAACTCCAGGGCGGAGCCATCCCTCCTACCCCATCCCCCGTACCCCCGACACCGACGCCGACGCCCGTTCCCCCCACACCTCCCACTCCATCCCCCGTTCCCCCCAGGCCCGTCGTCCCCTTCAAGGATATCCAGGGTAACCGCTACGCTGCCGACATTGAGCGGGCTGCCAGCTTGGGAGTAATCTCCGGCTTTGCCGAAGACAATACCTTCCGCCCCACCAACCCCCTCACCCGGGAACAGGCGGTATCGGTGATGATGGAAGTCGCTAAGCGAGTTCTACCCAGTTCGGTGTTAGCCCAACTACCCCAATCCGTATACACCAATCCCTTCCCTGATGTCGCGGCTAACCGTTGGAGTGCCTTAAAGCTAGCCCAGGCTAAGCAACTGGGTCTGATCAATGGTGATGACACAGGCAACTTCCGCCCTGGGGATAACCTTTCCCGGGCTGAGTTAATCGCCATTGTCAGTAAACTAGCCCTGGCCCGTGGGCCGATCAGCGCCAATGCCAACAATGCTCCGATCTTCTCGGATATCCAGGGACATTGGGCCGCTAAGGTAATTCAGCAGATGGCGAACTATTGTCGGGTAGCAACTCCCCTGAACGAAACGGGCACCAACTTTGCTCCCCAAACCAATGCCCTCCGGGATTACACCGCCTCTGTGGCTGTGCGGATTATTGATTGTCCCCAGGCCCGTCCCCAATAGGACCCCCAGGCAACCACAACAAACTACCAGAGAGGGCTGTAGAGGTTTTCTACAGCCCTGTTTCTGGTGTGGCCCAGCCACCTGAAACAGGGGCGGAGGCTAGGGAAATCTAGCGTACCCCCTGCAGCAGACCGTAGCGGATCAGACCGCTGCCCAAGCCTTCAGCCATAGCCCTCAGGACCAGGGCACCCTGTAGGGTAGCAGGGCCAGCCTGCAGTAACCCTGCCACCGCCTCTAGACTGAAGGCCGAAGCGATAACGTCATCCCAAAAGGGGGCTACGGCCTGGGACCAGTCGGCGGTTTTAACCGATGTAAAGCCACAATCCTGGGCCATATCCCGATAATCGGGTAGGGCCACCACGTAGGGTAGACTGTAGGCGCGATAGATGCGATCCAGGTGGCGTTGCTCGGCTGGGGTCAGGGGGCCAGCCAGGGAGTCGGTGGGGCGATGGCACCAGGTCGCCATCAGCAACTTACCACCTGGTTTTAGCAGACGATAGCACTCCTGCAGAAAAACCACCTTATCCGGCATGTGTTCTCCACTTTCCATTGACCAGATCAGATCAAAGGTTTGGTCGGTAAAGGGGGTGTGGAGGGCATCGGCCACTTGGAACTCAGCACAGGGCGGATGATCGCCCCCCAGTCTGGCGGCCATTGCCCGATCGCTAGCCCGCTGGGCCTGCACTGGACTCAGGGTAATACCGACCACCCTGGCGTTAAACCGGGTAGCCAATTCCAGAGCGCTACCGCCAATCCCACAGCCACAATCAAGGATGGAGTCAGCGCTGGTTACCTGGGCCCAGGTCAAACACCGATCGATGAGATCGATTTGGGCCTGGCGGCGATCCAGGCGGTGACCGCCCTGGGGACCGTAGTATCCATGGTGCATATGCTCGCCCCAAATGCGTTCCCACAAACCCGAGGAAGCATCGTAAAAGGCTTGAATCTGCTGGGAGAGAGAGGGGGCCATAGGTGGGGGCTTTTACTCAAGGGATACGGGGCGATTATAGCCCTAGCCCGAGCAAACAGAGTAAAAGGGGGTGAGACCCCCTACCCAGCCTAAGCTGGAGATCAGTCGGGCCCTAAGGGGTGTGACCCTGGCTTGGATCACAGCGGGTCTCCAGATATTGGCCAATCATGATTTCTTCTCCAGCCCGACAGACCACGGTTTGACGGGTGCGGTAGCGTTGGCCGATCAGCTTAATTTCTTCCTCAAAGCAGGAGTCGTTGTATTCGGTTTTCAGTTGCATGGTGCGATTATCGCGAAACAGGTACTGGGCCGTCACCGGCTGACTGGTGGCAAAGCCGCGATCGCGGTAGAGGGTAGTGCCCCGTACGCCAAACACCGTGCTACCCACCACGGGCTTCTTACCTGTCCCCACGTAGTCGCTTTCCCAGGTAACGGTAGTACCGCAAATCAAGGGCTTTTGTGGGTCTAACTGGTGCAACTCAGCCAGTTGCAGGAGGGCCGGTGAACCCGCTGGTAAAAACTCAATACTGATCTGACTGACCACTTCCTGGGTGGCGCCACTCTTGAGGGTGTAGTAGCGCCGTTCAGACCGCCACTGCCCTGAGGTTTCCTGAAAGAAAGCCGTAATCAGGGGTTCGGCTAAAATACGAGCGGTATCGGCGGAGAAGGGCATAGGATTGGAAGGGTAGGAATGATAGGAATGTCAAGACTAAGACTAATTTTGTTACCTTTTTTAACAATATAGATCTTGGGACGACGGATGACAACTTGGCTAGTTACGGCGTTGATCAGAACGTCTGGCCAGCTTTTGCCTCGGCTAAGGGATACAGGTCAAAGGTCTTGGCCCTTGATTGTTACCAATTTCTCCCAGGGATTCTGTAGGTATGGTTACCGCTGGGGGAGGGTGGCGGTCCTGGCTGAAACCGTTACAATAAGCTCATTGTTGTCTTTCTGGTGTTCTGTTCGCCTATGGTTACCGCTCCCCTAATTACCACTCCAGAAGACTTTTCGACCACCAACCAGAGGGACTGGCCGCCCCTGCCTAGCCAGCGCCCCCTCTTGCTGGTGGGTCATGGTAGCCGTGACCTGGAAGGGCGAGATCGCCTGCTAGAATTTGCCGCTGCTTACCAAGCTGGAGACCAGTCCCGTCCAGTCATTCCCTGTTTTCTGGAACTAACGAACCCCAGTATTCAGGATGGGGTGGATCGCTGTGTAGATCAGGGGTACACCGACATTTCGGTGTTGCCGGTGTTGCTCTTTGCCGCCCGTCACAATAAATTTGACGTCACCAACGAGCTGGACCGGGCTCGCCAGCGCCATCCCCAGGTTACCTTCCACTATGGTCGCCACTTTGGCATTACTCCGGCGATTATCCGCCTTTGGCAAGATCGACTGGCGGAGCTAGATGGCCCCCGGTTAAATCCCCAGGGTATTGGTCGGGAGGATACGGTATTGCTGTTCGTGGGCCGAGGTGCCAGTGACCCCGACGCCAATGGGGATGTCTACAAGCTGGCTCGCATACTCTGGGAAGGTAGTCACTACAAAACCGTAGAAATTTGTTTTATCGGCATTACCCACCCCCGCCTGGAGGAGGGCTTTCGCCGGGCCCGTCTCTACCAACCCAAGCGCATTATTGTGCTGCCCTACTTTCTCTTTACCGGTGTGCTGGTGAAAAAAATCATGGATATTACCCGGCAGCAGCAAGCCGATTACCCCGATATCGTCCTGACCGCCCTGCCGGAGATGGGTAGCCATCCCCAGCTATTGGAGATGCTGCGCGATCGGGAGCTAGAAACCCATCTGGGTCAGGTGCAGATGAACTGTGAGCTGTGTAAGTTCCGTCTGGCGGCCCAGGGTCAGGAATCAAGCCACTCCCATGATCACCATCACCATGACCACCCCCATCACCACCACGGCCACGACCATCACCACCAGCCCTTAGATCTGTTTCCCACCCCCGAGAGTTACCACCAGCGGGCCTGGCAGGTGCCCTAGTGCCTGATCAAGCTTAAGTGGAATGGCAACGGTTCCCTATAATAGGGGCTGATTACTTTGCGCCTCCCTAATCTATGTCCGCCCCCCTTACCCCCTCCGGTCAGAGTGCCTCCAGTCTAGAAGAGATTCGTACGACGCGCCTGCAAAAGGTGGCAGACCTCCAGCAGTTGGGCCTCAACCCCTTCGCCTATGGTTGGCCCGTCACTGCCCATGCAGCAGAATTACAGGACCGCTACATCGATCTACCCGCCGGTGAGGAGGTGGCGGTGGCGGTTTGTCTAGCCGGAAGAATTGTGGCCCGTCGGGTATTTGGCAAGCTGGCCTTTTTTAGTCTTCAGGATGAAACCGGTACGATTCAGCTTTACCTGGACAAAGGGGAAATCCAGACCGCCATGGCTACCACGGACCCCGATGCCTTTACCCACCTCAAGCAACTCACCGATGTGGGGGATATTCTGGGGGTCAAGGGTACGGTCAAGCGCACAGAAAAGGGAGAACTCTCCATCAAGGTGGGGGAATACGCCATCCTAACCAAGGCCCTGCTACCCCTACCGGATAAGTGGCATGGCTTGACCGATGTGGCCAAGCGTTACCGCCAGCGCTACGTGGATTTAATTGTCAACCCCACGGTGCGGGAGACCTTCCGTCGGCGTGCCCTGATCACCAGTGGAATTCGCCGCTATCTAGAGGACCGGGGATTTTTAGAAATCGAAACCCCGGTGCTACAAACTGAGGCGGGTGGAGCGGAGGCCCGTCCCTTTACGACTTACCACAACACCCTGGAGATGGATCTCTATCTCCGGATCGCCACGGAACTACACCTGAAACGACTGGTGGTGGGGGGGTTTGAAAAGGTCTTTGAAATTGGTCGAATCTTTCGCAATGAGGGCGTATCAACTCGCCATAATCCTGAGTTTACCAGTGTTGAGTTTTACCAGGCCTACGCTGACTACTACGATTTCATGGACTTGACCGAAGATCTGGTAACCACCCTGGCTCAGGATATTTTAGGCACCCTGGTGATTACCTACCAGGACCAAACCATTGACCTGACTCCCCCCTGGCGACGGGTAACGATGCACGACCTGGTTCTGGAGCACACGGGCCTGGATTTTCACCAGTACACCAGCTTAGAAGCAGCAAAGGCGGCAACAGCACCCCTTAACCTTTACGGTGGGGAGGACTGTGATTCCATCGGTAAGCTCCTGAACGAAGTGTTTGAGCAGAAAATTGAAGCCAGTCTGATTCAGCCCACTTTTTTGATCGATCATCCGGTGGAAATTTCCCCCCTCTCCAAGCCTCACCGCAGTAAACCGGGGGTCGTAGAACGGTTTGAGCTGTTTGTGGCGGGTCGAGAGACGGCCAATGGCTTTTCTGAGCTCACCGATCCCATCGATCAGCGCCATCGCTTTGAGCAGCAGGCCGCCCGTAAGGCGGCGGGAGACCTGGAGGCGACTGGGGTGGATGAGGATTTTCTGACCGCTTTGGAGCACGGCATGCCCCCCACCTGTGGGGAGGGTATCGGCATCGATCGCCTGGTGATGCTACTTACCGATAGCCCCAGTATTCGCGATGTCATTGCCTTTCCCTTGCTAAAGCCAGAACCCGGCGAGTAGGCCTGGAGGTTTCTCCAGGCTGTTTGACTGGGGGAACGGGCAACCTCTGGACCTAGCCATAAGGCTGCAATGCTCCCCCAAACATCAGCCCGATGGGGTGGGGGTTACCCCTAGCTCCCCCCCAGGGATACCAACAGGTCTGGGTCTTGAAATAACGGCGTACTCAAATAGCGCTCTCCAAAGCTAGGTTGAATCACCACAATCAACTGACCTTCAGCCTCAGGGCGTTTGGCCACCTCTACCGCTGCCTTAACAGCGGCTCCGGTAGAAATACCCGATAGTAAACCCTCCTCCCGGGCCAGGCGACGTCCGTAGGCAATGGCATCTTCATCGCTCACCTGGATGACCTCGTCAATTAAGTCAACCTTCAGCACCTCAGGAATAAATCCTGCTCCAATTCCCTGAATTTTATGGGAACCGGGTCGCCCTCCTGATAACACCGGGCTATTTACCGGTTCAACGGCGATCGCCCGGAAGGAGGGTTTGCGTTCTTTGAGAACTTCAGCTACGCCGGTAATGGTGCCCCCCGTACCCACCCCAGCCACCAGCACATCCACCTGGCCATCGGTGTCAGACCAGATCTCCTCAGCGGTGGTACGCCTGTGAATCTCGGGGTTAGCCGGATTGCGAAATTGCTGCAACATGTAGGCATCGGTCAGGCTATCCAAGATCTCCTGGGCTCGCTGAATACACCCTCCCATGCCAGCTATACCAGGGGTTAATTCCAGTTCAGCCCCGTAGGCCCGCAGCATGGCCCGGCGCTCAGAACTCATGGTTTCGGGCATGGTTAAAATTAACCGATAGCCCTTAGCAGCGGCGGCCATGGCCAGGGCAATACCGGTATTACCCGAGGTGGGTTCCACCAGAGTGGTTTTACCAGGGGTAATCAGCCCGTGGGCCTCCGCCGCTTCGATCATGTTAATCCCGATGCGATCCTTAACGGAGGCGGAGGGGTTAAGGCCCTCTAGCTTCAGCACCAGTCGAGCCCTGCAACCTTCTGCCTGGGGAATACGGTTGAGCTGCACCAGGGGAGTATGACCAATGAGTTGGGTAACGTTATCGGCAATGCGCATGGGTTTAGCCTAGATGTAATACATGATATCGATTTGCTGCTTGGCGTTGCGTTGATCCAGGAGGTCCTTAAGGGTATGCTTTTGCAGAACCTGCTCTGCTCCCCGTCGGACCTCACCCCAGACATCCTGAATAACCGAAGCTTCAAGGGTTTCCAGGGGCCTTACCCCATCAGCCTGGGTGTCAAAACCTTCGATACAACTGACCACATCGTAGAGCGTAATCAGCCACGGATCACGGGCCAGTAAATATCCCCCCCGGGCCCCCCGTTGGCTCTTCACCAGGCCCGATCGCCGGAGTGTGGCCAGCAGTTGTTCCAGGTAGCGATCGGGAATACTTTGCTTAGAACAAATTTGACGTATTTGTAAGGGCTCACCGCTGGAATAACAGGTGCTTAACTCCAGCAGGGCTAGTAAGGCGTATTCAATTTTGCACGACAAATCCACGGTGAGCAAAGAACTGATAAACAAACAATTCCCTTAGTATACTCCGGTTGTTTACTGGGGTTTTCAGGATTTTTACCCCAGATCAAATTGTAGTCCAATCCACTAAACCTTCCCGCTAGTGGGTGTAGGGTTTAAAGTAGAAGCAATAAGTGAGTTGTCTATGACTCCTCTAAGTTTAATTGTCGATCAATTTATTTCCCAAAATGGAAAATTGCAGAGTCGCCGCGGGCAAAACCACCATCTGATTGACAATCTAACTGAACTGGGGGAATTCCTGGAAATCTTACAGTTATTAATTCGAGAGCCCTCTGTAGTTGGTAGTGAAGATTCTTTTTTTAGAGTTTTGCGGCGAGAACTGGAGGAAGTTGGGGTTGATATCAACTACTACCATGGAGTGCTGGTAGCTCAGGGTAGCCGTCCCCATGATTTGATCCTGTCGGCCCATATAGATCGTCACGGGCTTCTATGCACCGGTCCAAATGAATTTCAGTATGCAGCTTTTATTGCTGGTAATCAGAGTGAACTGACCGGTGACTCAGTTTCTGAACAAATGCTCAATACCATTGAAAACCGGTTTCAGGGGCAGCGAGTTCAGGCCCATTTACCCTACACTGGCACCTACATCGGCCAGGGACAGATTACCCATTCCTATATTTGTCCTGAGCGTCGCAACCTGATTTTCGAAGTTAACGGCCTGGAACATTTGCAACCAGGCACGCCCATTTCCTTTTTGGATCGTTTGCAGTTTAAGGATGGCTATATTTCAGCCCAGCTTGACAATGTTGTCAGTGCGGCCATCATTATTTTTCTATTTCGCTGTGGTTTTCAAGGCACAGCTCTGTTCACCGCCCAGGAAGAATCCGGTCGTAGCTGGCGCTATGCCCTCTCCTGGTTTCAGCGCCAGCGGTTAACTACCCAGCGATTGGTGGCTCTAGATACCAGTCCCTACCACAATCGAGAAGCAGCGGATGAACAGTGGGTTACCCTACGCCGTAAGGATGCCAGTGCGGCCTTTGCCGAAGCGATCACCCAAGAATTGGCCGATCGCTGCACCGGCCTGGCTATTCCCTACAGCTATAAAGATGACTATATTGAGGCTCAAAACCGTCATCGGCCCCGGCCCTATTCCCTGGGACGCACCGAAATGGGGCGATTGATTGCCGCAACCGATGGAGCGATCAGCGGTACAACTCTGCAAATACCCACCACCGAATACCATACCCCCAACGAAACAGCTTCCCTAACTGCGGTAGCAGCGGTAATTCAATTGTTACAAACCTACATTTAGGGTCAAGTGCTGGGTAGCTGGCCGACCTGGTTCCTGGCCCTAAAGGTGCAATATTGACATCGACCATAAGCTAAGGGATGACGCGCCATCAAATTCACCCATCCATGGTGTCCCCAGGGTTCTGACCAAAGCTATACTTTATCCGAGACAGATCTACTTAAATATGCCTGGAATTCCAGAACTCTTAGCGCCTGCCGGTAACTGGGACTGTGCTCGGGCGGCGGTGGAAAACGGAGCCGATGCCATTTACTTTGGTCTCGATCGCCATAATGCTCGGCTGCGGGCCGATAACTTTACGGAGGCCGACTTAGCCCCGCTCATGGCCTTTCTCCATGGGCGGGGAGTTAAAGGTTACCTCACCCTCAATACCCTGGTGTTTCCCGCCGAGTTGGAAGGGGCAGAGCAGTACCTGCGGACCGTCATTAGGGCAGGTGTCGATGCAGCCATCATCCAAGATATTGGTCTTTGTCGGTTGATTCGCCATCTCTCCGCCGACTTTCCCATCCACGCCTCTACCCAGATGACCATTACCAGTGCGGCTGGGGTGGCTTTTGCCCGGCAACTGGGGTGTGACCTGGTGGTGCTGGCACGGGAATGTTCGATTCAAGAGATTAACCGAATCCAGGCCCAGCTTCAGACCCAGCCTCGCCCCCTACCCCTGGAGGTGTTCGTCCACGGGGCCTTGTGTGTGGCCTATTCGGGCCAATGTCTGACCAGCGAGGCCCTGGGGGGGCGATCGGCAAATCGGGGGGAATGCGCCCAGGCTTGTCGGATGCCCTACGATCTGGTCGTTGATGGTAAGACCCTTGACCTGGGCGATCGCCGCTATCTTCTTAGTCCCCAGGACCTCTGCGGCCTGGATCAGGTGGGGGAACTGATCGAGGCTGGGGTGCGGTCCCTCAAAATTGAAGGTCGCCTCAAGTCCCCCGAATACGTCGCCAGTGTGACTCGGGTTTATCGCCAGGCGCTTGATCGCAGTAGCCAGGCTGGCCCAACACCCCCTTCTACCGCCAGCGATCGCTACGAGCTGGCCATGGCCTTTTCCCGGGGCCTATCCTCTGGCTGGTTATCGGGTATTGACAATCAGAAGTTGGTACATGGCCGCTTTGGCAAAAAACGGGGAGTCTATCTGGGGCAGGTGAGCCGGATAACCGCTGAGGGAGTCTGGCTCCAGCCCCAGGCACCTCTGAAACCGGGGGATGGGGTGGTCTTTGACCAGGGCAATCCGGCCGCAGCGGAAGCGGGAGGACGGATTTACCAGGTAACCCACCACGGTGATCAGGTAGAGTTGCAATTTGGCCGACGCGACCTTAATCTAAATCGTCTGCGGCTGGGGGACCGGGTTTGGAAAACCAGCGACCCTGCCCTGGAACGGGATCTGCGCCACACCTACGACGGCGATCAGCCCCGATTTAAACGCCTTCTGCACCTGGAGGTAGAGGGTGAGCCCGATCAGCCCATGACGGTGACGGCCCGCGACAGGGCAGGTCATATTGCCCGGGTGAGTTCCCTGTCTTCCCTGGTGGCAGCCCATTCCCAGCCCCTGACCGCAGAGCGCCTGAGGCAGCAATTGGGACGACTGGGAAACAGCCCCTTTCGACTGGGCACCCTGGAAAACCGTCTGATCGGATCGGTGATGCTGCCCGTCAGCGAACTCAACCAGATGCGGCGATCGCTGGTGGAGCAGATCCAAATGCAGCGCCGCCAGCCCGGTCGCTGGCAACTCCACCCCCAGGCCAGCCTGGCCCAGTTACAAGGCCTTAGCGATCGGCCCCAGATCAGGCAACAGCCACCTACCCTAACCGCCTTGGTCCGCGATCGTCACCAACTCCAGGCCGTAGTGGCCGCTGGCCTGGAGACGATCTACTACGAAGCCGAAAATCCTGCCACCTATGGGGATACGGTGGCCTGGTTCCGGGCTCACCGCCGCCACCCTGACCAAACCCTATGGGTAGCCCCACCCCGCATCAGTAAACCCCTGGAAAACTATATCCTCGACCAGGTCAAGCGGTCCCAGGCAGATGGCTACCTGGTGCGTAACTATGACCACCTGGCCTACTTTACGGACCAGCCCTGCAGGGGTGACTTTTCCTTGAATGTGGCTAACGCCCTTACGGCTGAATACCTCAAACACCACTATGGCCTAGAACGCCTAACCGCCTCCTACGATCTCAATGTTGATCAGCTTCGGGATTTACTCACATCGGCCCCGTCCCATTGGTTTGAGGTTACTCTGCACCAACACATGCCCCTCTTCCATATGGAGCACTGCGTATTCTGCGCCTTTCTTTCCCAGGGCAAGGACTTTCGTGACTGTGGCCGACCCTGTGAAAGTCATCAAGTGTACCTGCGCGATCGGGTCGGCACAGCCCACCTCCTCCAGGCCGATGCAGGTTGTCGCAACACCCTGTTTAATGGAGTCGCCCAAACCGGCGCCGAATACGTGCAGAGCTTGATAGGTTGGGGAGCCCAATATTTTCGGCTGGAATTTTTGCAGGAATCGGCTCAAGAGGTAACTGAGATGATTGATCAGTATCAGCAACTCCTGGCCGGAGAAATTAGTGGTTCCCAGCTCTGGCGTCGCCTCAACCTGCAAAGCCAGCTAGGGGTAACCCGCGGCCCCCTAGACTCCAGGTAGATCCTGAAATCTAGCTTTGGCAGCCCGCCAGGGAGTATAGCGGGAAGGTGTTCTGGCTCGCCCCTGCCCCCCTGCAGGTGACTACGGCTCTAAATATCCGTTGACTAAAAAAAGTATTAATGGTTGAAATGGCAGGCGAGAACCCCATTCAAGGGGCCAAAGCCTTCCCCATCGGCATAGCCCACCAGGTCTGCATAGTAGCTGGGATGGTGGAGCATGATCTGCCTCGCCTGCTCTAGACCCGTTTTATAGAAGACAACCTGGCGAGTTAGGGCCAGGGTAGCCTCAACCTGCAGCCGATCATGGGTAACTATGGCAGGAAATTGCTCAAATAGGAAGGTGGTGTTTCCCTCTGCCTCAGTGATAGTGACGTAAGCTCTCATACCCAAGGGGTTGGGCAAACCCAGATCGGGGTTAAATGCGCAAACTCGGGTAGGGGTGGCCCGAGGGACTACCCCGTTGGTTCTCAGGTCTGGCCCAGCAACAGGTAGGCGGGCCAAGGCTGGACCAGAGCCCAGTAGGATCAAGGCGGTTACGACCGCCAGCGGAGCCAGGTCAGCTAGAGGGGTGGGGCTAGGGAGGATTGGGTGCATGTCTTGAATTCATAGGAGGTAAGTCAGCAGAAAAATGCCCTACCCCAGCAAAAATACTACCCCCAACCGGCCATGCCCCCTCAATCCTTTACCCATACCCAACTGGCTGGGAGCGATCAGTTTAGGGGGATGGGTTGGCTGATCTGACAGAACTAGTTCAAGCTGTAGGCATACCGAGATTTCAATAATCTCTTCACAATTTGGGTTTCGTAGCGGATTAAGCCTTTGATGGCAGTGAGTTTGTCATAAAACCTGAGTAAATCCTCTTGGACACCAAAGCTAACGTTTACCACTATGTTGTGACAACCAGAGACAATGGACAAAAACTGTACCTCGTCCATCTTCGCTAATTGGGCCGCTACATAGTTGACTTGACCACTCTCTACAAACAGGTTCATGATGGCGGCATGGACAGTGCCCAGGTGCTTAGGGTTAGCCCAGGTGGCAATATTAATCAGGTTTGAGCTGAGCAACCTTTGCACCCGATAACGGGCTGTAGCTTCGGGAATATCTAACCGGGTAGAAACATCTTTATAGCTAATGCGTCCATTGATCTTCATCAGATTAATGATGCTGAGATCTAACTCATCCACACTGGGGTAGGTGCTTTGGTTAGGAGCTTCCATAATAAAAAGGCACTGCGAAAGATAAAAATGATAGTGCACTAAATGATAGTGCACTTTGATCGAATAACGGACCCAGGGGCGAAATATTTTTAGGGCTATGGCGTTGGCAGTCAGCCTATAGCCCTAAAGAGCTACCTGGATACACCCTACCTTAGACCTCCTAACAGGAAAAACCCCTATAGGTCGTAGATTGGGGGGTTAGTCAAATAACCCCTCAACGGTTTGCCGAAAGGCAATTAGGGCGTAGGTTTCCTTGAGGGGTTGTAAGGCTTCCAGCAGTTTATCAGCAACCTCAGCAGTAACTACCGTCTTTATTTCAATATTAGTGTTGTAACCGGCAATATCACCCATTCGGCGACCATGGCTGCCCGCTCCTTGGGCCGGAATCAGGGTATAGCCAGACACCTCTAAATCGGTTAACAGCTTGATTAACCGGTCTTGCAATACCGCTTCACTAACGATAGTCACCAAGGTTCCTTGAGATAATAGTGAGGACATAATCCCTCCCCATATTGATTATTGGCTGGTCTAGTTGTCTAAGCGTTACCTGACCCCATCATGTCGTTTGGGATCTTTCTTTTGCTTTTTGCCTACATTGCTTTCAGCTTTAGCCTTTTTGAGTTCTCGATTACCCTTTTTTTCTTTAGACATGGTCTTCCCTTTTTACGTTGTTGAACACTGTGAACCGAGTTCATTTAACATCGCTTCGATCAGAACGCTGAGGACAGCGTTGATGGGTCAATTGAATGTCTCCTAGCTGACCGACCTGCTCCTGTTGCCAAACAGTAACAAGCCCATCTAGCCAGACATTCTGTCTCACCTCGAAGGATGCTAGAAAACTTTTGTAAACGTCCTGAAATTGAATAACCTTTTTCCCACCCTTTATGCCTGGGTACCCGTAGCTACAGCTGTGAACCAAAGGGGGAAAAAGTATCTGACTGTTAAGCTTGACTTACCTTTGGCTGGATGTAAGACAGGATTTATGCCAATAATAGCTAACTCGTCTGCCCCCATAATAAGGACAAAGAATCTTTGATTTTGCATAAAATCACTGCTGAGCTTAGAAAAATTTGCCGTCAGGATCAGAGGACTCTAATCGAATTCCCACCCTTCGATCACAGATTGCTAGACCTTTGCCGACCTATCCCTCAGCGGCATTTCTTTCCTACTTCAATTATAGTGGCCCAGATCGATTTAAGGGACATAAGCTTTCAACCAGACCTTTATTTCAGCCAGGGCCTTTTCTTCGTCGACTTAGTGATGCGAAAAAGTCTTGAAAGCAGCGCCACTCTGATGGCCATAATCTTGGCCTCAATTTTGGTCTAGGCTGGCAACGGGCTGGGTTAGACTGGCATCCACAGCGAGGATTAAGCTTCTTGCAACTGGGGCTCCGTCAAATCGTCAGGCTTTGCTGTAAGCAATTACCCATATTAAACGAGCCCAAGTCGATTGCCAAACCGAGTGTGCCAAGGTGATTAAATTCCCATGATGAGACTGCCTACTTTGAGACTGACTAAAGTTTTTTGCACCACTAAGAGCCAGCTGTCTAGCTATATTCACACCCCTAGCGAGCCTCCAAGGGTAGGGACAGGCTTGACCGCTTAAGCAAAAGACTGGCTAGACTTTCTAACTACTACGATAGCCAATTACTGCCGAAAAACCTGGCCAGGAAAGAGCTCGCCGATAGCAGCATCAGCCCTGGCGGGCCTTGTTTATTCCGCAGTAAGTTCAGTCTTGTGACGACGAAGGATTAGGGCCAGGTTTGACAACTTTTAACTGGGAATTAACCCTGGGATAACTATAAAGACCTATACTGCGCTTAATGAAAAACTTATTAACTAACCGTAAGTCTATAATCACAATTGTTCCATAGAAATGTCGAGTTTAATTATATTTTTAGCTGGTAACTATATATTTTAGCCAGTTACCTTGCAGCTATTTTTTAAAGTTTTTCCCTTAAACCTAGGCTCTTTTTATTTTTTAATAGATTTATTTTTCTAATTTTTTTGTTTTTACTTATTTTTAGCTTTTTAAAATATTTCGAGTCAATTTTTGCTCAAAAAATGATTGAATATAGACTCCATAGACAAGGAGACTAATATGTCCATACCCAACCGAAAGAATGCCCTTTATTTGATCCTTAGTGGATTGCTTGTACTGGCACTGATTATCTTGCCAAATAGTATCGGTCAAGCTTCTTCGTCACAAGCCCCCTTTTCATTGGCTCTCATCGGTGACATGCCCTACGACGCTAAGGGACAAGCCCAGACCCCGTCCGTCATCAATGAAATCAATCAAAGTGAGATTCAGTTTACGCTGTTTGACGGAGATACGATGAGTGGCAAAGGTGATAAGTGTACTGATGATAACTACACTCGTATTAAGAGCGATTTCTTTGATAAATTTGCCCGGCAAATTTTCTACTCCATTGGTGACAACG
>JBMOHM010000042.1:0-28626 GCA_049317845.1 Nodosilinea sp. | reverse complement strand
AGGGATCTTTCCCGCAGCAGGAGGGCAGTTTCCTTGAGCTGGCGATCGGTTTCCTGAAAGAGGCGCAGGATATCCTCGTAGGTGGGCTGGGCGGTGGACATAGCCAAACCAGAAGTAGTTTAGATGTATTGTAGCAGCGGCTCCCTCCGACCTGTCCACCTGCACCCCGGTAAGGGGTCAGTAATCAGTAATCAGAAGCCCTTTCCACCCACTCCCTCACCGCTAGAAAAATTCCCCCCAAGCAGCAAAGGCCGACAAACTCAGGGCAAAAGGAAATCATCAAAAAGGCACCCATAGCCCTAAGAAGCCGGGCTATGGGCGCCTTTTGCTATTCTAGTAACCCCAATACTATAGGTTGGTGCTAGTAAAGGCATCGCCAGCATAAATCGGGGTCCGGTCACTAAAGTCAGTGGGCTGACCGGTAATCGATTGGGCTAGCTGATCAAAGTCATTAGAACGCCAGTTGCGCTCGTGAATGGGTTTGCTTTGCTCGCCACGAAAGTAGGCTTGAGTGCCAATCAGGGCCACCGCTACCCAGCCAATCACAAACAGGGAAAATAGAATGGTCATAGTTCAAAACTCCTAATCAATTCAAGACTGGCGATGGGCCGATCCCCTGGCCAGAACAGCAGTGGGGGAAGAGCCCGAGCTGATTCATATCTATAAGTGTAACAAAAAGTTTCAAACTGTAAACTTACCTTGCCTTTGATTCTCGGTAGTGGTATCACCTATTTTTCTTCGGATCTCCCCCAGGGCTGGGTCTTGGCTGCGCCAGGGGCAGGCTACCCGGCCCCGGCTTTAGGAACTTGTAATCAAACGATTGGGCTAGGATCACAATCCCTGCCCTGGGGCGATCCATCCCTCGGGGTTGTAGCCAAGCGGTAGGACAGCCCTAGACTGGCAATCCCCAGGGGGAAAATCGGAAGGACTAAGGGCGATCGCCAATGCTGCTATGATCTGGTCTTAATCCATCCAGGCGAGTCTGATCTGGTTGGTATGAATGGGATTTGATCGGGAACGGAACCATGGCGTTGATCGTGCAGAAATACGGGGGTACCTCTGTAGGTACGGTGGAGCGAATCCAGGCGGTGGCCCAACGGATCCAGGCGACGGTGGCGGCTGGCCACCGGGTGGTGGTGGTGGTATCGGCCATGGGCAAAACCACCGACGGTTTGGTCAAGTTGGCCGGCGAAATTACCAGCCAGCCCAGCCGTCGGGAAATGGATATGCTGTTATCTACCGGCGAACAGGTTTCCATCGCCCTGCTGTCTATGGCCCTGCAGGCCCTGGGTCAGGATGCCATTTCCCTGACCGGAGCCCAGGTGGGCATTATCACCGAAGCCGAGCATAGCCGGGCGCGGATTTTGAATATTAAAACTGACCGCCTGGAGCGTCACCTGAGTGAAGGTAAGGTGATTGTGGTGGCAGGTTTTCAGGGCATTAGCGAAACCGTTGACCTGGAAATTACCACCCTGGGTCGAGGCGGATCGGATACTTCGGCGGTGGCACTGGCGGCGGCTTTACACGCCGATCTCTGTGAAATCTATACCGATGTACCAGGCATTCTCACCACCGATCCACGGCTGGTACCTGAAGCCCAGTTGATGGCGGAAATTACCAGCGACGAAATGCTGGAATTGGCCAGTTTGGGAGCTAAGGTGTTGCACCCCAGGGCGGTAGAAATTGCCCGCAACTACGGGGTCACCCTGGTGGTGCGGTCGAGTTGGACCGATGAGCCTGGCACCCGGGTCATTTCTCCCCAACCCCATGGTCGCCCCCTGGAGGGGTTAGAACTGGCCCATCCAGTGGATGCGGTGGAATTTGACCCCGACCAAACCAAGGTGGCCCTCCTGCGCATCCCCGATCGCCCCGGTATTGCCGCCCATTTGTTTGGTGAACTGGCGACCCAGAACCTGAACGTAGACCTGATCATCCAGTCTATCCACGAGGGCAATACCAACGATATTGCCTTTACCCTGGTCAAGGCTAATCTGGCCCAGGCTGAGATGGTAGCCGCTGCCCTAGCCCCAGCCCTACGGACCAATCCCAGCGATACCAGCCAGGCGGAGGTCATGGTGGATGACCGCACCGCCAAAATCAGCATTGCTGGGGCAGGCATGATTGGTCGTCCCGGAGTAGCCGCCAAAATGTTTTCGGCCTTGGCGACGGCGGGCATTAATATCCAGTTGATTTCCACGTCGGAGGTCAAGGTCAGTTGTACCCTTGATGCCGCCGACGGTGACCGGGCCATTGCTCTCCTCTGTGAAGCCTTTGGGGTTACCTCCTCACCGGTGATGCCCACTCCCCTGGCCATGGCTGAGACCGATCGGCCAACACCAGTAGTCCGGGGAGCCGCCCTAGATAGCCAACAGGCTCAGGTGGGAATTCGCCAGGTGCCCGATCGACCGGGTATGGCGGCAAAGATCTTTGATCGCCTGGCCAGTCATGGCGTTAGCGTAGACATGATTATCCAATCCCAACGGTGCCGCCTGGTTAATGGTGAGCCCAGCCGTGATATTGCCTTTACGGTTGCCCTAGCCGATGCGTCGACCGCAGAAAATCTGATGCAGGCTATGGCCCAGGAGCTGGGCTTTGGGGAGGTGGTGGTCAATCGGGCGATCGCCAAGGTCAGCGTGGTGGGCATGGGTATGATGCATTATCCGGGAGTGGCCGCCCGCATGTTCCAGGCCCTTGCGGATGAACAAATTAATTTACAGATGATTGCTACGTCTGAGATTAAAATCAGCTGCGTAGTGGCGGAGTCCGAAGGGATCAGGGCCCTACAGGCGGTTCACCAGGCCTTTGACCTGACCGCTACCCGGTCGAGTCATACCGATAGTTTTGGCCACCACCCTGAGGCTAGTGTTGGTCGGTGAAAGCCAGAGCTGACAAGGTATTGTGGGCTGTATCCGCCCGATTAAACGTGGCTAGGGCCATATCTGAATTAGGACCATGACTAAGGATTCCCTCAATGTTGCCAGAACCTACTACCAGCAAGGGCAGGACGCCTTTGCCCGAGGTCGGTACCGGGAAGCGGTTGAGCAGTTTGAAGAGGCTATAGCCTTAGCGCAGGCCACTACGCCCCTGGGGGGCGAGATCCAAACCTGGCTGGTGAATGCCTATAGTGCGCTTGATCGGGAGGCCGAGGCCATTGCGCTCTGTGAAGTCTTAACTCGCCATCCCGACCTAGAAACCCGCAAACAGGGTAAGGCCCTACTATATATTTTGCAGGCCCCCAAGCTAAAACGCCCCGGTAACTGGGTGACAAAAATACCCGACCTAGACGGAATAACCGAGGGCCGACCCCTCAGTAGGGGATCATCCTCTTTGCCGGTGCCCCAATCCAGGCCCCAACCCCGAGCTGAGGAGAAACCACTCGATCCGTCCCAGATCAACCGTCAGGATAACCGTTTTCTCTGGGTAGCTTTGACGGTCATTGGTATTCTGTTGGGTGGTTTACTTTGGCTAAGTTAGGGCCTACTGGTAGCGCTCCAGAAAATCTAGAGCCTGATTACGCAGGTCGTAGTACGGTCCTGACTCTCTGAGTTCATGGCGATCGCGGGGGCGCGGCAGGGGAATATCTAACACCTGACCAATGGTCGCGTTAGGCCCATTGGTCATCATCACCACCCGATCGGACATGAAAATAGCCTCATCCACATCATGGGTAATCATCATCACCGCCTGCCGATGATCTTCCCAAATATCAATCACCTGCTGTTGTAGTTTGGGTCGGGTCAGGGCATCCAGGGCGCCGAAGGGCTCATCCAGTAGCAGCAGTTTAGGCCGGGTGGCCAGGGCCCGGGCCACCCCCACCCGTTGTTTCATCCCCCCAGACAGCTCATGGGGATACTTATCTGCGGCTGGCGTCAAGTTAACCATCTCGATGTGTTCATTGACGATGCTAATGCGTTCCGACCGACTCAGGTGGGAGAGTACCTCATCCACAGCCAGGCGAATATTTTGCCGCACGGTTAACCAGGGCAGTAGGGCATAGCCCTGAAACACCATCATGCGCTCCGATCCCGGTTTACGAATGGCCTTGCCTTCCAGGGTTAGGGAGCCAGAGGTGGGCTTTTCCAGACCGGCCACCAGACGCACCAGGGTGGACTTACCACAGCCAGAATGGCCAATTACCGAGACAAATTCCTTTTCTCCCACCGTCAGGTTAATGCCATTGAGCACAACGAACTGGCTGCCATCGGGCTTAGAAAAGGATTTAACGATGTTCTCAAGCACTAAAAAAGAATCCGCCAGGGAAGTCTGGGAAGCTTGACTAAAGGTGGGTTGCATAGAGGATGCCATGGCATTTGCTGGGATGGGGGTTAACTAGGCAAGGGAAAACCGTTGGGGTTGGCGGGCATGGATTTCGAAACTCCGGAGATAACCGATGGGATCACTGGGATCAAAACCCCGATCATCAATAAAGGCCGCCGCCGGAACCGTTTTGTAATCGTCTGCGGGGCAGGTAATCCCCAGTTCAGTGGCAATCTCGCGATAGAGGTCGGTTTTCCAGGCCTGGCGAGCGATCGCCTCTGCCTTGGCAGGAAACTCTGGGATTTGGCCCCAACGGGCGGCCTGGGTCATTAACCAAAGGCTATCGGATTGCCAGAGAAAGGTGGAGTGATCGTGGGGAACCCGAGATACCTGGGGGGAGAGGTCAAAGAACAGGGTGGTATCGTGGCTGGATCGCTGCCGCTGCTGACCATCAAAGCCACCGTAGTTATAGTCCCCCACGATGCCAGGGCGAATATATCGCACCTTAGCTCCCGTAAAGGCACGCTGGGCAATGATCTCCACCACCTCTTCCCGGTTAGCCGGATTGGCGCAGTACTGGCAGGCTTCAATCATGGCCTTGACCAGGGATCGGTAGGTTTTGGGATAGTTTTGAATAAACTCTTCCCTGACGGCCAGCAGGCGATCGGGATGGCCTCGCCAGATCTCCTGTCCCTGGGCAAAGGTAAAACCAATTCCTTCGTTACCCGCGATCGCCCGGGTATTCCAGGGCTCAGCCACCATATAGGCTTTCATCCCTCCCATCCGCATATTGCTGACCATTTGAGGCGGAGGGGTAATAATCAAGCGCAGTTGGCCCATCGAGTTAATACCCACGGCTCCCAGCAGATAGCGGGTAAAGTACTCATAAATTGAGGAGCTCAGCACCACCGCCCAAACATGATCTTCGCCCTGGGAGGTTTGCCAGTAGGCCCGTAGATCCCGGCCCAGGGCATCCAGGTCGCCCTCATAGGTAAACCAGGGGCGCAGACCAGCCTGCCAGAGTTGACGACTCATGGTTATGGCATTGCCGTGGCGGTGAATAGTCATAGCGGCGCAAAGGGGGATGGGATGGGCACCCTCAGCCCCAAGACGAGCATTAGTGATACTACCGGAAACGACGGGAGAGGCGTCTAGGCGACCGAAGATCAGACCATCCCGGGAGTTTCCCCAACTAGCTTCCCGACTTAGGGTGACATTCAGTCCGTACTTACGAAACAGCCCCTTCTCCCAGGCAATGGCAAAGGGAGCACAATCATTCACGGGCACAAAACCAATCACCAGGTCGGGCTTTTCCAGACTTTCAGGACGAATCACCGGGGTAACCGCCAGGGCCGCTTCTGGCAATTGTATGGGGTACTGCGGGGATCGACGCTGACCGCAGGCGGCACCAGCCACAGTCACCAGGCTAGCGCCCATACCTCGCAGCAGGAAACGCCGGGTTAAGGAAGAATTCATGGCATTAAGCTCCCATAGCTAGGGCCGGGCCGGACGGTGAGTGACCAAGGTTTGTAAACGGGCCAGGGCGTAATCTAAAACCAGCCCGGTCAGGCCAATGACAAAGACAGCCAAAAACACCGAGCTAACGTTAAGACGGTTCCATTCATCCCACACAAAGAAACCGATGCCAATGCCACCCGTGAGCATTTCCACCGCTACGATCACCAGCCAGGCGATACCTAAACTAATCCTCAGGCCGGTGAAGATATAGGGCAGGCTAGCGGGTAAGACCACCTTGAGCAGTTGCTTCCAGCCAGGCATTTCTAGCACCTGGGCAACTTCCAGGTAGTCCTTGGGAACATTGGCGACCCCCTCGGCCGTATTCATAATGGTAGACCAGAGGGAGGTGATGAAAATGACGAAAATAGCAGAGGGTTCGGCGGAATTGAAAATCGCCAAGGCGATGGGCAGCCAAACCAGGGGTGAAACGGGCTTAAACACCTGAATAATTGGATTTAAGACCAGCCAGGCGGAATGGGAGAGACCAATCAGCACTCCGGCGGGAATAGCCACCAAGGCCCCCAAGGTAAAGCCAATACAAACCCGACGTAGACTGGCCAGTAGCAACCAGCCCAGCCCCAAATCACCGGGACCACGGCGATAGAAGGGATGGAGAATCAGGTCTAGATTTTTGGCTAAAGCTTCTGGAGGGGTGGGCATCATCTGCTGCCGAAATAGGGCAATAATCCACCACAGCACAATCACCCCAGCAAACCCGGCCATGGGTAGTAGCCATTCAGGACGGAACAGGTACCTGACGTAGGGATGGGAGAAAAGTCCTCGAGATTTTATCGGTAAGCCGGTGAAAATGGACATAGGTTAATAACGTGGATAACAACTGGGATTGCCTCAAAAAACTGACCCATGGGTTTCCAGTCAAGCGTTCCGAGGCAAAGTTAACCATTTAATCAAGGTCTACGGGGTGGAACTGAAGGAAAAAACTTGAGGTTGCCACTCTATTGGATCAACCCGATAAGGCTAAGGGACAGTGGTTCGAAATGATTAGTCAAGTCTTTTTTGGACGAGAACGGCAAGATCTCCAGTCATAATTCCCTACTTCAATCAAGTTAGAAATTTTCCTATAGCGGATTTCACTCGGGTGAAGTGTGATATGATTACCCCCCTTGCCCCCCTTATCAAGGTACAGCGTGAAACCCTAACGGCCAGCCGCTGGGGGGTAGGACTGAGCAATTGGGTATCTCACTCTATCGAAAACCGCTATAGACAGCTTCAAGACTGGATTGATGGAATGGAGATCGGAATAGGGATCGATTTCAAAAAAAAGGTGAGCTTTCACCCACCCAAGAGATACAGGAGATTACAAGGAGATCACGACTACAGTCAAAAATCCAGACCATTGACTTGCATTGCTGACATTAGAGAGTCACCGCATCGGGCTGGAAAAGCCTACACAGGTCTCTAGTCAGATGATTGCATTGGGTCTATGGAGGTAGACTTTTTTATATAGCCATTTCAATGTTTTATTTGACCAGATTTTTACGAATCTGGCAACCCCCTGGTTGATCAAACATCCAGTTGCCCTTTCCGGTGATCTGGGGCCAGAGGTTTGACAACGGCTCTGGCGGTAGCCATGGAAGCAGAATTGACCCAATCCGTCCCAGGTGTTGCGGCTCGTCTCCACCTCCTGAGCCGGGGCTCCAGCTATATAATCAGGCAATCAGCTGTCTTTGTCCGGTATATGGGCTTATCTTTGTGGCTTTCGACCCTCGCCTTGATCCAGTTCTACAATGGTTCGCCGCTCAGGGTTGGCAGCCCCTGGCCTTTCAGCGGCAAGCCTGGCATGCCTATCTGGAGGGGCACAGCGGTTTAATTCAGGTACCCACTGGCTGCGGCAAAACCTATGGGGCGGTGATGGGGCCGATCGCTGAAATGCTGGCCACGCCCAGGGATGGGTTACAGTTGCTCTACCTCACCCCCCTGCGGGCCCTATCGCGGGATCTAGAACAGGCGATCGCGGCTCCGATTCAAGCCCTGGGTTGGCCCCTCCGGGTGGAATGCCGTAGCGGCGATACCCCCAGTTCCCGTAAGGCGAAGCAGATTAAGCAGATGCCCCAGATTCTCATTACCACCCCCGAATCCCTGGCGGTCATGCTCTCCTACCCGGAGGCAAGACCGCGCTTTGCCGGGTTACGGGCGGTTATTCTGGACGAGTGGCATGAACTGATGGGATCGAAACGGGGCACCCAAACAGAACTGGGCCTCAGCTACCTGCGATCGCTCCAACCCCATCTGCGCACCTGGGCCATTTCCGCCACCCTGGGTAATCTGGAAGAGGCGGCCCAAACGGCGGTGGGGTTGGCGGTCAAGCCGGTAATCCTACGGGCGGATCTACGCCGAGAGACGGTCATTACCAGCCTCCGACCCGAATCCGTAGATAGCTTTCCCTGGGCTGGACACCTCGGCCTCCGCTTGTTAGATACCCTGGTGGCAGCGCTGGACCCGGCCATATCCACCCTGATTTTTACCAATACTCGCAACCAGGCGGAACGCTGGTACCAGGCCCTCACCTTTGCCCTACCGGACCAGCAGGACCAGATTGCCCTGCACCACGGATCCATGGAGGCCGGGGAGCGATCGGCGATCGAGGCTGGTGTCAAGGCGGGTAGGATCCGATGGGTAATCTGCACCTCCTCCCTGGATTTAGGGGTCGATTTCCAGCCAGTGCAGCGGGTCGTGCAAATTGGTAGTGCTAAGAATCTGGCCCGGTTGCTGCAACGCGCTGGCCGATCAGCCCATGTACCGGAGGGCCGTTCGGAGGTATTTTTTCTGCCTACCCATGCCCTGGAGTTGCTGGAGATCTCGGCCTTTCGACGGGGGCTGGCGGCGGGCGATCTGGAAAGTCGTCACCCCCTACCCCAGCCCTACGATGTGTTGATTCAGCACCTGGTTACCCTGGCCTGTGGGGATGGCTTTGATCCCCAGGCGATCCTGGCCCAGGTGCGCCAGACCGTGGCCTATGGCGACCTGACGACAGAGGACTACCAATGGATCCTGGACTTTATTGAAAAGGGTGGACACTGTCTAAAGGCCTATCCTCGTTACAAAAAGGTGGTATTGCAGGAAAACCTCTATCGCATCAGCGATCGCCAACTGGCCCGACACCACCGCATGGGCATCGGTACCATCACCGCCAGCACGGCCATACGAGTTGTTTACACCAACCGGCGAGAGATTGGTACCGTGGAGGAAACCTTTGTCTCCCGTCTCAAAAAGGGGGATATTTTTTTCTTTGCCGGTCGGCAGTTGCAGTACGTGCAACTCCAGGATATGGTGCTCTACGTCAAAAACAGCAAACGCCAGTCCACCGTCACCCCCACCTGGAGTGGCGGCCAACTGGCGATTTCCCCTACCCTGAGCCACCATCTGCGCCAGGAACTAGAAACCCTGGGACAACCTGAAAACCTGCAGAGCGAGGCCATCAATCCAGAGATTCAGACCATTCTGCCCATTCTCCAAACCCAGCAACGGCTCTCGGCTCTCCCCCAAGCCCATCAGCTTTTGGTAGAAACCTGTCAGAGCCGGGAGGGCGAGCATCTTTACGTCTTTCCCCTGGAGGGTCGGTTTGTCCACCAGGGGTTGGGCTTACTGTGGAGCTACCGATTTGCTCAACAACAGACGGCCACCTTTACCATTTCTGTCAACGACTATGGCTTTGAACTGCTGGGACCGAAGCAGTACCCTTACCGGGACCTGTTTTCTAGTAGTTTTTTCAGCCAGATCAACCTGGAAACCGACATCGCCGCCAGTCTGAACCTATCGGAACTCACCCAGCGCCAGTTTCGCGGCATTGCCCAGGTGGCGGGCCTGGTGTTCAAGGGCTATCCTGGAACCCGCAAAACCACCAGCCAGCTTCAGGTCAGCAGTAGTTTACTCTATGAGGTCTTTCTCAAGTACGAGCCGGCCAACCGGTTACTGCAACAGGCTCGGCAAGAAGTCTTTCGGGAACAACTGGCAACCCATCGGCTGGCCCAAACGTTGAACCGGTTAGACCAGAGATCGGTGCTCTGGCATGTTACCCCCAGGCCCTCCCCCCTAGCCTTTTTGCTGCTAGCGGAACGCCTCAGTTCTCGCCTATCTAACGAAACCCTGCTGGATCGGATTCAGCGATTGAAGCAACAGTGGGACCAGGCTTGAGGGATCAATGGCCGGCCATGCGATGGCCAATCTCCTTCACATCGGCAGTGGCCATGGGGCTATCGTAGACCAGTTGCCCTTCGCTGATGACTAGAATGCGATCGGCCAGCAGCAGCAGTTCATCCAGGTCCTCACTGACGAGGAGCACGGCTACTCCCTGGTTACGGGCATCGACAATGGCATGGTGAATTGAGTCAACGGCGGCAAAGTCAAGCCCAAAGCAGGGATTGGCCGCAATTAGGAGGCGAATATCGGGGGAGGATAGTTCCCGAGCCAGTACGGTACGCTGGATGTTGCCACCGGAAAGGTAGTGAATGGGGGTCTCGGGGGAAGGGGTTTTTACCCCAAAGCGGACAATCAGATCCTGGGCCGCCTGACGCATAGCCTTAAGCACCAACCAGATTCCCCAGCGGGCCTGGGGCGGTCGATCAAAGGTGCGTAGGGCCATATTCTCGGCCACCGTCATACCTGGTAGACAGGCGTTACGCAGGGGCTCCTCAGGCAGGGCATAGACCCCAAAGCGTTTCATTTCTGTCCGGCTGGCACTGTAGGGCTGGCCCTGCACCTTGACCTGACCCTGACGGGCCAATCGTTGCCCCGCCAACACCTCCACCAGTTCTCGCTGGCCATTACCTGAGACCCCGGCAATACCCACAATTTCTCCGCTCTGGACCGTCAGGTTGATGGGGCCAAAGGCCTCTAGCCCATTGTCCCGATCGGCGCAGAGCTCCTGTAATTCCAGCACCGGCTGAGGATTAGCCACACTGGTCTTAGCCATCTCCCTAGTCTGGCGGGTTTCCCCCAGCATCAGATGGGCCATATCAGCGACCGTTAAATCTTGCACCAGGCCATGGCCAGCTAGCTGCCCCTTGCGTAGTACCGTCACTTCGTCGGTAAAGGCCATTACTTCCCGAAACTTGTGGGTAATCAGCAGTACACTCAGTCGTTTTGCCCGAGACTCCTGCCGCAGTAGCCCCAGCACCTCATCGGCCTCATCGGGAGTGAGTACGGAGGTGGGTTCGTCCAGAATCAAAATCTGGCTATTCAGGTAGAGCTGTTTTAGAATCTCCAGTTTTTGCTTCTGCCCGGCAGCCAATTGGGCTACGGGTAAATCAAGATCAACTCGAAAGGGGGACGTATCCATGAAGCTATGGAGGGCGTCGTATTCCCGCTTCCAATGGATTACCTGGCTGCGATCGTAACGGGAGAGCACCAGGTTTTCCGCTACCGTCATGGCTGGTACGGAGGTAAAGTGCTGGTAGACCATGCCAATGCCCCAGTGGTGGGCATCCTTAGGACTATGGATGGTATGGGGTTGGTGATCGATTAAAATTTGTCCGGCGGTGGGGGTATAAAACCCCATAATGCACTTCACCAGGGTACTTTTACCGGCACCGTTCTCCCCCAGAAGGCCATGGCAGGTACCAGGCTTGAGGGTAAGACTGACATCCTGAAGGGCTACCAGACTACCAAAGTGCTTGGTCATGTTGACCACCTTTAGCTCCGGTGGTGGGGCGGAGATGGGGGTAGATTCAGGGCTGGGAGTCATGGCGGAACGGGGGAATAGGTGACCGTGTGCTTGCATCATACCGCCTTGATTTGGGTCAGTGCGGTAAGTAAACGTTCATTTTCTGCGGTTGTGCGCACCGCTACCCGCAGGTAGCGATCGCCTAACTCCCTAAAACTCAAGCAATCCCGGATCAGAATCTGATGCTCCCGCAGTAATCGTTCCTGTAGGGGAGGTACGGCTTGATCCGCCTGCACCAGCAGATAGTTGGCCGCCCCGGGCCAGGGGGACAAACCAGGAATAGCCCTTAGTCCAACCGCCAGGGCTTGACGCGTGGAGGGAAGCCATTGCCAGGTACGGGCTTGGAACCCCTGGTCCGTAATCGCCGCGATCGCCGCCGCTACCGCCAATTGATTCACGGGCCAGGGATCCCGCCAACTCTGCCAGCGGCGCAGGCGATCGGGATGGGCCAGGGCGTAGCCGATCCGCAACCCGGGCAGGGTATAGAACTTGGTCAGCGATCTCAGCACCACCAGGTTGGGATAATCCTTCAGCCAGGGCACCAAGCTCTGATCCTGGCCGGGGGGTAGGAAGTCCATAAAGGCCTCATCCACCACCACCAGGGAGAAGCGGTCCAGTAGGGGTAGCAGTTCTGCCTGAGTAAATAAATGGCCCGTAGGGTTATGGGGATTATTGATGATCAATCCCGAGACCCCAGGATTCAGACCCAGTAAGGGTGATGCTTGCAGATCTAAGGCTGACCCCGAAGGGGTGAGTAAGGGATAGGACACAACTTCTACCCCAAAGCCCCGCAGGGCTCGCTGGTAGTCCCCAAAGGCTGGGGTCAGGAGGCCTATGGCAGGGGAATCTAGTAGACCGCAATCTCGGCCAACCCAGGTGAGTAGTTCTGCCACACCGTTACCGGGTAAGACCCCATCGCAATCCACCCCATGGTGAGCCGCGAGAGCGGAACGCAATTCCTGGTACTGGGGATCGGGATAATGGGGCAGCCATTTGAGGGCCTCCACCATGGCCGCCCTGACTGACTCGGGGGGACCCAGGGGGTTAATACTGGCGGAAAAATCTAAGAGAGAATCGGGGGAGCAACCGGCCACAGCTGCGGCCCAGGTTAAACTTCCCCCGTGAACTGGTCGAATCGAGGGTGAAATAGACAATAGAAGATTACTTTTCCTTAGTTGCCACCTTGTCTTTGAACAACTTGCCAGCGGAGAAGGCCGGTACACTGGTAGCCGGAATCACCATGGTGTCTCCAGTTTTAGGATTACGGCCCTCCCGCTCTTTACGCTCGCGGCGTTCAAAGGAACCAAACCCCACCAGGGTGACTTTTTCCCCCTTAGCCACCGCTTCCACAATGGCGTCAATGGTTGCCGTAATAACTGAGTCGACCTCTTTCTTGGTTACGGTTTTGTCCAGGCTAGCAGATGCCTTCTCCGCCACCTTATCAACAAGTTCACCTTTGTTCATGGTTATCTCCTAATAAAGAAAGAAATTGGGCGGCAGTTCAGCCTGATCCGGTTGACTATTCCAGATACTGCCCGGGAGAGGGACCTGGTCAACAACTCAGAGGAGTGCTGAAAGCCCCATCTACTGGAAATTTCACTGAACTATTCTAAGGGTAAGTTTCCAGAATGGATCGTCGAAACGTTTAATTTATCTAGATTGCAGCGTTTCTTGAGAAATTTAAACAAGCCAACGGCCCCTGACCCAGCCCCTTAGATTTCCGGCCTTAAGGCTATAATCCTTGCTGGACAAGCTTTTCAGCTCTGAATCTGAAACCGATAGGCGATCGCCCTGGTTTTTCTAGCCATCCAGGGTAGATAGGGAAATTTTCGCCCATATCCATGGCATCCCATGGAACCAATCCAGTCCTACGGCTGGGCCTATAGCGGCAGTCACGTTGAAGGGGAGTGCATCCTGGGTAGGCCTTCTAGCCAGGGATATACCCTGCTTAGGGTTTCCAGTCCTCCGGTTTTTCCGACCAGGCCCAGGGGCGATCGGGGGGAATAGTGGCTTGTAAGGTCTTAACCACCTGCTCAAGGGAACCATCACCAGGTACCCAGGTCCGGTTTATGTCGGGAAAATCAACGCTACAATTCTCACACTTTTTATCGTGGTAAAACCGAATTGGGCACCAAAAAGATTCTACGTTCCGCAGCATTTCCGCCCCCAGGGCGTAGACACCGGTCATCCAATCACAGTAAAGACACCAGAGCAGGTCATGCCCCACCAAACCACTCACCCGATGGCGGCTGATGTTAATCCACTCCCGTTGATCGTAGGCTTTGAAGCCTAGCAACCAGATTAGCCAGGGGTAGAGTAGCACCTGGGCCAGCCGAATCAGAAAAAATACAGGTAATACCAGGGCGGTAACCCAAAGGGCCAGATGGTTGCGCCACCAGCCATAGCGCTGGCTGAGATAGCCATTAATCCCCAGGGGGGGACGCTGGTGACGATAAACCCACTGATGGCCCCAGACCCAGACCTGGGTAGCCAGCACCTGCCCCACGAGAGCGCTGAGCAGGCCACCCCAACCCGCCTGGAGAAACCCCCACCACCAGGGCAACCAGACCATCACAATCAAAGCCAGATCTAGCCCTGGGGTGTGGGATAGGGCGGCGGTCAGGGGTTTTCCCCAGGTCCCCAGGCGACCCATGAGGGTAAGGCCGGTGGCCAGGGCCAGAATCACTAGAAATACCATCAGACTAAGGAAGACTAAAGCAGCCATGGAGATTAGGAGTACTTAGGACAGAGTTGATTAGTGAAAGTTAGGCCTGGCCAGGGGTTCTGGCTGGTCTTCCCCCCGTTGCTGGGGGCTAGGGCTATACCGGGGCAGGAACCCCCGCAGCCACTGCCAGCCGGGGCGCAGACTACGGTTGAAAATAGTTTCACGGGTATAGACTGTTTCGCCTAAAACTTCCCCAGCGGCCAGCAGGCCACTCTTAATCGCCGGGGAAATCCCTTCGCCAAGGTCAAGGGTGGCCAGTCCGGCGGAGTCGCCAATCAACCAGCACCGATCCTGCTTGACTGGCCCCTGGCCTGAGGCCAGGTAATAGCTATAGCCGGCTGGGCGGAGTTGATCGGCGACCTCAGGGCTTAATAGCCGGCGACGCACCAGGTCCTTCAGAAAGGCTTGAAAGTGATCGTGGATAGAGAGGGAACTACCCTGAAAATAGCGGTTAAAGCCCCCCAGGCCCAAATTCAAATACCCATCTCCCTTGGGAATATACCAGCTATAGCCCGCCAGACCCCGTTCAAAGCAGAAGTATCGGGCGATGCCATCCCGATCGGGATAGTAAAATTCCTGCTCCAGGGCCACGATTTGATCCTCTGGGGGACGCTGACGCGGAAAGAACTGACGCCGTACCGGACACCCTGTTCCCCCCGCCCCAATCAGGTAGGTACAGGCCAGTTGGCCGTCGATAATGTAGGTGCCATCCTGGTAGTCAATATGATTGACCTGATGTTGCCGCACCCCTACCCCCGATCGCTCCACCAGCCACTGGTCAAATTCAATGCGCCGGATAGAGTAGTTGACCCAGCGAGTAGGCCAGGGCATGAGGGCAAAGGGAAAGGGCGAAATATAGAGGCGAGTCGAGAGTTGCAATAGACTATGGGGATACTCCGATGGAGTCATCTCCAGGTCTCGCCAGACCTCCCCGGTCACCCACCCGGCACATAGCTTGAGGCGAGGAAAGGTAGCTTTATCTAGCATTAAAACCGATCGACCGGCCTGGGCTAACTTCCGGGCACAGGTACTCCCGGCGGGACCAGCGCCAACGATAATAGTTTCGTAATACTCCATGGTTACACCATCCTTACTACCAGAAAATGGCTGGCGATTCCCAGATAGTCTGGGAACAGCAGGGGACTTATGATGGCTTGATCGGAGAATTAAGAGGCTCTCTGGGTCGGCTGCAGAAGGTACTGGGCGTTCCCTAACAGTCGGCCCCCATCCATATCGAAGTAAGCGATGCAGAGAATCAGATAGAGTCGCCAGATGCGGCGGAATTTGGCGTAGTCCATGCCAAAATCAAGCCTGGGAATTTCTTGCTGGTGGGCGTCAAAGTTGGCCAGCCAACTTTGCAGGGTTTTAGCGTAGTTAGCTCCATTCAGGTACCACTGAGCGACGGTCGTCAGGTCCTGGTTGTGCTGGGGCACTTCATCGTAGCTCCAGATCCGCATACGGGGAAAAATATAGCGGTTCAGGAAGGGACTATAGCTACTGTAGGGCAAATGACTGGAGATAAAGTGGATGAAAACCTTGCCCTCCGGCTGGAGGAAACTGGCCAATTTGGCAAAGGATTGGGTGAGATTGCCCACATGCTCAAATAGCCCGATCGCCAGAATTTTATCAAAGGGCTGATCAAAGCTGGCCTGGTTAAAGTCCTGCTCCCAGAGACTGAAGCGAGGGGAACTCAGGGCGCTGTTGGGATCTTGCTGTTTCTGGCGGATGTAGTCGCACTGGCAATGGCTAAGGTTGAGACCGGTCACCTGGCAGTTGGGAAATTGGCTGAGCAGATAATTAGATGCCGATCCCCAGCCGCAGCCCAGATCAAGGACGCGATCGCCGTCCTGTAGCCCCACCTTGGCAAAAATATCATCCAGCATCTGGCGCTGGGCCGTCTCTAGGCAATCAGCTCCGCCCTCCCACAACGCCATCGTATATTTGGGATAGATCAGAGAACTTTCCCCCAGCATCATCTGAAATAAAGGGGTGGGTAGATCGTACTGAATCTTCATCAACTCCCGGGAGCCCTCCGCCAGTTGGTCACTTTCCCTAAGTAACCAGTCGTAGGAAACAAAAAGTTGGGGATATTGGCGCTGCACCCGATCAAGCACCCTATCTAACAAACCTTTAAGGACCGCATCAGGGAGTTCTAAACCGTTAATATAGGCCTCTGCACTGAGTAACTGAAGACCATTAAAAAGCTGAATTGCCAGGGAATTGAGTTGATTAACCTTAACCCCTTGACTGGATGATTGGCGACGACGGGAATCCCTACTGGTGGTTGATTCAATCAGGGTTTGAGCGTGCATCTAGGCTCCTCCATATTTTACAGGAATCAAAATATAAAAATATCTACCGACTTCTTCATCTAGCGGCCTTAACCAAAATCACTGCGATATAAGCCTTTAAATCCATAGAAAACTCTACAGACCTAATATTGAACAATCGGCCTCGATCTGGACACAAAAATACCCGTTATTGACCTAAAATCGTCAAAAGACGTAGGTATTTGGTGTGTATAAAACCACTTAATTTTTATCTCAGATCTAGGTAATTAAAATCAACTTACTCCTACCCTAGATCAGTCCTATTGATAGGATTTTGATTCTTTTAGAAACTTAACGACTAGCCATAGAATCATCGATCGGCCCATTATTAGGACCTGGAGTGGGGAGGCAAAATTTGTAGTCTGGTCCTAGTCACCGGCAACGCGATAGAGCCAGCCAGAGTCCCTACCCAGGGTTCATCTTGCGGTGTAAATCAGAGCTCTCCGGGGCTTTTCAGGTATTCTCTAAGTGGGCACCATCATTAAACCGTTTGATCTGCCATAGCTCTGGATTGAACTGATTAATACCCTGGTCTTGCCAGCGGCTATGGTCAATCCAGAACTCAAAACACCGGGTGTTGCCGATAGCCATCTTCCAGGTGCGATCGCTCCCCAGCAGGCGGGCAATAATATGGAGCAGAATGCCGTGGTGGGTAATCACCCAGAGGCGATCGCCATTCGCGTGGGCGTGGATCAGGTGGTCCACAAATCCCTGGGCCCGCTGTCGCAGGGCCAGGGGGGACTCGGCAGCCGGTACGGGCTGCCAGTCGAGGGTGGTTTCCAGGCGATGACAGAGGTCCGGGTAGCGATCGCGAGCCTCAGCCCAGGTCAGGTCCGTAAAAATCCCCTGGTGACTTTCCCTCAAGTCTTCCCTAAAGTCTGGCGAGGCCAAGGAATAGGCGGGAATCCCCCCATCGCTCCACTCCCCTTGCCTCTGCCGGAATCCCCTGGTGATCGCCTCCAGGCTGTCCCTAGCGCGGAGCAGAGGACTGCAATAGATGTGGGTGGGGTGCCAACCCTGCTCAACCAGATATTTTCCCAGGGCTTCGGATTGCCGTTCACCCAGGGTTGTGAGGGAGGTAGAATGCCAACCCTCCATCCGTCCCTGGCGATTACCCTGGGATTGACCATGGCGCACCAACAAGAGCTTCAGGTAGCCCATAGCGGCAGGGCATCAAACTGAGGGGGGTGCGGCCAGGGCATCCAGGACTAGCTGATGGAGGTGGCCATTACTGACGATAACCCCCCGATTATCCGCCAACCGGGAGCTGCTGGAAAAATCCAGGGGCCTACCCGCCATATCGGTGACCCGACCACCGGCCTCCTCTACCACCAGAGCACCGGCCGCATGATCCCAAATTTTCTCCCGGTAGTCAGGGCTTTTGGGAGATGGTAAACGCAGGTAAAGCACCGCCTGGCCAGCCGCTACAGCGGCGTATTTGGCCTGACTATCCATGCGCATGGAGGGGGCGGTAATGCCGATGGCTCGGGCGATCGCTCCTTGCTGGGATTGATCGCCATGCCCCGCCTCAACACTCTCCACAAAGCGGTGGTTGAGGCTAGCTCGGTCATCCATCACCCGAATGGGTTGGGGTGATCCACCCGTAAGGGTCATCATCATCGCCCCCTGTCCCCGCACAGCCACAAACAATAGCCCCCGATCCTGGCCATCGAAACTCAAAAAGGGGCAGCCCAACACGCCTACCTTCAAGTCGCCACCTTCTACCAGGGCCAGGGCAATGGCATACTGGTCACCACGCAAAAATCCTTTAGTACCGTCAATCGGATCGAGGGTCCAATAGCGAGACCCCACGGCCCCGTTGCCATGGTCAATCCAGTCCAGGATCTGGGGAACGGTGCTACCGGGAATTAACCTGCCCACATGGTCGGCAAGGGGGGCTAGAACTGACTCCATGCCAGGCTTACGCAAATCGAATCCGTCTTCTTCCCCCACCACCGGGTCTTGGGGAAAGGCCAGGGCCAGGGCCCGACAGATAATCGCCTGGGCGCCAAAATCAGCTATGGTTACCGGGCTTTTATCGGCTTTCTCGATCGTGGCCGATACCATTTCCTGACGTACTGCTTCGCAGAGTAGGGCTGCCTGTTGCACAGCCGCGATCGCGACGGCTTTTTCCTGATCGTAATCCACCGGTTTCACCATGGCTCAATCTCTCTATCCTATAGCACCTGCCTCTGCGGTTGGAGGCAGGTGAAACAACCGGGACTATTCTGGACCTGAGCCCCACTCTTCTAGTGGTATGGCGATCCTGAGGACAGGGTTGACCGGTCAATTTAATGGATCCTAACTGGCAGGCTTGTCCCGCGATGAAAAAGCTAAGACTGGGTAGGCATTCTGGCTCACCTCCACCCCTAAACAAAACCCCCCCGAACAGCGGCTAAGCTCAGGGGAGCGGTATCCGTTGGAATTCACAATCACTCGCAAGTTTTTCTACCTGCAGCCGCCCACCTAGTATGCCCAGCCCTGGTCACACTTAACCTCGGCTCAGCACTTTTGCTGATCTGGTCTGTGCCTAAAACTAAGGCCACTGCCGGTTTTATCCCCAGGGTTCTGAGCAAAGCTATACTTTCCCCATCAGAAAACGTTCTAGCTATCGGCAGTTGTGTCTTTGCCCTCCCTCTATAACCTGGTCAGCACCAGATTATCTCGATGGATAACGGTATCGGCACCAGCGTAGCCGAGGATGCTGGCAATTTCATCGGAGTGGCGACCAGAAATTTGCTTGAGGTCCCGATCGCTATAGTTCACAATACCTCGAGCAATTTCCTGGCCATCGGCGGTGCAAAGTTGGACCACATCTTGCGGCTCAAACTGGCCCTGAGTTTGGGTAACGCCCGCCGCTAAAAGAGATTTACCGCCCGTCAGCACCGCCCGCGCGGCACCCGCATCGATGTAAATCCGACCCGTGGTCGGTAAATTCGAGGCAATCCAGCGCTTACGTCCCCGACTAGGCTTGGCCAGGGGAGTAAACTGGGTCCCCACCGCTTCACCCTCTAAGGCCTTGAGGATATTAGCGGGTTGACGACCATCCGTAATGACTGTGCGAATACCCGCTATGGTGGCAATTTGGGCTGCTTCCAGCTTGGTCACCATCCCTCCCGTGCCCCAGGTGGAGCCCTGCTTACCAGCACCAGCCTTGAGGGCTAACAATTGTTCCGGGGTATCAATCTGGTAGATGGGTTGGGCCTCAGGATGGTGGCGTGGATCAAGGGAATAGAGGCGATCAATGTCGGTCAGCAAGAAGAGCCATTCGGCTCCGATCAGGCTGGCTACCAGGGCAGAAAGGGTATCGTTATCGCCAAATCTAAGCTCCTCTACCGCCACGGTATCGTTTTCGTTGACGATGGGAATTACCCCCAGGCTCAGCAGTTGGCGAAAGGTACGGTAGCTGTTGATATAGCGCGATCGCTGGGTCAGGTCGCTGCGGGTCAGCAACACTTGGGCAATGGGCTGATTCACCGCCGAAAATAGATCGTCGTAAATTCGCATCAAACGGCCCTGACCTACCGCCGCCACCGCCTGCTTCATGGCCAGGGTTTTGGGACGCTCCCGGAGATTCATACGGCGGCAGCCAATGCCAACCGCTCCAGAGGAAACCAGCACAACTCGATGCCCTTGGGTGCGTAGGATGGTGAGGGTCTCTACCAGGTTAGCCAGCGTAGAAAGGGCAAACTGGCCAAATGTCGGTCCTGCCAAGCTTGAGGTGCCAATCTTAACGACCAGAGTAGAACCGGGATTTGCTGCCATAGCCCTGTAGTGATGTGCAGATATCGCCAGAATACCTGACTGGGGTCCGTTTTTACCCCCATAGAGGATGTCTTCAGGATGCAAAAAAATCAGGCACTAACTCGATGGTTAGCACCTGATTGGTTGTTTTGTTATATTAAAGGTCTTTATATGGGTTGACCCTTATTTATATAAATTTATTTTTGATCGATTTTACGGTCAGGGACGTAGGCGTAATCTTTTCTTTATATTTATAGCTTTAGTCAGAATGTTGAGGATGGGGTGGGTCGGTAAACGTCTAGGTCAATCGGTTTTGTTGCCCCTACTGACCAGGGCGTGAAGCCTGTAGTGAGCAGCTCAAGGTCACCCCCAGGGCTTGGGAAATAGTTGCCTCCAGTAGTCTCAAGAGGGAGGCGCTAGAACTATGGTCTTGGGCGGGTATGGGTTCCACCAAGATGGTAAAAAGCCCCAAGCGATTGCCCGCCAGAACGTCTGTAAACAGGCGATCGCCCACCATGGCCACCTGCTGAGGAGATAGGGCCATTGCCTCCAGGGCTTGCTGTAGCTTGCGCCGGGAAGGTTTGGCCGCACTGGTCAAATACGGTACGTCAAATAGATCGGCAATTCGCCGGATTCGATGGGAATTAACATTATTGCTCACCAACCAGATTTGTCCCATCTGCTTAACCTGATTCATCCAGATCAGTAGGTCGGGGGTAGTATCTACCTGACGCAGCGGGACCAGGGTATCATCCACATCCAGAATCAGCCCTTTCAGGTTGTAGCGGCGTAGTAGGTCAGGGGAAAGATCTAAAATACTTCCCCCTAGAACTAGATCGGGCTGTAATAGTGTGGAGAGCATAGGGCTATTGATGAAAGGTTTGGCGAATAGCCTGCTTGGCAGCCTCGTGCTCCTTCAGGGTACGGCTGAACACATGGGTGCCATCGTAGCGGGCAACGAAGAACATATAGTCGGTGTTAGCCGGCGACAGAGTGGCCTTTAAGCTGGCCAGCCCTGGACTGGCAATGGGAGTAGGAGGCAGTCCCTGGTTGATATAGGTATTGTAGGGTGAAGGGGTACCAACCTGGGCCCAGGTGAGCGGTTTATCAGGGGTTTGACTAATACCAAGACCGTACTCAACCGTAGGATCAGCCCCCAGAGGCATCCTTTGCCGCAGACGATTGGTAAATACCCCGGCGATGGTAGATCGTTCATCGGCAACCACCGCCTCTTTCTCCACAATGCTGCTCAAGGTTACCCAATCTAACAGGGAGACATTGGTTTTACTTTTCTGATAGAGGGGTAGGGCGGTGGCTTCAAACCGATCTAGCATCCTATTTCTAACCAGCTCAGGGGTAAGCTTTTCCGCCGGGAGTTGATAGGTGTCGGGAAAGAGAAATCCCTCCAGGTGGGGAATTCCTTCCGGTAGCCAGGGATATTTTTGACGAGGAATATTCTCGGTAATAGCCAGGAACTCTGAGGCTTTGAAGTAACCTTGCTGTTCAAAGTAGGTAGCCATCTGGCGGCGGTTCCAACCCTCGGGAATGGTGAAGGTAGCCTGAATCACCTCTCCCTTCCAGATAGTACGGGCAATGTCAGTCATGGAGCGGGTGGGAGCCAGGGCATAGGTGCCAGACTGAAAACCGCCTCCAGGAGACTGCTGCGCCTGCCATCGGGACCAGATCTTCCAGGCCAAACTAGAGTGAATCAGACCTGCGGCTTCTAAATCCTCGCCAATTTGTTGTCCTGATGTACCAGGCGGAATCTGAATTTGAACGGTTTGATGGGCTGGATCTTCCCCAGGACTAACCGGACTGATGGCCCAACTCCACCAGGCCCAGCCCTGCCAGCCAGCCAGCCCCGCCGCCAGGGGAAAAAGCAGGCTAAAAAACCGGCGATAAAAAAAATGTGACCCTTTTAACCCTTTACCCATAGAGCTGACCTAAGGAACCCCTGTGGCATTGACCTGTGGATGAGCCATCTAATAGTTATAGGCTAGTTTGATTTAATCCGATTACCTGGGAGTCCTCCCAGGCATCTTTCTATACTTAAACTCAACTATAGTATCCTCCGCTACAACGTAAGCCACCTCCCCAACCCCGAGACGAATATTGTAACCTCCGGTAAATTCTCCAAAGGCGGGTAGGGTAAGGCGATGATGGGCGGGTTGCCAGTAAAAGCAGGGGAGGCGCAGACGATCGCCCCGTCCCCCCAGGCGAAGGCAGGGATGCCTATGGCCACAGAGACTCGGGCCCTTGTCATCGGCTTGAGGTTCGTGGCTAAACCAGAGATTGTCTACCATCACCCCTTCCTGGTGACAGACTAACTGAAACCGATCGAGGCTGGAACCTAAATGGCGATCGTGGTTACCCAGTACCAGGTGGGCGGTTACTGGGGTCTGGGCCAGAAAGTCTAGCCAGCTCTGTCTGACCCCATCCTCCATAGCGGCAGAGCTATGGAATAGATCCCCTAAGACCCATAGAGACTGAGGTTGATAGGTCCTACAAAGGGCTGCCAACCGTTCTAGACTCGCCTGGTTGACCCCACTGGAAATGGCTACTCCATAGCCCTGAAAGGTTTCCGCCTTACCCAAATGCACATCAGACACCAGTAGGGCGTTTAGGGTTTCAATGTAAACGGCCCGCTGGGGCAGTAACAGCAGGGGATGGTGATTTAAGATCAACTTCTGCATGGTGACGGCCGGATACGGGGGCGAGACGGTAAAGTTCCCCTGACCTTAAGCCCATAGGCTGACCCAGGGGGCTGAACTTAAAACTCAATTCCCGGCTGAGCCTTCACCCCTTGCTCTCGAAAGGGATGTTTGACCAGAGTCATTTCGGTTACTAGATCGGCAGCCTCCACCAGAGCCGAGGGAGCACCCCGCCCGGTTAAAATCACATGGGTCATGGGAGGTTTTGTGGCCAGGCCAGCCAGGACCTGGTCTACCTCCAGAAAACCATGGTTCAGGGCCACATTGACCTCGTCTAGGAGGACCAGGCGCAGGGCAGGATTACGGAGATGATCCAGGGCTGCTGCCCAAGCTTTTTGAGCCAATTGGGTATCGCGATCGCGATCCTGAGTATCCCAGGTAAAGCCCTCTCCCATGGCCTCAAAGGTAACCTGATCGGGCCAGTGGGCCAACATCCCTTTTTCCGCTGGTTCCCAGGATCCCTTAATAAACTGCACAATGGCTACCCGAAAGCCATGGCCCAGCGATCGCATCACCATGCCCAAGGCGGCTGTGGTTTTGCCCTTACCATTGCCCGTGTGGACAATTACCAGACCCTTTTCCAGAGTGCGTTGACTCAGACGCTGCTGTTGGACGGCCTGTCGCCGCTGCATTTTTTGTTTGTACTGGGCGGAGGAGAGGGATGGAGTGGCGGTGACCAGATTCAGATCGGGGTCCGGGCTCTCTGGCTGCTGGGAGGTAGATGAATGGGTCATGGAGCCTAGGAAGCCAGAGCCACTGCGATCATTTCTTTGAGCTTACCGTTCTGGTAGAGCTCTATCAGAATGTCAGATCCACCCACAAACTGACCCTTCAAGTAAACCTGGGGAATGGTGGGCCAGTTGGAGTAGTCCTTGATCCCCTGGCGAATGTCAGGATCGGCTAAGACGTCAAAGGTCTCGAAGGGCACTCCCAGTATATTCAGGATTTGCACCACGTTATTGGAGAAGCCGCATTGGGGCATAAGTTTGGTACCCTTCATGAACACCATAATGGTATTACCCTCAACTAGTTTCTGGATCCTTTTTTCAACTGAGTCATCCATAGCTTAAGTCCTTAAGTCTCAGAGGTTGGCAGACACATCATATAGTAGCGGCAATCCAGATCTTTAGGCAGCCTCCACCCTACTGCAGGGGCTGGGCAGGACTCAGAGGACCTTTTTACAGTGTTCTAACCCAAGACCTTGCCCCAAATCCTGAAACCTCCCCTTCCATAGCAAGGATGTCTACTCCCAGGATCAGTAGGGCCAAGCCGGAAATGAGGATAAAACTCACCCCATCGTCCGGTTTAATCGGGCGAAAAGGGTAGTTGAACACTTCCGCAAACGCCCTTTAACTGAATAGTTTTTGCCAAGACCCTTGAAGGCGATCCAGAACCCCTGGCCAGCCTTTGCTTTTACCACTCACCTCTATCCCCAGCTTTCTGGCCAAAGCTATATTCCGGGAAATAGCCCTGGAGTAAGTACGGAGGGGCGGATAAAGCTTGTCATGATCAAAGTACTCCTAAAAACGTTAAGGACATGGGGGAGTAGGGAGAGCAGACTATGGCTAGGGCCGATCGCCGTTTGGATGTCTATCTGCAAGAGCACAACCAACTGAAACAGGAGCAGAGCCAACGGATTGGCTTTCGAGACAACCTGATCTACGCCACCCTGGGGGCCTACGCCGCCATCTTAGGCTTTGCCCTGGGTAAGGATTCTAACTCCTATGCCCTCTTGATCCTGCCCTGGGTGAGTCTAACTCTGGGCTGGACCTACCTGGTGAATGACCAAAAGATTAGCGAAATCGGTCGCTATATCCGTGGACAGCTCAGGGGGAAAATCGCTGAGGCCCTGGCGGAAGGCCCGGATGCACCGCCCCCCATTCTGGAGTGGGAGACAGCCCACCGCAGCGATCGCCGACGGGAGCGGCGGAAACTGGAGCAGCTCCTGATTGACCAGCTGGCCTTTGTCGGTTCAGGACTGGTGGCCCTGGGGAGTTTTCAATTCTGGGGAACCCACCTGGTAGCAGCCGTGGAGTGGGTGGTAGGGGTTGAAGCACTACTGCTGCTGGGGCTGGGGCTGGAAATTTTTCTCTACGCCGATTTGACCAAGGGGCGCTAGGGACGGAGGTTCTGCGGGTGATTTTTTTGGGTGATCCTTAGGGGGTGCGGCGATGACAGAAACCATAGATTTTGCGATTATCACCGCGATTCAGGTGGAACGGGAGGCGGTTTGTCAGAGCTTTGGCCTGGGGGACCAGCACCGGGTGCGCCAGGGGGTGCGGACCTACTGGAAAACCCAGGTGGAGGTGGGGGACGGCCAATTCTACACCCTGGTGGTCACCCAATTGGCGGATGCCGCCAGTGTGGATGGGGCCCTGGCGGCCCGGGATGCGATCGCCACCTGGCATCCCCGCGCCCTGCTGATGGTGGGCATTGCCGGAGCGGCTAAGGAAACCGTCAACCTGGGGGATGTGGTGCTGGGGGAGGAAATCTATTACTACGAGCGGGGCAAGACCACGGCGGCGGGGCCCTTGCCGGAGCCTAAACAGTACCCCGCCGATAGTACCCTGTGGGACCGGGTAATTACCGTCGCCCCCTGGGATGGGCAGGTTCCCCTACCCCGCCCCGACGGCAGCGACGGGCGTCCCCGGGTGATCCCTGGGGTGATCGCCTCGGGAGAACAGGTGATTGCCGATGGGGCGGTGCGCGATCGCATCGCCGCCAGTAATCGCAAAATTGTTGCCATTGAGATGGAGGGCTACGGGGTCAGTGCCGCCGCCTGGAAGCTGGACCAACCGGTGCCCTGCCTGGTGATTCGGGGCATTAGCGATCGGGCCGATGCCCACAAGGGGGATGACTGGCAACCCTATGCGGCCCGGGCGGCGGCGGCCTTTACCCGCCACTTTCTAGGGGACCGGCCCCTGACTCCCCAAAAACGGACCTATCCCCCGGCGGATCAAGCCCAGACCAGCCCCTATCGGGTGATTATTGATGCCCTCAAAAATGGCAACCTGGTACCCTTTTTAGGCTCTGGTATCCACCCCCAGTTTTATACCCAATTGGCCCTGGAACTGGCGGAATTTGTCAAAACCGAACTGTGGTCCGCCCACCTGGATGACAATCCCAGCAATAACAAATTAATCCACAAGTTAATTGGCATTCCCTGCTCCGTATGCGCCTACTGGCCCCAGGACCGGCCCCCTGGGTGCCCCATGATCGAAGGCATGGGCGAGGCTGAAAGTATTGAGGATTGCCCCATCTACACCGAGCAGGGCTTAGCGGTGTCTAAGATTAACCTACGCTACCTATCCCAGTATTACATCTTAAAAAGTAGCAGTCTGGATTCCCTGTATACCAGCCTCTACGAAATTTTAAGTAAGCTGAGAAAAACCTACCCACCCAATGGGCTCCACCAGCGTATTGCCGAATTGCCAGCCCTGATGAAGGCCAGGAATAAACCGGTGCGCAGCCCGGGCCTACCCTTTCAGCTGATTATTACCACCAACTACGACGACATGATCGAACAGGCCTTCCTAAAGGCCCAGCAGCCCTTCGATGTGATCTTCTATGTGGCCGATGGCCCGGAGAAGGGGCGGTTGAAATACCAACCCTACCAGGACACTGTCTACACTATGACCAGCGATAGGGCCAACCAACTACCGCTGCGCAGCCCCTGGGGCAATTGCTCCCAACCCCGGCCGATTATTCTGAAGTTATTTGGCACCTGGGAACAGGCCTGGGAAAACCATTTCATTGCCACCGATGAGCAACTGGCCTACCTGATCAGTACCCTGAAGCAGAGTTTGCCCCCCAGCCTGATCAGCATTCTCACCAGGGGGAATCTGCTGTTTCTCGGCTATAGCCCCAATGACTCAGACCTGCAACTGCTGATTAATTGCCTGTGGCCTGACAACAAACTGGCCAATAAGTCCTGGTTGTTGCACCAGGCTAAACCCGGTGATCTGGAAATAGAACTGTGGAAGACCCGCAATGTTGAACTGCTGCCCATGGGGCCTTCCCTGGAGGACTTTGTTAAGGATTTTCAAGCTGATATCGACACATTAATACGTTAGGTAAGGAGGCGGATCATGACCTACGCACTGAACTCCATCAACACCCTCGACTCGGGTCAGGCTAGCCCCCGCTCCCCTCGGGCCCTATCCCTCGACCCCAACGCCCCGGGGGACGCCAGGGTAAATTCCCCCTATAAGGGGTTAAATCCCTACGCTGAAGCCGATGCCAGGATTTTCTTTGGCCGCAATGGCCAGATTCAGAACATTGTTAACCACCTGCTGGCCTGGCGATTAACCATTCTCTACGGCAAGAGCGGTGTCGGTAAAAGTTCCATCCTGCGGGCCGGGGTCACCCACTACCTGAACCAGGAAGCCCAGCAAAACTGTGACGATTATGGCCATCCCCGCCTGGCGGTGGTGGTGTTTCCCTCCCTGGGGGGCAGCCTATCCTGGAAGGATGACCCCCTGCTGGGGATCAAGCGCCAAATTCAACGGGAGATCGAGGGGCGGGGTTGGGCTATCCAACCTCCCGATCCGGAGTTGTCCTTTGTGGATACCCTGCGGGCCTGGACCGAGGCCCTGGGGGGGGAAACGGGGGAGGGGGATTTATACCTAATTTTGGACCAGTTTGAAGAGTATCTGCTCTACCACAGCGGCGATCGCGGCGAGGGGAGCTTCTACCAGGAACTGGCCCGGGCGGTCACCACCCCCCAACTGCGGGTTAATTTCCTAATTGCCATCCGGCAGGATCGCCTGGCCTCCCTGGACTACTTCAAGCCCTTGATTCCCCACCTGATGGACCACCGACTACAGCTCGGCCACCTGGATGGCGCCGCGGCCCAGGCGGCGATTCGGGAGCCGATCAAGGCCTATAACCAGCAGTGGGGCACCGCCATCGAGATTGACCCCGACCTGGTGGAGCAGGTGATCCAAAGCGTGGAGGTGAACCAGGTGATCCTGGAGGACAACGGCCAGGCGGGTCGCCATGGCAGCCCCAAATCCCTGGAGGCCATGGAAATTGAAACCCCCTACCTGCAACTGGTGATGGACCGCCTCTGGCAACAGGAACAGGGCCAGGGCTCCACCCAACTGCGGCTCAAAACCCTGGAGGACCTGGGGGGGGCTGCCAAAATCGTCAGGAACCACCTGCAGGCCCAGATGGAGGTGCTCAGCCCTAGGGAGCAGCAACTTGCCGCCGAGATCTTTCACCACCTGGTCACCCCCTCGGGGATGAAGTATGCCTGCTCGGTGACCGACCTGATGGAGTACACCACCTACGATGCCACCACCCTGAAGGAGTTCCTTGAGAAACTGGCCAGCGGCCCCCAGCGGATTCTACGACCGGTGGGCACGGCCCAGCCAGGGGACCTGGAGAGCCAGCGCTACGAAATTTTCCACGACGCCCTGGGGCCCGCCATCCTCACCTGGCGACGTCAGTTTCAGCAACGCCAAAAGCTAGAAGCAGAACGGTCCAATTTGCAGCAAAAACAACAGGAGGAAACCGCAAAACTGCGATTAGAAACGGCCCGACAACAGCTGAGGATGCGACAAAAGTTGGTCAGGCGTTGGAGCTTAGCCCTATCGGCCACCCTCGCCCTGGGGTTTCTGGGTCTGGGGGTAGGGGGATATAAGTTCGGGCAATACA
>JBMOHM010000041.1:0-29053 GCA_049317845.1 Nodosilinea sp. | reverse complement strand
TTGACCTCTTTGTAGGCAATTCTCAAGCACTCTTTCCACAGCCTGAGTAGTTACAGTTTAGGAAAAATGACGAGTTAAGTTGGTATAGAAGTAATCTGGTGTTGTAGCCCATTTGCAGCTCAGACTTAGAGGCCAGTTTACTTTCAGAGGCCGCCGCAAATTTTTGCCAATCAATAGCGTTCTCCCCAGGAAACTCCGTTAAGATTTTATCTAACAGGTCTACCGGTAGAAAATTATCTATGACCACATGGGGAAAGGGATCGGCCGTTTGGTACGCGGTCTTGTACCGATCTAATAAATGATCAAAATAGGCCGGATCGAGAAAGTCAGTAGAACTGATACTTTGTGGAGAAGATAGGGTTATCATCGGCGACCTGTTATTTATGATTAAAATAAATATCTGAAGAATAGAACTATTTAAGTTCTACTTCGGGGAATCGTAAATAGCCTAAGGAAATATAGCTTTGGCTACAACCGGCATGGACAGATTTCTTAGAGAAGAATCTCAGCTTAGAGGTTGCTTGAAAAGCCAAAGAAGATCTTAAACTACACCTATGGAGTAGGATACTATCTTCAGAATAGAATATTTTTGCGGCCCCTTAGCAAGGAATTATGCCTGGGACAACCCTTTTCAACCAACCTCTTAGTCGAGTTTCAATGCCTATCAAGGACTGTTAAACAGCCAAATGGCTGAATTAACTGTGTATGTACCCCTTATCATGATATTTATATTCAATATTAACTCTTGTCCGCTGCACAACCATTCAAGAGAAAAATACCTAAACATCATAATTCGGTAAATTTTCTGGAGAGCCTATGTCTCTCTCCTGATGCTCCGGAAAGGGGATTTGCAGCCTAGTCCGTAGCTCTGGGTGAAGACCGCCAGCTTTCCGAAGTGCCTGAACATCGTCGAGACTTTTCTTCTATGCCTCATACTCTAGAGCTTTATAAACTTCTCTGCGATCGCCTGGGGCAATCTGACCAAGGCCGCCTGACCTTTGCTGAGTTTATGGATCTGGTGCTTTACCACCCCAAATTGGGCTACTACAGTGCTCAAACCCCTGTAATTGGCCCGGAGGGCAGCTTTATTACCTCACCCCATCTGGGAGCTGACTTTGCCGAGTTAATAGCAGAGCAGTGCGTAGAGCTTTGGTACCATCTTCAGCGTCCCGACCCCTTTTACCTGGTGGAAATGGGCGCAGGGCAGGGGGTGATGGCCGCCGATCTACTCGCCTATCTCCACACTCACCACGGAGACTGCTGCGCCGCCCTGCGCTACCTGATTGTGGAACGTTCTGCAACCTTAAGGGCCGTGCAGCAGAGCCGCCTGGAACCCTGGTCAGACCAGGTCACCTGGCAGACCCTAGAGACCATCGGAGATAATTCCATTACGGGCTGTTTCTTCTCTAACGAATTGGTAGATGCCCTACCAGTCCATCAGGTGGTGCTAACCGAGGATGGACTGGCGGAAGTCTACGTTACCCTGGATTCAGAAAATGGTGGTCAGCTCCAGGAAGTCGTCGGTCCCCTCTCCACCCCCCGATTAAGGGACTATTTTGCTCTGGTCGATATCGAGTTGAGTCACCCTTCCTATCCCCTCGGGTATCGCACGGAGGTGAACTTAATGGCCCTTGACTGGATCAAAACCTTGGCCCGTAAGTTACAACGTGGCTACGTTATTACCATTGACTATGGCTACCCGGCTAACCGCTATTACAGTCCTGCCCGTTGCCAGGGGACGCTGCAATGCTACTACCAGCATGGTCACCATAACCACCCCTACAGCCATCTGGGTCAGCAAGATATCACCGCCCATGTCAACTTTACGGCCCTGGAACGGCAGGGCGATCGTTGGGGCCTAACCACCCTGGGCCTAACCCATCAGGCCTTATTTTTGATGGCCCTGGGACTGGGCGATCGCCTCAATGCCCTGGCCCAGATTACGACCACTAACCCTGCTGCCATGAATGCGGCAATTGGGCGAAGGGATCAACTACAGCAATTGATCAGTCCCCTGGGCCTTGGTAACTTTCTCGTGCTGGTGCAGGGCAAAGACCTAACTCCCCCAATTGCCCCTATCAGGGGATTAAGGGGACCGTAAAACATCGGCTAGAAGCTAGGTCAGGGGAAAGTCCGGCCAACCCCTATCCTTTTCTGAGACCAAACTTACGGGTAAGGGCCAGTCAATCTTCAAGTAGGGATCATCATAGCGCAGCCCCTGCTCGCAACCAGGGGTATAGGCTTGACTAACCACGTAAATAATTTCGGCATGGCCGGTCAAAGCCTGATAGCCATTGGCGAACATGGCGGGAACATAAAGCGCCCGGTAGTTATCCGCACTCAGCTCTACCCCATAATGCTGGCCATAGGTAGGTGAATCGGGACGCATATCGACAATGACGTCGTAGATAGCCCCCCGAACACACCGTAATAGCTTAGTTTCTAAGGCTGGAGGTACCTGATAGTGGAGTCCTCGCACCGTTCCCTGAATGTCAGTGTGACAGAGATTGAGTTGGGCGGCTTCGGGGTTGATCCCTAACTGGGAGAACTCCTGGGAACAGAAAATACGGGTAAAGAAACCCCGGTTATCTGCCTTTTTATCAATATCAACGAGATAGGCCCCTGCCAGAGGGGTTTCGGTAAAAATCATCACAGTAGCCCCTTGACGAGAGTTTAAACCGCAGGAATAGTCAGGGCCGGTGATTGTTCGGCAACCTTGAAACCCTCCAGGCCAGCAGACCTGGCCTGGTAGCGAGCAATCTGATCAGCCGCGATCGGTCCTGCAGCCTCCCCTCTGTAGTAAGCCTGGTAAAACTCCACAATCCATTCCAGGGTATCGGCCAGAGTTAGTCCGGGTTGCCAGCCAAGCAAAGTCTTGGCCTTCGAACAGTCGAGCTTAAGGTAACTAGCTTCATGGGGATGGGAGCCTCCGTCCAATTCCCAACTGGCACCGTTGCCCCACAGGGTGGTCAACCGATCCACGATCCAGGAAACCGGACGGGCATCTTCATCGAGGGGACCAAAGTTCCACCCGCCGACAAACTCAGCCCCGTGAAGCCAAAGTTTTTCGGCCAGTAGTAGGTAGCCCCCCAGGGGTTCTAGCACATGTTGCCAGGGACGAATGGCGTGGGGATTGCGGATTAAAACGGGCTTTTGCTGGTGAAAGGCTTTGATCATATCGGGAATCAAGCGATCCAGGGCCCAGTCACCGCCACCAATCACATTGCCAGCTCGAACTGAGGCTAGGGCCACTCGATGCTGGTCGTAGGTCTCAGGCGAAAAGAAGGAGGAACGGTAGGCAGCTGTGACCAGTTCGGCGCAACCTTTGCTGTTGGAGTAAGGGTCATGGCCACCCATGGCTTCATTTTCCCGATAGCCCCAGACCCATTCCCGGTTCTCGTAGCATTTATCGCTGGTAATGACTACCGCCACCCGCACGCTTGGGGTCTGGCGAACCGCCTCCAGAAAATGTACGGTGCCCATGACATTGGTGCTGTAGGTCTCCACTGGATTCTGGTACGAATAGCGCACCAGGGGTTGGGCGGCCAAATGCAGGGCAATATCTGGTTGAGTGGTGGCCATAGCCGTAGCCAGGGCGTTGAGATCGCGAATATCACCAATCATTGAGGTCATGCCATCCGCCACCCTGGCCACCTCAAATAAGTTGGGTTGGGTCGGCGGCGTCTGGGAGAAGCCCACTACCTTTGCTCCCAATTGCTGCAACCATAGAGACAGCCAGCTGCCCTTGAATCCAGTATGTCCTGTTACAAAGACACGCTTACCACGCCAGAAGTTTACATCCATAGAAAATACAAATAAGGGTACGGGGAGTCGTTACTCTTAGAACGAGTGATACATATAAGGTCCAGGGATTACGCCACCGGAAGTTGACTGTTCAGGTCACCATTACCAAACTTTCCATGGAGCTTGGTCGTTTGCCCACAGCTCTTCTAAACGATGCTTATCTCTGAGCGTATCCATGGGTTGCCAAAAGCCAGGATGCTTATAGGCGGAAAGTTGATCAATATTCGCCAGTTTACGAAGGGGTTCTTGCTCCCAGACAGTGGCATCGCCTTCGATAAAGTCAATGACTGGGGGTTCCAGGACAAAGAAACCTCCGTTAACCCAGGCACCATCACCCTCAGGTTTTTCCTGGAATGATGAAATGGTGGTCTGACCTTTGGCCAGGGCGATCGCCCCAAATCGACCAGGGGGTTGGACCGCCGTAAGAGTAGCTAGTAACCCTTGCTTTTGGTGAAAAGTAACGAGTTCAGTAATGTTTACATCACTAACCCCATCACCATAGGTCATGCAAAAGGTTTCAGAACCAATGTATTCCTTGACCCGTTTTAAGCGACCCCCTGTCATAGAGCTATCCCCAGTGTCCACCAATGTTATTTTCCAGGGTTCAGCATTACCCGTATGAACATTCATCTGGTTGTAACGCAGGTCAAAGGTTACATCGGACATGTGGAGAAAATAGTTGGCAAAATATTCCTTGATGATGTAACCTTTGTAGCCACAGCAAATGATGAATTCATTAATACCGTGGGCGGAATAAATTTTCATAATATGCCAGAGGATGGGTCTTCCACCCACCTCTACCATAGGCTTGGGTTTGATACTGGTTTCTTCGCTTAAACGCGTACCCAGACCACCAGCTAAAATAACTGCTTTCATAGAATTTTCAAGTATATATAGATTACCTTTCAACTTGGCTGCCAATATAATGCAGCTACCGTTAGCTTATCAAGCTCTAGTCTTTAAAATATGAGTTAACCGTGAGACTGTTTAAAATTCAGATAAAATTCTGAATTCTTTATAGAATTTTCAATTCATCAAAAGAATAGTTAAAGAAAAAAATACTTAAATAACTTAACTAATATAGTTTATATGAATTTTGCCTAATGTAGAGGTTCTCGGTTCAATGAGCTACAAATTTTCCTGGTTTCAACTCCCCTAAATTTCAGCTGCTAAGCTCTACCCTTTAGCCCCGCAAATTATGCCCTCCGGGCCGCCAGGCGAGGTGGGAGAAGGCTCTCTATGTACTTTATTTAAGTGAGATCAGCCATATTAGAATAATTTAGTTAGACAAAAATATTCAAAAAAGTACTACTAGACAGACTTCACTAAAGTCATAAAAAGTATCCCGGAGGTTGGAGATGGCTTAGAACAATAATTTGACTGAAGAAATCTTCATCAATATTACATCTCAGAATTGAAAAATCTGAAAAACCTCAACCTCAGGGACAGCTTTCCACAGTCGAAATACTAAAACAAACCCAACGTCAAGGAATCTTGAATTGGGAAGGTTGCTCCAATACCCAACCAGAGAGTGACTGCAGTTCCAAACAGGAACACTGCGGTAGCCACAGGGCGACGGAAGGGATTCTGAAACTTATTGATGCTCTCGATGAAAGGCACCAACATCAAACCCAGGGGAATAGCCGTCATTGCTCCAATACCCAGGAGTTTGTTGGGAACAATACGCAGAATCTGGAAAGTAGGATACAAATACCACTCGGGCAAGATTTCCAGAGGGGTAGCAAAGGGATCGGCTGGTTCCCCGATCAAGGCAGGATCAAGTACTGCCAGGGAAACACAACAAGCAATGGTGCCCAAAATGACTACGGGGAAAATATAAAGTAGATCATTGGGCCAGGCAGGTTCACCATAATAATTGTGACCCATACCCTGCTTTAACATTTCTCTTAACTTAGGATCGCTCAGATCCGGCTTTTTAAGAGTAGCCATTCAAAAAATCTCCTTTTCAAAGATTTGGGAAAAATCAGGACAAGAGGAAGAATTGAACTTATAAAGGTCCGGAAATACCTTGCTTACGAATCATCAAGAAATGAAGCAGCATAAACACGGCAATGGACCAGGGCAACACAAAGGTGTGAAGACTATAGAAACGAGTCAAGGTAGCCTGACCTACAGCTTCTCCTCCCCGCATCAGTTCAACCACCGTAGCCCCAACCACAGGAATAGCTCCGGGAACGCCAGAAACAATCTTGACAGCCCAGTATCCTACCTGGTCCCAGGGTAAGGAGTAACCTGTTACACCAAAGCTCACCGTAATAACCGCCATGACTACGCCGGTTACCCAGGTTAGTTCCCGAGGCTTTTTGAAGCCACCGGTCAGGTAAACTCGAAATACATGGAGAATCATCATCAGTACCATCATGCTGGCAGACCAGCGATGGATAGACCGAATCAACCAGCCAAAGCTAACGTCGGTCATCAGGTATTGAATGGAGTTAAAAGCCTCAGTAACGGTAGGCTTGTAATAAAAGGTCATGGCAAACCCAGTGGCGAACTGGATTATGAAGCAGGTCAGGGTGATGCCACCGAGACAGTAAAAGATATTGACATGGGGGGGAACGTACTTACTGGAAATATCATCAGCAAGGGCTTGAATTTCCAGCCTTTCATTAAACCACTGATAGGCCTTTGAGTCAGTAACTTGTTTGGTAAACATGAAACGGAAAGCTCTAGATATCTATAATTGCCATCAATCAAGAATGTAACATAGCTGTAACGACTACGCCGAACTCTCAGAGGAAAATCCTGAGTTAATCCCGCCAGAACAATGGGGGACAGTCAAATGCCGAACCTTAGCCGATCAAGGGTTTCACCCCCTTGGGAAGGGAGAGGATGGCTAGAATCAAAATATTTCTTCATATTTCAACCAGGGCAAACGGCCTAAGGGCTTCTTAACAAGGCTTTGCCAACGTCTGATTTAGATCGGACTTTAAGATCTGTGGCCAGGCCTGATGCCCGGCTCTAGAGCTAGAGAGTATAGGCCAAAAGCAGCCATCCTTGTCTAGATGGTTCAACATGTTACTTATGTTATGGGGAGGGTAGTCAGAATTATGCCAGCTAGGTTGTCAGGTCACCGTTTCTTTGCCAGCTCTATCAAGCCAATGGCAGGGCTGTTCAAACTTGGGCTGATCTGGGTGGGGCTGGCCACCTTACTCTTGATGGTTGCACTTCCCGCTAGGCCGGCCTTTGCCCTGAGCGAAGAGCAAGAATTGGTGGCAGAGGTATGGCGAATTGTGAATCGCGCCTATGTGGATGAAAGTTTTAATCACCAAAACTGGTGGTTTATCCGTCAGCGTATTCTCAACCGTCCTTTAAATAGTCGGGAAGAAACCTATCAGGCTATTCAAGAGATGCTAGCCAATCTTGACGACCCCTATACCCGCTTGCTGACTCCGGAGCAGTACCGCAGTTTACAAACTACTACCAGTGGGGAACTAACCGGCGTGGGATTGCAAATTGCTAAGGATCAGAAAACCGGTTGGTTGCGGGTGATTGCTCCGATCTCAGGGTCACCAGCAGAACAGCAAGGCCTGCAACCTCAAGATATTGTGGCAAGAATTGATGATCAGGAGACGATGCTTCTTTCCCTGGATGAAGCTGCCGCCCGTCTTCGGGGTCCCAGGGGAACGACGGTGAAGCTAGAGGTTTGGGATGAGCGTCAACAAAATCATAGAACGGTAGTGTTAACCCGGGAACTGGTCAGTCTCAATCCCGTAGTTGCCAGCTTGAAAACCACCCATACCGGTCATCAGGTTGGATATCTGCGCTTAAGTCAGTTTAATAGCAATGCGGCGGCCAGTATTGCTAAGGAGATCACGACCTTAGGCCGTGAGGGGGCCCAGGGCTATATTTTGGATCTGCGTAATAATCCCGGTGGACTGTTACAGGCAGGTATTGAAATTGCCCGCTTTTGGTTGTCTCAGGGAACAATTGTTTACACGGTGAATCGCCAGGGCATACTGGACAGCTTTGAGACCTACGGTCAGACCATTACGGATGCCCCTTTAGTAGTGCTGGTCAATGAGGGAACAGCCAGTGCTAGTGAAATTCTCGCTGGCGCCCTGCAGGACAACGGTCGGGCCTTTCTCGTGGGTAATGTTACCTTCGGCAAGGGATTAATTCAGTCCTTGTTTGATCTCTCTGACGGGGCTGGTCTGGCAGTTACCGTAGCCCGCTATGAAACCCCTTCCCACCGCGATATTAACCGCCAGGGAATTATGCCTGACCACCTCATCAGTACGGCTCCACTGCCCCAGGAAAGTTTGGCTACCGAGGCCGATCCCCAATATCAAGCAGCCCTAGATTTGCTCAGTCAGTCTACAACTCAAACTGACATCGCCAATGCCTATAAAAAGTTATTAGAAAAGTCAACCACCGGTCCTGATCACTATAATCAGGCCGCGTAATGGTCAGCTACCTAGGACAGCCACTGTTGAACCAACTCAGGAGACCGCCACAGCAGGTACCCAATCAAGCCAAACAGCCCTGTCGTTAAACCGGCAAAACCGTAGCCAATGCACATCATCAACCCGTCGGCCTCCAGGGTGGCGATCGCAAACAGCAAAATACCAACGGTAGGAATGGGGTTGGTCAGGGGCACCGGGCTCATTAATAGCAGCGTTAGCCAGGCAATACAGGCACCGTTAATTTGCCAGGTATAGCGGCTTGCGGCTAAGCCGGGCAAACGGGGGCGGACGTAGCGCTCCGTCACCCGGGTAAGCCGTTTCAGGTTGTTGAGGATTTGCAGGGTCAATACCCGGGGAAACTGAAACTCTGCCACTCGTCGGGGTAACCAGGGAGTTCGACGACCCAACATCATCTGTAGGGATAGCAGCAGGCAAGCCGATCCCAGAATTGTGGTAAACCCTGGCGGCATGGGGAATAGAAAGGGCAACACCAGCAATCCAATAATCAGGCTGAAACCCCGTTCTGAGGTCTCGGCTAACAGATCGGATAGGGTCAGGGGCTGGTGGGCAAGGCGATCGAGTAAGGTCTTAATTTCTTGGGAAAATTTAACCTGCATAGTTTTTATATAAAGAACTGAACTATAGAAACGGCTAAAAAGTTCACTCCTATTTTAGCCTCTATCCATCAGGTAATAAACTTAAGTCAATAGAATTCTTGTCATAGATTGATAAAGATCTTGTGTTGATTTTCTGAGCATTCTCAAATCAGGCATTCGAGCTCAGGTGTTAGGATAAATAAGCCCTTTTGAGCGAAGACAGGGCGGTGATTGTTCCCTCTTGGGCAATCTATCCTACGATTTACAATGACTAAGTTTGTTCCTCCTAGCCGCGATCTCGCCGTTTAACTCATGTTAAAGAACCTTTTAGGTGACCCTAACGCCCGTAAACTCAAAAAATATCGTCCCGATGTGGTCGAAATCAATCTGCTGGAGGAGGAGATTCAGCAATTGACCGATGACGCTCTCGTGGCAAAAACGGTGGAGTTTAAGCAGCGCCTGGAACGGGATGAGTCTCTAGACGATCTCTTGCCGGAAGCCTTTGCGGTGGTGCGAGAAGCGTCACGACGAGTATTAGGCATGCGGCATTTTGACGTGCAGTTGATTGGCGGTATGGTTCTGCACGACGGCCAGATTGCTGAAATGAAAACCGGGGAAGGAAAAACCCTGGTGGCTACCCTGCCCGCCTATCTAAATGCGCTCTCTGGCAAAGGGGTCCATATTGTTACAGTAAACGACTACCTGGCTCGCCGTGATGCTGAATGGATGGGGCAGATTCATCGATTCTTAGGTCTCAGCGTGGGCTTGATTCAGCAGGGTATGTCGCCAGCGGAGCGGCAGTTTAACTACAGCTGTGATATCACCTACGGTACCAACAGTGAGTTTGGCTTCGACTATCTGCGAGATAACATGGCTACCGCCATGGCCGATGTGGTGCAGCGACCCTTTAACTTCTGCATTATTGACGAAGTCGATTCCATCTTGATTGACGAAGCCCGCACCCCACTGATTATTTCGGGTCAGGTGGAACGCCCCAGTGACAAGTACACTAAAGCGGCTATGGTAGCCGACCTCTTCTGGCAGGAGAAACAGGCGGCAAAGCGGGAATACGAGCAAAAACAGGCCCAGGCCGAGGAGTTGGAACGGGAGGGGGACAAGGCCCAGGCAAAGCAATATTTTATTGAGGCTGAGGTGGCTAAGGGGCGGATGGAGTACTACTACGAAGCCGATGAAAAGGCTCGTAATGTACTGCTCACCGACGAGGGCTTCATTAAGGCGGAGGAAATACTGGGGGTAAGGGATCTCTTCGATCGGGAGGATCCCTGGGCCCACTATATTTTCAATGCCATTAAGGCAGAGGAATTATTTACTAAAGATGTTAACTACATCGTTCGTGACGGGGAAATTGTTATTGTCGATGAGTTTACCGGTCGGGTGATGCCCGGTCGGCGCTGGAGTGACGGGCTGCACCAGGCCATTGAGGCCAAAGAACACGTAGAAATTCAGCCAGAAACCCAAACCCTGGCCAGTATCACCTACCAAAATTTCTTCTTGCTCTATCCCAAGCTATCGGGCATGACCGGTACGGCAAAAACCGAAGAGGCCGAATTCGAGCGGATTTATAACCTGGAGGTGACGATTATCCCCACCAACCGCTCCCTGGCCCGTAAAGACCTCTCAGACGTTGTCTATAAGACTGAAGAGGCGAAATGGCGGGCAGTGGCTGATGAGTGCGCCGACATGCACGATGCCGGACGTCCCGTGCTGGTGGGCACCACCAGTGTGGAAAAGTCCGAGCTACTCTCTACCCTGCTGGCTCAGCAGCAGGTACCCCACAACTTACTCAATGCCAAACCCGAAAACGTCGAGCGGGAGTCCGAGATTGTTGCCCAGGCCGGCCGCAGCGGTGCCGTTACCATCGCCACCAACATGGCGGGGCGGGGTACGGACATTATTCTGGGAGGTAATGCTGACTACATGGCTCGTCTGAAGGTGCGGGAATACCTCATGCCTCGCCTGGTCCAGCCCGAGGAGGATGGTTTTGCCATCACCACTGTTCCTGCCGCTCGGGGGCGTACTTCAGCCCAGGGGTTTGGTGGAGATAAAAAGGTAAAAACCTGGAAAGCTTCACCGGATATTTTCCCCATCGAGCTTTCTAAGGAGACGATTAGTCAACTTAAGGCGGCGGTGGACCTGGCGGTGAGCGCCTACGGCGATCGCAGCCTGCCAGAGCTACAGGCAGAGGATAAACTGGCCGTCGCCGCCGAAAAGGCTCCCACCGATGACCCCGTCATTCAGGCCCTCCGGGATGCCTACAACCAGATTCGGCAGGAGTACGAGCAGTTTACCAGCACCGAGCACGACCAGGTGGTAGGGCGCGGTGGATTGCACGTGATCGGTACAGAACGCCACGAATCCCGCCGCATTGACAACCAACTGCGGGGCCGGGCTGGTCGGCAGGGCGACCCAGGGTCCACTAAGTTTTTCCTGAGTTTGCAGGACAACCTACTACGGATTTTTGGCGGTGATCGGGTGGCAGGCTTGATGAATGCCTTCCGAGTAGAAGAAGATATGCCGATCGAGTCGGGTATGCTGACCCGATCGCTAGAGGGTGCTCAGAAAAAGGTGGAAACCTACTACTACGACATCCGTAAGCAGGTGTTTGAGTACGACGAAGTCATGAACAATCAGCGCCGCGCCATCTACGCCGAGCGTCGCCGCGTCCTCGAAGGGGAGGAACTGAAGGAAATGGTGATCGGTTACGCCGAGCAAACCATGGACGACATCGTGGAAGCCTATATCAACCCTGAATTACCCCCAGAGGAGTGGAAACTTCCCGAACTGGTGGCCAAGGTGAAAGAGTTTGTCTACTTGCTGTCTGACCTCACCCCCGACCAACTGGAGGACCTATCCCTGGGGGAGATCAAAACCTTTCTCCACGAACAGGCCCGAATTGCCTACGACATGAAGGAAGCTCAGGTAGATGAGATTAAGCCAGGGTTGATGCGGGAGGCAGAGCGTTTCTTTATTCTGCAGCAGATTGATAGTCTCTGGCGTGACCACCTGCAGCAGATGGATGCGTTACGAGAAACCGTCGGGCTACGGGGCTACGGTCAAAAGGACCCCCTCATCGAGTACAAGAGTGAGGGTTACGAGCTATTCCTGGATATGATGACCGGCATTCGCCGCAATGTGGTTTATACCCTCTTCCAGTTCCAGCCCCAACCCCAGCCCCGTACTGCCCAGCAAGTGGGATAGCCTCCCTGCCTGGAGTCCCATCCGGGCTAGCGATTAGGGAATCGCCCAGGACCAACAGGCTTTTACCCCTGGGAGTGGGTCAAAAAGTCAACATTGCTGGGTATAATCACGGTGTCATAACAAGACCTGTTTCATTCCGACCCAATTGCGAAGGATCTATGGGTACTGCCCTGGAAACTGCCCCTGGAATTTTATTGATCGGTTCCAGCCAAGGGCAAACCCGACAAATGCAGCTAGATCTGGAGGAGGCGGGCTATAGCCCGGTAGTGGCCCATACCACCCAAGCGGCTCTGGGGCTAGCCACCCAGAGCAATCCCGCCCTGATCGTGGTTGATCGATTACTGGGTAATGAGTCGGGCCTGGTTCTTTGCCAAACCCTGCGTAGCCGTGGTGTGAAGACTCCTATTCTGCTCTTGATGGCCAGAGATAGCCTGGAGGACCGGATCAGCTGTTTGGAATGTGGAGCTGACGACTACTTCCTCAAGCCCTATCAGACAGAGGCCTTTCTTAAAACGGTGCGCCTGTACCTGCAGTCCAGTCCAGTACCGGCGGAAAATCTTCGCTTTGGTGACTTAGTGCTGGACTTGAGCGATCGCCACGCTATCCGTAATGGGCGACTCATTGACCTGACCATGAAGGAATTCGAGTTACTCAAGTATCTGATGGAGCATCCTCGGGAGGTCCTGTCACGGGAACAAATTTTAGAAAACGTTTGGGGCTACGACTTTTTAGGCGAGTCTAATGTCATCGAAGTCTATGTTCGCTATCTACGTTTAAAAATCGATGGCGAAGACGAAAAGCGCTTAATCCAAACCGTGCGAGGGGTGGGCTACGTACTGCGGGAAAATTAGAGACTGATAGATCGCCAATCTGGGACGCCCATGGCGGCTGAAGCATCTACCTATCAGGGGCCTAGACCCTTTCCAGGACTCCCGGTTGACGCAGTCCCTTGAGGTGAGCTTGACCGGTACAAAATAATACGGTCCTGATTTCCGCCACCAGGCTGTCGGCCAGGAGATTAAGGGCGGTTTCCGAGTCGCTGGCAGCCTGTAGAAAGGGTAGGGCCAGCCCCACCAGATCGGCTCCCAGGGCGATCACCTTGGCGGCTTCAAGACCGTTACGCAGCCCTCCGGAGGCAATCAGGGGTAGGGTGGGGGCTACCTGACGCGCCGCTACTACCGCCTCGGCGGTGGGGATGCCCCAGTCCGCAAAGGTTTGCCCCAATCGCCGTTGAATCGGATCGGTGGCTCGTTGACTTTCTACCCTGGCCCAGGAGGTCCCTCCCGCTCCAGCGATATCGACAGCGGCTACCCCCCCATCCATTAAGCGCTTAACCAGGGGAGCGGCGATGCCATTACCGACCTCCTTTACCACCACAGGTATGGCTAGGGCGCTACAAAGTTGTTCGATTTTGCCCAGTAATCCGGCAAAGTTAGTATCGCCTTTGGTTTGCACCGCTTCTTGAAGAGGGTTTAGATGCAAGATCAGGGCGTTAGCCTGGAGTCGATCCACCGCCCGGCGGTAGTGATCTAGACCATAGCTATAGTTGAGCTGGACGGCCCCCAGGTTGGCTAGGAGCAAAATATCGGGTGCCTGCGATCGCACCTGGAAGGTGGCCATCAGGTCAGGATTTTCCAGCCCCACCCGCTGAGAACCCACCCCCATGGCAAAGCCATAGTGCTGGGCCACCGTAGCTAATCGCTGGTTGATCCGGTGGGCGACCTCCGTACCTCCGGTCATAGAGGAAATCAGCAAGGGCGCTCCCAGTTCATGCCCCAGAAAGCGGGTACGGAGGTCGATATCACCCCAGTCCAGCTCTGGCAGGCAGCAATGGCTAAACCGATAATGTTCTAAACCCGTTGTTACCTGGGGAGACTGGACCTCCTCCTCCAGGCAAATTCTCAGATGGTCAGCTTTACGAGCCTGGGTCGGGTGCATAGGCGAAGACGGCAGGGTCACAGTTCAATCTAGCAGGTCTGGGGACCCGACGCTTTGATGGAGAATCAATCGGTTGCCATCTGGATCGTAGGCATAGATCTCCTGTCCGTGGGAAGCCACCAGAATCGGACCCGGGGGGGGATAGCCTAACTGGTGTAATTGGGCGATCGCCGCCGCCAGGTCAGGCACCTCTAAACAGAGACTCATGCCCCCTCCCCTAGACCCCAGAAATTCCTGGCTGTGATCGGCACGGGGCTGAAAAATCCCTAAGCGTAACCCCACCAGATGAAACTCAGCATAGCCTGGGGAGGATTGGGGTTGGGCCGACTGACCCAAAAGGCAGCTGTAGAAAGCCACCAGTTGAGACACCCGATGGCTGGCCAGGGTGAGGTAGGCACTAGAGTAAACCATGACTAGGGGGCCGTTGCTTAGACACCAGGAAGAAAGAGAGTCTGGTACAGTTTCATCAAATCATTGCCCCAACCCAGGGTCAGGGCGGCTCCCATGGCTAGAAATGGGCCAAAGGGGATGGGCTGGCGGCGATGGATCAGGCCCAGGCCAATGGCACCGCCCCCGATTAGGACACCCAAGGTACAGGCCAGGAAACTACTTAAAAGCAACCCTCGCCAGCCCAGCCAGGCACCCAACATGGCAGCCAATTTGGCATCCCCGCCCCCCATGGCGGTCTGCCCCAGGACCAGGGAGGCGGCTACGGTAATCAGATTAAAGAGCCACAGTCCCAGCACCGCTCCCACCATACTCCCCTGGAACCCCTGCAGGCCAGCCACCCAACCCTCCCCCTGTAGCCAGGGAATCAGGGTCTGAACCGCCAATCCGGCCACAAGACCCGATTGGGTGAGGGGATTGGGCAGGGTGAGGGTCTCTAGATCGATTAAGGACAGCGCCAGTAGAAAACTCAATAAGATCCAATCGGCTAGGGTCCACCATGACCAGCCCATCAGCCAAAAGCTGATCAAAAACAAAAGCCCCGTCGCCAACTCCGTTAAGGGATAGCGTTTAGCTATGGTGGCCCGGCAGTAACGGCACCGTCCCCCCAGCCTCAGCCAGGCCAGAATCGGCACATTATCGTAAGGCTTCAGGGGTTGCTGGCAGCGGGGACAATGGGAGGGAGGATGGAGTAAAGATAAACCTGCGGGTAGGCGGTAAACCACCACATTTAGGAAACTACCGATCGCCGTGCCCAGACTAAATATCAGTGTATTGGTTATCAGTGCGTCCATAGATGGGAGTCACGAAAACAGTCGAACCCTATTCAGCCATGGTTTGCTTTAAACCAAAGGCGGCCAATCCCACCACAGCCCAGGCAGCCATAACCGGAGCTGCGCCCATGGCAAAGGCCACACTACCGAAGGCTACTCCCATATTGCCAAATAGGGCAGTGGCCACCGCTCCGGCCCCGGCACCGCCTACGGCGAAAGCTGTCGCTTCCCCAACCAAATGCTCCCATTTACCCTGAACCATGGCTCAAACTCCTTCCCTAGCCCTTGCTTGCCTATCCTAGGGAAATTGCTACCTAGGGCTTTAAGGGGAATTACGCAAAACCCGGAAAAGTTCGTCAACACCTCATATTTGTATAGAGGGCTTAAAGCTAAACCTAACCGGATGCCCGTACCATAGCCTAAAACAATCGAAATATAAAGGGATAGCGAAACACCTGATGGGAATTGGTCAGGCTCTTAAAAATGGCCACAATGGGCAAAACCAACTGGGCCAACCAGAGTATCCCCAATAGGGGCCAACCAATTAAAACCCAGGTGAGCAAACCAAAAATCAGGGTATACAACCAGACATTGAAGTGGAAATTAATCGCTTCCTTGGCGGTATCTTTGACCACCGTGTCAGTGGAAAGAATATAAATCACCAGGGGAATACCCACCGAGAATAAAAAGGTGCTAAAGAAAATCGATGCATGGCTGACGGTACAAAGGATCCTGCGATTGCCACTGTCTTGAGTAAATTCCATAGGGTCTCTCCAGATTGACAGACTAAACCAATATATCGGGGTAAAGGTTTTTTTAGCTGCTCTGATCCTGCAGCTCTGCGGTTTTAATCTTCACCAGTTGGGTGCGATCGCCCCGGCGAATTTTTAGGTCTAGATTATCCCCCACCCGAGTATTTTCCACCTTCAGTTGGAGATCATCGGCATTAGCAATGGCCGCGCCGTTGACCTCTATCACCACATCGCCCCGGCGCAGCCCAGCCTTGGCCGCAGGAGTATTTTCCATAACCCGGATAACCAGAACTCCATCCACCTCCGGGAGATAAATACTGGAATTAATGTCGGCGTTATTGCGCCGGGCCATGGCCGCAGTCAAGTTAGTAATTTGCACCCCAATGTAAGGGTGGGCAATGGACTCACCCCGGGCCAGCCGATCCTTAATTTCCTTAGCCTTATTGATAGGAATCGCAAAGCCAATGCCCATGGCGTCAGCCCGAATGGCGGTATTAATGCCAATCACTTCTCCGTTCTGGTTGACCAGGGGACCACCGGAGTTGCCAGGGTTGATGGCGGCGTCAGTCTGGATAAACTCCAGACGCTTACCGGGAATTCCGACCGAACTGCTGGATCGCTTGAGGGTACTGACAATGCCCAGGGTGACGGTGTTATCCAGGCCCAGGGGATTACCCACCGCGATCGCCCAATCTCCCACCTCCACTTGGTCAGAATTACCCAGGCTAGCCACAGGCAAAATATCGTCGTTGTCTTCAATTTTGACCACCGCCAGGTCGGTTACCTCGTCTACCCCCTCGACCATCGCCTCTAAGCTGCGGCCATCTTTGAGGGTGACCACCACCCGATCAGCTCCATTGACCACATGGGCATTGGTGAGAATGTTACCGGTTTTATCGATAATAAATCCCGACCCCTGCCCCCGCAGTAACTCCTCCTGGGGTTGACGCGCCGTACCGCCAAAGAAATCCCGGAGAAAAGGGTCTTCGTAGAGAAAGTTAGGGGTCTGGCGAGTAATGGTTTTTTCGGTATCAATGCGGACTACCGCTGGCCCCACCCGACGCACAGCACTGGCCACGAAGCTTTGACTGGCTATAGGAGAGGCGGTCTGAGCAACAGCGGGAGCAGCTGGGACCAGCATCACCATGGCTAGCAAGACCAGCAAAAACCGCTTGAGGGGAATCCAGAATGATTGGGTCAAGGGATACAACCTTTTACGCGCAACACCAGAAAGCCGCTAGAACTTTTCTGATTAAAATTCTTTCACAATCGGCTCTATTCAGGGGGAGGGGGATACCGAACTTCTCCAGGGGGTTGGGCTCGATCTATAACCCTACCTATAGCTGCGCTGGGTCAGGGTAACATGCTGAAAATCCAACTCTTCCCGGTGCAGGGTAGGGGCTTGGCCTTCGCCCTGGTATGCCCAGGCCGCCACACAGGCAAAGCGATGGTCATCGCGTTGGGCCTCCCCGTCGGGGGTCTGGTGTTCCACGCGAAAATGGGCTCCACAGGACTCCTGCCGGGCCAGGGCATCCCGGGCCATGAGTTCGGCCAGTTCTAAAAAGTCAGCAACTCGTCCTGCCATTTCCAGATTTTTGTTGAGGCTATTGGCTTCACCGGGTAGCTTGAGATTTTGCCAGTATTCGGTCTGTAACTCTTGAATGGTGACGATCGCCTGTTCTAAACCCTCCCGGTCGCGGGCCATGCCAATTTGGTCCCAAACCACCTGCCCTAACTGGCGATGGAACTCCATTACGGTTTTATCCCCCTTGATACTGAGCAATTTTGTCACCTTAGCTCTGGCGCTAGCTTCCGCTTCAGCAAAGGCATCGTCGCTGGTGGTAATGGCGGGGAGATCCTGCCCGGCCAAGTAGTCTCCCAGGCTATAGGGAATGACAAAATAGCCATCCGCCAATCCCTGCATTAAGGCGCTGGCCCCCAGTCGGTTAGCCCCGTGGTCGGAGAAGTTTGCCTCTCCTAGAACAAAGAGGCCGGGAATGGTACTCATCAGGTGATAGTCAACCCACAGCCCGCCCATGGTGTAGTGGACGGCGGGATAAATGCGCATGGGGCTTGCGTAGGGGTTTTCACCGGAGATGCGCTGGTACATCTCAAACAGGTTACCGTAGCGGGCAGCGATCGCCGCCTGCCCCTGCTGGGCGATCGCCTCACGAAAGTCTAGATAGACCGCCAAACCTGTCTCCCCCACCCCCCGTCCAGCATCGGTGATGGCCTTGGTGTTGCGGGAGGCCACGTCTCGGGGCACCAGGTTGCCAAAGGCCGGATAGCGGGTCTCCAGATAGTAGTCCCGGTCGTGATCAGGAATGGCATTGGCTGAACGGGAGTCCCCCGCCTGCTTGGGCACCCACACCCGACCATCGTTGCGCAGCCCCTCGCTCATCAGGGTGAGTTTAGATTGGTAATGCCCCGATACCGGAATGCAGGTGGGATGAATTTGGGTAAAGCAGGGATTGGCAAAGTAGGCTCCCCGCCGGTGGCAACGCCAGGCCGCAGTGACGTTAGAGTTCTTGGCGTTAGTAGACAGGTAATAGACATTGCTGTAGCCCCCGGTACACAGGAGCACCGCCTCACCGGCATGGCGTTCAAACTCACCGGTGACTAGATTTCGGACCACTATGCCCCGAGCCTGGCCCCGCACTACGACCAGATCTAGCATTTCCCGCCGGGGATAAACCTCCAGGCGACCGGCCTGCACCATCCGCATCATGGCGCTGTAGGCCCCTAGCAATAGCTGCTGTCCCGTCTGCCCCTGGGCGTAGAAGGTACGAGCCACCTGGGCCCCGCCAAAGGACCGATTATCGAGCAGGCCACCGTACTCGCGAGCAAAGGGCACTCCCTGGGCGACACAGTGATCAATAATGGCGTTGCTAATTTCCGCTAAGCGATGGACATTCGCTTCCCGGGAACGGTAGTCACCCCCCTTCAGGGTGTCGTAGAACAACCGCCACACACTATCACCATCGTTGGGGTAGTTTTTACTGGCGTTAATCCCTCCCTGGGCAGCAATACTGTGGGCTCGCCGGGGAGAATCCTGGATGCAGAAACTTTTAACCCGATAGCCCAACTCCGCCAGAGTGGCCGCCGCCGAGGCCCCGGCCAACCCTGTCCCCACCACCAGAATGGTCTGGCCTTGTTTATTCTTAGGGCTCACCAGGCCGCAGCGGTCTTTAAAATGGCTCCACTTCTGGGACAGCGGGCCGGAGGGAATACGGGCATCCAGCATGGGAATAGAAAAATAATCAGGGTAAAACCCCAGGTTCTACAGATAGCCTATCAGGCATAGCCGAAAACAGCGATCGCCCTGAGACTTTTCTGAGCCCCATTCCCTATTCCCGACTCGCCTCCGTCCCTTACCTGGGGCTACGCCTATGATGTTAGGATCGACTTGGCCAATTTTAAAATTAACTGCTAAATTATGTCGCAAAATCCTACCACTGGGGCCGATGCCGTTGATGCTGCCATCGCCGAGGGAGTTGATCTGGATGGCACTCCCATTCCAGCCCTTAAACTTGATCTCTATCACCGGGTTATGGCCAAAGAAGCTGAACGGCAGCGCAGTGGGGTGATCAACTCTATGCGATCGCGCATCGTCCGGATTGGGGCCAAGCACTTCCCCCAGGAAGACCTGAACCAGATGCTGCTGGAGGCGGACTTTGCTCCCCTCAAGGCTAAGGAAATTGCCTACTTCTACGGTAAATAAACAACCTCTCAGGGTTTGGTTCCCTTTCCCGGCAGGCGTGGGGGGATTTAGTCCTCTGCTTCCCCCCCTACGACCACATTTTTGATGCGCAGGCTGGGACCCCCACAACCAACGGGTAAACCATTTTGTCCCCCTTTACCGCAGCCCCCCGATTCATCCCAGTAGAAGTCATCCCCGATCGCCACAATCTCTGACAGCGTCCGAAACACATTTCCCGATAGGGTTACATCCCGTACGGGTTCGGCCAACTGGCCGTTGCGGATCATCCAGGCTTCGCCAGCGGTAAAGGTAAACATTTCCCCGTTTGTCATGCCCTCTAACCAGTTCCGGGCATAGACGCCTTCCTTTATATCTGTCAGCAAGTCCTGGACTGGAGTTGTGCCCCGTTCTATCCAGGTGTTGGTCATTCGGACCAGGGGGGAATAGTGATAGTTGAGACAACGAGCATTACCGGTAGGAAGTTCCCCTAGTTTACCCGCGGTCTCCCGGGAGTGCAGTCGCCCCACCAGCACCCCGTCCCGAATCAACTGGGTGGTACTGGCGGGAGTGCCCTCATCATCGTAGAAGTAACTACCTCGGTGGCCCGCTGGAGCGGCACCATCGAAAATTTGTAGATGATCGGGCCCAAAGCGGCGACCCAGGCTCATGGCCTCCAGCAGATCGGGATTTTCGTAGGTCATGTCGGCTTCAGACAGATGACCGAAGGCTTCGTGGACAAATAGTCCGGTCAGGATCGGATCAATCACCACTTCGTAAACCGCCCCCCGTACCGCCGGCAGATCCAGGGATGCCAGGGCTCGCTGGGCCGAACCGAGGACCTGGGCATCGAGATTTTCCAGGTCTTCGTAGGCGCGGCGGGAACCGGTGGTTTCCCGACCGGTTTGAACCGTATCACCGGATCGGGCGGTGGCGGCAAAGCGCATTTCCATGTCGGACCAGGACTGGTCAATCAGGGTTCCCTCCGAAGTGGCCAATAGAACCTGCTGGGTAATGTCGCTATAGCGCACTGAGGTGGTGGTGATGCGATCGTCCAGGCTCTGCAACAGGTCGGCATAGTGGCTGCAAAGCTGCTTTTTCCGGGCCAGGGAAACATGGCGAGGGTCGGTGCCAGCGATGGGAAATTGGCGGCTAGCCTGTACTACCGGGACGGGGGCCAGGATGGTTTCCTCCGATCCCACCAAACGGGCAGCACTAACCGCCTCGGCGACGCGATCGCTGAGGTTATGGAGGTTGTTAAAGCTGGCAAAGCCCCAACCACCCCGATAGCAGGCCCGCACATGGCCACCAATGGCCATGCCTTCGCTGAGGGTTTCGATCTCCCCTCCCCGCAGAAAGATTTCTGTACCTTCCGATTGCTCCAGGCGAATGGCCAGGTAATCCACCCGACTGCCCCATTGGGTACACAGATCGGTTAGATCGGCCTTGATCCGATCGTTAGAAAAGACCATGGCTTCCCCCTATTTTTTACCCCTGCCCCAACTGTAACACTGGCTGAACCCTGCTATGATGCACCTTCAAATCGGATACCGTCAGGGACGGTAATGAAACCGTGGCCCTTACCCTGGCAGCAGGGACAGGGTATAGCATGGGAAGGCCGACGGCGGTAAGGGGGACGGTTTTGGATAACGATGTTACCCCTGGCACAAATGACGATGGTCATCACTTTGTCGAACTCAGGTGGCCAGAAGGTCCTGTAGCATCTGCTGATGTAGCCGGGCCCGATCAACCTGGGTTTGAATCTGGATGGGGGAAAGGGGACGGCCCTGGCTGTAGGTCTCCAACCAGCTCTGGGTAATGGCTTGGGTCGAGGCAGGCCAGCCATAGGTGCCTTTTTGACTCTGGGGATCGAGATCAAAACCGGGCAGGTCTAGATCCTCAACCAGGGCCATAACCTTGGGATCGTAGCTCAGGGCAAAGCAGCGACACCCCGCAGCGGCGGCCATAATCAGAGCATGGAAGCGCATACCAATGGTCATGTGTACCCCTTGAAATAATCCCTTCAGCTGGCGCGGGTCCGCCAGGCTACAGATCTGACTGGGACCCGTCAGGTGGGATTGCACATACTCAGCGATCGCTAAATCCTTGCTGGGTTGGAAGGGCACCAGCAACATAGCGCTCTGGGTCGCCGCCTGGAAGCTGATTAAAGCCTGGGTGAGTTGATCCAGGCGATCGCGGGTAAGCCAGGGATGGGGACGCAGGGCCACCGCTACCCGGGGTTCTGGCCAGTCCCCTAAAGCTGGTGCGGTCAGGGACTCCATTGCCCAGACCGGATCTGCAGCCTCTAGGGCATCAATATGCCAGCGGTTTAGCCAGGCCCTGGAGCGGCTATCTCGGACGCTCACACCATTACAGCGGCTCAGGGCATAGCGGCCCAGGGCGCGGCTGAGGGGATGGTGGAGGGGACCGATTCCCTGTCCCCAGGCGATGGTTTTTAAGCCTAACCACTGGGCTAGAATCATCAAGCCAGTGTAATAGAGGGGATTTTGTAAGCTAGTGGCATCCTGTAGCAAGCTACCGCCTCCCCAGATCAGGACATCCGCCTGGCGTAGAGCCGCCATAATCGCCTGGGGATGTTTGCGGGCCAGGGCCGTAACTCCGTAGCGCTCCCGGGTTTCCCCTGGGTTGCCCGATAGCACCAGGGGCTCAACGGTCTCGGGCAACATTTGCAAAAGGGTGGCCAGGAGGGCCTCGTCTCCCCCATTACCCATGCCATAGTAGCCACAGAGAACTGCTTTCATCTTCACCTACCTGTCCCCAACCTCTCTACAATAGAGGCTGTTGTTCCCTCCCGATCGCCATGCACGTGCTCTCCCTGCCCACCTGGATCATCCATATTTCCAGTGTGCTGGAGTGGATGGCGGCGATGCTGCTGGTCTGGCGCTTTGCCCTCCTGAGTCGGCGGTTAGTTTGGCGCTGGCTCGCGATCGCCATGTTTCCCGCCCTGGTCAGCGCTATGGCCGCCTGTACCTGGCACTTCTTCGATAATGCCCCCGGGCTGAGTTGGTTGGTCACATTACAAGCCGCCCTAACGGTGGTGGGTAACACGACCCTGTGTCTGGCTGCCTGGTGGATTTATCGCCAGAGTCAGGGATCGACTCCAGGGGTATAGCCCTGGAGTCCAGGTGCTCTCAGGCTTCTTAAATATCCCTAACATCTCAACACTGCATGGTTGATAAAAATACGCTCTTCGCCCTCTCCCTCTTTCCCTACCTGGGGTTTCTGTGGTTTCTCACCCGCACCCAGGCTACCCCCAAATTAGCCCTGGCGGGATTCTACGGCTTACTGATATTTGTAGCCGTTACCATTCCCGCTGGAGCCTACGCCACCCTAGGTTTACACCAGGAACTGGCTAACGTTGACTGGCTCCATGGTGGGGCCGAAGCCCTTCTAACCCTATCCAACGTCTTTGTGGTATTAGGGTTTAGTCAGGCGGTTACGGCCCAGGAAAAAGATGGGGACCCAGGTTAATGGTTTAGTTAAGCAATGGGCTGATCTAAGATTGGGAAGCCCAAAACTCGATCAATTCCCGAGCCCGTTGAGCTCCGGCTTGATCACCCTGACGTTGATACATTTGGACTGCCGAATCGATCGTATATTTAGCCTGGCTATGTAAGCCCTGTCCCCACAGGGCTAGACCCAGGTTGTAGAGGACAGCTGCATTCTCGGGCATAGCGTCAGCTACAATCCGATAGGAAATAGCCGCCCGCAGGTACTGCTGACGCTCTAGTAGTAGTTCTGCCAACAGAGCCTGGGCGGGAACCAGGTCAGGATTGGTTTGTACAGCTTTGAGCAGATGGCCCAGGGCGGCATCCCGATCACCCGTCTGATAAAGCAGATAACCCATCTGATAGTTGGCCTCGTCGTTATCGGGTTTGAGGGTAAGGGCCTTTTGCAGATTCTGGCGAGCCGCTTCCGGGTTACCCAACACGGAATAGAGACTGGCTGTTTTGACGTACAGACCATCCTGACGGGGGTTGGACTTGATCCCCTGAGTCAGGTAGTTCAGGGCTTGGTCGTAGTTTTTCTGCTGAATGGCCAGGTTACTAAGACCGATGAGGGCTTGAAAATTATCCGGTTTGACACTTAGCAAACTTTCGTAGGTACGGGCCGCCTCACCATAGTTTTGGAGTTGGATCTGAATGCCGGCGACCCCCAGGTAGGCATTGGCCTCCTTCGGATAGCCTTTGAGGATGTCTTGATAGGCGGCCAGAGCCTCATTGAGATTGCCATTTTGGTAGAGGCTGTGGGCCAATCCGTAGCGAAAGGCGAGATTATCATCCTCCAGGACAATGGCCTGGCGATAGGCTGCTATGGCTTCTGGGTAGTTCTGTTGCTGGATATAGAGGTAACCCAGGCCAGAGAAAATTCGGGCATTGCGTTGATCAATCTGGGCAGCTTGCTGGTAGACAGAAATTGCACCCCCATAGTCCTTAGCCTTGACCCGGACTTCCCCCTGGCGCAGCAAGTCGTCTAATTGATTCTGTTGGGAGGAGGTCAGATTGGTCGCCGCCACCAGGCGCAGGCCATCGACAAAGGCCCCCTCTACCGGCGAGAAGACGCTAGCTAAAGAGTCATGACCGACTGCCGCCGTAGCCGGGGCTGGCACCAGAGCGTAGAGACCCAGGCCCCCTGCCACAAGACTGCCAACTACAGAACTTCGTTTCACAGCTGATCCTCCTTTTCTAAGTTCGGAACCTACTTGTTACCAGTTCGCCATAGTTCTTAATAGTAATACATGTTTTACCCCGGTCAGGATTTTGGTTGGGTGTTGGTATCAATGAATACTAGATTCAGGCTTGGGGGCAAACCAGCGGGGCACAGCCCAGGCCAGGGTCAGGGCGCGTCCGGCCATCAGTCCTGTCAGAGCCAGCCAGAGCAGGTGGGGGCTAGCGATCGCCTGAGCCACCAGGGCCAATGGTAAAAACCCCACCAATCCCGCCAGTACCGTGCCATTGCGCAAAATAGTGCGGGCGGTAAGACCCAGAAAAAAACCATCCAGCAGGTAGGCGATCGCCCCGAAGGCCAGTACAGGTATCAACCAGCCCCGAAAGGCGCGTAGCTGGATAATCACCTCTGCATGGCTGGTTAGCAGGCCGAATAGGGGCTGGGGAAAGCTCATAAAAACGGCGGCAAACCCCAGCCCCAGCAACAGGCTAGCCACCCCACCCACCCCTAGCAGCCCCCAGAGACCCCGGCGATCGCCGCGGCCGTAGCAGCGACCGGCAAAACTTTCTGTGGCGAAGGCAATACCATCGATAAAGTAGGCTGACAGGGTGACCACCTGTAGTAGCAGGGTATTAGCGGCCAGTACCAGACTTCCCAGGCTGGCGCTGACTCGAGTAAACAGGGCAAAGCTAAGAATTAAAACCGAGGTCCGAATCAAAATATCGCGGTTTAACAACAGAATTTGCTGCAGTTTTTCCCCCTGCCATAGCTGAGGTAGGAGTCGGGCCAGGGTCTGTCTCCCCAGGGCAGCACGGATCATCACCAGCCCTACCGCCAGCATCATGTACTGGCTCAGGGCGGTGGCCAGTCCAGCCCCGGTACTGGCCCAGCCCCACTGGCGAATAAACAGGTAATTGAGCACCACGTTACTGCCGTTTCCCACCAGGGATAGCAGGATGACCCAACGCCCCTTTTCCTGGCCCAGGCACCAGCCCACCACCACCAGGTTCAGAAGGACTGCGGGGGCATCCCAAATGCGGGCCTGATAGAAGGCGTAACCCGCTAGTTTGAGGTCGGCTTCCGCCCCCAGCAGGGCAAATCCCCAGTCGCGGATGGGCACCTGTAGAACCAGAATACCCACCCCTAAGCCCAGGGCTATAACACCATGGCGCAGCAGGATCAGCAGGATCTCGTCCGGTTGATCCTGCCCCGTCGCCTGGGCGATCAGGCCCGTCGTGCCCATGCGAAGAAAGCCAAAACCCCAGTAGACTACATTAAAAATTGTTGTGGCCAGGGCCACTCCTCCCAGGTGATGAATTTCCGTCAGGTGTCCCAGAAAGGCCGTATCTACCAGTCCCGCCAGGGGCACCATCAAGTTGGCAATGATATTAGCCAGGGCGAGGCGGAAAAAACTTTGCCACCAGGGGACTAAACTAGCGTTAAGGGGCATGGAGGGGCTCAGGTACTGACTCTCAATCTGATCGGGCAGGGCAAGGTGGCTAGGGCATCGGGCTAGCTCTACCTAAAGATCAACACCAACCAGGTCTAATTAAAAGGGTCTACTTAAAATGGATCAAAAATATAGTTGTCAGCATACTGTTGGGCCCTGGCCTGATCAGCCCGGTTGCGGACAGTCCAGGTAATTAAGGGGATATGGAAGACCTCTCTCAGGAGGGTAGTACAGGGTTTGGGTAGGGCCTTGAGGTCATAGGCAATGAAGTGGGGCTGGCTAGCCCAGTTAAACAGTAAGTTACTATGGATAACCGATAAATGCCAGGGAATGGAGGACTCCCTGAAGTCACTGGAGAGCTGACCCCGCCAGATTTCTGGAGCATGGCGATGAAACCATTGCAGTGATAGGGGATTAAAGGACTGTACGGCAAACTCCCCTCCATAGGTCCTGAGGGCTTTTAGCAAAGCCGCTTCCAGTCGCCCTACCCGGCCCTCGTTTTTAATTTCTAGGAGCACAGGTACGCGACCGTTGATCAGGGCTAGGGCTTCCGCCAGGCAGGGAATAGTTTGATCGCTATGGTAAAGGCGATACTGCCCCAGGCTGGTGAGGGTTTGTTGGCCAATGCTACCCGGCTGACCGGTGAGGCGATTCAGGGTTTTGTCATGGAACACGGCCAATTCCCCATCGGCCAGCAGTTGCAGATCAAGTTCGATGGGATGGCCAGCGGCGATCGCCGCTTCAAAGGCCAGCAAAGAATTTTCCGGGATGTCCTGACCCCGGTGCAGACCTCGATGGGCAATCGGTTGAGTAGTAATCCAATCCATGGCAAGGGATTGTAGATCACTGGCATACCCCCTAAGGTTAAGGCCAGACTTAATTTGCCTTGCCCGGGGGTGACGGTCTGCTGTGGCACTGATTCCTAGCTGTGCCTTGCCCCCAAGACTGGCGGATTAAAAGGCGGCCACAATCTGCAAAATCTGATCGGGACCGTCCACCCGGTAGGCCTGAATGCCTACCGCCCTGGCTGCCTCTACATTGCGACTGCCATCATCAAAGAAGACCACCGTCTCGGGTGGGGTGTCCAGTTCGGTTAAGACGTGATGAAAAATCTGTGGGTTGGGTTTCATCATGCCCAACTCGTAGGACAGAAACAGTTGATCAAAGTACTTAAAGAAATCGTAGCGATCGCGGAGTCTCTGGTAATGGGCCGAGTTGGTATTGGACAGCAGCGAAAGGTGATAGGTGGACTGCAGACTAGCCAGCATAGCCTCGCAATTGGGCAAGGGCCCCTGCACCACCTCTAAAAACTCCTGCTGAAGCTGCTCAGGGGCCATATCGACCCCAAATTCTTGAATAAAGGCCATCGCAAATTCATCGAAATTGGTGCATCCCGACTCAAAATCGACCGTGCTCAGGGCAGTGACCCAAAGGTGGTGGAGTTCCGCCATTGGCAGCGATCGCTGCAACAGTTTTTCCATGCGCTGCTGCCATTCCAACTCCACCAGCACTCCCCCCATATCTAAAACAATGTGGGTAATCATGACCGCCCATCCCCCGTTTTTGCCTGTCAATTCCAATCTACTTTAGATTGAATAGCCTTTTCCACCTTCCTTTCGGCCCCGTCACCCGGGGCTAGGGTCAGATTGGCGATCTGGGTTTATGTTTAAAGGCTAAGGTATCTAAAGTTTTGTGCCCGTAGCAATTTGATCGATTGGCACGGCTGGAGCTGAAAACCTTGGATTCAGGGGGAATGGGGCTGGGAGCAGGCCGCCTATGCTGACAACGGTGAGCCCTTGACTGCAAGAATAGTTCACGGTTGCCCAGGGCAAAGTTGGTTAGGCTAGAGGAAATCATGGGGTTCTGTCCCAGCGTCAGGACCTCCCCATCCTGACATTGCCTTTATAAAGCACCGCTTTCAGAGTCTATTCCTATGCAGAGCCTATCCACCCCCACCCCCAGGTCCATCAACTGGGTCAGTGTATTCCTGTTTGCCCTGATGTTCTGGTTCAGCAGCAGCCTGCTAATGGACCTGGTGGTTATGCCCGGTCTGTTCGTCAGCGGTATGCTCACCCAGCCTGATTTTGGTCCGGCCGGGTATACCCTATTTTGGCTTTTCAATCGACTGGAGCTGGTGTGTGGGGCCCTGGTGCTAACGGGGCTGCTGGTAAATCGCCAGTCCCGCTCTACCCATGGCGTTATGGTCAGTGGTCTGCGTAGCCGTTGGGCAGTAGAAGTGGCCCTGGTCTTACTGGCCATTGCGCTGGTGGTTACCTATGGCCTATCTCCAGCTATGGGTGCCCTGGGTCTTGCCCTCAATCCCTTTGACTCCACTCCAGTCCTGCCTGAAGGTATGAATCAACTCCATGGCCTCTATTTTGGCCTGGAAGCTTTGAAAATACTGGGGTGTGGTGCGCTGTTGAAGTTCTACTTTCAGGACTTAGGGCAGCCTCAGAGCTAAGGTCACCAGGGTAATCAGGCGTCCTCGCTCAGACCAGAAAGGGGTTTCTAATACCCTTGGCAGCTAGCTAGAACACCTACCCAGCCTTCCCCTGTAGCGAATCAACCCGGTTCTCAGCGTTCTGGCCCCAGCCATAATTACACATTAACGGTTTTAGTGGGAATCAATAGTTTGCCCTATGACATCAGAGTCTGAACCCGTCAATCCTCAACCTGTCGCCGAGCCTGGATCTGATGATCATGAACCTCAGCCGAGTTTTGGTTGGACAGCCTACGCCGAACGGTTGAATGGTCGTTTTGCCATGGTGGGGTTTGTGGCCCTGCTGCTGCTGGAGTTATGGAGTCATCAGGACTTTTTTACCTGGCTAGGACTTCGCTAGGGGGGAAATCCTACCTCAATGTACAAATGGCCGTCGTAATCTTGCTGATAAAGCTGATCCGTAGCCCTGCGGGGATCGAGCTAAAGTTAGGGCAATTTCTATTTGAACCCAGCCTGGTGGCCTCAAGGTGAAGGCGGACCGGCCTCAGACGGGGATCGAACGACTGTTCCCCACCACCAAAGCGGCGGTGATTAGCCTCACCACTCCCTGCCAGCGGTTCATAGAGGAAACGGTGGCGATTATTAACGATGGGAATTTCCAGCCCAAAACCGGTTAATTCCAAAGGTGAGAAGCCAGAAACCAGAAGAGACCGCTCTGACCCCCTCCTGACCCTTAACCCCCTTTCCAGGCTACAACGATAGAATAGGAGGATGTTGCGGGTGGCTGAACCATGACCCCCTTGCCCCGTCCCAAACCCGTC